>JAXMAU010000057.1:0-39295 GCA_046350215.1 Gemmataceae bacterium | reverse complement strand
GCCTTGCGCCTGCACGAACGAGTTGCCGAAAAAGGCCCAGACCGGCCTTTTCTCCTGGCCGCTCAGGCAGTCGGCGTAAGACTGCAGACGGTCCCGGTAGAGCGACTCGAACGCTTCCCAGGAGCGGTACTGAACGCCGAAGGACGCATCCGCACGGAATGGCCCGGTGAGAGGAGACGCCTTGCCCAGGTGCTGGCACAGGTCGGCGGGCGGGAACCAGCGGACGATCAGTTCGCCCCCGCCCAGAAACAGGAGGAGGGCGACTGCAAACCCGAGGACGGTGCGGAACATGGGACCCCTCAGGTCAAGGAATGGCCCGGCTCAGGTGTGAACGGCGTCGAACATGGCCACGGCGAACGGGCCGAACAGAATGACCGGCAGCCACGCCGCCATCGCCGGCGTCAGGTACTCATTGTCGCCGAGCATCTTGCAGGTGTGGACGGCGACGAAGAAGACGGCGCACAGCACCAGACACAGGCCGGCCGAAATGATGACGTTGCGGTTCTGGTCGCGCAGGATCACCGACAGCCCCATCACCAGTAACACCATACCGAGAAGCGGGCGCGTTAGCCGGGTGTGGAACAGCACGGCGATGGCCGCCAGCCGCGTCGACTCGGGTTTGTGTAGCTCCTGGTACAGCTGCCCGGTGGACGCCAGGGTGAACCACTTCGGGTCGCGGACCAGGGTGCTAAAGTCGATGCTGCGGGTGTGCAGGTAATACCGGCCGGCGTCGCGGACGTCGAGCACGTCGGGGATCGGCTCCAGGTCGCGCGGGACGCACCCGGTCAGCTCCCAGCGGCCCTTGTGCTGGTCGTTGTCACCGGGGCTGTAATGGGCCTCCAGCGCGGTGATGTGGATCAGGTTGCCCGCCAGACTCTCTGGAATGGTGCAGCGGAAGTTCTTCACCGTCTGCGTCTTGCGATGGGCACGCTCGCCCTCGATGTGGATCAGGTTCGGCTCGTAGCCGCCGCGGACCATCGTCTCCTTGTCGCCGTCGGGGTCGTTCTTGTCGAGCATCAGCTTGTGGCCGATGCGCGGGATGATCAGCTCCTGGTTGAGCACCGTCAGGGTGAGCATGACGCAGGCGGACAGCAGCACCGGGGTGACGATGCGGTGCGTCGAGATGCCCGCCGACAGCAGTGGCACCTGTTCGTTGTTCCGCTGCATCATCGCCACCGTGAACATGGCGGCCAGCAGCACGATCGCCTCGCACAGCCGATCGAAAAACTGCGGAACCCGATAGCCATAGTAGCTGACGATGCGCAGCAGCACCGCCGACAACCCCGCCGAGTGATGCGACACGAAGTCGTCGAGGTTGGTGAACATGTCCACCACCACGTACAGGGTGAGCAGGCTGATCAGGCAGATGGCGTAGGACTTGAAGTACCCACGGATCATCAGCCGGTCGATCTGAGTAATCATGCGGCCTTCCCGTCAGTGGGGTCGGAGCGGCGTGGTGCCGGCGGCCAGCCCGGTCCGCGGCGACCGCGGGGTGTACCGCATCAGGTACTGCTCGACATACACGTTGCCGGAGGTGCTGGCCCAGTCGCCAAAGCCGTGGGCACGCAGCTCGCGGAAGGCGGTCAGCCGCGACCACCCCTGGTACTCCATCCGGTAGACGGCGGACAGCAGTCCGGTGCGATGCAGCCCGGCCTTGCAGTGCAGCAGGATCGGATAGGCGTCTTCGCGATCGCACACTTCCAGGAAGCGGTCGATCACCGACGGACGTTCGGTCGCCGGGCCGGCCGGGCGGCACCAGATCGGGGGCGAGCCAGACGTAGCGAACGCCCAGTTGGCGGCACACCTCGGTCTCGGGGACGCGGCGGCGGTCGGTGAACGTTCGCCACACCTCCGGGTCGGGCACGTCCTCCTGAACGTTGACCACGGTGCGGATGCCGAACCGCTCGACGGCGTCGGCGAATCCGGCGGCGGTCAGCTGGCCGCAGCGGTAGAATCGGCCGGCTTCGACGGTGCGGAGCCGCTTGGCGTGGCTGTAGGTGGCGTGAGTAGAGCGTGCCCCAGGCGGCTACCCCGAGGATTACCGCGACCGCCAGGGCGGCAAGCGCTCTGTGCGACATGAAAGGATCCCTCCCGTCCCGACGATCTCGCCCTCCGGGCGTCAATCGCGGCGATTGTCGTCCGCGGCGACGAAAAGAACAAGTCGAACTGGACGGGCGTCCGGGGCAGGATGGGAACAGCGGCGGCGGCGAACCGGGGTGGTCCGCCGCCGCCACGAGGGCCACGACGAGTCACTGGCCCTTCACGTCGGCCCAGACGGACTGCAGGACGGCGCCGGTCTTGTCGCTCTGCACGAACGCCACCACCGCCAGTTCCTTCAACTCCATCGGCCGTTCCTTGGTCGGGAACGGCCGCTTTTCCTGGTACTTGTCGAGATACTCCTTGAGCTGCTTGCGCAGCTCGTCCAGGTTGACGGTGAACGTCTTCTTGTAGCTCTTGTCGGTGAGCGCCACCCCGTATACCCCGGCGGGCATGGCGCGGACGACGTGGGAGTGGACGGCGATGCCGTTGGTGCCCTTGTAGGCGACCTCCTTCTCGACCAGCAGCAACCGCAGGCGGACATCCTCGCCCGTCTCGTCCAGCTTGCCCACCTCGGCGGCGATCTCCACCTTGTCCCCCTTGCGGGCGGCCGACACCTGTACCGTCGCCTTCGCCGGCGCTTCCAGCAAGGCGGCCAGCACGTCGACATACTCGTCGTACTTGTCGATCGCGTCGTCGCTGCCGCCGCCGCCCGGCGCCGCCTGCCGGCCGTCGAACAGGATCGTCGGGGCAGCGCGGATGACGTTGCTGTAGAACTCCACGCGTCCCTCGCCGTCGGGGCTGGTCAGCGGATCGGGGCCGGGGACGTGCATGTGATACTGCACCAGCACCACCTCGGTCGGCTTGTAGCTCTTGGCCACCGCGTCGAACGCCAGGTCGGCGGCCACGCACGGCGGGCACTGGGCGCCGGTGAACAGCTCCACCAGCACCGCCCGGTCGCTCTTGCCCTTGCGGCCGGCGAACGGCCGCGGCTTGATGCGGAAGTCGAGCTTGCTCAGCCGCGCCTGCACGCGCTTCGCCTCGTCCGCCTTGCCGGCCTTCTCCAGCGCCGCCGCCAGCACCTCCAGCACGCGCTTGTGCGTCGACGCCGGCTCGCGGTCCTCCAGCAGCCCCTCGGCGCGGCGGGCGTACTGCAGCGCGATCGCCTCCGACCCCTTCTGGTCGACCAGCACCGACGCCACCGCCAGCAGCACGTCGCGCTGCCATCCCGGCCCGTACAGCGTCGCCGAGCGCACCGCCTTCTCGGCCGCCGCGCGCACCTCCTCCGGCGGCAGCTTCTGCGCCTCCGCCTTGCCCAGCAGGCTCATCGCCATCTGCACCGCCTCGTGCCCGAGCGGCTGCTTGCCGAACATCTCGCGCGCCTGGGCGAACGGGTCGAGGCTGGTGAGCGTGGTCCGCTCCAGCTCCAGCGGCGTGGCCCGCTTGCGCAGCAGTGCTGCGCCATACAGCTTCGGCCCGGCCGCCTCCTTCGGCAGCTTGACATCGCACGCCAGCGTCAGCGTCACCGTCTTGAGCAGGAAGCGGAGCCGGCCGCTTTCCACTTGCAGGTTCTCGACCGTCGCCTTCGGCCACTGCCGCGCCGACGCCAGCACGGTGCCGGTCCAGCCGTCGCCGGATTTGTCGAACCGCACCAGCCAGCGCGGCTGGCCGGCCTCCTCCTCGCCGACCAGCGGCAGGATCACCTTCCAGGTGCCGGCCGGGGCCGGCTCGGCGGCCTTCTCCTCCACCGCCGGCTCCGCCGCCCCCGGCCCCGCCGGCAGGGCCGCCAGCAGGGCCGCCAGCAGCAACGTGACGCGCGCCATGATGCCTTCCTTCTGCTTCCTTTTTGCGGACGATTCACCTACGATCCACGATGCCGTTCCATCTTACGAACCGGCCCCGCCACGGAGAACCGACCCCGTGCGACGCTCGCTGCCGCTCGTCGTCGTCCTGACGCTCCCCCTGCTGATGCTCCCGGAGACAACCGTGCATGCCGACGAAGGGATGTGGCCGCTCAATGCGCCGCCGCGCCGCCGCCTGGCAGACCGCCATCAGTTTGCCCTGACCGACGACTGGCTCACCCGCGCCATGCGGGCGTCGGTGCGGTTCAACAACGGCGGCTCCGGCGGGTTCGTCTCCGCCGACGGGCTGATCGTCACCAATCACCACATCGGCGCCAGTGCCATCGGCAAGCTGAGCAGTCGCGAGCGCAACCTGTTGCAGACGGGCTACCTCGCCCGCACCCGCCGGCAGGAGCTGAAGTGCCCCGACCTGGAGCTGAACGTGCTTCAGGAGATCGTCGACGTGACCGCCGCCGTCCAGGGAGCGGTGAAGCCGGGCGCGACTCCGGCGTCGGCCGCCGCCGCTCGCCGCGCCGCCATCGCCCGCATCGAGAAGGAGTCGACCGAGGCGACCGGACTGCGCAGCGACGTCGTCACGCTCTACCAGGGCGGGCAATACCATCTGTATCGCTACAAGAAGTACACCGACGTTCGCCTCGTCTTCGCCCCGGAGCAGGAGATCGCCTTCTTCGGCGGCGACGTCGACAACTTCGAGTTCCCGCGTTTCAACCTCGACGTCTGCTTCTTCCGCGCCTACGAGAACGACAGGCCGGCCCGCCCGCCGCACTTCTTCCGCTGGAGCGCCGCCGGCCCCATCGAGGGCGAGCTGGTGTTCGTCACCGGCCATCCCGGCACGACCAACCGGCAGGACACGCTGGCGATGCTGAAGCACCGCCGCGACGTCACTCTGCCGTACACCCTGACGCGGCTCCGCCAGCTGGAGGCGCTGCTGGCGCAGTTCTCGGCGCGAGGACCGGACGAGACGCGGATGGCGGCCCGCGACCTGCACCGCGTCGCCAACGCGCGCAAGGCGTTCACCGGCCAGTACCAGGGGCTACTCGACCCGGCCATCCTGGCAGCCAGGGAACGCGACGAGCGAGCGTTCCGCAAGCGCGTGCAGGGCGACACGACCCTCGACCCGGCGACCGGCGAGGCGTGGACGCGCATCGCCGCGACGCAGAAGGCGCTGGCCGGGTTCGAGCGGCTGTACTACCTGCTGGAGCGCGGCGATGCGTTCGACGGCGAGCTGTTTGGCATCGCCCGCCACCTGGTGCGGCTGGCGGCGGAACGGCCGAAGGCGAGCGGCAACCGGCTCCGCGAGTACGGCGATGCCCGGCTGGCGTCGATGGAGTTCCAGCTGTTCTCGCCGGCGCTGATCTACCCGGAGCTGGAGCGGGTACGGCTGGCCGGGTCGCTCAGCTTCCTGGCCGAGCAAGCTGGGCGGCGAGCATCCGCTTCTCCGCCGCGTACTCGCCGGTAAATCGCCCGCCGACCGGCCGAGCTGATCGCCGGCAGTCGGGTGATCGACGTCGACGAGCGGAAGCGGCTGTCGGCCGGCGCGGCGGTCGATGCGTCCACCGACACGCTGATCGCCCTGGCCCGGCTGGTGGACGACGAGGCCCGCGCCGTTCGCAAGCGCTACGAGGAGGAGGTGGAGGAGCCGATCCGCCAGGCGATGGGACAGATCGCCGCCGCTCGCTTCAAGCTGCTCGGCACCGACGTCGCTCCCGACGCCACCTTCACCCTGCGGCCTACGGTCTGGTGAAGGGGTACACCGTCGACGGCGCCGCGGTGCCGTATGCCACCACGTTCGGCGGCGTTCGAGGCGAGCCGGAACGGCTGGGTCATCGCGAGCCGTTCGTGCTGCCGGCACGCTGGGCGGGACGGGAAGGAAAAACTGGATCTCAAAACGCCATTCAACTTCGCCTCGACGGCGGACACCATCGGCGGCAACTCCGGCAGCCCGGTGCTGAACCGCGCCGGCGAGCTGGTCGGCGTCAACTTCGACCGCAACCGGCACGGCCTGGTGCGCAACTTCGTCTACACCGATGTGCAGGCGCGGCACATCAGCGTTCACGCGCGGGCGGTGCTGGAAGCGCTGTCCCGGCTGTACGACGCCGATGCTTTGGTGAAAGAGCTGCTCGGCAAATGACTCACGCCGCGCGGGCCAGCAGCGCCGCCGGCGCCCGGTCGGGGTAGAGCAGCACCGCCGGGGCGACGAAGAACGAGTGCTCCAGTGCGTGCCGGCCGCGTAGCTCGGCGTAGCAGCAGCCGTCGGTCATCGCCAGCCAGGCGGCGCCGGGCGGGAAGCGCCACAGCCGCCGCGGGCTGCGCTCCTGGAACTCGTGGTTCGCCTTCAGGTAGTCATGCAGTCGCCGCATCTGCCGGTCGGCCGCGGTCGGCCGGGCCAGGCGCGGACGGAACAGGTCGAGCAGCCCGTCGCCGACGCGGTCGAGCCAGGCGCCGCCGATCGCCCGCATCCGCGCGCCGTGCCGTTCCAGCAGGCGCGGCAACGGTTCCGACGTCGCCCACACACGCGGCTCGTTCGGGTTCAGGTTAACGAATACCCGCAGCAGCCGCCGGCCGCGCGCGGGCCGGGTCGGGAAGGCGTCGATGTGCAGCAGGTCGTTGCGCGCGTTGGGCCGCAGCGGCCGGGTCGCCTCCTCCTCGGGGCGGAAGCTGACGCGGTCCGGCTCGACTCCGCCGCGGTAGCGCGGCAGCGCCTCGTACAGCCAGCGCGTCACCCCGACCGAAAAAGCCGCCAGTACGCCGCGCAGGCGGGCCGGCTGGCCGTCGTCGTCGCTACGGGCGAACCCGGTCAACTCGCCGCCCTGCGGGTCGAAGGTGATGTGCTTGTGCGCCGGTCCGGCCACCGTCTGCCGGAGCAGGAAGGCGAGGTCGTCGCCGAACGGCAGCGGGAACGGCGCGGACGGCAAGAGCACCACCTCGTCCCGCTCCAGCCGCGCTTCGAGCGCGTCGGGGCCGGACGGCGCCGGGGACTGGGGATCGCTCATGGCCGCTCCTGAGAACCGGACCGACGGGGGGCGAAGCGTCCGCTCCATAGCGTTTGACGGCCGACGATGCAAGACACGCCGGCTGTCGGCTGTCCCCGCCGCGCCCGGTCGGCGTTGTTCCTGCAAGAATCCACCTTTACAACCCGCGGCGCGGTGGCCAAGATGGAGCGTGTAACAACCGGGAGGGGCGTGGCGCCCCTCCCGGTCAGTCCTTTTGCAGGGGGATTCAGGGCCGTCCCCCGGCAACGTTGGGCTGGACGGTCACCCTGCCGACCACGCGGGCAGGGACGGATCAGACGATGGACACCCTGAAAAGGAAATGACTGGCCATGTCGAGCGATCGAGTCCCGATGACCCGGGAAGGGTATGAGAAGAAGAAGGCCGAACTGGACCGGATGCAGAACGTCGAGATGATCGAGGTCGCCAAGCGGATCGCCGCCGCTCGCGAGATGGGCGATCTGAGCGAGAACGCCGAGTACCACGCGGCCCGCGAAGACCAGGGCATGCTCCAGGCCCGGATCGACGCCCTCAAGGACAACCTGGCTCGCGCTACCATCGTCGACCAGACCGACCTGCCGAAGGACACCGTGGTGTTCGGTACGCGCGTGCGCATCAAGAACCTCGACTCCGGCGAGCTGGAGTGCTACGAGCTGGTCGGTCCCGGCGACGAGGACTACGACAACAACAAGATCCTCACCACCAGCCCCCGTGGCCAGGGGCTGCTCGGCCGCAAGGTCGGTGATAAGGTCGAGATCAAGGTGCCGCGCGGCACCCTGAAGTACCAGATCGTCGACATCTCTTTCCCGTCCTGACTCCTCGGCGTTTTCCGGACCAGCCTTTCGTCATCGCCGCCATTTTGCGGTTGACCTGTTCGGCCGGTGGCATACGATGCATGCAGCGGCGTGCGGTGACGGAAGGCTCGGCCCCGCCTCCGGGAGCGGCCTCTCATGGGCGACCCGCGACTGAACAGCATTCACCTCGAACCGACGCGGCGCGAAGACTTTCGCCGCGCCCGCGACGAGTTGCTCCTTGCCCGCGGCAAGCATACCCTCTGCGCCGAGACCGACGACCGGCCGGCGAACGCCAGCCTCACCTGCATCAACCACCGCGACGGTCCGCCACCCGACACGCTGCGGTTCTGGCTGCTCGACCGCGAGTTCATCTACCCCCTCAAGCTCGGCCTCAACACCCTCGGCCGCTCGTCCGACAACGACGTCATCGTCGAGGATCTGTACGCCTCCCGGCGGCACTGCGCCATCATCATCCATCACGACGCCGGTTGCACCGTACACGACATGTCGTCGAAGAACGGCACCTACCTGAACGGCGCTCGCATCCAGGGGCCGACCGCGCTCAAGTGCGGCGACGAGATCCGCATCTGCAACCGGCAGTTCGTGTTTCTCGTCCGCGAGCCGTCGTCCGACGCGCCGCCGCCGCCGTCCACCCGCACCATCGTGAGCTGACCGCCGCCCCATGTCGACCTTTTCGGACCACCAGACCCGCCGCCGGCAGCTGCGCGAGCTGCTCGGTCCGCCACTGACCCTGGCCCAACACCGACCGCCGACCGCCACTGTCGTCTCCGTCCGTCAAACGCCCACGTACCGCGTCGAACGGCTCGACCTCGACCTCAACGGCATCGAAACCGTCCCCGCGTACCTGCTGGTGCCCGAGGGGTTGACCCGTCCGGCCGGCGCCGTCCTCTATCTGCATGCGCACGGCGGAGTTTACGGACTGGGCAAGGAGGAATTGCTCATCGGCTGCCGCGGGCTGCCGGCCTACGCTGCCGACCTGGCGCAGCTTGGCCTGGTCACGCTGGCGATCGACTCGTGGTGTTTCGGCGAACGGCAGCGGGTCGCCAACGGGGGACAGGGCGAGCAGGATCGGTTCAAGTACCTGCTGTGGCACGGTCAGACGCTGTGGGGCCACATGCTGTTCGACGAGCTGCAGGCGCTGACCTACCTGGCCAGCCGGCCGGAGGTCGACCCGCACCGGCTGGGCGTTTTCGGCATGTCGATGGGCGCCACCAAGGCGTGGTGGCTGGCGGCGCTGGACGACCGCATCCGGCTGTGCGTCGACCTGTGCTGCCTGACCGACTACGAGGCGCTGATCCGCGCCGACCACCTGAAGGGGCACGGCGTTTACTACTACGTCCCCGGCCTGCTCAACCACTTCCAGGCGCACGAGATCAACGAACTGATCGTCCCGCGAGCGCGGCTCAGCCTGAACGGCCGGTTCGACCCGCTGACCCCGCCGGAAGGCGTGGAGCGCATCGCCGCCCATTTGCACGACCTGTACCGCCAGCATGGCCGGCCGGACGACTGCCGCATCGAGCTGTTCGACTGCGGCCACGAGGAAACCCCCGCCATGCGCCGCCTGACCCTCGACTGGCTCGGGGAGAAGAGTTGAACCACAAAGAACACAAAGAGCACCAAAGAAAGAACAGAAAGAGAAGAGAGAGAAAAGAGAGTTTTCAGAAGGTTTAATTCTACTTTTGTGGTGCGTCCAGACACGAGTGGTCGTGTGCTGCTCGGGGCACTGACGTGCTCCCGCTCGCCCGGCGACCCCGGCCTCCGCCACCCAGCGGCAGTTTCCTTCTTTCCCTCATCCTCTTCCTCTGTGTCCCTCGTCCTGCCTGAAAGACGCCCTCAATCTGATGATCTGTCTACTAATAGGCCCATTTTCATGGGTTCAGGTGCCGCCTTGCCGACCTCTGTGGTGAGTCCTTCTTCCTCTGTGGTGAGTTCTTCTCCTCTCTTCTCCCCCTTGCCGGTGAGCGGCGGGGCGCATGAAATGTCCAGCCTCTAGCTCAGCTGTTTCCTACCTGGGGGCCGTGATGACCGTCAAGCGTTGCCTGCTCGTGCTCGGGATCGTCGCCGGGCTGTCCACCGCTGCCTTCGTCGCCCGCGAGATCGAGGGGCCGGGGCTGCCGATGACCGTCGCCGCCGAGACGCTGTTCCGCACCCTCGACGCCAAACAGCAGAAGAAGGCGGCGTTCGCCTTCGACGACAAGGAACGGTTCCGCTGGTACTTCACGCCGCAGCAGGACCTGAAGAAGCGGACCGCCCTCCGCAACGGGGTGCCGCTGGCGGAGATGACTGACCGCCAGAAGGAGCTGACCCGGCTGCTGCTCCGCACCGGCACCAGCGAGTCGGGCTACCTCAAGGCGACCGTCATCATGAGCCTGGAGGCGATCCTCGCCGACCTGGAGAAGAACGGCCGCATGGTCCGCGACCCGAGCTGGTACTTCCTCACCTTCTTCGGCACGCCGTCGAAAACCGGCAAGTGGGGCTGGCGGCTGGAAGGCCATCACCTGTCGCTCAACTTCACCGTCGAGGCCGGCAAGGTCGTGTCGGCGACGCCGTTCTTCCTCGGCGCCAACCCGGCGGTGGTCAAGGGTGGGGCGCGGAAGGGGACGGAGGCGCTGCCTGAGGCGGTCAAACCGTTCCGCGACCTGATCGCCCTGCTGGACGACGAGCAGAAGAAGGTCGCCCGGCAGCCGAAGGCGTTCCCGGAGATCGAGGAGGCCAAACCGCGCGCGAGCGTCGGCGACCCGGTCGGGCTGGCGGCGGCCAAGATGACCGACAAGCAAAAGGCGGCGCTGTGGCAGCTGATCGAGGGCTACGCAGTGCGAATGCCGATCGCGGTGGCGGCCCACGAGCTGGCGGCGATCAAGGACGCCGGACTGGACAAGGTGACCTTCGCCTACGGCGGCGGCGACGGCACCGCCGGCAAGCCGTACACCTACCGGATTCAGGGGCCGACGTTCGTGATCGAGTTCCTCAACGAGCAGGCCGACTCGGCCGGCAACCCGGCGAACCACATCCACAGCGTCTACCGCAGTCTGCGCAATGACTTCGGGCTGACCAGCTGATCCGGTGGAACGTCGCGTCGGGGCCGCCCGGTCACTGCCGGGCGGCCCCGTTCTTTTCCGCCCTGTCTGTCCTCTCTGACGCGGTGTCGTCCCCCTTCTTCCACGCCGAAGGGGGTGCCTCCCTATCTTGCCCGACCGGCTCGATCGGTCCCCAGGCCACCTCGCCCAATCGGTTCCCGCCGCCGCCTGCCGCCGGTTCGCGATCGCCGCCGGGTATAGTTCCGGTGGGGGTACGCCGTTCGTCGCTTTTACGCCCGGAGGCATCGATGCGACCACGTCACGGGTTCACCCTGATCGAACTGCTCGTCGTCATTGCGATCATCGCCGTCCTGCTCGGCCTGCTCATCCCCGCCGTGCAAAAGGTGCGCGATGCGGCCAACCGGACGGTCTGTCAGAACAACCTCAAGCAGCTGGCCCTCGCCGTGCATGGCTATGAGACGAGCCGGAAGCACCTGCCGGCCATGAGTGTGCCGCTCGGTGCCGGTAGCGGCACGCGTGGCAGTATCCTGGTGGCGCTGCTGCCGTTTGTCGAACAGGAACCGCTCTACCGGCTGCACCAGGCGGCCAACGGCGTGACCCAGGCCAACGGCTCGCAGGTGCTGTCGCTGTTCCTGTGTCCGGCCGACCCGTCCGCCGGCAGCGGCACCGTCACCGCCAAGGTGGCCGGCGTATCGGGCACCTGGGCGGCGTCCAGCTACAACGCCAACGCCGGCGTGTTCAGCACCCCCAACGCTCCCGTGCGTCCCGACCAGTCGACCTGGGTGTGGACGCGGCCGAAGGTCTACACCCTGGCGCTGGTGGCGGACGGCACGTCGAACTGCATTGCCTTGACCGAGCGGATCGTCACGGCGGAGAACACGCCCGTGTTTCGCGACCCGGCGCCGGAGGCGGGCAGCGAGCCGTACCGCTGGAACGGCCCGTCGTTCGCCAACTACCAGGCGCTGTATCCGGGCGGCGACTACGGCAAGTGGGCCAGCCTGCAGCCGCAGGTCGGCCGCACGAGCGGTCTGGTCCGCTGGCTACCCAGTTCGGCGCACCACGCCGTCCTGCACTGTGCAATGCTGGATGGCAGCGTCCGCGGCGTGACCGACACCGTATCGGCCAACACCTTCTGGCGGGCCGTCTGCCCGGACGACGGGGCACGGCTCGGTGTCGACTGGGAGTAACAGGTTACCTGGAAGCACTCAGGAGGTGTCTGGAGGTCCGCGCATGCGATCGTATCTGCTGCTGTTCGGGTGGGCCGGGTTGGCGGTCGCCCTGGCTGGCTGTGGCGGCGGGAACCGAGGACCGGCCGACGTGCTGCGGGGCACCATCACCGTCGGCGGCCGACCCGCGGCCGGGGTGCAGGTGGTCGCCACCACCGCCGACGGCCGGGTGGCCGGCGGCACCTCGAACGAGAACGGCGAGTACCGTATGCCCGACGCCCCGCGCGGCTCCTTGCAGGTCCGCTTCGCCAGCGCCGACTCGCTCCCGCCCGGCAGTGTCCGGGTGCCGCCACGCTATCGCAGCGCCACGGTCCCGATCGACTACTCCGGCGGGGTGGTGACGAAGGACTTCGACCTGACCCCGTGACGACTCGCCCGGAGGCGGCGGGCAGCTACAACAGACCCTATCGCCGTCACGAGGGGCTGCCATGAGCGTGTTCGACCAGTTCCGTCTCGACGGCCGCCGCGCTCTCGTCACCGGCGGCAGCCGGGGCCTCGGCCGCGCCATCGCCGGCGCGTTCGCCGAGGCCGGCGCCGACCTCATCCTGG
The DNA here is from genome assembly GCA_046350215.1 of Gemmataceae bacterium. Taxonomy (GTDB): domain Bacteria; phylum Planctomycetota; class Planctomycetia; order Gemmatales; family Gemmataceae; genus JAXMAU01. Next base: position 26,778 of record JAXMAU010000057.1, on the reverse strand, counting down.
TCGGCCGCACCCCCGAGACGCTCGAGCAGGCGCGGCAGGAACTGGCCGCTCTGGGGCGGACAGTGGACGTCCTGGCGGTCGACCTGCACGACGCTGACGCCGCCGCCACGCTGTGCGACACGGTGCTGGCGCGGTTCGGCGGGGTCGATGTGCTGGTCAACAACGTCGGCGGTCGCCGCGAGGACCTGAAGACCGAGGAACTGCCGCTCGACAAGTGGCGCGGGTATCTCGAACTGAACCTGACCAGCGCCGTCGTCTGCACGCAGCGGCTTGGCGCCGGCATGCGAGAACGCGGCTGGGGGCGGGTGATCAACGTGGCGTCGATCGCTGGCCCGCTGGTGGCGATGCGCGGGATCGAGGGGCGGCACTACGAGACGGCCAAGGCCGCCCTGGTCGGGTTCACCCGCGCCGTCGCCGCCGACTGGGCGCCGCACGGGGTGACGGTGAACGCCATCGCTCCCGGCGGGTTCCTGACCGAGCCGAACCGCCGCTGGTTCCGCGAGCGGCCGAGCTTCAAGACCGACTTCGAGACGAACATCCCGATGGGCCGGCTGGGTGAGCCGGACGAGATCGCCCCTCTCGCCCTCTACCTGGCCAGCGAGGCGTCCCGCTACATGACCGGGGCGCTGCTGGTGATCGACGGCGGCTACACGCTCTGGTAACCGCCCCGGATCATCCGTCGCCGTCGGATTTGTCGGTGCGACTCCTCGAATGCTTGCCTTTTGTCGAATCGTGACCAACACTTGCCGTAGATCGTGATACGGCACCTTCCCCGTTGGCCACGCCTTCCCCCACGATCGACCCCCCTGGCCCGGCGCGAGCGGCGTCCGGGTGGCAATGTTCGCGGACCACCCTGGTGGTAATAGGTGTGCCATGCGCTTGTTCCGTCTCCCTGCCAACCTGCCGGCAAACGCACGCTCTCAACCCGGATCGATTGGCCGGCCTGCCCGCCGTGGGGCGGCGGTCGTCGAACTGGCTTTGGTCGCTCCGCTGCTCTTTACCCTGATCCTCTGCACCATCGAGTTCGGCCGGGCGGTGATGGTGGCCAATATCCTGACGATGGCCGCCCGCGAGGGCGCCCGTGCCGGTTGCGTGCCGGGATCGGCCAACTCCGAGGTCACCGCCGCCGTCAACAACGAACTGACCGGCGGCGGCATCCCGACCGGCCAGGTGACGACCACCATCCAGGTAGACTCCGTGACCAAGGACGTGTCGACCGCCGCCGTCGGTAGCAAGGTATCGGTGTCCGTCAGCGTGCCGGTCAGTGCCGTCACCTGGCTGCCGTCCTCATTCTTCCTGAGCAGTACCTCCAAGCTGACCGGCCAGGCGGTCATGCGCCGCGAGTAACCAGTTACTAGAAAAGAAGGAGAGGTGCTCGCCATGCTGCACCGACCCATTCCCATCTCTCGGCGGCGGGGCGCGGTGGTCGTCCTGGTCGCCTTGTTGCTCGTTTTCCTGATGCTGGTGGCCGCGTTCGCCATCGACCTGGGGTACATCGGGCTGGTGCGCAATCAGCTGCAGGTCGCCGCCGACGGCGCCGCGTTGGCCGCCGCCGCCGACATGTCGATCAGCCTGACCGCCGGCCGCACCGCGGCCAAGGATATCGCCACCCGCAACGTCGCCGGGGGGACGACCGACGCCGTGACGATGGTCGACAGTGACATCGAGTTCGGCACCTGGAACACCGGCAGCCGCACGTTCACCGCTGGCACCGCCAGCGTCAACGCCGTGCGCGTGACCGCGCGCAAGTCGTTGCCGCTGTTCTTCGGCCGCGTCATCGGCTTCGACAAGCGCGATGTGCAGGCCTCGGCCATCGCCGTCACCAACCCGCGCGACATCGCCTTCATCATCGACCTGTCCGGGTCGATGAACAACGACAGCGAAATCTGGGCGACCAACGCCATCAACGGCGCCTTCAACGGCTACCCGACCATCGGCACCGACATCATGGCCCAGGTGTTCACCGACTTCGGCTTCGGCAGCTACCCCGGCACCACCAAGCACATCGGCGAGGGGTACATTCCGAGTAATCAGCTGAACAACAACGCCTACTACTACCTGGCCAATACGTATCTGAAGCAGGCCAGCATCCCGACCACCTACCGCACCTCCGGCACCTGGAACACCGCGGCGAACAAGACACAGGTCTACAAGTGGATTATCGACACCCAGCTGGCCACTCTGATGCCCAAGGCCAAGCCGGTGCCCAGTTCGAGCAACAGCGCCTCCTACCAGTACTGGAAGGATTATCTCGATTACGTCATCAACGGCGGGTCGAACTCGCCGCCTAGTCAGAAATCGTACCAAATGGACACCGCGTCCAACCCCTACCCGGACGCCTGGCCCACCTTGACCAGCTCGACCATCACGCCGTACCTGAACAAGGTCGGCTATCAGACGTATGTGCAGTTCATGATGGACTTCGGCTGGAACCGCCAGGCTGGTGGGCAATACACGCAGATCTCGCGTGAAAGTCCGAACTGCCCGTGGAAGATCGACACCGACCCGAGCAGTCCCGGCTACGGGCTGTCCTTCCCGCCCCGCGAACAGCCGACCCACGCCGTCCGGCTGGCGGTGATGGCCGGCATCAATCGCATCGCCGAGATCAACGCCGGGCTGCCGGAAACCACCAAGGACCACGTGTGCGTGATAGCCTTCGACACTGCCCCCGGCACAGCGGATCCGAGAGCCATTCGCTATCCGCTCACCGCCACCAGCTGCGACTACGCCGCCGCCCGGGCGTCGGTGCGTGACCTGCAGGCGGTCGCCGACGACACCATGAGTACCGCCAGCGAGAACGGCATGATCCTGGCGCGCAACCACCTCGACCCGGCGCAGAACCCGTCCGGTGCCCGCACCAACTCGAACAAGTTGCTTATCTTCCTCTCCGACGGCATCCCGAACATCAAGCAGTCGAGCAACACCACCATCGACAACTTCATCAACAACAACAAGACCGGTGAGTGGTTCACCTCCGGCAGCTACGAGTACGAGCGGAACGCGGTGCTCATGCAGATCACCCAGCTGCAGGCGCTCGGCTGGCGGACGCACTCGGTCGGCGTCGGCCTGGGGGCGGACCGCACCCTGATGGACCGCATGTCGCGGATGGCCGGAACCGCCTTGCCCGATCCGGACAACCCGACCGGGCCGAAGATCAGCCCCTATGCCGACGGCAACCCCGCCGACTACCAGACGCGGCTGACGTCGATCTTCAACAACATCGTCGCCTCGCCCAACATCCGGCTGGTGAAGTGACGCCGCAGGTGCCCTGGCACGTCAGGGCACCCGTTTGCGCCCATCGTCCACCGGCGTCGCGAACCCGTCGATGCGGTTGCCGTCCAGGCGAACCGCGCCGACCCCGGCAGCGATCCGCACACCGACCCGGCGGGCCGATCCCCGCGTCTCCCGCAGGGTATTGCCAACCAGGTGCAGGTCGCCGACCTCCCCCTGGATGTCGACCGCCACCCCGGTGTCCGGCCCACTGTCGACCACGCGGTTGTTTTCCAGCCGGGTGCGGTGCGGGGCGAACGCGGCGCCACGTTCCGGGCGGAACAGCACGCCGACGCGGCCGCTGCCGCGGATCTCGTTGTCGCGGATCAGGTTATCGGTGTCGCGGTGGCCGATCGACAGCCCGGTCGCCCGGCTGTCGGTGATGCGGTTGCCCTCGGCCCGCCCGCCGCGGACGCCCCAGCAGAAGAACAGCCCGATCTCGTTGTCGTCCAGCCGGTTGTTGCGGATCACCGGCCGCTGCGACCCGGAGCCGGGGTGAAGCCCCAGCCCCGCGTGCCCGTGACTGTGGCAGTCCTCGACGGTGACATCGTGGCAGATCTGCCAGCTGATGCCGTCGCCGTTGTAGTTGCGGGCGATCACCCGGCGGACGGTGAACCGGGCACAGTCCTGAAGGAAGATGCAGCCGGCGTAATTGCCGTCCAGATTCGCGTTATTCGGCCGGTTCCCGTCGAGGCACAGCCCCTCGATCCACACGTCGCTCACTCCGTCACCGGACAGCAGCGGGAACAGGGTCGCCGCGGTGGCGTCGCCCATCCGCCACAGGTTGTCGCGGAGCGGCCGGTCGAGCTTGAAGCGGCTGCCCGACCGCGCCACCAGCGTCCGCTTGAGCACCACCTGTCCGCCGTTGTGCGGGTTGCGAGCGCGGAGGCACACGCCGTCACCGAGGCGGAACCCTCGGGCGTCTGCCAGCGTCACCTCCTGATCGTACCAGTCGGAGTCCTCGACCAGTTTGCTTGTCACCGACGGTTCCTTGACGAGCACGGTATCGCCGCCCGTCCCGATCAACCGCAGGTTCGGCCGCAGGTGGATGGCGTTGCGGAGGCGGTACGTCCCCGGCAGTACGCGGACGGTGCCGCCGCCGTACCGCGCCACCAGATCGACGGCCGCCTGCAACACCCGGTCGTCGGTGCCGACGAGGTCACCCGTCTTCGACCCGACCGTGACGGTGATCCGCTCGGCCCAGTCCGGCTCGACAGCGTCGCCGGAGGTGGCGCGGGGGGCGGGAACGGGTGGTGGCGGGTCGGCTGCCACGCCAGGGGGGCCGTCGGCGAAGGCGGCCCCGGTGGTGCCGGCGGCGGCGCCGAGGAAGGTGCGGCGGTCGGTGCGGGTCGGGTCGTTCGGCATGAGTCGCCCTCCGGGGTTTCGTCCTCTTGTACCCGCTGCCGCGGCGGTATTCCAGCAGCTGCGTCGGGAATCGGCAGGAATCGGCGCGACCCGTCCGCCCGCGCCCGGCCTCGCCAGAGGCTTGACAAACGGCGGCGCACTCTCCACCCTGGCGGTAAAGCCGTGTTCACCGTCAGGGAGAGAGTCTTGGCAACACCGGTCGTTCTCATCGCGGGCGACGGCATCGGGCCGGAGGGCACCCGGGCGATGCAGGAGGTGCTGTCGGCCGCCCGCGCCGACGTCACCTGGATCGAGGCCCACGCCGGGCTGCCGGCGATCGAGCGGTTCGGCGATCCGCTGCCGCAGGCCACCCTCGACCTCGTCCGCCGCTACCGCGTCGCCCTCAAGGGGCCGTGTACCACCCCGGTCGGCAAGGGTTATCGCTCGATCAACGTGCGGCTGCGGCAGGATCTCGACCTCTACGCCAGTATTCGCCCGGTGTGTACGCTGCCGGGCATCGACGTGCCGTACAGCGGCGTCGATTTGGTGGTCGTCCGCGAAAACACCGAGGGGCTGTACTCCGGCCAGGAACACGTCGTCGTGCCGGGGGTGGTCGAGGGGCTGCGGGTCATCACCCGGCCGGCCGCCGAGCGGATCGTCCGCTACGCCTTCGAGCTGGCCCGCCGCGAGGGCCGCCGCCGCGTCACCTTCTGCCACAAGGCGGACGTGATGCCGCTGTCCGACGGGCTGTTCCTCAAGGTCGCCGCCGAGGTCGCCGACGACTACCCGTTCGTCGGCTTCGACGAGATCCACGTCGACGCCCTGTGCATGCAGCTGGTGCTCGACCCGAGCCGCTACAGCGTGCTGGTGATGGAGAACCTGTTCGGCGATGTGCTGAGCGACCTGTGCGCCGGGCTGGTCGGCGGACTGGGCGTGGTGCCGGGGGCGAACATCGGCCACCGCCACGCGGTGTTCGAGGCGGTCCACGGCTCGGCCCCGGACATCGCCGGCAAGGGACTGGCCAACCCGATCGCGCTGATCCGCTCGGCGGTGCTGCTGCTGGAGCACCTAGGCCAGCGGCAGCCGGCCGCGCGCGTCGAGTCCGCCGTTCGCGCCACCCTGCAGAACCGCCGCGGGCTGACCCGCGACCTCGGCGGCGACGGCACCACCGCCACCATCACCCAGGAACTGATCCGCAACCTGTGACACCGGGGGCCGCGGCCGCGCCGCGGGAGGACGCGACATGAGCCTGAAGGTCACACTGATCCAGGGGGGCGGCGCCGGGCTGGACCAGGTGCCGGCGGTGAAGCAGATCGTCGCCGCCGCCGGCGTGGTCATCGACTGGGACGAGCACCTGGCCGGGTGGGCGGCGATGGAGCAGGGCGGTCCGCCGCTGTCCGCCCCGCTGCTCGACTCCGTCCGCGCGCACCGCCTGGCGCTTAAAACCAAGCTGCTGCCGCCGCCCGGCGAGGCGGCGCCGGCTCGCAAGGAGGCGCGCAACTTCAACGTCCTGCTCCGCCGCGAGCTGGGTCTGTTCGCCACCGTCCGCCCGGTCGAGAACCTGCCCGGTCTGCCGGCCCGGTTTCAGAACATCGACATGCTGGTGATGCGCGAGATCACCGAGGACCTGTACGCCGCCATCGAACACGAAATCGTGCCGGGGGTGGTCCAGTCGATCAAGGTCGTGACCAAGACGGCCAGCGAGCGGTTCCTGCGGTTCGCCTTCGAGCATGCTCGCAAGGCCGGCCGCAAGTCGATCGCCTGCGTTCACAAGGCGAACATCCTCAAAATGGCCGACGGCCTGTTCCTCGACGTCTTCCGCACCGTCGCCCGCGAATATCCGCAGCTGCAGACTCGCGAGCTGATCGTCGACAACTGCTGCATGCAGATGGTGTCGCGGCCGCAGCAGTTCGACGTGCTGGTGATGGGCAACCTGTACGGCGACCTGGTGAGCGACCTGGCCGCCGGCATCGTCGGCGGGATCAGCGCTGCCCACGGCATCGAGTACGTGGCGGACGATCTGCGCGTGTACGCCTGCTTCCACGGCGGCGGCCGCGACGCCATCCCGGAGGGGCGGGCGAACCCGCTGCCGCTGCTGCTGCCGGCCCTCGACCTGCTCAAGTTCAACGGCCACGCCGACGCTGCCCGGCGCATCCTCGACGCCGTCGGCCGGGTGCTCATCCACCGCGACGTCCTCACTCCCGACCTGGGCGGCCGGGCGACCACCGGCGACATGGCCGCCGCCATCGTCCGCGCGCTTGGCTGATCGGACCCGCTCATGGACCCGTACCGTCTGCCCCGCGCCGTCGTCCCGCGCCGGTATGACCTTACTCTCCGTCCCGACCTCCGCGCCGCCACCTTTGCCGGGACGGTGACGATCACCGTCGACGTTGCCACGCCCACCACCGACGTGTGGCTGAACGCCGCCGAGTTGCACGTCGACGCCGCCGTCTGGACGCAGGCCGGCACCGAGACGCCGGCGGCGGTGACGCTCGACGCGACGGCCGAGCGCTGCCGGCTGACATTCCCGACAGCGCGGCCAGCCGGCCCGGCCACGGTGACGCTGCACTTCCGCGGCACGCTGAACGACCGGCTCCGCGGCTTCTACCTGAGCCGCTACCGCGACCCGCTCGGCGACTGGCACGCGCTGGCCGCCACCCAGTTCCAGGCGACCGACGCCCGCCGCGCGTTTCCGTGCTGGGACGAGCCGGCGTTCAAGGCGGTCTTCGCCGTTACCCTGGAGGTGGCGCCGGGGCTGGTGGCGTTGTCCAACACCGCCGCCGTCGCCGACGAGATGACCGACGGTCTACGGCGCGTGCGCTTCGCCGACACCATCCCGCTGTCGCCGTACCTGGTGGCGTTCATCGTCGGCCGGCTGGAGGCGACCGAGCCGGTGCGAGTCGGCGGCACGCCGGTGCGGGTGTGGTGCGTGCCGGGCAAGCGGCAGCTGGCGCACTTCGGGCTGGACGTGGCCGCCGTGTCGCTGCGCTTCTTCGAGGAGTATTACGATCTTCCGTGTCCGTGCGACAAGCTCGACCTGATCGCCCTGCCGGACTTCGCCGCCGGGGCGATGGAGAACCTGGGCGCCATCACCTTCCGCGAGACGGCGCTGCTGGTCGACGACAGCGACGCCACCCACCCGGAGCGCGAGCGCGTGGCCGACGTGGTGGCGCACGAGAACGCTCACCTGTGGTTCGGCGACCTGGTGACGATGCGCTGGTGGAACGGGCTGTGGCTGAACGAGGCGTTCGCCACCTTTCTCGGCATGCTGGCGGTCGACGCCTACCGTCCTGGTTGGCGGCGCTGGACCACGTTCGGCGTGTCGCGCTCGGCGGCACTGGCCATCGACGGGCTGAATGCCAGCCGGCCGATCGAGTATGAGGTTACTGCTCCAGCCGACGCCGACGCGATGTTTGACGTGCTCACCTACGAGAAGGGGGCGAGCGTGCTGCGCATGCTGGAGCAGCACGTCGGGCCGGACGTGTTCCGCGCCGGCGTGCGGCTCTACCTGGCGCGGCACGCCTACGGCAACACCGACGCCGCCGACCTGTGGGCGGCGCTGGGCGAGGCGGCTGGCCTGCCGGTGGCGGCGGTGATGCGCGACGGGATCTTCCGCCCCGGCTACCCGCTGGTGAGCGTGCGCCACGACGGCGACGAGCTGCAGCTGACGCAGCAGCGGTTCCTGTACCGCCGCGGCGGGGACGAGGCGGTCTGGCGCGTGCCGGTGCAGGTGCGGGTCGAGACGGTGACCGGCGGCGCGGTGCGCCGGGTCCTGCTCGACGGCCCGACCGCGCGGGTGCCGGTGCCGGCCGACACCCGACGCATCCTGGTGAACGCTGGCGGACACGGCTTCTACCGGGTGCAGTACGATCCGCCGCTGCGGGCGGCGCTGCTCGACCACCTGCCGGGGCTGGAGCCGATCGAGCGGTTCAACCTGCTGAACGACCTGTGGGCGACGGTGCTGGCCGGGCTGCTGCCGCTGGACGAGTACCTCGACCTGACGGCCCGCTGGCGGCACGAGACGGACCGCAACGTGTGGTCGGTGCTGCTGACCTCGTTGGGGCTGCTGGCGCGGCTGATTCGCGACGACGAGCGGCCGGCGCTGCAGCGGCTGGTACGGCAGCGGCTGCGGCCACGGGCGCGCGAGCTGGGATGGGAGGCCGCGCCGGGGGAGGATGCGCTGACCGGCCAGCTGCGCGGCGACCTGCTGCGGGCGCTGGGCACGCTGGGAGACGATCCGGAGGTGCAGCACGAGGCGGCGCTGGTCCATGCCGGCGGACTGGCCGACCCGACGGTTCACTCGGCGGCGATCAGCGTGCTGGCGCACACCGGCGGCGAGGGGAGGTACGCCGACTACCTGGCGCGCTACCAGAATGGCCGCACGCCGCAGGAAGAGCAGCGTTATCTGCTGGCGCTGCCGCTGTTCCGCGCCGACGCACTGGTGGCGCGGACGCTGGCCATGACGCTCGACGGCACCGTCCGCACCCAGGACGCGCCACCGGTGCTGCGGGCGCTGCTGCACGGCGTCCACAGTCGGGAGCGGGCGTGGCGGTTCGTGAGCGACCACTGGGACGAGCTGGCGGGGCGGTTCTCCGGGGCGGGGCTGCGGCGGATGTGCGAGGGCATCCTCGGGCTGACGGCGGCGCGGTGGCTCGACGAGGTGCGGCGCTTCTTCGCCGACCGGCGCATCACCCTGGGCGGGCGAACGCTGGAGCAGCTGCTGGAGCAGCTGGAGGTGTCGATCGCCCTGGGCGAGCGGTCCGACGCCGCCCTGCGCGCCTACCTGCGCCGGGTCGACGAAGTCGACGAGTAACGCAATACGAAAAGGAAGCCCACGCCGGGGCAGGCGTGGGCTTCGAGGGGAGGGGAAGCTGCGCGAATACGGGATGAAAGTCGTATAAGGATCGATGGAGGAGATTAGTCGCCGCCCGGTGCGGGAACCCGGGCGGCGCGGCTGGGTCGTGCCGGCGCCGGTGGGAGGCTCACCAGCTGCCGAGCACCTCCATCGCCATGCGGCCGAGGCTCTGTTCGGTCACGCTGGCCGGTTCGCCACAGTCGGCGCAGCGGATGCTGCCGCAGGAGAACAGGGTGGTGAAGATCATGTCCTCGAACGTCTCGCCGTCACCCAGCGCGTACCACGGCCCCTCTTCGGCCATCTGATCGAGCACCTGCTGGGCCGGGGCGGTCGGGGGGGCCACGAACGACGAGCAGCAGCACGGGCAGTACAGTTCGACCTGCATGGCTTTCCTCCTGATGGGCCGAAGACGCGATTCGTGATGGGGTGGAACGCCCAAACAGGAATGCAAGCGGGATACCAAACTCGGCCGTGTCAAGCCGCCTTTTTTGGCGGTTTGACACAACGTGTTGACGGAGAGCGTCTTGTGGCGTGCGCGAATTGCTGCCGCGGTCGCTCGGCGGGGCAGCAAGCGCGCCGCGCCCGGTTGGCCTTTGCAAGATTGGGCAGAGGATTGTACAACAGGTGGCATTTTTCCCCCTCCGTGTGTCTCTGACCGGGCAAGCCGGGCAATCTCGTGCGATTACTCCGATCGGGTAAGCCGCCGACGCCCCACTCTCCACGCGAAAGCATCTCTTTTGTCGCTGATTCCCCTTGCCAGCGCCGTCCTGGTGTATTACAGTAAATATACACCGTGACGCATGCGGCGGGGGTGGTCTCCGTCCGGACGTCCGGTGGCCGGGGGTGAGCGATGGACCCGTCGGCGATGCCGTTTCAGATTCACCCGTCGTCGGGCGTGCCGATCTATCGGCAGCTGATGGACCAGGTGGCGGCGCTGGTCGCCAGCGGCCGGCTGCGGCCGGGCGATCTGCTGCCCAGTGTCCGTCAGCTGGCGGAGGCGCTGGAGGTCAACATGATGACCGTGTCCAAGGCCTATGCTCAGCTGGAGAAGGACGGCCTGGTCGAACGCGACCGCGGTATCGGCATGCGCGTCAAGGCGCGCGTGGCGGTCGGGTCGGTCGCCGACCGGCAGCACGAACTGCGGCCGTTCGCCGAGCAACTGGTAACGCGCGGCTGGCAGCTGCGGCTCACCAACGAACAGATCCTTGCCGTCGTCACCTCTCTGTTAAAGGACCGCCCGCAATGAGCGAACCGATCGTCGAGGCCGCCGGCGTCCACAAGCGGTTCGGCCGGCAGGCGGTGCTGACCGGCGTCGACCTGACCGTCCCGCGCGGCGCCGTCGTCGGCCTGGTCGGCACCAACGGCGCCGGCAAGTCGACCCTGATCCGCCTGCTGCTCGGGCTGCTGCGGCCCGACGCCGGGACGGTGCGCGTCTTCGGCGAGCCGTCGTGGCACCTGTCGGCCGGGGCGAAGGCGCGGCTGGGGTATGTACCGCAGGCAGTGCAGCTGTACCCGTGGATGAAGGTCGATCAAGTAATCCGTTACGTCGCCGCGTTCTACCCGACGTGGGATGTGGCGTGGGCGGAAGGGCTGCTGGACCGCTGGGACGTGCCGCGCGACCGGCGCGTCGGCCCGCTGTCGCCGGGGCAGGTGCAGAAGCTCGGACTGGTGCTGGCGCTGGGCCATCGGCCGGACCTGCTGGTGCTCGACGAGCCGGTGGCGGCGCTCGACCCGGTGGCGCGGCGCGAGTTCCTGCGCTCGCTGGTGGAGTTGACCGGCGACGCCCGGCACACGGTGCTGTTCTCGTCGCACATCACCTCCGACCTGGAGCGCGTGGCGTCGCACGTCGCGGTGCTGCAGGGCGGACGAATCGCCCTGTTCGACGAGCTGGACGCGGTGAAGGAGCGGGTGAAACGGCTACGAATCGTCGCCGACCACCCGCTGCCGGCCGACTTCGCGGTGCGCGGCGCGCTGCGGCTGCAGGTGGACGGTGCGCAGGCGGTGGCGGCGGTGTCCGACCTCGACGGCGCGCTGGTCGACGAACTGCGACGGACCTGGCAGGCGGACGTGACGGTCGAAGACCTGAACCTCGAAGACATCTTTCTGGAGCTGCACCATGCCGCCCGTTGAGCCGGCCGGGGCGGTCACCGGCGTGACCCGTCGGGTCGTTGCCGCCCTGCGCACCTATCTCGCCCGCCCGCTGGTGTGGGTGCTGACGCTGTTCTACCTCGCGGCGGTGGCAGCGATGTACCACGGGCTGCACGAACCGGAACCGCCGTTCGACCGCATGCTGGCGGACGCCCCGGACGCGCGGGCGCTGCAGGCGGTTCGCCGGGAGCGGGCCGAGTGGCTGCGCGACCGGCAGCGGACTGTCACGCCGAGCGGCTACCAGCCGTCGCCGCGCGCCGTCCTCGGCCCGCCGCAGCTGAAGCCGTCCCATCCCAACGCCAGGCAGCCGCGGCCCGACGAGGTACGAACCCTGGAGGTGTGGCTCGGAGACGCGGAGGCAGCACTGCTGTGGCAGGCGGGGCGGTTCCCGAAGGTCGAGGCGATCGTCCTGAACGGCGAGCCGGTGACCGACCGGCAGCTGGCAGAGCTGGTGCGGTTGTACCGGCCCCGGGCGCTGTACCTGATGCGGGCCGACAAGCTGACCGCCGCCGGGTTCGACGCGCTGGCGACCGCGACCACGGTCGAATACCTGTCCGTTCCCGGTAACCTGATACTCACGCGCGCGGCCGAGCTGCGCTGGCCGGCGAACCTGCGCTGGCTGTCAGTCGCCGGGTACGAGCGGTTCCCGCTGGCGCGGTACGAGGAGTGGCGGCAGCTGCCGCACCTGACGTCGCTGCTGCTGCAGATGTCGCGCGACGGCGGGCCTGACGGGTTCCCCGCGGACGTCGTCGCCTGCCTCGACGCTTTCCCAGGGGCGCCGACGGTCTACCTGCACGACTACGCCGGGGACGACGGTCCGTGGGCGATCGCGGCGCAGCCACAGTTCCGGCGCGTGGCCATCCGGCCGGCGCGGGCGCCGAAACGCCGGCTGGATGTGGCGTTCTGGGCGTTCTTCCTGGCGCTGCTGCCGACGGCGCTGGCGGCGGTGCAGCTGTCGGGACAGGGCGTGTTACCGTGGGCGGTGCTGACGCCGGGATACCCGCGGCCGCACATGGCGGTCGCGGCGTGCATCTGGCTGACAGGGGCGGCCGTGTCGGTCGGGCTGATGATGTGGCTGGGGGTAGCACTGCTGGCGGCGGTGGCGGTGAGCGGGTGCGGACCGCTCTACTTCGCCGCGTGGGAGCGGCTGTTTCGCCGCGAGTCGACCGGGCAGGCGGGGTACGCGCCGGGAGGGCTGGCGCTGCTGCCGATCCTGCTGCTGATGCCGATGCTGTTCGTCATTCAGTTTGGGTTGCAGATGGTGCCGCCGGTGGCAGGGGCACTCGACTGGTTCCTGGCCGGACAACGGCCGTGGCTGGCGGCGGCGTGGGTGGTGGCCAACGTGGTGGTCGCTGGCCGGCTGCTGCGGCGGCTCGGGACGATCGTCCGGCCGGCTGCCGCCGCCGGGCTGTACGACGTGCCGCTGGGTCTGTTCGACGTGGCGGGATGGACACGGGTGATGGCGCCGTGGCAGGGGCGGCGGCTGGAGCAGCAGGCGCGGTGGAACCCGATCTGGCTGGCGCGGGATCGGCGGCTCGACCGGCGGTTGGACGCCGGCCCGGCGACGACGCGGCGGCAGCGGGTGACGCTGTGGATCGCCGGACTGCCGATGCAGCCGCTCGACCTGGTGTGGCTGGTGCTGGTGGTGAGCGTGGTTCAGATGGCGGCCTTTGGCGGGATGGCGTGGTACAACACGGACGTCACGTTTCTCCCGCACGTGCTGTGGATGCCGGTGGTCCAGGGAGGCGGCATGTTTCTGGTCTTCCCACTCTTTCAGCTGAGCGGGCGGCGCAAGCAGCTGCCGCACGAACTGCTGTGGCCGGTGTCGCGACGCGACTGGATGCTCGACTGGTTCGTCGCCCAGGCGCGGCTGCTGGCGCCCGGGGCGACGCTGCTGCTGGCGGGCGGGGGCGCCTTGTGGTGGTCGGTTGGCGCACCGACGCTGACGCCGGCTGCCGTGGCGGGGTTGGCGGGGTCAGGCGTCGCCGCGCTGGTGCTCATCTGGGCCGGCGGGCTGTTGCTCGGGACATTCGCCAGCATCACGGCGGCGGTGATCCTGCTGTCGTTGTTCGTCGGCGGGCTGAGTGGCAGCCTGATGTCGATCACCGCCCTGACGCCGGCGGTGGTCGGCGATCGTCCGCCGGTGGAGGCGACGACGGTGGTGGCATTGATCGCGCTGGGGATGGGCGTCGTGTCCGCCGTCGTCACGGCAACGATGCTGTACCGCTGGCGGACGTGGGAGGTCGGCCGGATGTAACCGACGTTATCCTCTCTCTCTTATTCTTATTGTTTTTCTTCCTGTTCTTTCTTTGTGCCCTTTGTGTCCTTTGTGGTTCCCTGCTCTGCTTGATCCTCTGACCGATTCCGGGCATGCTACAGGGGTCGCCGTGCGAGGGTCGAGATGGTGAACCCCCAGGCCGTGCCCGTGCCGCTGGAGCAGCTTCCCGGCGTAACGCCGATGCGCCGTGACCTGCTCGCCCGGCTCGGGCTGACCAGCATCGGCGACCTGCTGTTCCACTTCCCGCGGTCCTACGAGGATCTGACCGACCTGCGGCCGATCGCGGCGCTGACCGCCGACGCGGTACAGACGGTGCAGGGCGAGGTGGTGGAGATCGACTCGCGCGCACTGCCGGGCGGGCGGGCGGTGGTCAGCGTGGTACTGAGCGACGACGGCAAGAGCGTGCTGGAAGGGGTGTGGTTCAACCAGGCGCGGGCGGCGGCGCGGTTTCGCTACGGGCAGCGGGTGTCGTTCTCCGGCAAGCCGAAGTGGTATCGCGACCACTGGCAGATGGCCAACCCGCGCGTGCAGGATCTCGCCGCCAGCGCCGCCGCGACGCCCGGTATCGTCCCCGTCTACCCGCTCACCGAGGATCTGCGCGGCGAGACGATCCGGACGCTCATCGAACGGGCCGTGCAGCGATATGCCGGACAAGTCCCCGAACGGCTGCCGTCGTCGCTCCTGGAGCGGCACGGCTGGCCGGGGGTGGTCGAGGCGCTGCGGGCGATCCACTGTCCGTCCTCGCTGGACGACGCCGAGCGGGCGCGGCAGCGGTTCGTCTACGAGGGCCTGCTCGTCTTGCAGGTGGCGCTCGCCCTGCGCCGCCGCGAGTTGAACGACCGCGGCCGCGCGCCGGTGCTGACCGCCACGCCACAGATCGACGCCCGCATCCGCCGGCTGTTCCCGTTCGCGCTCACTGGCGACCAGGACCGCGCCATTGCCGACGTGTGCGCCGATATCGCCACCGAACGGCCGATGCAGCGGCTGGTGCAGGCCGATGTCGGCGCCGGCAAGACGGCGATTGCCGTCTACGCCATGCTGGTGGCGGTCGCCAACAAGTTTCAGGCGGCGCTGATGGCGCCGACCGAGGTCCTGGCGCGGCAGCACGCCCGCACGCTCGACCGCTACCTGGCGCACAGCCGGGTGCGCCGATTGCTCCTTACCGGATCGCTCACGGCACGCGAGCGTCGGCAGGCGCTGGAGGCGCTGCAGGCGGGCGACATCGACCTGGTCGTCGGCACGCAGGCGCTGGCGCAGGAGGGCGTCCAGTTCGCCCGGCTGGGCCTGGTGGTGATCGACGAACAGCACAAGTTCGGCGTACATCAGCGGGCGAAGGTGCGGCGGCTGGGCGCCGACCCGCACTATCTGGTGATGACCGCCACGCCGATCCCGCGGACGGTGGCGCTGACGGTGTTCGGCGACCTCGACCTGACGCTGGTCCGCGAGGTGCCGCCGGGCCGGCAGCCGGTGGTCAGCCGCTGGCTCCGCGAGAACCAGCGCGAATGGCTGTACGGCCGGCTCCGCCGAGCGCGCGCGAGGGCCGGCAGGGGTACGTCGTCTGCCCGCTGGTGGACGATTCCGCGACGGCCGACCTGCGGTCGGTGGCGGGGATGTACAAGGAGTTGACCGCCGGCCCGTTCCGCGATTTTCGCGTCGGCCTGCTGCACGGCAAGCAGGACGATGACGTGAAGGCGGACGTGATGGACCGCTTTGTGGCGCGCGAGATCGACCTGCTGGTGAGCACGTCGGTGATCGAGGTGGGGGTGGACGTGCCGAACGCGACGTGGATGGTGATCGAGCACGCCGAGCGGTTCGGGCTGTCGCAGCTGCACCAGCTGCGCGGCCGGGTGAGCCGCGGGCCAACCGGCGGGCACTGTTACCTGTTCGCCGCCCCGTCGGGCGACGAGGGCGCCGAGCGCGTGCGCATCTTCCTGCAAACGACGGACGGTTTCACCCTGGCGGAGGAAGACGCCCGCTTGCGCGGCGGCGGTGAACTGTTCGGCGCCCGCCAGCACGGCGCCGGCGAACTGTGGTCGCTGGGTCACGGCGGCACCGACCTGCTCGACCGCGCCCGCCGCGACGCGCTCGCCCTGGTCGCCGCCGACCCACGGCTGGCGCTACCCGAACACGCCGCCCTTCGCGCCGCCGTGCTGCAGCAATACGGCGCCACGTTGGAACTGGCGGAGATCGGGTGAGGGAGGCAGCCATTCATCAGCTGGCGAATGCGGTATAATCACGAAAGAGCACGCTGTTTGCGGGGAGGAACGACCGATGTCACCCGATCAGCCCAATCCGTTTGGACCTTTCCCTCGCGAGAGTATTCCGCCCGATCTGCTGGAGTGGGCGCGTCAGACGTTTGACGAGGACGCCTTTATCGCGCAAATGCGCGAGATCGAAGCGACTGGCGGGCTGCAGCTCGAAGACTTTCTTCCCGAAATGGAAGCGCGGGCACGAGGTAAGTGAGCCACCCGGCGCCATACGTGGAGTTGGCGCGGCGGGGAAGGACCGCACGCCTGTTGCCAGCCCGGAGGCTCCCCACATGCCGTTGCGTGACCACTTCCGCCCGCCGCTGGATGATCTCCGCCACTGGGAGGGGCTGCACGGCGGGTGGCCGATGATGATCGTCGCCAGCCTCCGCGGGAAACTGCCGCCCGGTTACTTCGCCGAGCCGCGCGTCCATTCCGGCGCGACCGCTGAGATCGACGTGGCGACGTTTGAATCCGAGAACGCAGCGGAGCCGGCGGCCGATTCTGGAAACGGCGCCGGAGGCGTTGCCACCGCCGTCTGGGCACCGCCACAGCCAACGCTCTCCGTCGCCACCGACCTACCGGACCAGGACGTCTACGAGGTGCGGGTGTACGACGAGAAACGCCGGTGCCGCCTCGTCGCCGCCGTCGAGATTGTTAGCCCCGCAAACAAGGATCGGCCGGAACACCGGCGGACGTTCGCCGCCAAGTGTGCCGGCCTGCTTCGCGAGCGGGTATCCGTCGTCATCGTCGACGTGGTGACGACGCGGCAGCACAACCTGTACGGCGAACTGCTCGACCTGCTCGGACACGCGGACCTCGCGATTCGTCCCGACCCGCCCCCGCTGTACACCGCTGCCTGCCGCCTGACGATGCCGGGCGACGAGTGGCAGCTACAAACATGGCTGCAACCGCTGACCATCGGCCGCCCCTTACCCACCGTGCCGCTGTGGCTGGCCGACGACCTGGCCGTGCCACTGGATCTGGCGGAGAGTTATGAGCAGAGTTGCACGATCCTGAATATCTCCTGATCGGCTGCCTCATTCGTCCACCTGGCTCCGCAGGATTTCGCGCTTCCAGTCGACCTGATGGATCGGCCAGCCCTGGACGTGCCAGCCGTCGGCGTTCACCGCGCATGGGCGGCTGTAGCGCTGCACCTGCGTCAGACAGTGCCGTTCGGCGTCGGACAGGTCGCGTGGCGGGCGGCAGGTGTTGCCGCGGCGGCGCGACACCTGCTCGTTGTCGACGACGGTGATGATGCTCGGCTCCGGCAGGTCGAGCAACCGCCAGGCGATCACCTCGTGACTCGCCGTGCGGAATATCCGCTTCAGCGCGAACAGGTCGAACCCACCAAGACGCGCCTGCTCGGCGAGCCAGCCGGTCGGCACAAGCAGCCGCTCGGCGAATCGGTTGGCAAGCGACTCGCCGGCCATCGCACGCGGCTCGGACGGGTCAATTCCAAGCCGCCGCAACAGGTCGGCCTTGAGGTGCTCGCCGATCTTGTGGGCGACGGTCCGCTGACGCTGCTCCTCGGTCAGCTTGTGGTCCAGGCACACCGCCATGCCCAGATGTCGCTGCGCCATCGCGACTGCGTCGACCGGCGGCTCGACCACGCCAGCCGCCTCCAGCAATTTCGCCAACGGCGGCGTCGATCGCCTCATGTACCTCTTCGCGTGACAGCCCCTCGCTCATACGCCCCTCTCCCGTGGGACAGCCGCCACCCAGCATGGCGGCGGCAGGAGAAAAGGAAGCTCGGTTGTGGGCAGAAGAACTCACCACAGAGGACACAGAGGGGCACAGAGGGAAGAAGAGGAAGAGAGAAAAGAGAGGGTGAAAGAGAGATTATGGTGCCATGCCCACGCTCGCGTGGGCATGCGGCCTTTCGCGGGCTGGCCCCGTCGCGGTTCGTGTACTTCACTACATGGCCAACGCAAAGCCGTGGCCATGGCACCCAAACACCAAACTGGCGAGTTTAAGTAATGCTTTACTCTTTCTCCGTGTTCTTTCCTTTGTGTTCTTTGTGCCCTTTGTGGTTCCCCTCTTCCCCCCGTCATGCACCGCCTCGCATGGCCACGCCAAGCCGTGGCCAAGCCACCCGAGATGGGCCGTCGGCGCATTAAGTAACTTCTTACTCTCTCTTTCTCTTCTCCGTGTTCTTTCCTTTGTGCTCTTTGTGCCCTTTGTGGTTCCCCTCTTCCCTCTCACGCACACAGAATGGTGTAGCCGCGGTTCTCGACGGCGTCGGCCTCTTCGAAGACCTCCAGCAGCACGTCGCCGACCTCGCCGGGCTGGCGCGTGACCATGAAGAAGCGTCCCTGCGGCGTGAGCATCGCCTTGGCCCGGCGGATGAACAGCTGGGCGATGGTGCTGTTGGAGAAGTACGGCGGGTTCGCCACCACCACGTCGAAGCTGTCCTCCTGCGGGCCGTGGACGGCGCTGGTGGCGAACATCTCGAACTGCGGCACCCCGTTGGCCCGCGCGTTGTGCTCCGCCAGCGCGATGCAGCGCAGGTTGCTGTCGACGAAGCCGATGTAGCCGTGTTCGCCGGCCAGCTGCGATGCGAATACGCCGTTCGTCCCCACCCCGCAGCCGATGTCGAGCACCCGGTCGCCCGGCTCGATCTGCATCACTTCACACAAGGCCCGCGCGCCGTTGTCGAACTTGCCGTAGGAGAACGTCCCCGGCCGCGACAGGAACCGGGCCGACGGGCCGTCGCCGATCTTCACCTGGAACGTCACTTCGTGCCGGCGCCGTGGCCGGTCGCCGTCGCGAACGCACCAGTGGACGCTCGACACGTCCTCGCCGCCCTGGTGCGGCGGGTTGTGGACCCGGCCGTACACCTTTTTCATCAGCGTCGGGAAGAACGGGTCGGACTCGTAGGGCGACCACACCAGGAACGTGCCATGATCGCGGAGGATGTGGTACGCCTGATCGACCATGTCGATCTTCAGCTCGCGCTCCCCGCCGTGCGGCGCCATGTAGACCGCCGTCTGAAAGTCAGCCGGCAGGTCCCACAGGTCGGCCGACGCCACCACTCGCCCCGGCAATCCGTTCTCGGCCAGCGCCTCGCGGACGCGGTCGGCCTGGTACAGATCCATCTGGTAGCAGGTGGCCTCGATGCCCGGCAGGGCTTTGAGCAGGTTGACCACCTCGGCCGGCGAGCCGAGCACCACCGCCAGCGGCGACCGCACCTTGCCCGGAATGAACTCCGGCACCGCCATGCGGCTCAACGGCTTCTCTGTCCGCCTTCGTCGCGACATTGCATGTCTCCTCGGTTGCCGTCCGTCACACCCACAGCTCGATCGTCGCCGTCCACGTCTCGCCGGGGGCCAGTTCCTGCCAGCCGGTGTCCAGCCCGGCGGGGTGCAGGTTGATCGCGTCGGTGACGCAGGTATACGGCTCGGCGCAGAACGCCTGCCGGTGGGGCGGGGTGAACACCACCATCTCGCGGAACGCCGGGTCGCAGAACAGTCGGACCGGCCTGCCCGCCGACCCCTTGATCGTCGCTCGTTCGATTAGCCCGTCGGCCCGCGCGGCGCGGGACGGAAGGTCCGTCAGCACATCGTCCACCTGCAGCTCGGTGAACGGCCGGGGACGGTTCAGGTCGCGGCGTGCATCGACCGGCTGGTGCGGTCCGGTCGGCAGGTTGTCGCGCAGCTCCCAGACCCGGGCGGCCGGCACCTCGACCGTACAGCCGCTCACATGGACCGACGGATTGAACGGCAGGCGGAAGTACGGGTGGTAGCCGAGGCCGAACGGCAGCGGCACCTCGTCGGGGTTGAACACCTCCGCCTCCAGCCGCAGGGTGCCGCGACCGAGGCGGACGGTCAGCCGGATTTCGTGGTCGGCCGGCCACAGGCCAACGCTGGCCGGATCGTCGACCGAGCAGCGAAACACGCCGGTGACATGCGCGCCGGCGTCGGACGCCCCCTGGTCGAGCACGCCACGGTCGGCGGCAGGCGAAGCCGTGGATGGCGTTCTTGCCGGCCGGGTCGTTGGTCGGTGTTGATACCGCGTGCCGGCCCACTCGAACTGTCCATCGCGGATGCGCAGTTGGGGGAACGGAACAGCACCGGATGCCGCTGCGGGTCGGCCGTCCGCCGGTGAACAGCGTCGGGTCGCTGTAGAGCAGGTCGAGCGTTTCCCCGTTGCGGACGGCGTCCAGCGGAAGCAGTTGAATCCCGCCGCCGGCCACACCCTCGGCGACGCTCCCCTGACCGTCCTCCAGCACGATCACGGTGCCGTCGAGTGGTGTAGCTTCGGCTACAGTGCGAGTTCGATGGAGTAGGACATGCTTGTCGCTGCGCATCGCCGTAGTCAGTAAGCAACCGTGGCCGCGTAGGGACAGCGGTGACGTCTCCTGTTATTCTTTCTACCGACTACTGACTACCGTCTACCGACTACTGCGAGCGAAGCGAGCCAAGAAGCGAGCCAGGGAAGGGAGCGAAGATGAGTGACCGTGCCGCAATGTCCTGGGCGGCCCGCTGGCCGTCTGCTGCACCCTGTCCGATGACCGGGTTCTACCGCACCGGCTGCTGTGAAACCGGACCGGAGGATGTCGGTAGTCACACCGTCTGCACGCGGGTGACGGCCGAGTTCCTGGCGTTTTGCCGCCGGGCAACGACCTGTCGACGCCGCGGCCGGCGTTCGGTTTCCCCGGCCTCAAGCCGGGCGACCGCTGGTGCGTCTGCGCGGCGCGGTGGAAGGAGTGCTCGACGCCGGCGTGGCGCGCCGGTGATCCTGGCGGCGACGCACGACAAGGCCGCAGCCTGGTCACCCTCGAGCAGAGCGCGCCAACGCGCTGGAAGTCGGCTGGCCGGACTGACCAGTCCGTCATGGTGTCCAGTCGGCCTGCGGCGACGCGCAGGCAGAACTCGGCGAGGCTGCGCCGCCCGATCCAGGTCGTCCAGGTGGACCACCTCCACCGGGCTGTGCATGTAGCGATTCGATGTTGACCAGCCCGGCCGAACCCCGTCGCGCGTCAGCTGCAAGGCGTTGGCGTCGGTGCCGGTCGCCCGCGGTACGCCGCACCTGCACGCCGATCTCTCGCCCCTTCGGCCGTCATGCAGCCGGGTGAACACCTGCGGGTTGATGTTCGGCCCACGGTAGATCACCGGCCCGTCGCCCAGCTTGATCTCGCCCAGCTGCTTCTTCTCGTTGCCCGGCGTGTCGGTGGCGTGGCACACGTCGACGGCGATGCCGACGGTCGGGTTGATGCCATAGGCGCTGGTGGTCGCGCCGCGCAGGCCGATCTCCTCCTGCACGGTCGACACGCAGTAGACCGCCGCCTCCAGTGGCCGGCCGTGCAGCAGCCGCAGCGTTTCCATCACCACCCACAGGCCGACCTTGTCGTCCATCGCCGGCGACGACGCCAGGTGATTGCGCAGCGGGCGGTAGCCCAGCGCCGGCGTCACCGGGTCGCCGTGCGCCACCACCTCGCGGGCCTCCTTGCCGTCGCGGGCGCCGATGTCCACCCACACGTCGGTGAACTGCGGCACCTTGTTCCGCTCCTCATTCGTCAGCAGGTGCGTCGCCTTGCGAGCGATCAGCCCGTTGATTGGGCCGTTGCGCGTCCACACCGTCAGCGCCTGGCCGAGCAGGATCTGCATGTCCCAGCCGCCGATCGGCTGGACGTAGAGGAACCCCTGGTCGTCGATGTGCTGTACCATCAGCGCGATCTGATCGCAGTGGCCGGCCAGCATCACGCGCTGAGCGTCGGCCGACCGGCCGCGCGCCGGATAGCGCACCGCGATCACGTTGCCGTGCCGGTCGGTGCGGACCTCGTCGGCATAGTGGCGCGCCCAGGCGCGGACGACCTCCTGAATCGGCTGCTCGAACCCCGACGCGCTGGGGGTTTCGAGCAGGTTCTTGAGAAAGGCGTGCGACAGCTCGTGCATGATGGGTGGCAGTCCTGCGAGGTTGCGGCGGGCTGCCCCCATCATAGCGGCATCGCCCCGCTGTGTCAGTCGCCGCGCACCGCCGTCGGGCCGACGACGTACAGCACCCGCTCGCCCACCGGCAGCGCCAGCCGGTCACCGTCGGCCTTGACCGTCACGACCCGTCCGGACAGGTCCACCACCTGCTCGACGGTGCCGCGTACCCGGACCGCCGCCGGTCGTTTCTCACCGTTGGCCCAGACGGCGAATACGGTCTTGCCGTCGGGCCGTTTCCAGCCGGGGAAGTGCAACCCCTTGCCGTCGTGGCGAGCGCGGAAGTCGCCGTCGAGCCGAACGCTGCCGGGAGGCCGCAGCGTGATCAGGGTGGCCAGCGCCTTCGCCGCCGGCTTTTCGCGCAAATCCTTGCGCACGATGCCGAAGTGCCCCTCGGGATCGTCGGCGCGGTTCTCCAGGCAGGCGAACTCGTACCAGAACACCCGTTCCACGCCCGCGTGTAGCGCGAGAATATACGCGCGGGCAATCAGCTCTGCCTGCCGCTCCTCGCTCACGGTTCGCTTGCCTTCGTGGGTCGGCCAGCCGATCTCGGTGATCCAGATCGGCTTCTTGCCGTCGCCGTGCTTCGTCATCCGCTCGCGCAGAGTGGTCAGGTGGTTGTACAGCGCGCCCTCCGGCGGCGCCGGCCAGCTGTACGGGTGGACGTTCATCACGTCGCACAGCTTCCCCGCGCCGGCCTTGTAGCTCGCCTCGAGGTAGTCCCACGGAATGCCAGCCGTTCCGCCGTAGACGACGACGAGGTCGCGGTCGATCGCCTTGATGGCGTCGTAGGTCACTTTCAGCAGCTTCCCATACGCGACAGCGTCGGGCTTGGGCCAGAACTGCTTGATGTTCTGCTCGTTCCACACTTCCCAGTAGCGCAACCGCTTGTGATAGCGGCCGACGACGGCGCGGACGTAGGCGGTCCACTCGTCGAGATGTTCGTGTGCCGGGTTCGCCCACGGAACCGAGTAGTTCAATATCGGCAGAACGGTAACACCATTGGCCTCGGCCCAGTCGAGCACCTTGTCGGTGTGATCGAACTGCCACGGTCCGCCCTTCTTGTGCTGCACGCCGCCCCAGGAGAAGTCGGAGCGCACCCAGCCGATGCCCATCCGCCGCATCTGCTGCAGTTCGCGTTCGGCGGTGGCGTACTCGTCCCCGCGAGGCAGATGAGCGCACACCCCGTAGGGGTTGGGCGGGTCAGCCGCGGGGGCGAACGGCAAGGCGAGCAGTGCGACGACGATCCAGGTCATGACGGTAGCTCCGCGGGCGACCAGTCTCCCCCTCAGGTGATGTAGGGAACCAGCCGCACCAGGCAAAGAAGAACTCACCACAGAGTTGTCATGCCGCAAGGCGGCACCCTGAACCCATGAAAATGGGCGCCTATTAGTGAACAGATCATCAGATTGAGGGCGTATTTTCAGAGCAGGGGCACAGAGGAGAAGATAGGAAGGGTGTGTATCAGGGCTGTTGTTCGTGTAGAATGATGGGTGGATCGAGGGGGCGGGAGGCGTCGAATGGAGATTCGCTTCTATCTCGACCCCGAGAGCGGCCAACCCCACATCTATGATCACGGCGTAACCGAGGTCGAGGTCGCTGAAGTCATGCATGGCTCGGGGGAAGACCTGCCCGCCGCTAACAACGCGCGGATGAAACTGGGACAGACGCTGTCGGGTCGCTATCTTCAGGTCATTTACACCCCGGACGAAGACCCCGCCAGTGTCTTCGTCATTACCGCCTACGAGTTGCGGGGTAGAGCGAAAAAGGCGTTCCGTCGCCGGCAACGGAGGAAACCACATTGAACGAGCAGAAGCTGCCCCCGGGGTGGGACCAGGCCCGTATACGTGAGGTCATCGCCCACTACGAGAACCAGACGGAAGACGAGCAGTTTGCGGAGATCGAGGCGGCGAGGGAGGCCCAGGGCGTCACCTTGATGGCGGTTCCTGATGACCTAGTGCCTGAAGTGCGAGCGCTGCTCGCGCGGAAACGAACCGCCTGAACCGACAGGCTCTTCGCTCTTGCCGGCCGCCCGCTGGCTGCGGCGTCGACCCGCCCTATAATGGCCGGCATGACCTGGGACTTCACTGTACAGCTGGAACGCTACGGGCCGGACCGCGAGGCGCCGCCGTCGAGTGCGGCCGAGGCGTGGCAGTACTGCCGGTGGGTGGCGCACACGCACTACGAGAACTTCTCGGTGGCGTCGCTGCTGCTGCCGCGGCGGCTGCTGCGCCACTTCCACGCCGTCTACGCCTATTGCCGCTGGGCCGACGACCTGGCCGACGAGGCCGGCGACCCGGCGCGGGCGACGGCGCTGCTGGCGTGGTGGCGTAAGCAATTACTCGCCTGCTACCGCGGCGAAGCGCGGCACCCGGTGTTCGTCGCGCTGGGGCAGACGATCCGCACCTTCGGCATCCCGCCGGAGCCGTTCCTGGCGCTGCTGGCGGCGTTCGAGCAGGACCAGCGGGTCCACTCCTACGCCACCTTCGACGACCTGCTCGGCTACTGCGTCAACTCCGCCAACCCGGTCGGCCGGCTGGTGCTGTACCTGCTCGAAGCGCACGACGACGAGCGCGGGCGCCTGTCCGACGACATTTGCACGGCGCTGCAGCTGGCCAACTTCTGGCAGGACGTGGCCCGCGACCTCGACCTCGGTCGGGTGTACCTGCCAGTCGAGGACCGGGTCCGCTTCGGCTATCCCGACGACGACCTGCACGCGCTGCGCTTTACCCCGGCGTTCGCATCGCTGCTGCGGTTCGAGGTGGACCGTACCCGCGACCTGTTCTTCCGCGGCTATCCACTCGTCGACCTCGTCCCGGCCGAGGCGCGCGCCGACATCGAGCTGTTCATCGAGGGCGGACTGGCGATCCTGAAGAAGATCGAAAAAGTCGGTTACAACGTCCTCGACCGGCGCCCGGCGCTGGCGAAGTGGGAGAAGGGCATGCTGGTGGCCGGCGCCCTGTGGCGGCGCGTCCGTGGGCTGGTGCAGGTTGGGTGACGGAGGGCCGGGCCGGATGGGGCGAGGAACGCCGAGCTGGTCGTATGCCTGGTGCGAGCGGCTGGCGCGGCGCGCCGCCGGCAATTTCTACCCGGCGTTCCGGCTGCTGCCGGGCGACCAGCGGCGGGGGATGTGCGCGCTGTACGCCTTCTGCCGAGTCAGCGACGACCTGAGCGACGAACCGGGTGAGCCGGCAGTCAAGCGGGCGGCGCTGCTCGGCTGGCGGCACGCCCTTCACGCGGCGCTGGAAGGCGACTACAGCCATCCGCTTCATCCGGCGTTGCACGACACCGTCCGCCGCTTCGCCGTCCCGGCGCGGCATCTGGAAGAGATCGTCGACGGGGTGTGCATGGACCTCGACGTCGTCCGCTACCCGACCTTCGACGAGCTGTATCGCTACTGTTACCACGTCGCCTCGGCGGTCGGGCTGGCGTCGATCCACGTCTGGGGGTTTCGCGGCGCCGCCCCACCCGCCGCCGAGGCGGCCGGCATTGCCCTGCAGCTGACCAACATCCTCCGCGACGTCCGCGAGGACGCCGAGCGCGGTCGCATCTACCTGCCCGGTGAGGATTTGATGCGCTTCGGGTGCGATGGGAGCCAGTTCACTCACGGCGTTT
Organism: Gemmataceae bacterium; assembly: GCA_046350215.1. Classification (GTDB taxonomy): domain Bacteria; phylum Planctomycetota; class Planctomycetia; order Gemmatales; family Gemmataceae; genus JAXMAU01. The sequence goes on along the minus strand of JAXMAU010000057.1, from coordinate 1,092 downwards.
GCGATGACCGCTTTCGCGCCCTGATGCGGTTCCAGACCGACCGCGCCTACGGCTACTACGCGCAGGCGCGGCCGCTGGTCGACCTGCTGGCGCCGGCCGGCAAGGCGGTGTTCCTGGTGCTGATCGACACCTACCGCGCCCTGCTCGACGCCATCGTCCGCCGCGACTTCGACGTACTCCGCGGACGGGTCCGCGTCGGCCGCTGGCACAAGGTCTGGCTCGCCGCCCGCGCCGTCCCGGTTCGCCTGGGACTGACGCGGGCGTGAGTTGGCCCGAGTTCACTTCGGTGGGACGCTCTGGCCGAGAGTGGCGGGGGCGGTGCCGATGGCCTCGGCGGTCGGCTTGCCGCCGGACAGGCCGAGGGCGTGGTTGTCCGGCTTGAGGAAGTCCCATTCGCCGGCAGCGGCCGGCGTCGGCGGCGGCAGGGTGGTCGGCGGCGGCAGCGGCCCGTCGGCGTTCGGCAGCGGCGCGTACTGAATGATCGGCACCTGACGGGCGACGTCGGCCAGCTCGCGGGCGAGCAGGTGGACCGTCTTGGGGTGCGTCACCGAGCCGAAGTGCCAGGCGTCGTTGTACTGGTGGTTTTCCCCCTCGGGCACGTTCCGCTTCTGGCTGCGGTGTGACGAGAGGATGTTGAGCACCCGGTGAACGTTGGCCGGCCGGTGCAGCGGACGCGGGCCGAACTCGACGCCGTCGAGGTAGACGAGCAGGTCAATGTCGACCCCCGCCGAGCGCACGCTGCACGCCAGGTCGCGCGCCAGCCCGGCGCCGTAGCTGAAGCCGATCAGCACGAACCGCGAGAGCGGGTCTTCCTGGCGCACCTTGCGCACCTCCTTCTCGAACAGGAAGGAGTGGTACGGCATGCCGTAGTAGGTTTTGAAGAATCCGAGATCGCGGAAGTAGTCGTGCAGGCCGGAGAAGTTGCTCAGGTCGAATGGGTCGTTGCCGTGAATGAAGAAGACGTAGACGTGGTTCTTGCACGGCTGCGGGATGTCGATCGTCTCCAGCGCCTCGTGCTTCGGCAGCGGGTCGACCGGGTGAACGAAGCTCAGGCAACCGGCCTGGACGGTCAGCCCGACCAGGAGTGCCCCG
>JAXMAU010000056.1:0-39903 GCA_046350215.1 Gemmataceae bacterium | reverse complement strand
ACCGCTACAACCGAGTGACGTTCCCGCCAGTCCGCACGACGGCTCTGCGGATCGAGGTCGAGCTTCAGGCCGGGTGGTCGGGCGGCATCCTGGAATGGCAGGTCGATTGAGCGAGCGTTGACCTCGTCTTGCCTTCGAAAGCGTCGCGGCACAAAAGCCTGGGAGCGCGGACCAGCGCCCGCGCCCCCAGTGATGCACCGCTCAGAAGTCTCTCGGGTTCACCTCACCGCCGTTGCGGGTGGCGAGCGCTTGCCAGGTGGTCAGGCTGACCCGCACATTCACGAACCGGACCGACCCGTCGGCCAGCAGGGCGACATTGCCGCCGCGATTGTTCCGCGGCGCAGCCAGCCCGCCGTCGCCGCCGCAGTCGACGTCAGGACGGTCGTCGTTCGGAGCGCGGGTGATGGTGGTGGTGGCCTGCAGGAACCGGCCGTCCAGCCACGACCCGCCCCGGTCGGCGGCGAGGTTCTTGCCGTCCTTCCAGTCCTCCACGCCAGCCGACTCCTTGATCCCCTTCAGCGCGTCCTTGTCCAGCCGGATGTGCTGCCGGTGCATCGACAGCGCCACCTTGTTGCCGTCGCCGCGGGGGGCGTCAATCGCCATCAGCGTGTTGCTGGTCCCGTCGGTGATCTCGGTGATCTTCAACTTGGAGGCCCGGTAGTAGATCCCGTCGTTCTTCGCCAGCGGCGGCTTGCTGCCGGCGACCAGCAGGTAGTTCGTCCCGCCGCTCGCCGCGGTCGGCGGCAGCGGGTCGGCGGGGTCAAGGAAGACCTTGATCCACACTCCGCGTGCCTGGGCGTTCGCGGCCGCCTCCGGGCCAGCGGTCCGGTCGATCAGCTTGTAGACCGCAGCCTGCTCGACATACGGCAGCAGGTAGGACAGGCCGGAGAGGTTCTTCGCGTCAACGCCGGGCGGGAAGGCGCCGTTGACGTCGAGGTAGTTGTGCGCCGCCAGGCCGATCTGCTTGAGGTTGTTCATCGACTGGGTGCGGGCGGCGGCTTGGCGAACCTTCTGAACGGCCGGCAACAGCAAGCCGATCAGGATGGCGATGATCGCGATGACGACGAGCAGCTCGAAGAGGCTAAATGCGGAGCGTGGTTGCCTTGTCATGACACAGACCTCCTGGTCGAGACGGGACGTGAGCACGACAGACGGGTGATGCCGGACTGAGGCATTGTCGACCGGCGGCCGGCCGGTGGCAAGTACGAACCGGCGGCGATCGGTGATTCGCCTCCTCGGGTGCCGCGGTTGACTTTTCTGCCACGGTTTCCGACATTAGTCGAAATTCAAACCCGCTCCCGGCCGGCTTGCCCCCGCCACGCCCATCCGTCAGGAGGTTGCTCCGATGTTCGCCACGGCACTCGACCTCGCCCTGTGGGCGCAGCAGTTCCCTGGACCGCGCAACCAGGCCGCCTACGAAGCTGGCCAGATGGCCGGCATGCTGTGCCAGCTGGCCTTTCTCGGGCTGTCCCTCGTCGTATTCGTGGTCAGCCTGTGGATGATCCTCGACAAGGCGGGCGAGCCGGGCTGGGCGGCGATCATCCCTGTTTACAACACGATGCTCCTGGCGCGGATCTGCGGTCGCAGCGAGGTGCTCGGCGTGCTCATGTGGGTACCGTGCGTGAACATCGTCCCCACCATCCTGTTGTCGATCGACCTGGCTCGGGTGTTCGGCAAGGAGGTCGGCTTCGCCATTGGGCTGATCCTGGTGCCCATCGTGTTCATGCCGATGCTGGCGTTCGGCAGCGCCAGGTACGTCGGCGACCGCGGCAGCCGGGGCGGGGTGCGGCGGCGGCGGCCGATCGATGACGAGGATGACGACGAGGACGACGACCGCCCGCGCCGCCGTCGCCTGGCGAACGACGACGATGCGCCGCCGCGCCGGCGTCGGCTGGCCGCGGACGAGGACGACGACGACCCGCCGCCGCGCCGCCGCCGGCCGGCCGACGACGACGACGAGGACGACGAGCCGCGCCCGCGCCGCCGGCCGCCGTCGCGGTAACCCGTTACCTCGCCGGATACAGATGCGTCCGCTTGCGTTTTTCCGTACTCGCCCGCCGGATCTTGCTTGACAGACCGGCGGGCGACGGGCTAGCCTTTCATCAGCTTCCACGCTCGAGCCTGCCTGACCGTCCGCTGCGACGGCTTTTCTCCCCTGTTTCCCATGCCACGTTGGACGGAAGGACACATGCTCACGTTGCTCGGAAACGCGCGTACTCGTCACGCCTGCGATCAGATCAGCCGCCGCGGCTTCCTCCGCATCGGCGCCCTCGGCGTCGGTGCCGGCGCCCTCAGCCTCGCCGACCTGTACCGGCTGGAGGCGGCCCAGTCGCCCACCCGGCGGACAAGTCGGCACAAGGCTGTGATCATGATCTACCTCGGCGGCGGTCCGCCGCACCAGGACATGTGGGAGATCAAGACCGAGGCGCCGACCGAGATCCGCGGCCCGTTCAAGCCGATTAACACCCGCGTTCCCGGCATTCAGATCGGCGAGTGCTTCCCCAAAATCGCCGAGCGCATGGACCGCTGCGTCGTCATCCGCTCGCTGGTCGGCGCGCCCGACCGGCACGACGGCATCATGTGCCTGTCCGGCTGGCCGCACACCTCGCTGATCAACCTGGGCGGCCGGCCGTCGATCGGCGCCGTGCTGTCGCGCGTGGCTGGCCCGGTCGACCCGTCGGTCCCGCCATTCGTCGGCCTGGCTCGCCGCACCACGCACGCCCCGTGGTCGGACCCCGGCACCGCCGGGTTCCTCGGCATCGCTCATTCGTCGTTCAAGCTCGAAGGCGAGGGCATGAGCGATTTGCGCCTCAAGAACGCCTCCGTCGAGCATTTGCACGACCGGCGCCGGTTGCTCGCCAGCTTTGACGGACTGCGCAAGGAGCTGGACACCAACGGCAACTTGAAGGCGCTCGACGCGATGACCGACAAGGCGCTCGGCATGCTGACGTCGAGCAAGCTGGTCGAGGCGCTCGACCTGTCGCGCGAGCACCCCAAGGTGCTGGAGCGCTACGGCGACGGCAAGCCGTACCAGTACCAGTACGACGGGGCGCCGACGGTCAACGAGCAGTTCCTGCTCGCGCGCCGACTGGTCGAGGCCGGCGCCCGCTGCGTCACCCTGTCCTACGGCCGGTGGGACAGCCACAGCAAGAATTTCGATCTGGTGAAGGACCACGGCGGTAAGTTCGACCAGGCGTTCACCGCGCTGATCGACGACCTGGAAGTCCGCGGCATGCTCGACGACACCACGGTGATCGCCTGGGGCGAGTTCGGCCGAACGCCGCGGATCAACAAGGACGCCGGCCGCGATCACTGGCCGCAGGTGAGCTGCGCCATCCTGGCCGGCGGCGGGATGCGCACCGGGCAGGCGATCGGCTCGACCAACCGGCTGGGCGAGGTGGCGAACAACCGGCCAGTCCACTTTGGCGAAGTGTTCGCGACTCTGTATCACAACCTCGGGATCGACGTGTCGCACACCTTCCTCCCCGACCCGACCGGCCGGCCGCAGCACCTGGTCGACCGCGAGCCGCTGCGCGAGCTGGTTTGAGGGTTCGAAGGCTATCCGCGAGGGGGTGGTGAATGCCGTCACCATCCCCTCGCCCGTTTCATTGGTGCAGGAGTCCGTCGCAATGCATCGCTGGCCGATCGTGCTCCTCCTGGGCGGGTGTTGGGCGGCCCTGTTCGCCGCCGACGGCGACGCACCGCTGACGCCGCAGCAAGCGGTGCGGCGGATGAAGGCGCCTGAGGGGTTCCGGGTGGAGCTGGTGGCGGGCGAGCCGGCGGTGCAGAAGCCGATCGCCATGACCACCGACGAGCGCGGCCGCGTGTGGGTGGTCGAGTCACACTCGTATCCGAACTGGATCACCAACGGCCGGCCCGGCAAGGACCGGGTGCTGATCTTCGAGCCGGACCGAGCCGGCGGCTGGACGCGCAAGGTATTTCTCGACAACGGGACGAACCTGTCCGGCATCGCCGTCGGCCACGGCGGGGTGTGGCTGTGTGCGATCCCCAATCTCCTGTTCATTCCGTATCGCCCGGGCGACGATCGGCCGGCCGGCCCGCCGCAGGTGGTGCTCGACGGCTGGTCGCTCCAGTGCAAGCACAACGTCGTCAACGGGCTGAACTGGGGGCCGGACGGCTGGCTGTACGGCATGCACGGCATCGTCGCCCGCTCCGACGTCGGCGCTCCCGGCACCCCGGCCGACAAGCGCACGCCGCTCGACTGCGCCGTCTGGCGGTATCACCCGACGGCGAAGCGGTTCGAGGTGGTGGCGTCGGGGACGACCAACCCGTGGGGGCTGGACTGGGACGAGTACGGCGAGCTGTTCATCACCAACTGCGTCATCAAGCACCTGTTCCACGTCGTTCCCGGCGCGCACTTCGTTCGCATGTACGGCCAGGACCTCAACCCGAACACCTACGGGCTGATCGAGAGCTGCGCCGATCACATCCACTGGGGCGGCGGCAGCTGGACCGACTCGCGCGGCGGCAAGGGCGCCCACTCGACCGCCGGCGGCGGCCACGCCCACGCCGGCGCCCTGTTCTACCTGGGCGACAACTGGCCGGCGACGTACCGCAACCGCATCTTCATGTGCAACCTCCACGGCAGCCGGCTGAACCAGGATCGGCTCGAGCCGGCCGGGTCGAGCTACACCGCCCGCCACTGCGACGACTTCCTGTTCGCCAACGACCCGTGGTTTCGCGGCCTCGGCCTGATGCTCGGCGCCGACGGCGGGGTGTTCGTGAGCGACTGGCACGACACCGGCGAGTGTCACAATTACGACAAAACCCATCCGAGTGGTCGCATTTATCGGGTGACGTTCGGCTCCCCGCGCTACCCGACGATCGACCTCGCCGCGAAGAGTGGCGCCGACCTCGTCGAGTTGCAGCGGCACCGCAGCGACTGGTATGTCCGGCAAGCGCGGCGGGTGCTGGCGGAACGGGCGGCGGCCGGCAAGCTGTCGTCCGACGTCGCGCCCCGGCGCTGTGGCGGCTCGTGGAAACGGAGAAGGACGCGGCGCGGCAGCTTGCAGGCCTTGTGGGCGCTGCACGCCATCGGCAAGACCGACGCCGCCGGCCTGCTGGGGCTGCTGCGCGATGACCGCGGCCCCGGTGCGGGTGTGGGCGGTGCGGCTGCTGGTCGACGGGCCGAGCGTGTCGGCGGCGACGGCGGGCCGGTTGACCGCCCATGCGGCCAGCGAGAAAGCGCCCGTCAGTCCGGCTGGCGGCGCAGCGTCGGCATTGCAGAAGCTCGATCACGCCTGCTGGCCGCTGGCCGAGGCGCTTGGCTGCCCACGCCGAGGACGCCGCCGATCCGTACCTGCCGCTGATGATCTGGTATGGCGTCGAGCCGGCGGTGCCCGGCGACGTCGCTCGCGCCCCGCCGCCTGGTCGGCCGGTCGCGCATCCCCTGGTTCGCCGCTACGTCACCCAGCGGATCGCCGCGGCACGGCGGGGCCAATCCATGACTCGCATGTGGTATGTGCTCGCCGCCCTCCTCCCTGCGCTCGGCGGCGGCCCCGAAGCCGGCCGGTTCGCCGCTCGATGCCCTGGTTCCGGTGCTGGCGACGACCGGCGACGTGGCGACTCAGCGCGACATCCTCCACGGTATGAGCGCGCGGCGCAGCGGCCGGCGAAGGTGGCTGCCCCCGCCGGGTGGTCGGCCGTCCATCGCAAACTGGCGGACAACCCCGACGCCGAGGTGCGCGAGCGGGTGCTGGCCCTGTCGGTGCTGTTCGGCGATGCGCAGGCGATGGCGGCCCTGCGGCGGACGGTCGACGTCGAAGGCCGAACGCGGCATGCGCGAGCGGGCGACGGCGCTGCTGGAGCGAGGCGAGGGCGACCTGACCGCTCTGCTCCAGACGCTGCTGGACGATGCCGCTCTCCACGCCGCCGCCATTCGCGGCCTGGCCCGATTCGGCGCGCCTCCACGCCTGCCCTGCTCCTGCGCTATCCAACCCTGTCCGACGCCGAAAAGGCCGACGTGGTGGCGACGCTCGCCTCGCGGCCGGCCTACGCCCTCGCCCTGCTCGACGCGATCGCGAAGAAGGCGTTGCCGCGCACGACGCCACCCCGTTCCAGGCACGGCAGCTGCTCGCGCTGAACGACGCGAAGGTGAGCGGCAGCCTGAACGCCGTCTGGGGTAGCATTCAGGCAACGGCGAGGACCGCGAGGAGCTACTCGTCCGCTACCGGAGCGGCTGGCCAAGCCCGACACGAGCGAGCCGATCGCAGCCACGGCCGGGCGGTGTGGGCGAAGACGTGCGGCAACTGTCACATGGGCTAAGGCGAGGGGGCCAAGATCGGTCCCGACCCTGACCGGCTCGCAACGGACCAACCCGGAGTACATCGCACTCAAGGTGCTCGACCCGAACGCGGTGGTGCCGCGCGACTTCCAGGTGACGCGCGTCGTCACCGAGACGGGGCGTGTCCTGACCGGCCTGATCAAGTCGGAGAACGACCGCGTCCTGGTGCTGCAGACGCCGACCGAAGAGGTGCGGGTACTCAAGAGCGACATCGAAACCCGCGACCGGCTGACGCAATCGCTCATGCCCGAGGGCCAGCTGCAGACGCTCACCGATGTCGAGATCCGCGACCTGCTCGCCTACCTCGCCGGCGCCGGCCAGGTGCCGCTGCCGAAGAAGGAAGACTCACCACAGAGTTGTCATGCCGCAAGGCGGCACCCTGAACCCATGAAAATGGGCGCCTATTAGTGAACAGATCATCAGATTGAGGGCGTCTTTTCAGAGCAGGACACAGAGGGACACAGAGGGAAGAAGAGGAAGAAGAGGAGAGTAGGAAGAGGAGTGGGCGTCGCGGGTCGCTCTTGCGAGGCGAGCGGGAGCACGTAAGTGCCCCGAGTATTCCACTACCCGCGACGTCGCGCTCCAGGCGATGTACTCGGGGTCCTGAAGGAACCCCGCTCGCCAGGATTGTGCCGCGACGGCACACACCGTCCGCGGCTCAGAACTTGCCGTCGCGGACCTCGAAGTGCGTCGGCTTGCCGTGCGTTGGCCCGCCGCGGCGCAGCCAGTCGGCGATCCACTCGATCAAGCGGCCGATCGGCAGACGTGGGTAGCCGAACTGGCGATGGGCGAGTTGGCCGTTACTCAGAAGGGCATCGGGGGATTCGGTCCCGACGAACGTCACCGGCCGGCCGAACAGGGTGGCGAACTGCTCGGCGACGCGGCGGACGCTGAGTATCTCCGGGCCGGCCAGGTTGAGTACCGTCGGCGGGCTGGCGGCGTGGGCGAACGCGGCCAGCGCCATCGCGTTGGCGTCGCCCTGCCAGAGCGCGTTCAGGTTCCCCATGTGCAAATCGACCGGCTGCCCCGCCAGTACCCGCTGGGCGATGTCGACCAGCACGCCGTAACGCAGCTCGGTGGCGTAGTTCAGCCGCAGCAGCACCAGCGGCAGGTTAAGCGTGCGGCTGAAGTGTTCGTACAGGCGCTCCCGGCCGACGGCGGTCATCGCGTACTCGCCCTGGGGGGTGAGCAGGTCGGTTTCGACCGATCCGCCGCGGGCCACCGGGGTCAGGCCGTAGACGTTGCCGGTCGAGAAGGCGACGATGCGGGAACGGTGGAACCGCTCGCACACCATGCCGGCCAGGTAGGCGTTGACCGCCCAGGTCCGCCCCTCGTCGCCGGTCGAGCCGAACTTCATGCCGACCATCACCAGCACGTTCGGCACGTCCGGCAGACGGGCCAGATCGGCGCGGTCGAGCAGGTCGCAGCGAACCGTCTCGACGCCGTGGCGTTCGAGTTGCGCTCACAGCCCCGGCTCGCTGAAGCGGTACGCCGATGACCCGATGCCGCCGGCCGGCCTGGTCGAAAGCGCGGCGGGCCATCCCCGCCAGCGTCGGCCCCATCTTACCGCCGACGCCCAGCAGCATCAGGTCGCCGTCCAGCTCGGCCAGCGTGCGGACCGCCGCCTCGGTCGGTTCGCTGAGCAGGTCGTCAAGCTGGTCGACGTCGGCGATCCGCGGCAGATTGCAGAAGACGATGCCGTCATGTGCGCTCATTTCCTCCCATCGGCGTGCCTGGACAGCTCGACTCCTACCAGCCGGCCGTCGGCCAGGAGGGCGTACAGGAATTCGCCCAGCCCGTCGAGGGCCATGGCGGACGGGATGGCGGGCAGCGTGTGCGCCGCGAGGACGTCGCCGGCCGGGTCGCGAATCGCCAGGTCGGCGTTCAGCCCGGCGGTGACGAGCCGGTCGCCGCGATAGCTGACCGCCACGAGGCGAGCCGGAGAGGCGCGCTCGATCGCCGTGCGGCCGCCCCGGCGCGGGTGATAGGCGAAAAGCCCCTGCGTGAAGCAGGCGAGGACCGCCCGGTCACCGGTCCCGGTGACGGCCAGTCCGCCGACGTGCGCCACCAGCCCGTCGCGCCACAGCGTGTCCCCCCGGGCGTCGAAGGCGCACACCAGGCCGTATTCGGCGGCGCCGAGCAACACCGCCTCCTCGGGAACGAACGCCAGGTGAACGAGCGGCCGCGGCGTCGCCGCTTGCCAGACACGCTGGCCACGGTCGTCGAAGATGTGCAGCCCACCGCCGTCGTCCGCCACCGCCGCCCGCGCGCCGAGGTGATCGAGCGCCACCGCCACCGGCCGGCGCGACACGGTCGTCTTCCACACCGGCACGAAATCCAGGGTGTAGAGCGCCACCTGCCCGCCCGTCCCGGCGGTCAGCACAGTGCGGCCGTCGTCGCTGATGGCGGCGAGTTGCAGCGGGTACGGCAGGCGGAATTCGGCCAGCGCCTGGCCGCCGTGGTCAAGCCGGGCCAGTCGCCCGTCGCTGCACCAGACCAGCGGATGCGCCGGTTCCCGCGCCAGACAGAGGCCGGCGGCCGAAAAGGCAAGCGCGCGTGACCAGGCGAGTCGAATCATGAGCGCATCGGCGTCACGATGCGCCCCCCGGCATGTCCATCGGCCGCGGGGCCATTCCGGGAGCGATCAGGTCGAGCAGATGCTTGCGCGCCTCCAGTAGCAGTGCCTCGCCTTCACGGTCGGACGGGACGTGCGGGGTGATGCCGCGGCCGGTGATCGGCTGGTTGGTTGGCGACAGCAGCCGGGCGACGGTCAGGCGCACACCGGCGAGGTTGTCGAACGGCGGCTTGTCCATCGGAATGATGCACTGAATCGACCCCTTGCCGTAGGTCGTCTGGCCGAGCAGCCGGGTCGGGAAGCGCGGTGTGCGGACGTCCTTGAGCGCACCGGCCAGCACCTCGGCGGCGCTGGCCGTCTCGGCGTCGATCAGCACGACGGTCGGCAGCGGCACCGGCATGCCGCCCTCGGCCCGGAACGGCCGGTTGTACTCGCGCAGCGGGCTTTGACCGATCACCACCACCCCGTCGGCGATGAACAGTTCGGCGACCGCCACCGCCGACTTGAACAGCCCGCCGGGGTTGCCGCGCAGATCGAGGATCAGCCCCTTGATCGGCTCGCCGCCCATGCCCATCAGCGTGGCGAGCGCGTCCTGCACTTCGACGAGCGTCGACTCCTGAAACTGCTGGATGGCGAGGTAGCCGACGGGGCTGCCGTCGTCCAGCGCCAGCATCCGCGTCTCGACCGACGTCATCGCCACAGCGCGGCGGAGCAGTTTGACCGTCCGCCGCGGGCCGACCTCGCCGGGGCGGACGAACTCCACCTCGACCAGCGTACCCGGCTCGCCGCGCAGACGCTCGGCCGTCGCCTCGGCGGACAGGTCGTCCACTGCCTGACCGTTGATGCGCGTAAGCCGGTCGCCGCGGAGCAGCCCGCCCTCCTGGGCCGGACTCTTGCCGTGGACGCGAACCACCTGCACCTTGTCGTCGATGACCCCCAGGTCGGCGCCCGACGCTCACCAGCTTGCCGTCGCCGCCTGCGCCCGCGGCCAGGTGGGCGGCGGGAACCCGGAGTATTCGTCCAGTGCGGCACAGGCGCCGGCGGCCAGCTCCAGGGCGAACGCGCACGCCGTCACTGGCCGGACCGCCACACCGTCGCGGGCGGCGGACCGGATCAGCATCTGCGCCTGTTCGCGGGCCTCGGCACGCGACGCCACGCGCCGCGCCGGCCAGCCGGCCAGCCGGTCCTTGAGCGCCTGCACCGCCGCCGGCTTCACACCGGCGAGATGCTGCTGGCGGAACGCCGGGTCGTCCAGCGCCATCCGCAGTTCGTTCAACCCCTGCTGAAACAGCACGGCGTAGGTCGTCCGCGCCCGGTCCGGATGGCCCGACGCCACCGTGGTGAGGATCTGTTCGTAGGCGTCGAGCGCCTGCGGCAGCGTCAGGCGGGCGAGCAGCTGACGGTGCAGCGGGTCGAGGTGACGAGCCGCCAGCTGCCAGCGGCGGCAGCAGCGGAGGTAGCCCTCGCGGGCCGACGGGTTGAGCCGGTCCTTGCGAAGCACCTCGTCGTAACAGCGACACGCCTCCACCCAGGCACCGCGCCGTTCGTAGTCCTGCGCCTTCAGCCGCCACCGTTCGAGCCGGGCCGTCTCCGAGGCCGGGACCGGCGGAGCCGCCAATCCGAGCAGCACCGCCACGGCGACGCCGCAGGCGAGGAAGGCGGAGTGCGAGGGATCGCGCGGCGAGGCTGTTCGCAACAAGGCACACCTCCGGCCGAAGTCGTCGGGAGGGGCGTCATCCCCGTGCCGGGCAGCGGCACCGGCGGGGGACGTCCTTCCCCTCGCCCGCGATTCTCCGCCCGACCACTTTACCGAGTATAGCGAGCGTGTCGGCGCGCGGTCAAACGGCAACCACGGCAGTTACAAAGGTCACAGCCCCGTTCTCGCGCCCAACTTACCGCCCGCGCTGCTCTCTTCCCCTAACGACGAGGCAAAGCGGACCGGGTTTGCGGATTTTAGCGAATGTGCTTGCTGGAGCGGTTGTCGGGACACATAATGCCCGCAGCCCGTCCGACATGTCCTGAATTGGCGGGTCTTTGCACGCCGTTTCTCGCGGCCTGCCGCCCCACGCCGCGCCAGTATGTTCGTATCCGCACCTATCGAGAGACGACTTCATGGCACGCAAGCGCACCACCACTTCCGCCCCCAAATCCGCCAGCACCAGGGCCGCTGCCGCCCCGTCCGCCACCGTCCGTCCCACCGCCGCACGCACCGCCGCACCGCTGCGAACCGACGTTCGCTCGCGCTTCACCCTGTTCGACCAGCTCGGCAAGGAGCGGGCGACCTATCTCGTCGACCGCGTCGCCATTGAACGGCCGGCCCAGCCCACCGAGGCCAAGACGATCGCCCACAGCATCCTCGTCCTCGACCGCTCCGGGTCGATGTCGCCGTGGATCGAGGATCTCAAAGAAACGCTCATCAAGCTGCTCACGCTGGAGGAGTACCGCAACTTCGACCTGCTGGTGACGTTGCTCTCCTACTCCAGCCAGGGCGATTTACAGGTCCACTTCCAGCGCTCGCCGATCAGCGAGGTCATGCAGCGCGACTCGCGGCAGCTTCAGGAAGTGCGGAAGATCCGCGCCACCTTCCTCACCTGCATGTCGCAGGCGCTCGAGCTGGCCACCTCGCTGGTTCGTCCCGACGAGCTGACCGCCATCACCCTGCACTCCGACGGCTTCGCCAACGATCCCAGCGCCAACGCCGAGGCGAAGGCGATCGACGGGCTGATCACGCAGCTGGCAGGACATGGCGATCTTCGTCAACACCATCGCCTATTCCGACTACTCCGACTTCCGTCTGCTGTCGAAGATCGCCAACGCCGCGTCGGGCACCTGCGTCAAGGCCGGGAACCTCCGCGAAGTGTACGACGCCCTGACCGACACCACGCGGCTGCTCGGTGGGGCGTTGGTGCCGCCGCTGGAGGAAGCCCTGTCGCCCGAGTACGACTTCCAGGTGTTCGTGTCGCACTCCGCCGGCAAGGTCAACGGCGCCGCCGGCCCGCTGCACATCCGCGGTCTGCGTCCCGAGGACGACGCGGCCGTGTACAAGTTCCGCAAGCTGTCGAAGGGTGAGTACGACAAGCTCGCCGACGTCCCGGTGGCGCAGACCAGCGAGGCGGTGCTGGCATTCGGCCGCGCCCAGTTGGCCGAGGGCAACCTGAACACCGCCAAGTACGCCCTGGCGTCGACCTTCGACAAGACGCTGTTCGACCGGCACGCCCGCGCGCTGACCAACCTGGAAGTGGCCGCCTGGGCACAGGACCTCGACCTGCTGCTGTTCCAGCCGGCGCTGCTCAACGAGCACGAGATCACCGACGAGGTGCCGGTCAACCGCCGCATTCCGCTGCTGTCGCTGGTCGACATCCTCCGCGATCACCTGGACGGCTTCGAGGTGAACTTCGACCACCTGCGGCAGAACTACGTCCGCCGCGGACTGCGCCGCGTCCAGGGCACCCGCGACGCCACCGGCCAGCTGGTCGAGCCGTGGCTGAAGACCGAGCTGGTCGAGCGCGGCCCCTACGTCCGCGTCGGCTCGTTCGACATCAACCACAACACCGCCTCGCTCAACCTGCTGATCCCGCGCAAGGTGCGACTGGTCCACACCGCCGACGGGGGTGCCGTCGAGGAGGTCGCCGGCGTGCGGCTCGACGACCTGTCGACGTTCAACAACTACACCCTCGTCGCCGACGGCGAGCTGAACGTCCGCACGCTCCAGCTGCGTATCAGCGATCGCAAACTGTTCGACCGGCTGCAGAAGGAAGGGGTGCTCGAAATCGACGGCAAACCGGCGAGCGGCCACGACCCGGCCGCCGACTACACGGTCCGCCTCGACCTGCTGCCGCTGGTGCCGCCGTTCGAGGGGTCGCTCAACCTCGACGGGGTGTTCGAGCAGCTGGCCGAGCTGAAGGTGCTGTCGAGCGTGTGGGGCGCTTGAAGGAGGAGTCCGATCGCTTCACGCCGGAGCAGGTCGAGGAGCTGAAGCGGCACTACCTGAGCAAGAGCCTGTATCTCGGTTTCCCGACCACCACCGAGTACACCGATCTGAAACAGGCTCTTTCCGAGGGCACCGTCGACACGCACCAGCTACAAGATCGACATCGGCTCGCGCGCATCCTCAACCTGGCGAAGCTGCACTCCGCCAACAAGTTCCTCGAACGGATGTACGAGGTGACGGCGAAGGGCCAGAAGCTCGACAAGCCGAAGTTCGAGGACACCCTCGACGGCGCTGCCTACAAGCACAAGACGCTGTCGGCGCGGACGAAGGTGACGAAGGTCGACGAGTTCATGAAGCGGCTGTTCGACGACTTCCTCGGCGTCGCCGCCAACGGTTCGGCGGTTGCGGTGCTGGAGCGGGTCGGCGCTACGGACCTGGCGCGGCTGGTCCGTGCGCGGGCGCAGGGCAAGCAGCCGGAGCGCGCGGCGTTCGTCAAGGCGCTGACCGACGCCGGCAAGCGGCTCGATGCGGCGGCGGAGGAGTTGTTCACGGCGAAGGTGTCGCCGCTGGTGTTCTACGTCGGCTCGACCGGCGCCTTGCCCGACGAGATCGCCACGCGAGCGCTGACGGCCGAGGAGATCAGCGCCAGGTATCCGGACCTGGCGCTATCGAAAGACGAGCAGGAGGGCCTGTTCTTCGAGGTCGGCAACAGCATCCTGACGGTGTTCGCCAAGACCGAGTACTTTACCCGCGAACGGACCGTCGGCGGCGGCGTCAATGTGGCGCCGGCTCAGGGCGTCTAGGCGGAGAGCGGCCAGCGCGGTTCGATACCGCGCTGGCCACTTGCTCACGCGCTGCCGCCGTCGTGCAGGTCGAAGCCCGCCATGTTCTTGCGGAAGTCCGCCCAGGAGACCGTCTCGCGCCGGCCATGCGGGTTCCACAGCGTCACCGCGAACGGCTCGCCCCGCCGCCGCTCGACGCTGAGGACGATGTAGGCATGGGGGCCGACCAGTTTCGGACTGACCACGCCATCACCCGTCCAGGCGACAACCGGGCGATGATGCACATTCACTGCTGTCTCCAACTTGGAGAAGAACTCCTCGTCGGCCGTATTGTCCACCCAGGTCGAGTCCCGGCCGGTCAGGGCCTTGAGCGCCTCACTGGGAAACCCGCCCTCGTCGAGCAGCCCGGTCAACTTCAGATAAGCCCGGCGGTACAGGAGGAACCAGAACTCGCCGAACTCGTTGCGGCCGGTCGGGCGGGGGTCGGATGCGGCGACCGTGCCGTCGAAGCGAACGGTCACCCACACCCACTGATTGGTGCCGTGATGGGCGATTGCCCAGTTGCCGTCCTCGTCCTTCCAGTCCCCGGTGATGTCGCCGTCGAACAGCTTCACCTCGTAGGTGAACTCGCCCTTGTAGCGGATGCGATCCGGACTCATCAGGTCGAACCGACCGCGCTCGGCCACCGCCCCCAAGGATGCCAGGAAGAAGCAGTTGCCGCGCTGCTGCTGGGCGTAATCGGTCATGCGGGCGCCGTCCTTGACCCACTGGTAGGCGTTCCAGTCCTTGTCGCCCGGAGGCCCGGCATGGACGTCGTGTTCGCTGTCAGAGCCGGCATCGAGCCAGTCGTTGCCGTCGTCGCCAAACAGCTTGTCGTTGGTGCCCTCGTCGCCGAAGAGGAAGTCATCCCCCAAGCCGCCGTGCAGGGCGTCGTTGCCGCCGCCCCCATAGATCCAGTCGATGCCGCGGCCGCCGAAGAGGGTGTCGTCGCCCCCGCCGCCTTCGACCAGGGTCTTCGCCGTCAGCGGGAAGGTGCCCTGATCCAGGCGGATCAGGTCGTTGCCGCGCCGGCCGGCGACCTGGACGAGTGTGACCCGCATGGCCAGGACGGACGGCACATTGCGGTTGAAGTCCTGGTCGAAGATCTGGACGCCCTGCACGCTGATCCGGGGACCGTCCCGCCGCACAATGATCCGGTCGCCGGCGGTCGTGCCGTTGACGATCAGGCTGCCGTTGACCAGCTTCGCCGTGATGCGGTGCTCGAAGGAGGCGAGGTTGTTGGTCTCGTTCGATTCGCTGACGGTGTTGTCGGGGTCGGCGACGACCAGGATATAGGGACGCAGCGGGTCGACCGGGATCTCCCGGCCCAGATCGATGCGGCTGGCGCCGCTGCCGGTGAAGGTCTGCTCACCCAGCGGGGTCGGACGATTCGTTGGAACGAACGTCGGGGTGGCGGACTGGTAGACCTTGACCTTGTAAGTCCCCGCGCCGCCGAGGGCCGAGCGGTCGAACAACACCGCCCGGGCGTCCTCATCGAACCGGGCGTCCGACACCCGCACGTCCGTGTCGAGCGTAATCTTCAGCTGATAAGGATAGGTGCCAGAATCGGTGATTGGGTCATTCTGGGAGACCGAGATAAAAATGTCCGTGGATTGCGAGGCCTGGAACCAACGTCCATTGGGAGCGTTCGCGTCGGTCATAACAAAGGTACTATTCGGCGGTATTCCGAAGTCCCACCAGCTCGCCTCGCAGTTCCCGTGAATCCACATCCCGGTTGTGGCGTCTGTCGACCCGACCAGACCTATCATCGCGATCCTGAACCGCTCGCCGGCCTCGACATGAAAGGCGAATATGTCCGAGTCCCACCAATGGGGCGAATCACTCGGATCGCCTGGACGCGCGTCCCATTGGCGGAACAGGGTGGCGGAGATGTCCCAGCCGGCGGTATCCCCTGTCCGGGCCAGACGTTGCGGTTCATACCCGTAAGGATAGAAGAACTCTCTGTCTGCCCCGTAGTTGTAGACCTCCTGTTCCGTGACAGGAGTGAGCGGCGTGTTCGAGAGCAACTGCCGCTCCTCCAGCGACTCGACAGCCAGCCGGGCCAGCCGGGCCGGAGGGGTGGTTCGCGGGGCGCGCGCCGAGAACAGCTTCGCCAGGCGGGTAAGCATGGGACGGACCTTACCGATGGTTGAATGCGCGGTTGTCGGCGGCTGCGGGAGCCTGCCCTCCTTCCAGGTACGGCCTCAGGCGCGCTTTGTGACGACGTGACGCGCAAAAACAGGCGAGTACCGAGGCAATACACAAAGCGATCGAATGCGCGCGGCATCCGATCGCTTCGGCGCAGGCTCAGGGAAAAGGCAGGGAAGCGGACTCAAACCGGCCGAACCGGCGTCTCCGGCGTCTTCGCCTTGGGGACGGCGACGGGGGCGGGCTGCTGGGCCTGATCGTGCTGGATCGCCTCGTACACTTCCTGGCGATGCACCGGAACGTCCTTGGGCGCGACGATGCCGAGCCGCACCTTGTCACCACGGATCTCGATGACGGTGACCGTGATGTCGTTGTTGATGATGATGCTTTCGTTTTTTTTCCTGGACAGTACCAACATCGGCGCCTATCCTTTTCCCTGAGCCTGGAGATCGAACGCTATCACCCGGGTTCCCCGATCACGCCAGGTCGGTCCGTCGTGGACCAACCTGTCCATGTCTGCTTATCCCTGTTCGAGCGGTAGCCACGAACGTCGTTGCGACGGGCTGATAACCGAGAATCAGTGGTGGCGGGCAGCAGTGATGCGGGTCGCGGCGGTCAAACTCCTTTTTGCCGGATGAGCCGCCCGTCAGGGTCTTCATTCGGGTAAATCCACTCCCCGAACGGTCCGCTTCGTGGCTCAGTTCCACGAAATTGCGGGCGCACTTCATCACATCCAACTGTATCTATCCCAGAAATCCCCGTCAAGGGGCTGGTTTGGCAAAAGCGCGCGATTTGCCAGCAATTCTCTCACCAACCGAGGTCGGCGCGCTGCTTTTTGCCGCATCTCCCTGCCCATCAGACGTTTCCTCCCGATTGGTTCCAGCGGTCGCGGAAACTGGGGCGGGTGGGCGCCGGGAAGTCGCGGTCGCGCGTCCAGCCGGCGCCGGGGCCGGGCAGTCGTCGCAGCCAGCCGGCGCGGGCGAACGGGGGGAGGACGAGCCGCGCCACCCGCGCCGCGAGCCGGAACAGCCACGGCCGCCGCATCACCGCGCACGCCAGTCCGTAGGCGAGCCGTTCGCCGCGCGACTTCAGGCCCGCTTCGTGCTGCTGCAGTTCGCGCAGGCCGATCAGCATCTGCGGCAGGTTGATCTTCACCGGACAGGCGGCCTGGCAGGCGCCGCACAGCGACGAGGCATGCGGCAGGTGCGGGTGGTCGGCCACGCTGTCGTACAGCGGCGTCAGGATGCTGCCGATCGGCCCGGCGTAGGTGCCGCCGTAGGCGTGCCCGCCGATGCGGCGATAGACCGGGCAGGCGTTCAGACACGCGCCGCAGCGAATACACTGCAGGCTCTCGCGGAACGGCGTGCCGAGCACCCGCGATCGGCCATTGTCGAGCAGTACCAGGTGGAACGACTCGGCACCGTCGCGTTCGCCGGCCCGCCGCGCGCCGGTGATGAGGGTGGTGTAGACCGACAACGTCTGCCCGGTGGCGCCGCGGGCGAGCAGCTTGAGGAACACCGGCAGGTCGATCAGCCGCGGAATGACCTTTTCCATCCCCATGATGGCGACGTGGACGCGCGGGCAGCTGGTGGTCAGCCGGCCGTTCCCCTCGTTGGTGACGAGCGCCACCGTGCCGGTCTCGGCGACGGCGAAGTTTGCCCCGGTGATGCCCATGTCGGCCTGGGCGAACTTCTCGCGGAGCAGTCGGCGGCCGACGCCGGCGAGATAGACGGGGTCATCGGGGAGCGGTTGGCCGGTGGCGGTCGACAGGACGCGGGCGACGCTCTCGCGGGTGTGATGGACGGCGGGGGCGACCAGGTGCGACGGGCGTTCGCCGGCCAGTTGCAGGATGTACTCGCCGAAGTCGGTTTCGGTCACCTCGATGCCGGCCGCCTCCAGCGTCGGGTTCAGATGGATCTCCTCGGAGGTCATCGACTTCGATTTCACGACCCGGCGGCAGTTTTCGCGACGCGCGATCTCGACGACGATCCGCCCGGCGTCGGCCGCCGTCGCTGCCCAGTGGACCTGTCCGCCCCGCGCCAGCACGGCTGACTCCAGCTGTTCGAGGTAGCGGTCGAGGTGCGCCAGGGTGTGCTCTTTAATGCGCTTGGCGTGATCGCGGAGCGCGCTGGAGTCGGCCAGCGCGGCGAAGCCACGGCGGTTGCCGGCCATCAACGTGCTGGTCAGACGAGTGAGCGCCGCCTGCAGCGGTGGATCGGCGAGCGCCTTGGCGGTGGCGTTGAGGAAGTCGTGGTGTTCGTGGCGCGCGTGGTCGATCATCTCGGCCCCCGGAGTGATGCCGGGTCATCCTATCCGGCGGCGCGGCGGGCGGTAAGCAGCCGCGGCAGCTCGACCAGCAGGTTGCCGGCCAGGATCAGCCCGCCGCCGAGCAGCAGCGGACCGCTCACCGGGTCGTAGCCCCACCACACCGAGAACAGCGCCGAGAACACCGGCTCCAGCAGGTAGATCAGCCCGGCGCGGGTCGCCGACACCAGCGGCTGATAGCTGTTCATCCAGTGGAACCCGAGCACCGTCGGCAGTACCACCAGGCATGCCACGCTTCGCAGAATGTCGGGCCGCGCCAGCATGCCGCCAGCCCACTCACCCCAGGCCGCCAGCCCCGGTCCGCGGACCGCGACGATCACCGCGCTGGCGAGGGCCAGCAGCCCGGTGGCGCCGAGGAACCCGGCGGTCAGGTGCGACGGCTCCAACCGCCGGCCGAGCCGGTCGAGGATGAGCAGTTCGACGGCGAACAGCACCGAGCCGGCCAGCGTCATCAGCTCGCCGGGGCCAGCGTTCCAGCCCTCGACCAGCACCGCGCAGCCGACCAGCCCGACCGCCAGGCCGGCCAGCGTCAGTGGCGCCACCCGCTCGCGGAAGGCGGCCAGGGCGATCAGCGGCACCCAGGCGCTGCACAGGCTGGTGAAGAACGCCGACAGCGCCGGCGTGGTGTACGCCAGCCCCCACGTCTGCAGCGCAAACCCGGCGAAGAACACCGCGCCGATCGCCGCGCCGCCGGCGTGCTCGGCGCGCGTCGGCCGCAGCACCACGCGCGGCTGCCACAGCCCGAGCAGCAGTAGCGCCAGCGGCATCCGCACCGCGATCAGGGTGAGGCCGGAGAGCAGCTCGTCGACCGGGCCGTCCGCGGCGGCCAGCTGCCAGCTGCGCGTCCAGGTGAACGACATGCCCCACAGCGCCGTCACCAGCACCAGCATCAGCGCCGCGCGCTCCCGGCGGCGCGCATCGGACGGTCCGGTCATGTCTTTTCCAGCACTTCCGCCAGGTGCATCGTCCGCACCGGGCTGTTCCGCCGCCGCAGGCAACCGCCGATGTTCATCAGGCAGCCGGCGTCGGTAGCGATCACCACATCGGCCTTCGTCGCCTCGACGAACGACGCCTTGTCGTTCACCATCGCCCCGCTGATCGCCGGATAGCGGACCGAGAACGCGCCGCCGAAGCCGCAGCACTCGTCGAACCGCTCCAGCGGCAGCAGCTCCAGCTCACGGACCCGGCGCAGCAGCCGCTCCGGCTCGCTGAGCACGTTTAGCCCGCGCAGGTGACACGACATGTGGTAAGTCGCCCGCGCCGGGAAGCGCGCGCCGACGTCTTCCACCCCGAGAACGTGGATCAGGAACGCCGACAGCTCGTGGGTCCGCGCCGCCAGCTCGACGGCGCGCTCGTGCCAGGTCGGATCGTCGTGAAACAGCTCCACAAACTCCTTCTTGACCATCGCCGCACACGACCCGGACGGGACGACCACCGGCCGGTCGTCGGCGAAGGTGGCGATGGTGTGCCGGGCCAGCTGGCGGGCGTGGTCGTGGTAGCCGCTGTTGAAGTGCGGCTGACCACAGCACGTCTGCGCGGCGGGGAAGTCGACGGACACGCCCAGCCGGCGGAGCAGCCGCACCGTCGCCACGCCCACGTCGGGGAACAGCACGTCGCCCAGGCACGTCACCATCAGCGATACCTTCACGCCCCCTCCTCGCCGTGGTCAGAGCAGCCGGCGGCTCATCTCGCGCAGCCCGCCCTCGACGAAGCGGACGGCGCGATCAGCCATGCGGTTGAAATAGTCCCAGGTGTGCCCGCCGCCGCTGGTGGTCAGGTCGCACTCGTGCGGCACACCCAGCGCGGCGAGCTTGTCGTGCAGGCGATCGTTGCCGCGGAACCACAGGGCGTCCGCCGGGTCGACGCAGAAGAACAGGTGTGGCGGGAAGTGGCTCGGGTGGATGTGCAGCAGCGCCGAGTCCTGGCGGCACTGCTCCTTGCTGTCGTACAGCTCGTCGAGGCTGGTGCCGCTGCCGTACCAGTCGTGGTGATCGAGCAGCGGCGCCACCGCTGCCACGATGGGGAAGGTCCGCGGGTGCCGGAACGCCAGCCGCAGCGCCCCCTGCCCGCCCGCACTCACCCCGAGCAGTCCGACGGCCGGCGGTGCGACGCCCCAGCGCGCGGCGAAGTAAGGCAATACGGCGTCGAGCAGGTGCCGCTCGGCGGTGACGGTGGGGTCGAACGACGGTAAGACGCGGTCGGTCCACCACGTCCGCGGCGCGTGCGGACAGACACACGCCAGCCGCAACTCGTCGAACAGCGCCGTGTACACGGCATTGCCGGCCAGCGTCTCCTCGCGAAGCGAGTGGAGGAACAGGACGCCAAAGGACGGACGATGCGCCTCCGGTTCGTAGACGTCCGCCGGCTTGCCGCCGATTTCGATTCGCTCCCAGCCGCCGCTCACGCTGTGCCCTCCTTACGTCCTGCTAGCCGGCGCGGAGAACCGCGAGCTTCTGCCGGATGGCGCCGACGTGGTAGGCGGCGTGCGCCGCGGCACCGACAGCGCCGCCGAACGCCTCGGCCCGGTCGGCGGCGTGCCGCCCGATCGCCTCCCGAACGTGCAGATAATTGGCGCGAACCTGCACCTGCAGCGCCTCCCAGGCGTCGGCGTCGACGGTGTGGACGACCCAGCTGGCCTCCCAGTCGCGCGGCGCCGGCCGGCCCTCCAGCCACGCCTTCGACGCCGCCAGCGCGAAGGCGACATGGTGGGCGTGCGCCGCCACCGAGCTACCGCCGACCGGCTGCGACGCCTCCTCCGCCGTCAGCCCGGCCATCATCTGCAACAGCCCGCCATGCTGCCGGTCGAGGAAATAGCTCCACGACCGCTGCGGCGGAGAAAACGCCTCGTCCAGCACCGCCACCACCTGGCCGACCGCGTCGGCGAGCGTGAGTTGTGACATCGCTGACCTCCTGAATCAGTGCCTGCCGGCCGCCCGCCGTGGCTCGACGCCGAGCAGGTGCCGGACGAAGAAGTCCTGCCGGCGACGGCGGCCGTAGGGCGTCTCGCAGGCGCCGTGTCCGGCGCCGGGGATCACCAGCAGGTCGAAGTCTTTATTCGCCTTGACGAGCGCATCGACCACCTGAAAGGTACAGGCCGGGTCGACATTGCGGTCCAGCTCGCCGACCACCAGCATCAGCTTGCCGGTCAGCCGGTGGGCGTTGGTGGCGTTCGACTGCGCGGCGTAGTGCGGACCGATCGGCCAGCCCATCCACAGCTCGTTCCACCAGATCTTGTCGACGCGGTTGTCGTGGCAGCCGCAGTCGGACACCGCCACCTTGTAGAAGTCGCCGTGCGCCAGCACCGCCCGCGTCGAACTCTGCCCGCCGGCCGACCCACCGTAGACGCCGACGCGCGACAGGTCCATCCACGGGTACTTCTTCGCCGCCGCCTGCATCCACAGGATGCGATCGGGGAACCCCGAGTCGGCCAGGTTCTTGCAGCAGACGTCGTGAAATGCCTTTGACCGATGCGACGTGCCCATGCCGTCGATCTTCACGACGATGAACCCCAGCTCGGCCATCGCCATCATCTCGTAGAACGGGCGAAACGTCTTCGGCACGTAGGCGCTCTGCGGTCCGGCGTAGATGTCCTCGATCACCGGATACTTATTCGCCGGGTCGAACGTCGTCGGCCGGATGATGACGCCGTGAATGTCCGTGGTCCCGTCGCGTCCCTTGGCGACGAACCGCTCCGGCGCCTGCCAGCCGGCGGCCTTCAGCGCCGTCAGGTCGGCGCGCTCCAGAGTGCAGAGGAGCTTGCCGTCGCTGCCGCGGCGCAGCTCCGTCACCGGGGCCTGATCGACGCGCGACCAGGTGTCAACCAAATAGCGCGCGTCGGGCGACCACGTCACCTCATGCGTGCCGTCACCCTCGGTCAACACCGTCAGCCCGGTGCCGTCAAGGTTGACGCGAGCGAAGTGGACGTGATACGGGTCCTGACCGGGGCGAATGCCGCCGGCGCGGAAATAGACCTGCCGCGCCTTCTCGTCGATCCGGTCGACCTTGCGCACCACCCACTCGCCGCGCGTGATCGGGTTCTTCACCTTGCCGGTGCGGGCGTCGACGAGATAAAGGTGGTTCCACCCGTCGCGCTCGGACATCCACACCAGCTCGTTCATGCCTTCGAGCCAGTGCAGGTGGAACTTGTGCCCGTAGTCGATGAACGTCTTGCTCGTCTCGTCCACCAGCGCAGTCGCCTTGCCCGTCGCCGCGTCGACGGCGATCAGCCGCAGCGCCTGATGGCCGCGCTGGTTGTAGAGGAAGGTGAAGCGCGACGAGTCAACGTCCCAGCGCGGGTAATCGATCGACCACGGCGTCGGAAACAGTTCGTCGGCAATGGCGATCTCTTTTCTCGCCTGGACATCGAACAGGTGCGGCTTGCTCTGCGGGATGGCGTCGCCCGGCTTGGGGTAGTGCTGCGAGTGCAGCTTCGGGTTGATGCCATCTTTGGGCGACGACTCGATCAGGTATACCAGCCGCGTCGTCCCTGGCCGCGTCCGCAGCACCACCAGCCGGCGTGAATCGGGCGACCACCACACGCTGCCGTAAGCGTCGTCCGCCTTGCCGTCGCGGCTGAGCGGTGCCTCGTTGCCGGTCTTCTCCTCGCGCAGGTACACATTGTGGTCGCGCAGGAACGCCCGCCACCGGCCGTCGGGCGATGCGACGCCGTCGCGCCGCCGCTGCTGCGCCGCCACCGGCTCGGTCTTCTCCTTCGGCTTTTCCGGATCGGTTTTCTCCGGAGTGAGCGTGCCGTCGCTGCGGTCGAACCGCCAGCGGCGGCCCTCCGCCCGGAAGTGGACGTGGCGGGCGTCGGACGAGAAGGACAGGCGGTCGATCGGCAGGGCGTCGGCTCTCACCTTGCGGCCGGTCTGGCGGCTCAGCTCGGCGGCGACGCGGGCGTGGTCGAACGCCGGTTCGCGTTTGCCCGCCTCGGCGTCGACGAGGACGAACGCGCGCGTTCGCGCCCGTCGGCTCGACCCGATACCAGAACCGTCGTCCGCTGTCGAACCAGTCTGGCTCTACGCGCGTGCGGCCGACCTTGTCGCGGAACCGCGCGTACAGCCCGGCGGCGCGATCGTAGTCGTCGGCCGTCCCCTGCCCGCACCGCCCCAGCCGCCGCCAGCAGGCGACCACGGCCGACATCCACTCGTTGCCAGTAAGCCATTACTCAGAACCTCGTGACGGCATAGGGGGACGGGTCGACGTGGGGCGTCGCTCCGGTGAGCAGTTCGGCCGCCAGCTTGCCGGTGCCGGGAGCCATCGACAGGCCGAGCATGCCGTGCCCGGCGGCGACGACCAGGTTGTCGAAGCGTGGCGGTCGGCCGATGATCGGCTTGCCGTCGGGCACCATCGGCCGCCAGCCCCACCACTCCTCGGTGACCGGCTCGGCCTCCGGCTCGTGCAGATACTGCCGTGCCGCCCGGCGCAGGATCTCCAGCCGGCCGCGGTTGAGCGTCTCGTCGTAGCCGCCAAACTCCATCGTCGAGCCGAGCCGGTAGCCGCCGGCAAACGGAGTGACGGCGACGCGGTCTTCCTCGAAGATGATCGGGATGGCCGGGCAGCGCGACGGCCGCGCCATCGTGATCGAGTAACCCTTGCCCGGCTGGATCGGCACGGTGCAGCGGAGGTGCTTCGCCAGCTGCGGCGTCCACGCGCCGGTGGCGACGACGACGGCATCGGCGGCGACGGTCCCCTGGGGCGTGACCACGCCGGTGACGCGGCGGCCGGCCGTCTCCAGGCCGACCAGCGCGCGCTGTTCGTGAAACGTCACGCCCTGGCGCGTCAGCTCCGCGTGCCACGACGTCATCAGCACATCCGGCCGCAGATGGGCGTCGCCGGGGTAGTGCCAGCCGCCGGCCAGTCCGCGCACCAGTGCCGGCTCCAGGTCGCTCACCGCGTCGCCGTCGTAGCGCTGCGCCGGCATGGCGAACGTCTCGGCGAGCAGCCGGTTGGTGTGCGCGTAGTGCTCCATCTCCGCCGGCGTGCGATAGACGAACAGCAGCCCCTTCTCCTGCCATTCCGCCTCGATGCCGCCAGAGCCGACCAACTCGGCGTAGAGCTGGCGCGACGAGTTCAAAAGCGCCGCGATGGCGTGGCCGGCGTCGAGCATGCGGTGCCGGTTGCAGCACAGGGCGAAGCGCACCATCCACGACCACAGCGCCGGATCGAGGCGAAAGCGGATCGTTAAGGGCGAATCCTTCTGTAACAGCGTCGCCAGCGTCTTGCCGATCACGCCGGGGCCGGCGAACGGCAGGACGTGACTCGGACAGACGTAGCCGCAGTTGGCGTGCGAGCACCCCTGCCCCACTGCGCCGCGGTCGAGCACCGTCACGGCGCACCCGGCCTGCCGCAGATAGTGGGCGCACGCCAGGCCGACGACGCCGGCGCCGACCACGACGACCCGGTTGCGTTCGGCGGTCATGGTGGAATCCCCAGGCGGAACGGGTCGTTCGGGTCGAGCAGCAGCGTCGCCTCGGCGGTGACGTGGGCGGTGCCGGTGATGCGCGGCAGAACGCGGTCGCCGTCGAGCCGCACGCTGCCCTCGAACACGCTGCCGACAATGCTCTCCTGCCGCCACACCTCGCCCGGCTTCAACTTGCCGTCGGCGACCAGGCAGGCGAGCTTGGCGCTGGTGCCGGTGCCGCATGGCGAGCGGTCATACGCCTTGCCGGGACAGAGAACGAAGTTGCGGCTCTTGTTCTCCGGCCGCTGGGGCGGGCCGAACAGCTCAACATGATCGATCTCGGCGCCGTCGGCGCCGGTGATCCCATCGCGCACCAGCGCCTGCCGCACCCGCCAGGTCAGGTCGGTGAGGGCCTCGACATGACGGAGCGTCAACGGCGGGATACGGTCGTCGTGGTCGCGGACGAGGAAAAACCAGTTGCCGCCCCAGGCGACGTCGCCGTGGAGCGTGCCAATTCCGTCCACCTGCACCGCCACGTTCGCCCGGTAGCGGTGGCTCGGCACGTTTTCGAGCGCCACCTGATGGCGGCCGTCGTAGTCGAACGGGACCACGCCGACCGGCGTCTCCAGCTGGTGCCGGCCGGCGGGGATACGGCCCAGGTGACCGAGCGCCACGCCGACGCCGATGGTGCCGTGGCCGCACATGCCCAGGGTGCCGACGTTGTTGAAGAAGATCACGCCGGCGACACAGGCGGGGTCGGCCGGCGGCAGCAGCAGGGCGCCGACGAGGACGTCGGAGCCGCGCGGCTCGTTGACCACGGCGGCGCGAAAGCCGTCGTGGTGGCGACGAAACCGCTCCCGTTTGTCCGCGAGCGACCCGTCGCCGAGGTCCGGCCCGCCGGCAACCACCACGCGGGTCGGTTCGCCGCCGGTGTGCGTGTCGATGACGCCGATGCGTTCCATGTTCGCCCCGGTCACGCCCTGGCGGGAATCTGCGGCCGATTGGCGATGCCGCGGCGGATGATCGCCTGAATCCGCTCGCGCTCGTGTCCGACCAGCGGCAGCCGCGGCAGCCGGACGTGGTCGGACCCGTAGCCGCACTCATGCACCGCCAGCTTGATGTACTGCACCAGCTTGACGTGGGTGTCGAGGTGCAGCAGCGGCGTGTACCAGCGGTACACCTTGAGCGCCTCGGCGTGCTTGCCGGCCATCAGCAGGTCCCACAGCAGCCGGTTCTCGGCCGGGAAGGCGTTGACCAGCCCCGACACCCAGCCGGTGGCGCCGAGCGTCACCGCCTCGACCACCAGGTCGTCGACGCCGCAAAACAGCGCGTAACGATCGCCGCACAGGATCTTCAGGTCGGTGATCCGGCGGACGTTTTCCGACGACTCCTTGATGCACACGAACTTCGGCTCGTCGGCCAGGTCGGCGAACATCTCCGGGGTGATGTCGACGCCGTAGGACACCGGGTTGTTGTAGACCATGATCGGCAGGTCGCTGGCGGCGGCGACCGAGCGGAAGTGCGAGATCGCCTCGCGGCCGTCGGCCTTGTACACCATCGCCGGCAGCACCATCAGGCCATCCACCCCGAGCCGGCCAGCGTCGGCGGCGAACCGGCACGCCATACGGGTCGACGTCTCCGCCACCCCGGACAGCACCGGCACCCGCTTGTGGACGTGCTCCACCGTCGCCCGCACCACGTCCAGTTTCTCCTGGTACTCCAGCGAGCAGTTTTCGCCCACCGTGCCGAGCATGATCACCCCGTGAATGCCGGCGTCGATCATGGCGTCGACGTGCTTCAGCGTGGCCGGCAGGTCAAGCGACCCATCGTCCTGAAAATGGGTGACTGCGGCGGGAAAGACACCGTGCCAGGAACAGCGCATCGGCAGGCTCCGAGGAGGTTCGGCGATCGGCCCGTCGAGAGGGCAGGGGAGTATGGGGTTAGGATATGCCGGCGACGCCTCCCGTCCACCGCGGGCCGCCACGTCGGCGGGCCAACGGTCGCAGGGAGTTGATGGCACGATGAAAAATTTACAATTTCCCGTTGACACGGCAGCCGGCCCGGATTACCCTCATCCTCATCAATCCGGCCTCTTCTCTGTTCCGGCCCCGCCGCTGCGCACCCGCGTAACGGCGGGGTTTTTCTTTTGGCCGCACCTTTCCGGGATGGTACGCTAAGGGCTGAGAACGCCGCGCTTCGCGGGCGTGCTCGTTCTCCCAGATAGCCCTCCCGCAGCCGATGCACCTGTTTCCCGACGGTGCGCAGCCGCGGCGCGGTGGGGATTTTTCTCCCGCCGAGGTGGCAGGCAGGTATAATGGCCATGCCGGGACGATCCCCCGAGGATGGAGATCCGCAGCCATTGCTCACAAAGGAGTCGGTCATGCTCTCTCCCGAATGCCTGAGCGAACTGCGATCGGTCTGGATGCCCAACATTTCCGACGCCGGGCTGAGCCGGCTGGTGGAAATGCTGGAAAAAGGGAGTCCGTACCTCATCAGCGGCTGCTTCACGCGCGCCATCCCGATGGGCTGTCTCGCCTCGCACGTCGCCTGGAACCACCCCGAAACCGCCCATTTGACGATCGACGCCGGCATCACCTGGCTCCATCGCGTCGCCGGACTGAACCCGGCCACCTCCATCGTTCTGCGCGAATGGGATTTGCGCGGCACCGATGACCTCCCGTTTCGCGGCGACCTGCTGGCCGAGCTGCGGGCCGAGCAGCGGTCGCGGCTGGGCTGTCGCCCGGTCGCCAGCTCGCGAATCGCTCTTCCGGTCTGATCAATCATGACTCACCTTTCCCGAATCCTCGAACCGGAAGTCATGGACTCCGAACTGGAGGCCCGTGATTACGATTCGATGGACCATTCGACGGTCAATCGCGTCTTCGTCGACGACTTCCTCGCCGCCTGGGACGGGCAGGGGAGCGTCCTCGACGTTGGCACCGGGACGGCGCTGATCCCGATCGAGTTGTGTCGCCGCGACGGGCGGGCGCGGGTCGTCGCCGTCGACGCCGCCGCCGCCATGCTCGCCCTGGCTCGGCGGAACGTCGAGGACGCCGGCCTGGCGTCGGTGATCACTCTCGATCAGGTCGACGGCAAGCGATTGCCTTACGCCGACGCGCGCTTCGGGGCGGTGATGTCGAACAGCATCATCCACCACATCCCCGAGCCGTTCACCGTGCTGGCCGAGATGAGCCGCGTGGCGGCGCCGGGCGGGCTGCTGTTCGTCCGTGACCTGCTTCGTCCCGACGATGAGCGCATGCTTCGTGAACTGGTCGACCTGCACGCCGCCGGCGCCAACGACCACCAGCGTCAGCTGTTCGCCGACTCCCTGCACGCCGCCCTCAGTCTGGCGGAAGTACGCGAACTGGTGGGGCGGCTCGGCTTCGACCCCGCCGGGGTGCAGCAAACCACCGGCCGCCACTGGACCTGGGTCGCACGGAAGCCCGCCTGATCGTCACCCCGCGGACCGTTTGCCGTGCTCCCCCCTGATCCCGTCGCCTCCGAATCAGCCCCTCCCTCCTGGCCGCTGCTCGACCAGCTGGAGCGGCTCGGTCAGGCAGCCTATTTCGCCTTTCAGGCGACGCTGCTGCTCCCGTCGGTCCTTCGCCGACCGGGGCAACTGTTTTCTCAGCTGTTTCACATCCTGCTCGGCGCCCTGCCGCTGGGGATCACCGCCGGCGTGTCGATCGGCGTGGTGGTGTGGATGCATTTGCGCGAGGCGCTGCGGACGGTGGGCGGGCCAGGGGCGGTGCAGTATTTGCCGCAGGCGCTGTCGCTGGCGGTGGTGCTGGAGTTCGCGCCGATCGCCGCCGGACTGCTCGCCGCCGGCCGCACGGGGGCGAGTCTCGGCGCCGAACTGGGGTCAATGCGGCTGACCGAGCAGATCGACGCGCCGGAAGTCCTCGGGCTGTCGCCGCTCCGCGAGCTGGTCGTCCCACGGCTGGCGGCGTGCATGCTGGCGCTGCCGATCCTGTCGCTGTTCATCACCTACCTGGCGCTGTCGGCCGGCTACGCCGCCGAGGCGCTGGGCGGCAGCATGACGTGGCGGCAGTACGTCAACGAGTGCCTGCGTGTGCTGTACCTGCACGACGTCATTCCGGCGACGCTCAAGACGGTGGTGTTCGGCTACCTGATCGGCCTGGTCGGCTGCTGGAAGGGGATGCACGCCGGCGGTGGGACCGAAGGCGTCGGCCGCGCCGCCACCGGCGGGGTGGTGGGGTCGATCCTGCTGGTGCTGGTGGCGGACGTGGTGCTGGTCAAGGCGATCCAGCTATTCTCGCTGCCGTCGCACCTGTGAGCATCACGCCAGGTCGACACTCCGATCGCCGTCCCCAGGCGCGGGACGTCTGGTGAACTGGGTTTGGTGACATGGTCGGGAGACTGGCCACCCCAGCGCCACAACCGCCGCCGGCGACGCCCGTGGCGGCGGTTGTCTGTCTTTCTACTGACTACTGTCTACTGGCTGCTTTCTTCAGCACCGTCTGCCGCAGCCAGGCCTCAGCCTGCTTCGGCCAGTGCGTCACCGGCTTGTCGGTCGGTCGCAGGCCGTAGCCGTGGCCGCCGCTCTCGAAGATGTGCAGGTCGGCCGGCACCCCGACCTTCTTCAACGCCAGGTACAGGTAGGCGCTACCCTCCACCGGGATCGGGTCGTCGCCGGCGTGGGCGATGAACGCCGGCGGCGTCTGCTTCGTCACCTTGACCTCGTCGGCCAGCCCGTCCTTCTTCGCGTTCTGCAGGTACGCCGGGTAGACCAGGATGGCGAAGTCCGGCCGCGGGCTGACCTCGTCGTGCTGGTCGATCGCCTCATACGCCGGCCGGTCGAAGCTCGTCGCCGTCATCGTCGCCAGGTGCCCGCCGGCGGAGAAGCCGAGAATGCCGATCCGGTTCGGGTTGATCCCCCACTCCTTCGCCCGGCTGCGGGTGAGGCGGACGGCCCGCTGCGCGTCCATCAGCGCCGGCAAGTAGTGCGCCCCCTGCTTCGGCCGCGGCACCCGGTACTTCAGCAGCACCCCAGTGATGCCGAGCGAGTTCAACCACGCGCACACCTCGGTGCCCTCCAGGTCGAGGGCCAGGATGTGATACGCTCCGCCGGGACACACCACCACCGCCGCCCCGGTGTCCTTCGCCTTCGTCGGCTTGTAGACGGTAATCGTCGGCTCGGACACGTTACCCAGCCGGATCAGCCGCCGGCCGGCGATCAGGCCGTCTTTCTCCTTCGTCGTGTCCGCCTCCTTGCCGGTGGCCGCCATCTGGCCCGGCGGTTTGCCCGGCCACAACGGGACGACCGGCGGTTTCTCCTCCGCCGCCGCGACAGGAACGGACACGAGCAGCATCGTCAGGACCAGACACGACCGCATCATCAGGCACCTCCCCGGGGGAATCGTGCCGCTATCATGCGGGTCGACGGGGGCGACGGCAACCCCCGGCGTGGAAACGACAAAGGGCCGGCCCGAGGGCCGGCCCTTCGCAGGGGATGGAACAGCGGTCCGCCCGATCAGCGGGCCGCACGCCGCTGGTCCAGCGCCTCGCGGAACTTCATCCGCACCGGCCCTTGCACCCGCTCGAGCGCCTGGCTGATCAGGTGCGGTTCCGGCAGATTCCGAGTGTGCAGGTCGACCGCCTTGGCGAGCGACGCCTCGGCCGCCGCGGTCAGCCCGAGGGTGAACTCGGCCAGCGCCCGGTAGTACCAGTAACGGGCGTCCTTGGCGTCCAGCTCGACGGTCGCCTCGAACAGCGTCAGCGCGGTGTTCGTGTTGCCCCGCCAGTACAGGTCGTAGCCCTTCCAGAACAGCCGGTCGGCGTCGGCCTCGGTCAGCCCGCGGACGTCCAGCTTGTTCCGCGATTCCTTCCGCGCCACCGCCACCTGCACCTCCGCCGTCGCCTTCGCGGCATCAGCCCGCAGGCTGACCTGGTGGAACACCGGGGTAGCCGGCGGCATCGGGCCGGGCTTCTCCTTCTTCGGCTGCTGCTGCTGTTGCTGCGGCTGAGCCGGCATCGCCGGCTGGGCCGGCTGCATCGGCATCATCCCGCCGTCGATCACCTGGCCGCCGGTCATCGGGCCGACGCAGCCCGGCGCGTAGGCCGGGATCGGGCACGGGCACGGCACCTGGAACATGGTCAGGACCGGGAAGTGCTCGCCGAAGCAGCCCTTGGCGAACGCCGGCATCAGGATGGCGCAGCAGCCGGGACCGACCATGCCGCCCGGCACCATGTTCACCACCGGCGGCGTCATGTCGGCCATCGGAGCGCCGTACATCGCCCCGCCGTGCATCGGCGCCATCTCGGGCATCGCCCCGCCGTGCATCGGTGCCATCGGTGCGAACGAGCTGGACTTCAGCTTCTCCTCGATCTCCTTGAGTCGCTTCTCGCGCTCGTCGCGGTCCTTCTTGGCGGCCTCTTCCAACGCCTTGAGACGGTCGCGCAGAGCGGCGCCGTCGGCCTCCATCTTCTGCAGCCGCGGCGCCAGGTCGGCGGCGCCCTTCTCGCTCTTCATCAGCCGCGGCGCCAGGTCGGCGGCGGCCGCTTCCAGCTTCTGCAGGCGCGTCGACAGGTCGGCGACCGCCTTATCCAGCTTCTGCAGCTGCGGGGCCAGGTCGGCAACGCCCTTTTCGAGCTTCTGCAGCCGCGGCTCCAGGGCCGAACCCGCCTTCTCCAGCTTGTCAATCCGTGGCGTCAGCGCCGCGTCGCCCTTTTCCAGCTTGGCCACACCTTGCTCGACCTTCTCCACCGCCGGCAGCAGCTTTTGCAGGGCGGCGTCGATCTTGTCGAGCCGGGCCGGCGCTGTCTTCAGGGCGTCGAGCTGCTTGGCCAGCTCCTCGACGCGCGGCCGCAGGGCCTCGGCGTCCCTGGCCGCCTTCTCGGCGCCGGCGACGCGCTTGTCCAGCCCCTTGAGCGCGTCCAGGTCCTTCATCAGCGTCGCCAGCCGCGCGGCCAGCAGCTTGGCCTGCTCCTCGCCCGCCGCGGGCGCGGCCGGCTTGCCCGGTTCCGGCTTGCCGCCCTTGTCGCCCTCGTTCCCCTGACCCCAGGCCAGTGAGATCCCAAGAACGGCGACCAGGCAAGTCAAAGCCGCGATTCGACTCATCAGTCGTCGCATCACGATACCCCCACGTATTACTCCCCGACATCCCTGCTCCGTTGGCGCTTACCGCAAAGCCACCCTCCAGTGGCTTGATTGTCATCTGCGCCAAAACCAGGGTCAATCCCACCAGACTACCCAGACCACCCAGTCAACCGGCGAACGTGTGGTGTGACCCGCAGGACTGGTCGAGGGAGTTCGACCGACAGAATCGGCAGAGGTCTTGCCGTCGTCGCCGCGAATGTGTCGAATTCGCACACTGGCGCGCCGGTTTCGCTCACCCGCGAAGCGCGCGGCGGGCCGTGGAACGGTGCGCCGCCGCGAACGGGGCGAGAATCCGGCGTGCAATGCCGCTCGGGCATCGCGTTTGCAGCACGCGATTACTGGCGGCCGAGAATGGGGGTTCCGGCGCCGTACCTTCGAGCTGCCGGTGTTGGCGGGAGGTTATCATGTCGCTTGCCATGTCTGATCGGTTCGTCGAATCGCTGGCCCGGCTGCAGCGGTACGCCGAGGGACATCCGCCGCCGACCAAGGGGGGGCCGCCGCTGACCGTGGCCATCAGCCGGCAGGCCGGTGCCCGCGGCGTCGAGATCGCCCGCAAGGTCGGCGAACGGCTCGGCTGGCCGGTGTACGACCACGAACTGCTGGCCCGCATCGCCGAGGAGAAGGGGCTGCATCAGCGGCTGCTGGAGCGGCTGGACGAGCGGACCACCAGCTGGCTGGAGGAGATGGTCACCTCGTTCGGATCGCACGAGGGCGGCCGCGAGGGAGCGTACCTCAAGCACCTGCTCGAACAGCTGGCGACGCTCGGCAAGGCCGGCCACTGCGTCATCGTCGGCCGTGGCGGCGCCCAGGTGCTGCCGGCGGAGACGACGTTGCGAGTGCGCGTGGTGGCGCCGCGCGGGTTCCGGGTGGCGGCGGTCCAGAAGGACCAGGCGATCAGCCACGCCGAGGCCGAGAAGTGGGTCGACCGGGTCGACCAGGAGCGCTCGCGCTTCATCAAGGTGTATTTCCACAAGGACGCCAACGACCCGCTCGGCTACGACCTGGCGATCAACTCGAGCCGCTACGCCATCGACGACTGCGCCGCCCTGATTTGCGATGCGGTGCGGATGCTGGAGGCGCACCCGCAGCCGAAGGCGCCGGCCTAGTCGGTACGGGTCGGGTCCGGTCGTTCCGGGTCGGCCAGATGCGCCTCCAGCCGGTCGAGGAACGCTGCCTGGGCCGGGTGGATGACCGTCCGCGCCTGCGGCAGCGGCAGGAAGCACGCCTGGTCGACCTCCCACGACGCGCAGTGCGGCGCCGCATCGGCCGGCGCCGGCCCGGCGAAGCAGAACACCCGCTTGCGGCTGCGGGCGTAGTCGATGTGTCCCAGCGGCACCAGCGGGCCGTCGACCACGACCCCGGTTTCCTCACGGGTTTCCCGCCGCGCCGTCTGTTCGAGTGACTCGTCGCCGTCGACCACGCCCTTGGGGATGCCCCACGGCGACCGCCGATTGTACGCGCCCGCCGGGTGGACGAGGAGCACCTCCAGCCCGTCGCCGCCGAGGCGATACAGTAACGTTCCCGCCGCCTGGATCATCGGGTGGACCTCCTCACGGCACCGGCACGCGGGCGAGGATGCGGTCGAGCAGCGTTTCGCTGGTGATCTCCTCCGCCTCCGCTTCGTAGGTCACCGTCAGCCGGTGCCGCAGCACATCCAGGGCGATCGACTGCACGTCCGGCGGGGTGACGAACGGTCGGCCGCTGAGGAACGCCTGACATCGCGCCGCCCGCGCCAGGTAGATCGTCGCCCGCGGACTGGCCCCCAGCGCGATGTAGCCGCCCAGGTCGAGGCCGTAGTCGGCCGGCCGCCGGGTGGCGTGAACCAGGTCGACGATGTAGCCCTTGAGCCGCGCGTCGAGGTAGATGCCGTCGAGCACACGCCGCAGCTCGGCCAGCTCGCCCGGCTCGACCACCGCCTCGACGTACAGCCCCGGCTCGATCGCCGCCATCCGGTCGAGGATGACCAACTCTTCGTCGCGCGTCGGGTAGGTGAGCTTGAGCTTGAGCATGAAGCGGTCGACCTGCGCCTCGGGCAGCGGATAGGTGCCCTCCTGCTCGATCGGGTTCTGTGTCGCCAGCACCAGGAACGGCTCTTCGAGCGGATAGCTCGTCTCGCCGATGGTGACTTGCCGTTCCTGCATCGCCTCCAGCAGCGCCGACTGCACCTTGGCGGGGGCGCGGTTGATCTCGTCGGCCAGCAGCACCTGGGTGAAGATCGGCCCTTTTTTGACCGAGAACTCGCCGGTGCGCGGGTTGTAGATCTGCGTACCGATGACGTCGGCCGGCAGCATGTCGGGGGTGAACTGGATGCGCTGAACGCCAACCGCAGCGATCGGGCGAGGGTGCGGATGGCGGTCGTCTTCGCCAGCCCCGGCACGCCCTCGACGAGGACGTGTCCGCCGGTCAGCAGCCCGACGAGCAGCCGGTCGACCAGCGTCCGCTGGCCGACGAGGATGCGGCCAACCTGGGCGTACAGCGGGTCGAGCCGCTGCCGCGCCTGTTCGACGAGCCGGGTTTGCGTGGCGAGGTCGGAGGTCATGGCCCACCGGCGGGAATTCGAGGAGGTCGGCAGGTCAGGCACCTATCGAGCGAACAACGGGGGCCGCTGGGTGCCATGCCCACGCTCGCGTAGGCATGCGGCGTTGCTCGGACCGGACCTGTCGTCGCATGCGTTCTCGCCATGCCCGCGCAAGCGTGGGCATGGCACCCGGCACCCGGCGAAGACGGTGCAGGTGTCACCCACCGTCAGCCTTCAGACTACCGATGGGTGCCGCTGGGTGCCATGCCCACGCTCGCGTGGGCATGCGGCGTTGCTCGGACCGGCCCTGTCGTCGCATGCGTTCTCGCACCACATGCCCACGCAAGCGTGGGCATGGCACCCCATGCAATCCATGCTCTGCCAGCTGGGGGCACAGCCGTGCCCGCAACCGTCTGCTCCCATTGTCGGGTCGGCGGCCCCGGTTGACAACGGCGGCGGCGCGGCGCAGCATGGACGGCATGAAACGCATGACCCTTCGCCAGTTTGGCCGCATCGTCGCCCGCGTCATGGAAACGCTGCCGGACGAATTCCTGCCGTACCTCGACAACGTCGTCGTCGATGTGGAACGCGAGCCGGACGAGCGGACGCTGCGGAAGGCCGGGCTGACCGACGAGGAGATCGCCGACGGCGAGACGCTGTACGGCCTGTTCGACCCGCTGGAGCTACCGTCGGGGTACGCCGGCGACGCCATCGACGCCGGCGCCGTTCTGCACCGGCTGGTGATCTTCAAGCGGCCGTTGGAGGACGACTTCCCCGAGCGCCGCGAGCTGCTCATCGAGATCCGCAAGACGGTGATCCACGAGCTGGCGCACCACTTCGGGTGGAGCGACCGCGACCTGGAGCGGTTCGACGACAACCCCGACCCGTTCGGCGACGGGTTCTTCGCCACTGAAGAGGATCGGTAAACGGGCTTACTGCGTTCGGTCGAGCAGCACATCGAGCAGCCAGCAGCCGCGGACGTGACCGCCGGGGCGGCGGCAATGGTCGAGAATCGTCGCGTCGGTGCAGCCGGCGTCCTCCAGGGCGTCGGCCAGGATCGGCAGCCGATCGTACGCCCGCTCGGCGTGGATGGCGCGAGCCAGTCGCACCACCGTGCCGTCCTGCCAACTCTGCCACTCGCGGACGAACAGCACCGCCTTCGGCTGGCGGTGCGCTGGCCAGGCGGCGACGCGGGCGTGGAGCAGCGCACCGACCCGGCGGATCGGGCGGAACGGGTTGCCGAACAGTTCGCGGACCCGGTCGGCCAGCAGCGCCGGCGTGACCGGCGGGCACAGGCCGCGGACGGCGGCGGCGACGGTGACGGCGGGGCCGACGCCGTGGAACGCCCAGCATGCCAGCCCGCGCACCTCCTCCTCCAGCCCGCTCAGGCGCTCGTGCCGCAGCGCCAGCAGGGCGTCGTAGAAGTCGCTCCCGGCCAGGCGCACGCGCGCGAACGGCGGGGCGTCAGCCACGTCCTCGGCTGCCTCCACCAGCCGCTGCACATCCGGCCGCAGCCCGGTCCACGCCAGCCGGCAGGCGGCGGCGACGAACAGCCGCCGCTTGCGTCCGTCGCAGCGAAACCCTCGCTCCAGCCAGTCGAGCAGGCCGGCGGGGTCGGTCGCGCTCTGCCACTCCTCCTCGGTCATGCCGTCCTCCCCTGCCGTCACAGCCGCAGCCGGGCGCCGAACCGCGCCCGCAGCAGCCGTCGGGTGTCCCGGCTCAGCCCGTTCCCACTCAACCACAGCAGTTCCAGTCGCGGCAGATACAGCGACCGGGCGAGCGCCAATCCGCCGGCGTCGTGGACCTGGCAATGGCGCAGATCGAGGTCGAGCAGGGCGTCGCGACGGCGAGCGTCGGCGAACGCCAGCGCCCCCTCGTCGCCGACCGGGTTGTAGTTTAGGTAGAGCCGGGCCAGGTGCGGCAGGTGCGGCGACGCCGCCAGCGCATGAGCGCCGAGCGGGCCGATCGTGTTATTCACGAGATAGAGTGTCGTCAGCTCGCGGCGCTCCGGCGCGTCGGCCAGCGCCAGTACGCCGGGGTCGGCGATGCGGTTGTCGCGCAGGTCGAGGTCGCGCAGCCGCGGGAACGCGCCGGCCAGCGCCACCGCCGCCGGGTCGCCCAGGTCATTGCCGGAAAGGTACAGCTCGACCAGCCTGGTCAGGTACGGCGATCGCGCCAGGTCGCGGACGGCGTCGTCGCCCAGGTCGTTGTAGTGCAGCAGCAGCGCCGTCAGGTTGGCCAGGTGCGGCGAGCCAGCCAAGGCGCGCACCCCGTCGCGGCCGAGCGTCGGGTTGTTGCCCAGGTTCAGCTCCTGCAGCCGGACCAGGTCGGGGACCACCGCCAGCCGCGCCGCATCAGCCGCCGACAGCGTGCCGATCTGTACGCTCCGCAGCGGCGCCGCGGCGAACAGGGCATCGGCATGCTGCAGGAACTGCTCGACCGTCTCGACGAACACCGCCTCGACGAAGCCGCGGCTAAAACCTTCCCAGCTGACCCCGTCCAGCTGCGGCAGCCGCGTCCGCCACTCGTCCTCGCCGCGCTGGCGCAATTCCGCCTCGCGGCGCAGCAGAGTGACGCCGCGGGCACTGCTCGGCGGCACGCGCGCCGACTCGACCTGCACGCGGATGAACTCGGCGCGGTCGGCGTTGCCGTGGTCGTCGAGCCAGTCGGCGAAGATCAGCCGGGGCGCATCGTCGTCCGGATGCTCGACGATGGAGGCCAGGAATGCGTCTTCGTGGGTGAGCACCGCAAACGACCTCGCGCCGGCAGGACGGGACGGCCTGCCCTGATGATAACACACCGCCCGCCGCCGGCCACGCCCTCACCGCCGCGGTCGCTGCCGGATATGCTATCCGGTGCCGTCCTTACACCCGGAGGTCGTCCCATGTCACGGCTGCTGCTCGTCCCGCTGGTGCTGTTGCTCCTCGCCGGCCCGTCCGCCGCCCAGCCGATGGCGCTGGTCGACGACGTCGAATGGGGGCCGTTTCGCGAGGACTGTGTGCGACTGCTGGCCGCGCTGGAGACGGTCGGCGTTCCCCTGCCGGCGGAGGACGCGAAGGCTGTCCGGGCGCTGCTTGACCAGAAGAAACCCGACAGTGTGCGGCTGGCGATCCAGGCGGTGCAGAAGCTACTCGATGCGCACTGTCTGCTCGGCGTGGCGGTCAACCCGGAGAGCCGTGCGAAGGCGGCGCGCGGGCCGCGTCGCCGAACTGGTGCGCGACCGGCCGACGCTGGTACTTCTCAAGGTGACGAACGACGGCGGGGTGACGCACCCGCTGGCGGTACGAAGCGAGCAGGCCGTCGTCGGTGGGAAGCCGGACGCCGAGCGATGGGTCGAGGCCGCCGTGGTCAACGATCGGCCGTTCGACGCGCGGCTGACCGGCCGGCGGGTCGAGTATCGCCTGTTGCGGCTGACCGCGCGGCAGGCCGGCAAGCGCGAGGCGACGTTCGCCTTCGACGTCGGCCAGGGCACGCAGGATCTCGGCTTTCGCAGCGAGGTGCCGGTGCTGTTCACGGTGCGCGAACGGTGACGGTCACACCCGCTCGACCGGCAGCCGATTCGCCTTCAAGAAGGCGTCACACTCGGCGGCGGTGAACACGCCGGCGGTGGTGCCGATGGCGCGGACGCACGAGGCGCCGACGGCGCTGCCGATCCGCAAACACTCCTCCGGCCCCCAGCCGCGG
The DNA here is from genome assembly GCA_046350215.1 of Gemmataceae bacterium. GTDB lineage: Bacteria > Planctomycetota > Planctomycetia > Gemmatales > Gemmataceae > JAXMAU01. Next base: position 2,074 of record JAXMAU010000056.1, on the reverse strand, counting down.
AGCATGCCGGCCATGTACCCGGCGGCGAAGGCATCGCCGCCGCCGGTGCCATCGACGAACGGCATGGCATAGGTGCCGGCGCGTAGCCGCAGCCGGTCGGTCACCAGCACCGACCCGCGATCGCCGCAGGTGATGATCGCTGTCCCCGCCCCCATCGCGCGGAACCGCTCCGCCTGCGTCAGCGGGTCGGTCAGCCCGGTGATCAGCTGCGCCTCGTGGTCGTTCGGCAAGAAGACATCCACGTAAGGCAATACTGGCTCCAGGCGCGGCAGATAGTCAGCCGGGCCGGGGGTGACGACGTCGAGGACGGTGCGAATGCCGCGCGACTGCGCTCGCGCCAGCGCCTTCGCCAGCGCCTCGGGCCGCAGCCGGTCCATGATGAAGTAGCCGCCCAGGTAGAGCACCTTCGCGTCGGTGTCGGCGGGAATGTCGTCGGGGCCGAAGTCGGCGTTGGCGCCGAAGGTGTGGACGAAGCGGCGGTCCTGCCCCTTGACATTGACGATGAGCGTCTGGCTGGTCACCTGGCCGGGCCGCACGCGCAGGCCGGACACGTCGACGTGGCGCTCGCGGAGCATGTCAGCCACCACCCGGCCGAACACGTCATCGCCGACGCAGCCGACGACGGTCGCCGGCACGCCCAGCCTGACCAGGTCGACGGCGACGTTGGCGGCGCATCCGCCGATGGTCAGGATCAGCTGATCGGCGAGCACCAGCTCGCCGGCCGCCGGCAGGTGCGAGATCGGCGAGCTGACGTGATCGGCGACAACAATGCCCGCACACAATACCCCATTCGACCCCATCGCGCACCTCCCGATCCCAGCCACACCGCGCTGACAGCTCCCGTCGAGAAGGTAGTCAGAACCGGCCGCGGCGGAAAGGGGCCACCGGCCGCGGCGGCGGGTGGTGATTTCCAAAATCTTCGTGGCCGGGCCGAAACCTTTCGCCTAGATTGCGGTTTAGAACTGTACTTCGGGATTGGCTCCTCCTGATCTCCCCCGGAGGACTCGAAGATGGTTCGTACACAAGGAGTCTGCACATGCGTCGTTGCCTCAGCGCTGCGCTCGTTCTGGTCGCCATCGCCGGTTTCGTCCTGGCCGAGCCGGTCCGCGGGATCATCACCTCTGTGGACAGCAAGGAAGTGAAGATTACCGTCCGCAAGAAGGGCGAGAAGGAAGGCGAGCCGAAGGTGTTCAAGGTCACCGGCGACACCACCTTCCACAAGGCTGCCAGCAAGGACAAGAAGGACAAGATCGAACCGTCCGAGGCCACCTCGCTCGTCGAGAAGGCCGCCAAGGGCAAGGCCAAGGGCGCCTTCGGCGTGGTCGACGTTGACGGCGACAAGGCCACCGACGTCACCATCATGGCTGGCCGGCCGGGCGGCAAGGGCAAGGACAAGGGCAAGAAGACGAATCCGTAATCGGGTTCGCTGCCTGAAACGCGAACGCCCGGCGACCTCCCTCGCCGGGCGTTCTTTTTGCGCGCTCACTGCGGCGGCAGCCACCGCTCGTCGAAGAACCCGGCCGTCACCACCTTGCCCGGATACCGCGCCGAGGGCGGCGTCGTCACGTCGATGACGGCATAGTCCGGCAGCTTCGGCACCTGCCGGGCGTTGTTCAGGTAGTCGTACTCGCGATAGGTACATCCGCTGTTGATGACGATGTAGCGGCGCGGGTTGAGCGGATTCGGGTAGATCAGCAGCGGGACGTGCGTCGCCGCGTCGCGGCTCACCTTGCCGAACTCGACCGTGTCCGGCGACCAGCGGAACGGCAGCTGCGGCCGCATCTTTTTGAGTAACGTATTACTCTCTGGCGTGCCCCACAGCACGAGGTGGTGCCGGGCGATGTCATCGTCAGTGACGGCAGTGTCGTCCTTGACGCGCGGCTCGCCGCGGAAGTGCCGCTTCCATTCGTGGATCGCCCGCTTCATTTCGGCGTCCACCCACGCACCGACAGCGCCCGTCGTCTTCCCGGTCGGCCGAACGATCATAAAGCTGTCCATGAAGGCGTCGTCGATCGGCCCCTGCAGGCCGTGCCGCTTGACCAGGCCGTCCTCGGCTGTCGTCGCCGCCGCCTGC
>JAXMAU010000055.1:0-40681 GCA_046350215.1 Gemmataceae bacterium | reverse complement strand
ACACGGTCGTCGCCGTACATCAGCACGCCGTCTTTCGTGTCGGCGTAGCGGGCGACGTCGAGCCAGTGCCGGCCCCAGCGCTCGCCGTAGGCCGGCGACGCCAGCAGCCGGTCGACCAGGCGTTCATAGGCGTCGTTACGGGCGTCGGCGACGAACCCTTCGACCTCCTCCGGCGTCGGCGGCAGGCCGGTGACGTCGAGGGTGACGCGGCGAATCAGTGTCCGCCGATCCGCCTCGGGTGACGGCGTCAGCCCTTTGGCCTCCAGCCGTGCTAGCAGGAAGCGGTCGACCGTCGTCCGCGGCCAGCGAGCATCGCGCACCAGCGGGATGGCGGGGCGAACGATCGGCCGAAACGCCCAGTGTGACTTGGCGGCGTCGGCCTCGGCCTTCGGTGGGTTTTTCTCGCCGCGCGGATCGACTGCGCCGTCGGCGATCCACCGCTCGAAGTCGGCCAGCACGGCGTCGGGCAGCTTCGCCTTCGGCGGCATGCGCAGCGACTCGTCGCTGTAGCGCATCGCCTTGAGCAGCAGGCTCGCCGCCGGTTTCCCGGGCACCACCGCCGGCCCCAGCTCGCCGCCCTTGAGCAGCCCGGCGCGAGTGTCAACCACCAGCCCGCCTTTCGCCTTGCCGCCGGTGGTGTGGCATTTGAGGCAGTGCTCGACGAGCACCGGGCGGATTTTCGTCTCGAAGAAGGTGGCGTCGGCTGCTCGCGCGGCGGGGACCGCCGCCACGATCGCGCCGAGGATCACCAGGCGAGGTAGCGTTGTGCCCATGAGGGGTAGCTCGCAGCGGCGGTGAGGTTTCCGGCAGGTGGAACTATCCTACACCGAGTAACCGCTAGCTGTCGCGTGAAAAATGGACGAACCCGCCGGGTGGCGGGTTCGTCGATGAAGGCACGATTCGGGTCCGGACACGACTCGTCAGGACGGGACGCCCACCTCCGTCTCGCGCTTGTGGGTCAGCTGGCCGGCGTCGACCTGCTGCCCGTCCTTGCGGAACGAGTGGCCGGTCAGCAGGCCGAGCTTGAACCAGCCCATCGCCAGGATGCCGATGGCGAACAGCGTGTCGCCGGGCGCTCGCAGCCAGCGGAGGGTCTGCATGAAGCCTTCGTGTTCGCCCGGCCCGCTCTGCAGGAACTTGGCGCTGCGGGCGAACCAGGTGCCGTGCTCCACCGCCGCCCACGTCTGCAGCAGGCCGACCGGCAGCAGGCTGAGCAGCACCATCAGCACCAGGCCGAGGTTGATCGCCCAGAAGCTGAAGTTGATCGCGCCGGTCTTCCATTCCTTGCCGGGCATCAGTCCGCGCAGGCAGAACAGCATCAGCCCCAGCCCGAGCATCCCGTACACCCCGAACAGCGCCGTGTGTCCGTGGACCGGCGTCGTGTTCAGCCCCTGCATGTAGTACAGGGCGACCGGCGGGTTGATCATGAACCCGAACAGGCCGGCGCCGAGGAAGTTCCAGAACGCCACGGCGACGAAAAAGTACAGCGCCCAGCGATAGCCGCCGACCCACTCGCGGACCCGCGTCAGCCGCAGGTTCTCCCACGCCTCGAACCCGATCAGCACCAGCGGCACCACCTCCAGCGCGCTGAACACCGCCCCCAGCGCCATCACCGACGCCGGCGTGCCGGAGAAGTACAGGTGGTGCGCCGTGCCGATGATCCCGCCCGACAAGAACACGCAGGTGGAGAACAGCGCCGCCGCCGTCGCCGTACTGGTGCGAATCAGCTGCAGCCGGCTGAACAGGAAGGCGATCACCACCGTGGCGAACACCTCGAAGAACCCTTCCACCCACAGGTGGACCACCCACCACCGCCAGTACTCCGCCATCGCCAGATGGGTGTGCTTCCAGATTCCCAGCCCGGCGGCGTAGAACCCGGCGATCGCCAGGCTGCTGATCAGGAACAGCGCCAGCAGCGAGCGATGCTCACTCGGCCGTGTCAGTGCCGGCCACAGCGCCCGGCCCATCAGGAACAGCCACAGGAACAGGCCGACCAGCAGCAACAGCTGCCACACCCGGCCGAGGTCGACGTACTCGTAGCCCTGGTGGCCGATCCAGAACCACAGGTCGCCGTCCAGCTTCTGCTGTACGCTCAGCCACTCCCCGGCCATCGACCCGGCAACGATGAACACCAGCGCGGCGAACAGCACGTTCACCCCGAGCTGCTGGTACTTCGGCTCCCGCCCGCCCACCGCCGGGGCGACGTACAGCCCGGTCGCCAGCCACGCCGTCGCAATCCAGAAGATGCCCAGCTGCAGGTGCCACGTCCGCGTCACCGTGTACGGCAGGTAGCGGTCGAGCGGAATGCCGTAGAACCCCGACCCCTCCACTCCGTAGTGCGCCGTCACCACGCCGAGAGTGATCTGAGTCACCAGCAGCGCGCCGACGACGAAGAAATACTTGAGCGTCGCCTTCTGCGATGGCGTCGGCGCGTAGCCGAGCAGCGGGTCGTGGGCCGGCACCCCGCTGATGTCCTCCTCCCCGCGCGGCAGCGACCCCATGTACCACACCATGCCGCCAACGCCGGCCAGCAGCAGGACGAAGCTGAGCACACTCCAGATCACCGCCTCGCCAGTCGGCCGGTTGTCGATCAGCGGTTCGTGCGGCCAGTTCTGCGTGTAGCTCACGTCCAGGTTTGGCCGATTGGTGGCACACGCCCACGAGGTCCAGAACAGGAAGGCGTTGAACGCGCGCATCCGCTCCGGGTCGGTCAGCGTCCCGGCCGGGATGGCGTACTCCGACCGCCCCTTGCTGAATACGTCGGCGTAGTAGGCAGAAATCGCCCGGAACGCCTCCGCACGCACCGGGTCGATGGTCACCACCCCGGTCTTCGGATCGTAGGTGTTGGTGCGAATCAGCGCCTTCAGCCGCCCCTGCAGCGCCGCCTTCCGCTCCGGCGACAGCGCCTCGTAAGCGTCGCTGACCGGCACGTCGCCGTCGAGCCGCACGCCCGCGCCGCCCGCCGCTGCGCCGCCCTCCTGCCTGGCCCAGCGATCAAGGATGAACACCAGTTCGCGATGCAGCCAGTCGGCCGACCAGTCCGGGGCGACGTAGGCGCCGTGGCCCCACACCGACCCCATCTCCATTCCGCCGAGCGACTGCCAGACATTCTGCCCGGTCTGAATGGTGTCGTGATCAGCCAGCGTGGTTCCGTCGGGAGTGCGGAAGGCGGTCGGAATCGGCGGCGCCTCGGTGGCGATCCGATAGCCGAGGAAGCTGAGCACGGTGAACGACGCCAGCACAACCACGGCAAAGGCGAGCCACAGGCGGCCGTAACGAGGTTGTTGTTCGTGTGGCATGGGCACACTCCTGGGAGAGGGATGCACAAATAGGCCAACAGGGTCTTAATATCCTTATTTCCCACTCGGCCGTCAAGTCCTTTCCCCAGCAAAAACGGCCGACCACCCTCCGGGCGGAGGGCACGGTCGGCCGCGCTGGGGTTGATTCTTGTCTCGGCACAGGTTCACTGCTCGGGCTTCAGCTCACCACCGGGACGTGGTCCCGGGGTCGGGGCGCCATCTGGCTCCGGTTGTGGGCACGGGCTGCGCCGCGGTCCAGACGGGAGAGAGAGCGACCACGGCGGTGCGACGGGCGATGGAGCCGATGGCTCAACGCGGCCCGTAGCGCGACCGGCTGGGGTGCTGTACCTGGCTGACCAGCAGGGGGCCGCCCCGCATCAGACCGACCAGTCGCTCCTCCACCACGTCGGCCGGCCGCATCAGACTGCGGGCGTCCGTCACCAGGCATTCCACATCGCCGTAGAACACTTCCCCCTCGCCGTCGAGCGAGGCGGTGGTACTGTGAGGTCCTGCCACCGCATCTCCTCCAACATCGGCCCGAAACAGCGTACTTCGCATGGTGTCGCTCCTTTTCCTGGTCTCGCTGATCCTGTGGGGCGCGTACCGTCCACTGCCACCGGCAGACGTGCTTCCGGCGGCCTCCACGGGGCGACACGCGGCACCCGAGTGCCCGGTCGAAGGAACCGTTTCGCCCAATCCGTCCGGCCAGAACCGTGCACGGCGGCCGGCGGGTCGTGATTCCTTCGCAGGCAACCCGTCCGCACGGAATCGTTGCACATCCCGCGCCGAACGCCAGAAACAGTTAACCCGTAACCCGATCCTTGTTGCCGTCTTTGGCCCGCCAGCGGACCGTGACCGCGTGCGGCCTGCCGTCATCGGCGAGCGGGATGTCGCCGTCCACCGGCTGCCCGTCGAGGGTGAAGGCACTCAATGGCTCTCCCTCGCCAGCCGGCTCGACGCGAATCCGGTAAGGGGTGGTTCCGTGCCGGTAGGCGATTTCATACGCCGGCCAGCCGGCAGGCAGGCACGGGGTGATGCGCAGCGTGGTGCCGATTTTGCGGAACCCGAGCAGGTCTTCCACCGCCGCCCGGTACAACCACGCCGCCGACCCGGTGTACCAGCTCCACCCGCCGCGGCCGACGTGCGGCGGCCAGCCGTAGATGTCGCCGGCCGCCACGTAAGGCTCGATGCGGTACACCGCCGCCTTGTCGGCGGTGTCGGCGTGGCGGATCGGGTTGAGCAGGTCGAACGTGGTCAGCGCCTCGTCGCCCCAGCCGACGCGCGCCAGCGCCTGCACCAGCCACACCGCCGCATGGGTGTACTGGCCGCCATTTTCACGAATCCCCGGCACATACCCCTTGATGTAACCGGGGTCGAGCGGGGTGCGGTCGAACGGCGGGGTGAACAGCAAAATGAGCCGCTCGTTCGCCCGCACCAGTGATTCGACCGCCGCGTCCAGAGCGGTCGCCGCCCGCTCCGGGTTGGCCACTCCGCTCAGCACCGCCCACGACTGGGCGATATTGTCGATCTGGCATTCCTCGTTGGTCGCCGAGCCGAGGGGGGTGCCGTCGTCGAAGTAGGCGCGGCGATACCAGCGGCCGTCCCAGGCGTAGTTCTCCAGTGCCTGCCGTAGCTGCTCGCGGCGGCGGGCGTACTCGGCGGCGAGCGGCTGATCGCCGCGCTGCGTGGCCAGCTGCCCGAAGTCGTGCAGACACGCCGCCAGGAACCAGCCGACCCACACGCTCTCGCCGCGCCCGGCGGCGCCGACCCGGTTCATGCCGTCGTTCCAGTCGCCGCAGCCCATCAGTGGCAGTCCGTGGCTACCGAGCCGCCAGCCGAGGTCGAGCGCCCGTTTGCAGTGCTCGTAAATCGGCGCCGCCTCGTTGGTCACCTCGGGCAACCCGTACATCTCATGTTCGCCCTCGGCCAGCCGCGGTGCGCGGAGGAACGTCACCGGCACGTCGAGCAGCTCGCTGTCGCCGGTGACGCGGACGTAGAACGCGACCACGAACGGCAGGAACAGGTAGTCGTCGCTGATGCGCGTGCGCACGCCGCGGCCGACCGGCGGATGCCACCAGTGCTGCACGTCGCCCTCGCTGAACTGGCGAGCGGCGGCGCGGAGGATCTGGGCGCGCGCCTCGTCCGGCCGGGCGTAGACCAGCGCCATCACGTCTTGCAGCTGGTCGCGGAAGCCGTAGGCGCCGCCCGACTGGTAGAACGCCGAGCGGCCCCACAGCCGGCAGCTGAGCACCTGGTAGAGCAGCCAGCGATTGACCAGCAGGTCGAGAGCCGGGTCGGAGGTGCGGACCTGGATCGTCCCGAGCATGACGTCCCAGGTGCGGACCACCTCGTCCAATGCGGCGTCGGCGGCCTGAACGATGGCGTATTTCGCCACCAGCTGGCGGGCTGCGGTGCGGTCCTCGGCCTGGCCGATCAGGAATACCACGTCCTCCTGCCCGTCCTCGGCCACCTCCATCGGCACCATCAGCGCGGCGCACGGGTCGACGGCATGGGTGGTGCGGCCGGACAGGGCCGTCCGCCGCATTGCCTCCGGCGTCCGAATGCTACCGAGCGGGCCGAGGAACTCGCCGCGGTCGCCCGACAGCGTGCGCGGCCGGCGCGTGACGTCGATGAACGTCACCCGCTCGCCAAACTCCGGCTGCCAGCAGTTGCGGGCAAACAACGCTCCCGTCGCCGGGTCTTCCTCCAGCACCAGGTGCTCGGCCGACAGCTCGGTAGTGGTGCCGAGGATCAGCTCGACGAGGAACGCCAGCGACAGCCGCCGCGCATTCCCCTGATTGCGGATCCTCAATCGGTAAAACTTGACCGGATCCTTCATGCCGACGAAGACGGTCAGCTCCGTCGTCAGGGTGCCACGCCGCTGGAGGAAGCGGGTCAGCCCCTGGCCATGCCGCACCTCGGTCGGCCCGCCGGCGGGGAGCGGTGTCGGGTTCCACCACTCGCCGGTGTCGTCGTCGCGCAGGTAGATCACCTCACACGGCGGGTCGAGCACCGGGTCGTTACTCCACGGCGTGATCCGGTTCAGCTGGCTATTCACCGCCCAGGTGAACCCGGAGCCGGCGTCGCTCACCAGGGTGCCGAAGGTCGGGTTGGCGATCACGTTGACCCACGGCGCCGGTGGGATGGCGCCGGCACGGAGGACGTACTCCCGGCCATCCTGGCTGAACCCGCCGAAGGTATTGTCAAACTGTAACTCCTCCTGCCCCTCGCCGTGGAGCAGTGTCGCCGGTTTCTGGGTCGCCGCGGCGCGGACTGGCCGCAGCCGGGGCGGCAGGGGGCGGCCCGGATCGAGCACATTGACCTGCTCGGACAACCGCTCCGACCCGGTAAGGATGACGCGGGCGGACGCCAGCAAGAGCGTGCGGTCCTGATCGCCGATCTGGTCGTTCTTGAGCAGAAACAGATGGGGCGTCCGCTCGCCGGCTTGCCCGCCGGGGATCGCCAGGCTCAGTTCGCTCATGCGAGCGCGGAGGTCGTCGCGATAGCCGGTCGGCGTCTCGTCGAGGATGACCACGTCGAGGATCAGCCCCTGACTGCGCAGGTAGCGCTGGGCCATCACCAGATCGCGGAGCAGTTCGACCCCTTCCACCTTCTCCAGCCGCACCAGGATAATCGGGTAGTCACCGGAGATGCCCATCGGCCACAGCCCCTGCTGGCCAAGCCGGTTGGCGCAGTGCGAGGCATCCGGGCTGCGCAGCGCCGGGGTGGGGAAGAGGCAGTAGCCCGCCAGACGCTGGAAGACGTGCGCCTGGCGGGCGTCGATCCCCAGCTGCTGCAGCGCCACCTGGCCATGCGCCCACGCCAGGTCGAAGGTGCGGTTGACGGCGGCCAGGTTGTGGTACTGTTCGGCCAGCCGCAGCGCCTCGGCGCGGTTGCCGGCAGCGCCGGTCGAGTAGGCGAGTAAGATGCTACTCGATGGCTCGATACGCACCCGGTAGCGGATCGACAGCACCGGATCGAGTACCGGCCCACTGGTGCCGTTGCGACCGGCGGCGTCCGGCCCCAGCGCGGCTGGGTCGACGTGCGAGCGCCGCCGGCCAAGGAAGCGGTTGCGGTCAGTCTCGTAGCGAACGTGGCCAGGCCGGTCAGTGGCGAGGACGTGGATCGCCCACACCGCCTTCTGCTCGGTCGAACGGGGCCGGCGGCGGCACAGCAGTCCGGTCGATCCGGGCAGCCACTCGGTTTCGAGAAACAGCTTGCCAAACGCCGGATGGGCCAGGTCGGCCGCGTGCGGCAGCAGCACCGGCTCCAGGTAGCTGATGAACTCCAGCTCGACGGCGCGGGTGCCGTGATTGGTCGCCTTGATCCGCCGCACCTCGACGTCCTTCTCCGGCGAGACGACGATCTCGGTCACCGTCTCGATCGCCCCGTCGCGGCGGCGGAACTCGGCCTTGTCGATGGAGAACAGCACCTCGTAGGCCGACGGCGGACGGCGAAGCGGGACGTGTGGCAGCGACCACGCCGTCTTGTTGGTCAGGTCGCGAATATAGACGAACTGGCCGGCCGGATCGTTGGTCGGGTCGAGCCGCCAGCGGGTGACGTCCAGGTCGCGCCACCGGCTGTATCCGCCGCCGGCATTGGTCACCATCACCGTGTAGCTGCTGTTGGACAAAAAGTGTGGCCGGGGCGACAGGGTGTCCGGGGCGGTGATGCGGCGAACCACCGCCGGCGCCTCCTCGGCGCCCGGCAACGGTCCCTCTGGCCGCTTTTCCACCGGCGCCAGCGGCGCCTCATAGGGCGCTCGCTCGTGCAGCAGCGTCTCGACCGCCCGCACCATCGCCACCTGCCGCAGCCGCCGCGCCATCGGGTCGCCCAGCAGCCGGTTGGTCACCGCCAGGAGCGACATACCCTGGTGGTGCGCCATGTAGGATTGAATAACCTGATACTGCTTTCCGGGGGACAGGCGCTCCGGCGTGTAGTCGATCGCCTCATACAGACCGTAAGGCCCCTCGGCGCCGACGGCCGCCAGCCGGGCCAGGTTGGTCAACGCCGCCCGCGGTTCCACCGGCACCGCCATCGCACAGGCATACGGCGCCACCACCAGTTCGTTGCCCAGCCCGCGCTTCAACCCCAGTCCCGGCACCCCAAACGCCTGGTACTGGTAATTCTGATCGCCGTCGAACCGCAGGTACGCCGATTCCGACACGCCCCACGGCGTCCCCGTCTCGCGGCCGTACTGCATCTGCCGCCGCACCGCTGTCCGGTGCATGGTGTCGAGCAAGGTGCCCGGCACCACCGGCAGGAACAGCCGCGGCATGAGGTACTCGAACATGGTGCCGCCCCACGACAGCAGCCCCAACTGGCCCCGGACGCTGATCGTTGGCCGGTCCAGTTGCAGCCAGTGCTTGCGCGGCGCCTGGCCACACGCTACCATCAGAAAACTGGTCAGGCACGCCTCGGACGCCAGCAGGTCGTAGTGCGCATTGTCCAGCCGCTCCAGCGGCACATGGAAGCCAATGGCGAACAGGTCGCGATCGCGGTTGTAGAGGAATCGGAAGTCCATCCCGCCGGCCAGCGCCGCGGCCCGTTTCGCCAGCCCGCGCAGCCGCCCGGCAAGTCCGCTCGCTGTCGCGGCGTCCAGGGCGGCGACAAGTTTGCCGCTGGCCGCGTCCGGGCGCCTGGCCAGCCGCGCTCGCACCGTGTCGGCCTGCTTTTCCCAGTCGGCAAGCGAAGATGGCTGGGTGAGCAGCGCGCGAGCCTCCTCGTCCACCCCCGCCGCCAGGTCTGCCACCTGCCGCGGTCCGACGGCGGCAAACCACGGATAGAGGGCGTCGATCTCCTGCCGCGTTGATGCGATCAGTTCGCCAAGGCGGGTAACCCACTGCGCAACCATCGTCTGCGGGTCGGCCTGGTCGAGTCGTTCCTTCCACCCGGCGACCCGTTTGTCCAGTGCGTCCAGCAGCGAGAACCAGTCGGGCAAGCCGTTGGGGGTGACGCTAATCGCCGCACGAACGGCGGCGACCTCTTCCAGCAACCAGTCCAGGCGTGACGGGACGCGAGCATGCTCCTCGACCAGCGCCAGCGTGTCGGCCAGTCCGCCCAGCAAAGCCGGCGCTGGGATTGGCTCACGGAGCTTCTCCAGCAGCCCGTGTTCGAGGGTGAGCAGGCAGCCGAGAAAGTTGCCGCTGTCAACCGTCGACACATAGGCTGGCGGCAGCGGTCGCAGCGACTCGGTGTCGTACCAGTTGAGCAGGTGGCCGCGGTACTTTTCCAGCCGGTCGAGGGTGTCGAACGTCATCTCCAGGCGATCGGCCACGCGCGACAGGGGGAGATACCCCAGGTCGTGCGCGGCCAGCGTGGACGTCAGGTACAGCCCGATATTGGTCGGCGACGTTCGATGCGCCACCTTGGCACCGGGGACCTCCTGATAGTTGTCCGGCGGCAAGCCGTTGTCCTGCGCTCCGACGAACCGTTCGAAGAACAGCCAGGTCTTGCGAGCCAGCCGGCGAAGCGCCCGCCGCTCCTCTGCCGTCACCGGGACGGAGCGCGGCCGCGACGGCAGACTGATTAGCCAGGCGATCAGCGGCGAGATTGCCCAGGCCAGCAGCCACGGCGCCGCACCGGCCAGCGCCTCGGGCCGCAGGCAGGCCAGCGTGGCGGCCACCAGGACGGCCAGTGCGGTTCCGGGCCACATCTGCGCGAAGAACGCCGCCGGGCCGTTGCCCAATCGCGTCTCCGTCGCCGCGGCGGTTTCCCACTCCAGCAGATGCCGGCGGCTTACGCACAACCGCCACAAGGTGCGCAGAATCGCGTCGACCGATGCGGCTGCCTGGCTGGCCAGAAAGCACGCCGTCAGCACGATTTGCCCGGCGGTGTTGCCGACCGACAGGTGCGCCTGCCGCACCAGCGCCCGCGGCGGCATCCCGGTTAGCGCCGCCTGGAGTGTGTGAGCAATCTGGATCACCAGCGGCGTGGCGAGAACGGCCAGTGCGAACAGCGACACCGCCAGCGGCGACACCGGCAGCATCAGCCAGCCCAGCGCCAGGCCGAGGACCAGCGCCGGCGGCACCAGGCTTCGCCGCAGGTTGTCGGCCACCTTCCACCGTTCCAGTAGCCCCAGCACATTGGGACGCCGCGCACCGGCGCGAGTCGGCACCGTGGGCAGCAACCACGGCAGCAGTTGCCAGTCGCCGCGAATCCAGCGGTGCTCGCGCCGGGCATAGGCGTGGTACTTGGCCGGGAAGCCGTCGTACACCTCGACATCGGTCACCAGCCCGCAGCGGGCGAAGTTACCTTCGATCAGGTCGTGACTGAGGATGTGGTTCTCGGGGAACGCCTCGCCGGTGACCGCCTCGAAGGCGTCGAGGTGGTACAGCCCCTTGCCGGTGAACGACCCCTTGTCGAACAGGTCCATGTAGGGGTCGGAAGCGGCCAGCGAGTACGGGTCGAGGCCGGCCGACCCGGCGAACAGCCAGGCGAACCACGATTGCAGCCCGGACTGGTACAGGAACGTCACCCGCGGTTGCAGCACCCCATAGCCGGCCACCACGGTCCGCCGGTCGGCGGCCAGCACCGGCGCGTTGAGCGGGTGGGCGATGGTGCCGATCATCCGCGCCGCCGCCTCGCGCGGCAGCACCGTGTCGGCGTCAAGAGTAATGACATACTCAATAGGTGGCAAGCCGGACAGGTCGACCGGCAAATAGCTGAGCGTTGGGTCAGCCGGGTTCCGGATCAGTCGGTTGAACTCGGTCAGCTTGCCGCGCTTGCGTTCCCATCCCATCCAGCACCCTTCCGACGGGTCGTAGCGGCGGCGGCGGTGGAACAGGTAGAACTGGGGCGGCTTGCCGGCGGCGTGGCGGGCGTTCAACCCGGCGATCAGGTCCTGCGCCTGCCGCAACAACGGTTCGTCGGTGGGGAGTGTCTCGTGGGCCGCGTCGGCGAAGTCACTCAGCAACGCGAACCGCAGGTTGGGGTCGGGGTTGGCCAGGTAGTGCAACTCCAGCCGCTCGACCAGCCCGCGAATCACTTCTGGCCGAGTGAGCATGCACGGGACGACGACGAACGTGGCGTGGTCTGCCGGGATGCCCTGGCGAAAGTCCATGCGCGGCAGCACGCGCGGTTTGAGCAGATGGGAGATCAGCGTGTTGACCAGCGCCAGCGCCATCTCCGACAGCGGCAGCAGCGCCAATGCCACCACCGCCGCCAGAACTCCCTGCGGCAGCGGCGGGAGCAAGAACAGCAGCACGGCGACCAGGGCCAGCGTCAATGTCCCAAGCGTGCCGAAGTAGACCAGGTTGGGTCGGCGCCGCAGCGCTTGCCGCCACCCGTCGCCCCACGCGGGCCGGTAGCCAACGGCTGCCTCCATCTCGTCCAGACCGGCATCGAGCAGCCAGTAACTGACCTGGCCGCGACGTGGATCGCCGACGGCCGAGGCCGCCCGTTCGACCACCTTTTCGGCCAGCTCGACCTCGGTGTGCTTCGACCCACGGGCCAGCTGCTCGATGACTTGCCGGCAAGCATCGCGCGTGGCGAAGTCCTGACCTGGGTACACTCTGCCCGGATCGGTCCGTAGCACCAGTTCGACGGCGCTTGCCTGCTCGAAGAATTCCTTCCAGTCGAGCGCTCGCAGTAGCCGCAGACTGGTGACGCAGTTACCGATCGACACCTGGTCGGAGGCCAGCCGCTGCCGTTCGCGCCGCTGGATGGCGTCCACGTCGATGCCCCGGCCCACCGTCCAGTCGCGCAAGCGGCCGACCAGCCCGCTGTCGGCGGCATCGCGGACCGACTGGGTCAGCCCGACCACGAAGTCGTCCGACGGCGCGTCCGGGAGGGCGAAGGCCCGCCCGCCCGACGCGACCCACGCCTCGGCCCGCGCTCGGTCCAGATGAGCGCGGACGGTCCGCTGCGCGAGTCGTCGCAGGTTTTCCAGCAAGGCAACGCGCAACATGGTCGGCACTGCCCACAGTTCGCCAATCGTCAGCGGGTAGGCTTCCTGATAGGCGTGGACGAACCGATGAATTTGCGACGTCACCAGCACGCTATCGGTGTGAGCCACCAGCACCGCGGCCAGCTCGAACGTCCGGGGCCAGCCGGCATACGGGCCGACGGGTTGCGCAGGCAACTTCCGATAGTAGCTCCGCGGCAGGTCAGTCCACACCTCGCGCACCGATTCCTGAATGATGTGCCAGTTGTCGAGGAACCACTGGCTGTCCTGGCTGAGCGGTTCGGGGGTGCGGGTCAGCCGTGACAGGGTCGTCCGCGCCTTCTGCAGCTCCCGGTCGATCCGCCCGAGGGCGCGAAAAAAGGCGGACGACGTCTTGCTCGACACGCCGGCGCCGCTGTGCGCCAGGCGATGGGCAACGTGCTCCAGCCGCTCGTCCGAGCACAGGTCGTGGCGGAACGGGTCGCTGGACATGCCTGGCAGGCTCGTCCCCGTCCCCAGGTCCGGGCCGGTCAGTGTGCTATTCATCGTCCTTGTCCTCAGAGTTAGCAAGCCATCCCCGACAACCGAGTTGCCGTGGTGCGCGTCCGAGCACGGAGAGTTTGCTCGGTGCGTGCGGCAAGCAAATGCCGCGCCGGCGTCCGTCCCCCGGCCCCAGCCCCTGAGGCGTTCGCCGGCAGCCCTGCTGCGCGGCCGATGGGAGCGGCGCTGCCGACTGATTGGGAAAGCAAATGCCCATACCTGGGGCAGCCCACGGGCAGGCGACAAGTCTCGGCGAAGCTCCTGTTTTTGCTGGCATGATTGTTGCTCGATCGAAAGCAGCTTCACCCGCCTGCCGTCTCGATAAGTGAGCGGATGAGGCGAGTGGTGGTATCGAAACTTGCTCTGCGAGCACGGGCTTGCTGCGGCCGGAACCGCATCGCTCGTGCGTTCTCCCGATCAATCATCTCGCAACCGGCGTTCCTCGCCCCGGCTGCGCGCTACCCCATTGGAGAGATTCGAGATGTTCAAGAGCGTGCAATCCCCCTGGGAAACTCGTGAGGAAACCGCCGCCGTCAAGCGCGACCTGCAGGCGAACACGCTGGGCTGTGTTCCCCAGCACCGCGGCGTGGCGTTTCGCGTGTGGGCACCGAACGCCCGGCAGGTGACGGTGGCCGGCACGTTCAACAACTGGAGCACTGCCCGGCACGAGCTGAAGCCAGAGGGCGGCGGCTACTGGTCCGCGGTCGTGCCGGAGGCAAAGGTTGGCGACGAGTATCGCTATGTCGTCCGCACCGAACGCGGCGAGTTGTGGCGCAACGACCCCTACGCCCGCGCCCTCACCCGCGCCAAGGACAACAGTGTTGTCTACCACCCGGCCCTCGACCGGCAGCCGCCCAAACACCAGATGCCGCCGGCCAACGAGCTGGTTATCTACGAGCTGCATGTTGGCACGTTCAACGCGCCGGGCACGTTCGACGCCGTGGCGGCCCGGTTCGATCACCTGGTTGAGCTGGGGGTGAATGCCATCGAGCTGATGCCAGTGATGGCGTTTCCGGGTGAGCGATCGTGGGGCTACAACCCGTCGCAGATGTTCGCCGTCGAGTCGTCCTACGGCGGGCCGGAAGGGCTGAAGCGGTTCGTCGAGCTGGCCCACCGCCACGGCATCTCGGTTATCCTCGACGTGGTGTACAACCACATGGGGCCGGGCGGCCTCGACCTGTGGCAGTTCGACGGTTGGCAGGAAAACGGGTTGGGCGGCATCTACTTCTACAACGACTGGCGAGCGGTTACCCCGTGGGGCCATACCCGGCCCAACTACAGCCGGCAAGCGGTCCGCGATTTCATCCGTGACAACGCGCTGATGTGGCTGGAGGACTACCGCGTCGACGGGTTGCGGTTCGACGCCACCAATTTCATGCGAGCGGTCCAGCCGGACGGCCAGGGCGACCTGCCCGACGGGGTGAGCCTCTTACATGGACTGAACAAGGAGATTCGCAGCCGGTTCCCCAACTGTTTAACCATCGCCGAGGACCTGCAAGACAAGGACTGGCTGACCAACCCCAACGGGCTGGCGTTCAGCTCGCAGTGGTGTCCGCGGTTC
Organism: Gemmataceae bacterium; assembly: GCA_046350215.1. Taxonomy (GTDB): domain Bacteria; phylum Planctomycetota; class Planctomycetia; order Gemmatales; family Gemmataceae; genus JAXMAU01. The sequence goes on along the minus strand of JAXMAU010000055.1, from coordinate 26,397 downwards.
ATCAACCACGTCCGCGACGCGATGAAGGCGCCGGACGACCACGGCCGATCGCTGCACGCCATTCGCGACGCCTTGACGCATCGTTACAACGGCGACCCGTTCCAGCGGGTGATCTACACCGAGTCGCACGACGAGGTGGCCAACGGCAAGCACCGGCTACCGTGTGAGATCCACCCCAGTGATCCGCGCAGCTGGTTCGCCCAGAAGCGGTCGACGCTGGCCGCCGGGCTGGTGTTCACCACGCCAGGCGTGCCCATGCTCTTCCAGGGCCAGGAGTTTCTGGAGGACAAGTCGTTCCATGACACGAACAGGATCGACTGGTCGCGCCGCGATCAGTTCGGCGGGATCGTGCGCCTGTACCGCGACCTGATTCGTCTTCGTCTCAACCGTGGCGGGGCCACGCGCGGGCTATGCGGGCCGAACGTCAACGTGTTCCACCAGAACGACGGCGCCAAGGTGCTTGGGTTCCATCGGTGGGACCGCGGCGGTGTTGGCGACGACGTGGTGGTGGTCGCCAACTTCAGCCACCGGCCATTCCGCGGCTATCGGCTTGGCTTCCCGCACGCCGGCCGCTGGAAGTTGCAATTCAACTCCGACTGGACGGGCTACAGCGGCATCTTCGGCGACACGCCGAGCGGCGACACCTGCGCCCACCACCAGCCGCAGGACGGGCTGCACGCATCTGGCCTGGTCGACATTGGGCCGTACAGCCTGCTGGTGTACGCCCGCGAGGGATGATTGGCGTCTGCGTTGCCACGACTGGCCGGGAACGGTAGGACGCGTTCCCGGCCGGGGTTCGTTTCACGCCGGCTGGTCGGTGGTCAGCTGGGCCAGCAGCGGCGTCAATTCGTCCAACCCCACCGGCTTGGTCAGATGCCCGTCACACCCCGCCTCCACGGTTTGCCGCCGGTTCACCTCCTGGCCCAGCCCGGTAAGGGCCACCACCTTGATCGCCCGTCCCCACGCTTCGGCGCGAATCCGGCGGGTGGCTTCCAGGCCGTTCATCCCTGGCATGCCGACGTCCATCAGCACCAGGTCGGGTCGCAAGGCTGCCGCCGCCGCGATGCCCTTCTCTCCGTCGTGGGCAAGGTGTACCTCGTGCCCCATCATGTCGAGCAGCATGGCAAGTGAGTCGGCGGCGTCCTCGTTGTCGTCGACGATGAGCACTTTTCGCCGCGGGCCAGCTGACTGGCGCGTCCCCCTGGGATTGGCCGCGACCGGCGGAGCCAGTTGTTCCGCACGCAGCGGCAGGCGGACGACGAAAGTGCTTCCCCGGCCGGCCCCGTCACTGTGCGCCTCGACGGTGCCGCCATGTAGCTCGACCACGGCTTTCACCAGGGCCAGGCCAATTCCCAGTCCGCCGCTCACGCGCTCCATGCTGCGGTCGACCTGGGAGAACATGCCGAAGATGTTGGGGAGCGCTTCAGCCGGGATGCCGATGCCGTTGTCCGTCACCCGCACCTCCGCCTGATCGCCCGCCCGACGCAATTCGAGCACGATTCGCCCGCCTGGAGCGGTGTATCGAGCGGCATTGTTCAGCAAATTGGCGACTACCTGCGTCAGCCGCACCGGGTCGGCGTCGACCGGCAGCGGATCGTCGGGGACGGTAACGACCAGCTCGTGCCGGCGGCTGACCATCAGGGCGGCAGCCGCCTCCGCCGCGTTGGTGAGAACCAGCCGCAGGTTCACCGGCTCGCGACAGAGGAGGATCTTGCCGCGGGAGATCCGCGACACATCGAGCAGGTCGTCGGCGTGCCGGACCAGTTGCTGGAGCTGCCGCTCAATCACCGCCCGCGCCTGGTCGAGCGTGTGCGGATCGCCGTTCGCCAGTTCCATGATCTGGATGGCGTTCTTCATCGACGCCAGAGGGTTCCGCAGCTCGTGGGCCAGGACGGCGAGGAAGTCGTCTTTCGATCGATCGGCGGCACGGAGAGCGGCTTCCGCCTGCTTGAGGGAGGTGACGTCGATGAACGCAGCGATCGCCCCGCGGACCGCGCCGCTCTCGTCCCACAGCGGCACGGCGTTGCCAAACAGATGCCGCATCTCGCCACTGTCGAACGCGAAACACAGATCGACCCCAATCCGCTCAACGCCCAGCCGGGCGGCGGCCTGTAAGGGCAGCTGGTCGGGCGGAACCGGATGGCCGTCACTGGTCACCTGGTAGTGCCCTGGCGCGTCCCCGCTGGACGGCGTTTGTGAGATGTTCACGCCCTCGTCGACCTTGAGCAACGCACACGCCGCCGGGTTGCCGGTGACCACCGAACAGGCCGGGTCGTGGGCGATCCACACCGGGATCGGCACGGCGCGCAGGACCGCTTCCAGGTCGGCCGTCCGCCGCCCGTCGATCGGCTGACAGCACCAGCTGACGAGCGCGCTGACCAGCAGGAACAGGCCGACCTCGATCGGGTACGTCGACGCCGCAGGCCCGGCCTGGCCGAGCGTCAGACCGCCGTGGACCAGCGCCGCCAGCGCGGCGGCGAGCAACCCACACCTCCCCCCGCCGACTCGCGCCGCCAGCGCGATCGGCGGCACACACAGGAGAAACGCGGTTCCCGCCGACAACAGCCCGGCGCCCACGGCCGCCGCCAGCACCGCCAGCCCGACCGCGGCAGCGGCATACCTGCCCGTCCCGTGCCAGCGTCGTTGCAGCATCGGTCCCTCGGGATGTGGCGAAGCGGCGCCTGCCGCGAGAGGATACTCTATATCCTACCAGCCGCCGCCGTGGGGACGCCAGCGGCGGCGGCTCACTTCGCAGCGAGCGGCAGGCGGATGGTGAACTCGGTCCCCTTGTTCGTCCCTTCGCTGAACACCGTCACCGACCCGCCGTGCAGCTCGATAAACTGCCGAACCAGCGCCAGACCGACCCCCAAACCGCCCTGCGCATACGGCGCGGTGCGGTCCTGCGGCGTGAACAGCTCGAACATGTGCGGCAGGAGATCCGGAGTGATGCCGATCCCGGTGTCGCGGATGCGGACCACCGCCTCGTTCCCGTCCACCTCGGCCGTCACCCACACCGCGCCGCCGCGAGGGGTGTATTTGGCGGTATTGTTCAGCAAATTCGACACAGCCTGGGCGAGCCGCACCACGTCGCCGATCAGGTCGATCGGCGGCTCGGCCAGCCGGACATGTAGCGACAGGCCGGCGCGCTCCAGCACCGGCCCGCTGTTCTCCAGCGCGGCGTGAATCACCTGCTGCAGGGTGATCGGCTCCTTCACCAGCCGCAGCTTGCCGCGGGTCAGCCGCGATACGTCGAGCAGGTCGTCGATCAGGCGCACCAGGTGGCCGACCTGCCGCTCCAGCAGCGTTCGCGCCTGTTCGACAGCCGCCTGGTTGGTGCCGGCCAGCCGGATGATCTCCAGGGCGTGGCGGATCGGGGCAAGCGGGTTGCGCAGCTCGTGCGCCAGCGTCGCCAGGAACTCGTCCTTGCGCCGATCCGCCTCGCGCAGCGCCGCCTCCGCGCGCTTGCGCTCGGCGATCTCACGCTGCAGCGCCTCGTTCGCCTGCTGCAACTCGCGCGTCCGCTCGCGCACCTCGTGCTCCAGCTTCGCCTCGTACTCCTTCTGCAACAGCGCATAGCGGATCGACCGCTCCAGCAGCACCGGGTCAAGCCGCGCCTTTTCCAGATAGACGGCGGCACCTGTCTGCATGGCGGCGATGTCGATGGCCCGCTCCCCCTGGCCGGTGAGCAGGATGACCACGGCGTCGGGCCGCTGCCGGCGGATCTCGGCCAGCAGCTCCAGGCCGGTGAACACGCCGAGGCGGTAGTCGAGCAGATAGACGTCATGCTCGCCGCGGCCGGCGGCGGCCAGCCCCTCGTCGTAGCTCGCCGCCCAGTCCAGCCGGAACGGATGGTCAGGCAGTTCGTCCAGCAGATCGCGAGTGAGCAGGTAGTCGTCGGGGTCGTCGTCCACCAGCAGCACCCGAATCGGCCCCCGGTCAGGGCTTTCGGGAAAGGTCTTCATGGGGCGGCAGCTCCACGATCTCCAGCCAGTACTTGCCGAGCGTGCGAATGACGTCGAGGAACCCGTCAAACGTGACCGGCTTGGTGATAAACGACGCCGCCGACAGGCGGTAGGTCCGCAGGATGTCCTCGTCCGCCTTGGAAGTGGTCATCACAATGATGCGCAGGTAATCGAAGGCCCGATCGGCCTTGATCTCCTCCAGCGCCTGCCAGCCGTCCACTTTCGGCATGTTCAGGTCGAGCAACAACAGGCCCGGGCGCGGCGAACTGGCCGGGTCGGCGTACCGCCCACGACGGTACAGATAGTCGAGCAGCTGCTCACCGTCCTCGACGAACCGCAGGTCGTTCGCCAGGTGGCTCTCCTGAAACGCCTCGCGCGTCAGCTCCCGGTCCTCCGGGTCGTCCTCCGCCACCAGGATGGTGATCGGTCTGGGTCGCCTGGTCATGATCGGCCCTCTCCCCCTCGTCCGGCGCACAGACCGGGAACGTGACGGTGAACGTGGCGCCGCCGCCCGGCATCGCGTCGGCGCTGATCTGCCCGCCATGCCGCTCGGCGATCTTGCGACAGATGGCCAGGCCGATGCCCGTCCCCTCGTACTCGGCGCGGCCATGCAGGCGTTGGAAGATCTGAAATATCCGCTCTCGATACCGGGGATCGAAGCCGATGCCGTTGTCCGCTACCACCAGCTGGCAGCCAGGGTGGTCCGCCGTCCCGGCGTCGCCCCACACACGCACCACCGGCGGAACGCCCTGGCGGTGGAACTTCAGTGCATTGATCAGCAGGTTCTGCACCAGTTGCCGCAACTGCACCGGGTCGCCGACGACCTCCGGCAGCGGACCGACATCCACCCGCCCGCCGGTCTGTTGCAGGCGCACTTCGAGATCGGCCAGCACGTCGTGGACGAGCGTGGCCAGGTCGACCGGGGCGAACGCCTGCCCCTTGGTGGTCACGCGCGACAGGGTCAGCAGGTCCTCGATCAGCTGGCGCATCCGGCTAGCGGCGGCGGCCATCCGTCCCAGGTAGTCGCGGCCGGCGTCCCCCAGCTGCTCGCTAAACCGGGTGGTCAACCGATCGGCGAACGCCTGGATCTTGCGGAGCGGCTCCTGCAAGTCGTGCGAGGCGACATAGGCGAACCGTTCCAGTTCTTCATTACTCCGTTGCAACTCCAGCGCGATGGCACGCTGGCTGTCCTCGGCACGCCGCCGCTCCTCGATCTCCTGCTCCAGCGCCTGGGTGCGCTGGTGGACCAGCAGCTCCAGCGTCTCCGCCTGCCGCTTGTGGTCGTCCACGTCGGTCAGCGTGCCGACCCACGCCAGGATGGTGCCGGTGTCGTCGCGGATCGGCAGTCCGGACGCCAGGTGCCAACGATAGGTGGCGTCGCACGCCCGGTAGACGCGAACCTCCCAGATGTAGTGCTGGCCGGTGCGAATCGCCTCCTGGTAGGCCGCCGCTGCCGCCTCTCGGTCGTCCGGGTGGAGGATGGCCTCGAACCCGTCGGCCAGCAGTTCCGCCGTATCCGTCCCACTCACCGCCGTCCAGTGGCGATTGAGGTAGCCGATGTGGCCGGCAGCATCACTCGTCCACACCAGGTGCGGGATCGTCTCGGCCAGCAGGCGGAACCGCTTCTCACTCTCGCGGACAGCGGTTTCCGCGCGCTTGCGGCTGTCGATGTCGGTGTTGCTGCCGTACCACCGCACGACGCGCCCGGCCTCGTCGCGGATGGGCACTCCGCGTGTGTCGAACCAACGGTAGCAGCCGTCCGCCCGCCGGATGCGAAACTCGATGCACAGCACTCCGCCGGCGCGAACGGTGTCGGCCCACTGCCGCGCCACGGCCTCGCGGTCGGCGGGGTGGACGGCGTCCAGCCACCCGTAGCCCAGCTGCTCTTCCTCCGGCCGGCCGGTGTACTCCACCCACTGGCGGCTGAGGTAGACGCACCGGCCGTCGGCGGCGCACGTCCAGACCAGGTGCGGCAGCGATTCGGCCAGCTCGCGGAACTGCCGTTCGCTCTGCCGCAGCACTTCCTCCACCCGCCGGCGCCGCTCGATCTCCTCCTCCAGCTCGACCTGCTTGGCGGTGAGCGACGCCAGGTGTTCCGCCGCCCGCGCCTTGGCGCGGCGCTGCGCCTCGCCGAGCATGGCGCAGGCGATCCCCCCGAACAGGTAGACGCTGCCGCCGATCTGGTCCCCGAGGTCGGCCGTCAGGAACGAGCCGCGCGGCTCTACAAACAGGTAGCTCATGGCGGCGAACGACAGCAGGTGCGTCACCACCGCCGGCCAGAAGCCGCTGAACCAGGCGATCGCCACCACCGCCAGCAAGGACAGCATGAAGGGGTCCTTGTCCTGCATCAGCGGGTCGAGCAGCAGCCGGGCGAGCACCGCCAGGATGCCGGCCAGCAGGGCGACGATCATCCGCCGCGAGGACTCCTCGGCGCCGAGCAGCGGTTGCGGCTCCGGCGCCCGCTCGCGCATCGCCTCCAGGTAGCGGAGCGCGTGCGGCATCGCCGGGATCAGTAGGATCACCGCCGCCCACGACACCCCGGCGGTGACCGCCTTCATCAGCCCGAGCAGCCGGTACACCGGCAGGTCGTTGGTGACCGCCTCGACCAGATGGGTCAGGCCGCACGACAGGATGAACGCCGCGAACACCCAGAACAGGCGGCCGAACGGCACCCGCCGGTTCCAGGTGAAGTAAAGCAGGAGGACCGGGATCGCCAGGTAGGCAACCCAGATCATCACGTCGGCGCTGCTGTGGAGCCAGACTAGCTCGCGGGTCCAGCCCCCTCAGCCCTCGCGCGCCGTGAAGTCAGTCGGGTCGAACAGGCGCGAAAAGAAGTCCATTCGTGCGGCCACTCCGGAACGTCCCCCACATCGACGGTTCAACCGCCGACCATCGCCGTGCAGGCTCCCCCCGAAACCGAGCACGAACGACCGGCGGATGCCTGTCGGGGTGACGGAAAGGGTTTTACTCCTGCGAATCCCGTGCCTGGACGCCCGTCCGTGGCGCAATCCGGGGCATGGTGCGCCGGGTCGCCCGCCGCCAGCGGGTCGGGAACGACGATGCTCGAAAACAGGCATCGCCGTGCCCAACCGCGGGTAGCCGCCTCCATGAGGCGAACGAGACGGACGGCACAACAGTTGCCGAGTCATGGATGGCAAGCCGGTGATCGTGCCTGCTCCGATCGCAGGCCCCGGCTCGGCGACGATGCGACCTAACCGGAGGAGTCTACCGATGTCCACAGCGGACGCGCAAGAGCGGATGGTGACGGCGGTGTTCCGGACCCCGCTCGACGCTCAGACGGCCTACGAACAGTTGCTCGCCCGGGGCTACGCGGTCAAGGAAATCAGTGTGCTGATGTCGGACTCCACGCGCACCCAGCTGCACGCGGAGCACGAATCGTCCAGCGAGGCCGGCAGCCTGGCGGTCGAAGGGATGGGCGTCGGCGGCGCCATCGGCACCGCTGTCGGCGCCACGATCGCGGCGCTCGCGGCAGTCGGCACCAGCATGGTGGTCCCGGGCCTGGGGTTGGTGATCGCCGGACCGATCGCCGCGGCGCTGGCCGGCGGCGGCGCCGGCGCCGTCACCGGTGGCATCGTCGGCGCGCTGGTCGGCTACGGCATCCCCGAACCCGACGCTGCGGCGTACCAGGACGCGCTCCGCAACGGCGGCGTGGTCATGGGTGTGGTCCCGCGCGACTCCGACCAGGCCGACGAGGTCAAGGACGTGTTCCGCGCCAACCACGGCGTCAGCATCTGTTACACCTGATCGGCGTCTCGTTCCGCCGCGGGAGCAGGGTCTGCTGTCCCCGCGGCGTCTGCCAGGCCCATCCCGGCCACCGTGTCTGGAGATCTCATCATGGCTTCCACCCCCGTGCCCCCCCAACCACTGCCCGGCACGCCGGCCGCCGGTGCCGTCCCGGTAGCGCCGGCGGTCAGCTACCCGGCCGCCCCCGTCGGCGCCGTTCCCCCCCTCGAACACGAGCCGTCCGCGGCCACACACCTGCGCGAACTGGTCATTTACAGCCATTCGACCTTCTTCTACTGGTGGCCGATCTGGGTGGCCGGCTACGCCCTCGCCGCCGCCACCTGGTTCCAGGGCGAATACGTCACCATCGGCGGGCGCGAGATGCTGTTCCACCCGAGCAAGAACCTCGGCGTGCTGTTCACCGTCGCTTTTCTCGTCGTCATCCTGTTCACCAACATGACGTTGCGGGGCAAGACGTCGATCATCGCCATCCTGCTGGTGATGTTCCTCACCGTCTTCTTCGCTTACATGGGCTGGTGGGAGACGATCCTGTCGATGCTGCCGCACCTGGCGATCTACATGAACCTCGGGTTCTACCTGACGTTCTCGACTGCGGTGTTCATCCCGTGGCTGGTAGTGGTTTTCATCTACGATCGGATGGACTACTGGCGGGTGCGCCCCGGCCAGCTGACGTTCGAGCATGTGATCGGCGCCGGCGCCAGCAGCTTCGACACCCGCGGCATGGTGTTCGAGAAGGCCGGCCAGGACGTGTTCCGGCACTGGCTGCTCGGCTTCGGCTCCGGCGACATCCGCATCGTCCCCAGCGGCAGCCGGGAGGACCTGCGCATGCCGAACGTGCTGTTCGTGGACCGCAAGGTCCGCCAGATTCAGGAGTTAATCGCCATTAAACCGGATTCGCTGGCAGATTGATCGCGTCTGCCACGCCGCACCCCGCCTCACGCCGCCCCTCGCCGGACCACCGGCGGCGGGCGGCGTGGCTTGCGTTTCGGACCGACAGTTGTTGAGAACCGTGCTTCCTGGCACGATGATTGCACTCGCACGAAGCAACTTGCGCATTCCGCCCGCCCCCGGTCGGCTGCCGGCTTCCCATTGGCGGCGCCGGCAAGGGCGGACCCTGGCGGGATAGAATAACCCGATCCTCACGACCGCCGACAACGGTAAGGTGCCCGACATGCCCCGCACCCTGGATGGCATCCACTCACTGAAGGCAGGAAAGATGGCGACCACAGACCTGATCGACAGCCGTCCAGCCGATGCATCGGTGGCGCCGCCCTCGACGCAGCGCATCCTCGTCGTGGACGACAACGAAGACGCGCGGATGTCGCTCCAGCAGATGCTGAGCCTGGCCCTCGACTTGCCTGTCGACATGGCCGAGGACGGGGCACAGGCGCTCGACCAGCTCGCCAAACAGCCGTACAGCGTGATGGTGACCGACCTGCGCATGCCGCACATGAGCGGCATGAAGCTGATCGACGAGGTGAAAAAGCGGGAGATCCCCATCACCGTGATCGTCACCACCGGCCACGGCAGCATCAAGGACGCGGTCGAGGCGATGCGGCTCGGCGCCTACGACTTTCTCACCAAGCCGGCCGATCCGCAACACCTGTGCCTGATGATTCAGCGCGCGCTCCGCGAACGAGCGCTGCAGGACGAGGTGACCGCGCTGCGTGCCCAGCTGCAGGGCCGCCACTCGTTCAAGAACATCCTGAGCAAAAGCCCGCGGATGGTCGAGGTGTTCGACCTGATCACGCACATTGCGGAAACGACCAGCACCGTCCTGATCATGGGCGAAACCGGCACCGGCAAGGAGCAGATCGCCTCGGCCATCCACCAGGCGTCGGCCCCGCGCCGCGGCGGCCAGTTTGTCGCCATCAACTGCGCGGCGGTGCCCGAACAGCTGCTGGAGAGCGAACTGTTCGGCCACGAGAAGGGGTCGTTCACCGGCGCCATCTCGCAGCGCAAGGGGCGGTTCGAGCAGGCTCACCGCGGCACGCTGTTTCTCGACGAGGTGGGCGACATTCCGCTGCCGATGCAGGTGAAGTTGCTCCGCGTGCTGCAGTCGCGGCGGATCGAACGGATCGGCGGCGATGAACCGATCGACGTCGACGTGCGGGTCATCGCCGCCACCCACCGATCGCTGGAGAAGATGGTCAAGGACGGCACCTTTCGCGAAGACCTGTACTATCGTCTCAACGTGATCCGCATCGAATTGCCGCCCTTGCGCGAACGGCCGGAAGACATCCCGCTGCTGGCCGCCTACTTCGCCCAGCGCTACGCCCGCTCGACCCAGGCGCCGCCGGAGATCAGCCCCGAGGCGATGCAAATGCTCCTCAGCTACAACTGGCCGGGCAACGTCCGCCAGCTGGAAAACGCCATCGAGCGGGCCTGCGTGACCGCCCGCGACAACGTCATCCGCCCCACCCACCTGCCGCCGGACATCGGCAAGACGACGGAGAGCAAAAGTCCGCTGCAGGCCGACCTGGCCCGCCCGATGCCCGAGCAGCTGTCCGAGCTGATCGCCGCCTTCGAGGAACGCTACTTGCGCAAGGCACTGCGCAAGACACGCGGCCACGTCGGCCGCTGCGCCAAGATCAGCGGGCTGTCTCGCCGCAGCATCACCGACAAGATTGCCCAGTACAAGATCGACAAGCGGGAATTCAAGAAGGACGTTTGATCGACGGCTCTTCTCAAGCGCAGCGGGGGCGGGAGTGACCACTCCCGCCCCCGCTGCGCTCATCAGCAACTGCCGCGCATTCAGTCCTTGCGGCCGTTGACGGTGAGCAGCACCAGTCCGGTGGCGACGGCGATCCCGCCGACGACCGGCGGCACCCACACCGTCCGTTCGCGGTCCGCGGTCACCTGGATCGGGCCGGCGTCGACCACCTTCTCACGGGTGACATAGGTGAACCCCTGGTAGCCGATCACCAGGGCGCCAACGAGGATGAGGACGATGGCAAAGATACGCATCACTTGCTCCTTTTACTATCGGTTAGTTGTGTAGTGGCGCAAAACCAACCGGCCGGGTGAGCGGAGAAACCCCCACCCATCCCGGCCGGGGTGTGCGAGGCGATCAGACCTTCGAGCGAACGAGCGCCTCGCCGGTCGTGTGATACACCATGTGCGGGAAGAACCGATGGAAGTACGGACCGGCCCCCGCGAGCGCACCGCCGGCCGCGGCGGCCAGGCCCAGGACGGTGCCGATCAGGATCGACCAGACAGCAGTCATCACGCCACGCCGGGCCTCTTGCTGGTTCTCCGGGTCAGACGCGGCGGCGCGGATGTTCTCGGGGTTCAGGTCGCGGCGGAGTTGGGTAATCCGCTCCTCGGAGACACCCGCGGCGCGAGCGGCGTCCTCCCACGAGGCGTTCGGGTTGGCGTGGTGGGCAGCCAGCGAGGTGGTCAGCAGCGCGTTGTAGCCCGTGCGGAACCCGGCCCCGACCAGCATCACCATCGACGCGGTGATGACCGCCCAGGTGAGCACGCCATGGATCACCGCTTCCTGCCGATTCTCGCCGACCGTCAGGCAGGAAGTTACCCACCCGCCGACGAACAGCGCGATGAGCATGCTGAGCACGCCCGTGATGACAGCCACCGTGCTGACGGTGCCGGCCCGGACACCGGCCTCGGGCAGCGACAAATTGACGCCAGCGAATAGCAAGGTGAGCACGAAGTAGACCGTCAAGGCGATCACACTGCCGCCCAGGACGGCGCCCCAGCTGACCCGACTCTTCATGTTGACGAACTCTTCGGGTTCCAGATGCTTGCTCATGTGCGCTTGCTCCTTTCCGCCGAGGACGACCCCGGCATGCGGACGATCGGCACGTCCGATCAGTCCAGTCGATCAAAGTCCTTCTGCCCGGCCAGGAGGGTGTAAACCGCCAGGCCGAGGAACACAAAGAACAGAACATGGGACAACAGGGCCAGTCGATGAGCGGTGACCGTAAAGCCAAGCACCCCGGCAAGCAGGGTGAAGATCACGAAGACCAGCGCCCAACGAAACATCACTTGGCCTCTCTCGGGGGACACCTGTCGCCGCCAGTCGTGACGACAGCGATGAAAGATGCAGGTCGTGTGCCAAATCAGGTGAAGGAGAACTTGGCTGGGAATCCAGCCGGCCCCAACGGTTTGAGCGAATAGCCCGACGCCAGATGCCGAGAAAGGGAAGTTGCTCACCTGGGCGTGCGCCAGAAGATGCACAACGGTGAGGCAGTGTGGCTCACGAATGGCCCGTCGCCTGGGAGGACAGCGGCAACCTGCAGGGTCCCGAAGGAAAGCTGCAGCCCAGATCGGTTTGGTACGTCAGTTGCACGACGAGGGACGCAGCGTGAGGGGTGGTCCGGGAAGCGAAACCGGGGCCTCCCATCCCTGGTTCCCACTTGGAAAGGACGAACATCATGCTTCGATTGGCAGTCGTGTTTCTGGTGGTGGCGTTGCTCGCCGCCCTGTTCGGGTTCGGCTTCGTCGCAGACTACTCGTTTGACGCGGCCAAGTTGCTGTTCTTCGTCTTCCTGGTGCTGGCCGTACTCTCGTTCATCGGCAATGCCGTGGGAGGCCGTTCGACCTTACCACCTGCCTGATGGCAGGTCGGAACGGCAAACGGGCGGCCTCCAACGAGGCCGCCCGTTTCCGTGTTGTGAGGAGTGGGTCAGACGTTAACCGCTTCCGCGTTGATGAACCGCTCCGCCAACTCGGTGAGCCGGGCGTCGGTCCGTTTCTCTTCTTCCAGCGTTTCCAGCAAGAGCCTGCTGGCCTCGGCATGGCCGAGCATCTCCGCCCAGGTTGCCAGGCAGCCATAGCTGGCGATCTCGTAGTGCTCGGCCTTCTGAGCGGCAGCGATCAGTCCGGCGTCCTTGGCCATCGGATCGGCCTTCTCGTCCATCATCTCCTTGGCCTCAGATACCAGGCCTTCCATGGCGTCACAGGTCTTGCGCCGCAAGGTGTAGTCGCACGCCTCCGCCACCTGCTTCAAACGCTCGATCTGGACCTCCGTCTCGTTGGCATGCTGATCGAATGCAGCCCGTAGCTCAGGGGAGTAGGCTGCGGACGCCAGCTTGGGCAACGCCTTGCACATCTGTTTCTCAGCATCGAAGGTGTCGCGCAACTGGTCGAAGAACAGATCTTTCAACGTCTTGGTCTTCATACGTACAGAACTCCAACGAATAGATGGCGAGGCGAAACAACAAGGTGATTCAAGCCGGTTCGAGAAAGCCATCCGGCTGGCCGAATGGACGGCACCGGATCCGGGAGATGGTGTGGTCTGCCAACTCAGCGATCCGAGGACAGGGCACCACCCAGCAGAAAGCCAACGACCACACCCACACAGACCGACGCCACGGGATACCGACTGACGATTCGCGCGGTTTCCTTGGTCATTTGGGCCAGGCCGTGCTCCTGGATATACTTGCCGGCCTGGTCCAGAAAATGAGACATGGCGGCGGCAGACGCACCGAGTGCGCCTTCCTTGGAGCCGTCCGTGAGTTCCCGGGCCACCGAGGTCACTCGTTCCCCCACCTGCCGCGCCGCACGTTCGACGTTCGAACCGATCTCGGCGGGATTGGACCGTGGGGCCTGTTCGGGCCGCTTGTTGTTCTTGTGATTGGTCGGCTTGTGGCTCGACTTGTCAGCCATTGGGAGACTCCTTCAGCTTGGTTGGTGAAAGGGGATAACGACACTTGCAGACTCTGCACCTCGTATGCCAATACAGCCGCGAACCGCTCAACCAGCAAGCACCCGGTTGCTCAATTGGTGGCAAGGGCCGGCTCCTGACTTGGGACGGGCGGTTCAATCCGCCGAATCACCTCGTCCGCTGCTGCGCGGAGTCGAGGGGCCGTCTCTCGGGTCGCGTACTCCCTAAGCGATGGGAGAAGGAGTTTGCCGCGGCCATCCACTCGACCGGCCAGCTCGATCGCTGCCTCGCGCTGTGTCTCGTCATCCGAGGCGAGGGCGGACTCGACCAGGGCGATCAGTCGCCGGTCGGACCCCGCCCGTCCGCCGACCGCCAGCCCAGCTTCCAGGCGCACGTTCAGGCTCGGATCCGCAAAGAGCCGGTCGGCCTCTGCATCCAGAGACTGAGGGCGCAGTCGGCCAAGCGTTGCCACGGCGCGGAGGCGAACCTGTTCGTCGGGATGGGTCGACGCCTCGATCAGCAAAGGGACGGCCTCATCCGGCAGTTCTGGTAAGCGGCCAAGGGCAGTTGCCGCATGGGCACGAACCGTCGGGGCCGGATCCCGCAATCCGTCGACGAGCAGGGGGACGAAGTCCTCGGGCAACTCGGTGCGGTCCGCAAGTCCGCTCGCGGCCAGTTCCCGAACTTCGTCTTCCGGGTCTACCAGACACGTTTTGAACACGGCCAGTGCCTCCGGTGGCTGAATCTGCGCGAGGGCGCGCAAGATGTGTCTCCGAACACGAGGCTGAACCGACGGGACCGCTTCCACCAGCGCCGCCCCGGCGGCAGACGCCGCTGCCCCAAATACCGCAAGGGCCGAGGCGGCGGCGATCTGCACGCCGGGAGTGTCATTGCTCAGCAGGCGGGCTAACGTCGCCAGCACTTCGGGAGTTGGGTCAGCCACGTGGCCCAGTGTCCGGGCAATCGCGGCCATCAGCCGATCGTTGGCGTGCCCCAGTGCCTGGAGTAGCGCGCGGGTAACCTCCTCCCCTCGCTCACCACGTTTGCGCAACCCGATAGCAGCCCGCACGCGAACCGGCAAGGCATGATCGCGTAGCCCCTTCAGGAACAGGGCCCGTTGGGGCACATCGCCCATGCCGGCGAGGGCAGCTAAAACCTGGCCACGAACGCCCGCATCGCGGTCAGCGAACTTCAGTTCGAGTTGCCCAATCAGCTCGGGTGTGGGGCTGGCGACTCGCGCCAGGGCGCGCGTGGCCCGACGCCGCACCAGCGGGCTGACGTGTCCCAGGGCGCCAAGCAGGGCAGCGTGAGCGGCCTCCGCCTTGCGTCCAAACCTGGCCAGGCTGTCCGCCGCCCGGGCGCAGACCAGATGGTCCGGATCAGCCAGTGCCCGGATCAGGGCAGGCACCGCGAGCGTGGGGTCCGGGTCGATCTGGCCGAGAGCACGAGCGGCGCGAGCGCGGACACGGTCGTTCGGGTCATCCAGCGCGGCAATCAAAGACGGCACCACCGCGCGGGCTGACGATCCCATTTGACCGAGCGTTTCCACTGTCTGGGCGCGGTGCAGGTTGTCCTTGCTTGCCAGCCCGTCAAGCAGATGGTGAGCCGCCGCGGTCGCTTCACTGTTCTCGCTGATGGCCTGAGTTGCCGCCTGGCGAACCGAGCGATCCGGGTCGTTGAGCAGGGGGACCAGCGAGCGAACCGTATCCTCCGTTAGCGACTGGGCGTTGGCAAGGGCCGTGGCGACGGTGGCACGGACGGATGCGGACGTGTCGTCCAGCAGGCGAGTCAGGACGTGCAGGGTGCGTTCCTCGTGGGGAGCGACCTTGCCCAGTGCCTCGGCCGCCTGGCGGCGCACCGACTCGTCCGTGTCGTCGGCCAGGGCAGCAAGTCGCTCCGCCACCAATTGGGCGATCGGCCCAAGTGATCCCGCCAGCTCAGCCGCCTGGCTGCGCACCAGGGGGGTCGGATCCTGGAGTAAGACGCCAAGGATTTCCAGCACCCGGTCAACCGGGCTGACTTCCTGCCATCCAAGCAGGCTGCGGCAATACGCTTCCAGCCGCCGCCATGTGGAGCGGAACCTCTGGCGGTCCCGACGAATGGCCCATTCGGTGTGGAGGTGTTCCGGTCCCGGCCTGCAAACGACCTTCAATGCCTCCATTTGGCTGACACGCACAATCTCGGATGGATCGCCAGCCAGGGACAGCAACACCGGCTGAGGCGGCAGGCTGCGCATCCGGGCCAGCCCCAGCAACGCCACCGCGCGAACGCTTGGGTTCGGACTCCCCAGCGCCCTGCGAAGATACCGCACCGCGCCCGGTCCGACCGCTTCCAGCACATCTGCCACCCGGTCGCGCTGCTCCTCCGTCAGCACCTCGGCGCGTTCCACCGAGCGTAACAGCGGGGGAACGGCCCTGGCCCCGTGGTCGGCCAGTGTTTGTAGCGCACGCTGGTAGATTGGCGTATGCGGACTCCAGAAATCCTCGATCGCCTCGCCAACGACACGGGTGTGCCGAATCGAGGTGAACACCTGCTGCAACAGCACCATCGTGAAGAACGCCTTGAACAGCAGCAGCAGGGTAGACGCCGGCCAGCGATCCTGGTGAACGAACGTCAGGTGGGTGCGGTTATAACTGTTGGCAATGTCCAGCAGGTCGGCGACCCGCAACAGGTGCAGCAGGGTGTAGGTGAGGAAGTCGGAAAACACGGGCACCTGCACAGGGGCCGGTTCACACACGCCGTGACGATTCATGGCCGTCCACGGCAAGGCGGCGGTGCCAGTCGCTGCCGGGTTGGCTGCAAACAGGGCCACGACGTCCTCGGCGACCACCGGGGACTTTTCGGCGCGGATGCGATACCACTCGCCCCCAATAGTTTCGTATAGCCCCTGGTTTACCAGGGCGAACCCGACCGCTGACGCGACCGTGGCCGTGAGCAGCAACGGAAATCCAAGCCGGTGGCCATAGGAGATGAGGGATTCCGCCAACTGCTGCCCCTTCATCGGGTTGTGCAGCGCCTTGTAGCCTCGGCTCACCTCGTACCGTTCGAGGTCGACGCGGATGTAGGCCAGACAGCTGGTTACCCCAACGAACAGCAGGGCCAGCCCACCGAGCAGTTCGCGAAGCGCCGGCACCGGGCCTGGCCCCAGCGCCCCCGCCACCACCCCCAGCACCAGCGCCCCCAGCACCGGCCACGGCAGCCAGGAGAACAGACCTCGCCACACTCGAAAGCCGGTCCGGATCGTGGCCATCGCCGTCTGGCCGAACAGCTGGGCCAGAAAGTGAATCACGCGCAGCCGGTACAGCACGCCCACCAGCACCATCAGGCTGACGAACGCCACCAGCAACGCCTGTGAGGCGTCGTGGATGCCGAGGTAATCGAGGACGATCGCGAGCAACTTCATCGCCTGTCCCTTGGGAGTTCGTCCGGCCGTCCGCGGCCGGCGCAACAACGCGAGGGCTGCCTCCGCTGGGAAGACAGCCCTCTCAAGAGGCACGACGGGCAGGTGCAGACGTTACGACCCGCGGGTATTCCGCGCCTTGAAGTGGCTGTCCGGCTCGTTGGGCCAGTTCCGCCACTCGAACCCGCCGTTTTTGTCGAAATCGTCCTTGCTGGCCTGGATCACGAACACCTTGTGGGCCGTCTTATCCAGCGACTTGCACTCCAGCGCGTTCCACGGAAGAGCGTAGTACTTGGTGCCCACGCCCGCGATCCCGCCGCGCGACATGGCCACATACACCACCTTGCGGTTGTGCAGGTCCATGGCAAGGCCGGCCACCTGGCCAAGCGATTCGCCGTCCTGGCTCTTGACCGCCAGCCGCATGATGGCGGTCACGCGACGCAGCTCGGCATCCTTGTCGGCAACGCTGGCCACCGCGTCCGCGGCCTTGCCAACGGCCGCCCCGACCGTGTTGCCACCGCGCTTGTTGCCCCGGAGCCGATCGTCCGGCTGGCTCGGCCACTTGTTGGCGTCGAAGCCGGATGTCTTCTCCAGATCATCCTTGGTGACGTCGAATAGCAACGCGCTGCGGTCCTCGGCCATCTTCAGATCCGCCGCATCGACGGCGAACATCTTGCCGCCGAACCCGAGAACTTCGCCGTGGGCGAGAACCGCGTAGGCGATGTGGCCGTTCTTCATGTTGACGACGAAGTCTTCGATGTGGCCCAGCGAATCGCCGGCGTTGTTGCGCACTGTCTTGCCGATCAGGTCCGGCGTTCGATAGACGTCGTGCCCGCCGCGGGTCCGATCCGTCGTGGTGTCGCGGGCCGCCGAAACCGTCGAAAGCAGGGCCACACTCAGGCAGGCGACCGCCGCCAGCAGAATAGCAGGTTTCTTCATACGATGCTCCTTGACCACGTTCCCGATGTGTCCGAGTGCCGACTGGCGACTCGATACAGTGCAGGAATCGTGCCAGCGCGCCCAGCCGCGCGGCCGACTTCCTCCTCAACTGGCAGGCACTTGCTCTGCGATCGCCTCGACTGGCTCGGCTGGGGCCAGGTCGGAATTGGCCGGGCCGTTGATGACCTGGCCCTTCGGACTGAACCGGGAACCGTGCGCCGGGCAGTCCCACGTCTGCTCGCCCGGGTTCCAGGTCACAATGCCTCCCAGGTGAGGGCAGACCGCTGAACAAACGTGGTAGTCGCCCTTCTCGTCGCGATAGACCGCCTTCTTCCGCAGCCCGTCGCGAATCACCGCCCCGCAGCCGTTCTCGATTTCGTCGATCGATTTCGTTTCGCCGGGGGTCAACCAGGAAGCGTATTGCGCGGCGGTGTTCAGATTCTCGCTCAAAAAAGTGCGCAATGCGCCGAGTGGTTTTCGTGAGGGGTTATACAGTTCCGCCCACGGGTTTTCGCGTCCCTGGATGAGGTCCGTCAACAGCATTCCCGCGATCGTTCCGTGGGTCATCCCCATGCCGGAATCGCCGGTCGCGATGTACACATTCGAGGCGTCGCCCGGATTGCGTCCAAGGAACGCCAGGCCGTCGATGGTTTCGAGCACCTGACCCGACCAGGCGTTGCGCAGTTGACCGCACATCGGAAACCGGCTTCGCGCCCAGCGCTCCAGGCGATCGAGGCGATCCTGCTGGTCATGTGCCTGACCGACCTTGTGGTCCTCGCCGCCGACGATCAGCAGGTCTTCGGCCGGATTGGCTCCTTCCGTCATGCGAACATAGTGGTACGGGTCCTCTGTGTCCCACAAGAGCGCGGGATGGAAGGTGCCACGAGGAATCGCCAGGGCGATGGCGTAGGTCAGGTAGGCGGCCTGCTTGGTGTGAATGGCGATGCGGTCGATCACCGGGGTGTTGGTTGCTACCACCACCGCCTCGGCACGCAACGTCGGCCCGCCGTCGACCTCCACTTCCACCGTCTTGCCGTCGCTGCGTACCGTTCGCACATGCGCGTTGGTGACGAGCAGTCCGCCCGCCTGGGTAATCGCCCGGGCCACGCCGCGGAGGTAGTGGATCGGGTGAAACTGGCCCTGGTCGGGGAACCGCAATGCCGGGCCACTGTCGAGCTGCGCTACCGGCGGGTGGTCCACCTCCTCGACATCCAGTCCGGCCCGTCGCGCCGCTTCCAGTTCGCGGTCGAGGAGTGCGAAGTCATCCTCCCGCGCGGCAAACAAGAATCCGTCGACACGGCGGAACTCGCAGTCGATCCGTTCCCGCTTCACCGTTTCCTCGATGAAGCGAATGGCGGCGGTGTGGCTCTCGGCGGCCAGCCGGCAGGCGTCGACCCCGTGAACTTTCTCCAACTCCGCGTAGCGATCATCGAGGGCGTTGGCGAGGTGGGCCGTAGTACAGGCCGTCTGGCGGACGGCGAGGCCAGCGCTGTCCAGAACCGCCACCCGCCGCCCCTCGCGGCAGAGGCAGTAGGCAGTCGACAGCCCTGCCATGCCGGCGCCGACCACGATCACGTCTACCGGCCCCACCGCGGCGGCGGACCGAACCGGCATCTCCCCGATCGAACCCCACACGGGTTCGAGCCTGGCCTTGTTGTTCATGAATCACCCCGGATGGTCAAGTCATGGATTGGACGGAATAGGGGCGAAGGGCTGAAGATCGACCGCCGGCTTCGTATCCACCGAGCGGGCCTGCTACGGTTCTGGTGGTCGAGGACGGTGATTGTCATGCAAGGCGGATGCCACAACTCCCCATTGCCTGGCTGGGGGTTCGCGCAGCGGCCTTACCTTCGGGCATCCTGCGGCCCGGCGGTGAGCAACATCCTGCGCGGTTGAATGACCTCTTGATGGGTTTTCCATGCCCTCGCCGCTCATCTCCCCGTGACTGGGCGGCGGCCGGGCCAGTGCGGCGCGATTCCTGAACACCTATGAACGGGAACGGTGATTGGGATTGGATTCGTTGGCCGGCTGCGTCCGCTTTGGCACATCGCTTGCGTATCCATTCTCATGTCCGGCAAAGGAATGACCTCGTTCCACGGGCTTCCGCCGGTAGGGCGTATCAGTCTCCGTCGTAACCCTCCATTTGAAGGAGAGAAACCATGGCGAGCACCAGTGCCAAGGATCTGCGCGAGGCGGCCACCGAGACCACCCACAAGGCTCAGGACGTCGTTCACAGCGGCATGGAGAAGGCGAAGGAATACGCCGGCCAGGCGACCGACAAGGCGCGGGAGTATGCTGGCCAGGCGACTGACAAGGCGAAGGAATACGCCGGTCAGGCGACCGACAAGGCGAAGGAGTATGCCGGCCAGGCGGGCGAGCACCTGGGCCGCGCCGCCTCCACCGTCGGCCAGAACCTCGAGTCGCTGGCCGGCAGCATCCGCAGCTCCGCTCCCTCCGGCGGCATGCTTGGGTCCGCCGCGTCGTCGGTCGCCGGCACCCTCGAAAGCAGCGGCCGCTACCTCCGCGAAGAAGGGTTCGGCAGCATGGCCGAGGACGCCACCGAAATGATTCGCAAGAACCCGCTGACGGCCGTCCTCATCGGTGTTGGCTTCGGGTTCATGCTGGCGCGTATCACAAAGGGCTAATCCCATGGCCGACAACGTCCACACCACAACGGACGGCTCCATGACCTCGCTCGTGGGCGGGATCGTGGACGACGCCCAGAACCTCATCCGCCAGCAGTTCACTCTGCTCAAGGCCGAGGTTCAGCAGGACATGCGGAAGACGAGCGAGGCAACGGTCTCGCTCGTCGTCGGCCTGGGGGTCTGCTTGATCGGCCTGATCGTCCTCAGCTTCATGCTGGTCTACTGGCTCAACGCCGCCGTCCCGGACGTCCCGTTCTGGGTCTGGTTCGGGATTGTCGGCGGGGTGATCACGGCCATCGGCGCCGGGCTGGCGGTTTACGGAGTTCAAAAGTTCCGCTCCTTCAACCCGCTCCCCGATGAGACGGCGAAGGCACTCGAGGAGAACCTGGCATGGACTATGAACCGGAAATGATCAAGCAACAGATGAGCGAAACCCGCTCGTCCCTCAGTGAGAAGCTCGAGACTCTCGAGCAGAAGGTGACCGACACCATCAAGGAAACGACCGAGTCGGTGAACGAAACGGTCGAGAACGTGACCAGCTCGGTTGGCGAGACGGTCGACCTGATGAAGGAGACGGTCGGCGAAACGGTCGACAAGGTGAAGGAGACGTTCAACCTGAGCGGGCACATCGAGCGATACCCGTGGCTGGCCATCGGCGGCGCTGTAGCCGCCGGGTACGCGCTGGGAATGCTGGTGTTTCCCGGCGGCAAGGAATCCGCCTCGTCGACCTCCTCGGCGTCTGACACGCGGGAGGGCTGGTTACCGTCGTCTGCGCATGCCTACGACGCGCCGCTGGCTCATGCCTATGAGTCGCCGCCGCCCCGGGAGTCCGGGTCGATGCTGGGGCGTTTGTCATCCCTGGCCGAGAGTGCCGGGCTGATGCCCGTGGTGGACCAGCTCAAGGGGTTCGCCATCGGCGCCGCCGCCACCTACGCCGAAAAGCTGATCGCCGACGCACTGCCCGACCAGTTCAAGGACTCGGTTTCGGAGCTGATGACCTCCGTTACCCATCAGCTTGGTGGCAAGGTACTTGACGTTCCCAAGGACGACTCGCCCAGGCCGCCCTCGCCGTCCCCCGCCGCCCACCGCGTTTCCTGACGCGGGCAACTTTCCCTTTTCGACCCCGGTTGACAACGACCGGGGTCTTCTCCTTTTGCCGTCCTCGTTTCTCAGGGTCGGTACCCTGCGGAGCAATGCCGTCCTGGCATCCAATGTGCATACCATTCCCGAAATGTTCGGCTTTGCCTTCCCACACCTGGCCATCCATCCGGAGGATTTCATGGCGCCGACAAACGTTCTCGAAACGCGTGATACGTCGTCCCGGTCGAATCCCAGCCGTCCTGCCCAGTCATTGAACGAAGGCAGCGCGGTGACCCAGGCGTTCCACGCCACTCGGCCGGCGCCGCTGGGCCTGGACGAACCGACGCGACGGACCAGCATCGACCTGCTCAACCAGCTTCTCGCCGACACCATGACCCTGCGGGACCTGTACAAGAAGCACCACTGGCAGGTTTCCGGACCGACGTTCTATCAGCTCCACCTGCTGTTCGACAAGCATGCCGAGGAGCTGGACGGGCTGATCGACACTCTGGCCGAGCGGATTCAGCTGCTTGGCGGGGTGAGCCTGGCGATGGCCCACGACGTGGCGGAAACCACGCGCATCGCGCGGCCGCCGCGCGGACGAGAGGATCCAGCCGCCCAGTTGCGGCGCCTGGTCGCCGCCCATGAGCAGATCCTGATCGCCGCTCGCGAGGCCGCCGAGAAGACCGACCAGGCCGGTGACAGTGGCACCAACGACCTGCTGGTCAGCTCGCTGATTCGCACCAATGAGCTTCAGGTGTGGTTTGTCAACGAGCATCTGTTCAGCGTTCCACTGGTGAGTCGGTGGGACGGCGCGGAAAACGGCGACACCGTACACGAGTGACCACGCTGGGGGATTTGCCAGATGAACCACACTCTGTTACCCGTCGGTTTCGTCGCCGCGCTCGTGCTGTTTCAGCCCGTGCCGCGCGATCGACCAACGAACCCTGCCGGGCGGCTGGTCGGCCACTACACGCTTGTGGGTGGGGAACTGCCCAACGGCAAGTCGCCCAGCAAGTCGGCGATCGGCGCCCGGGTCCAGTTCACCAAGGACCTGGTACGGTCGTTCGATGCCCGCGACAACGAGCAATACGTTGCGCGGTACGTGCTAGACACCACGCAGGAGCCGTGGGTCATTCACATGACCAGCGTCAGCCCCAAGGCGGGCGACCGAGCGGACGGAATCGTCGCCCTGGAGGGCGATACACTCAGGCTGTGCTACGCCCTGCCGGGCGGGAAGCGGCCCCGCGAGTTCAAGACCGGCGATCGGTTGATGTTGTTCACCATGAAACGGGACACGAAGAAATGAGCAGCCGGGTTCCCGGTCGGGACGCGCCGGGCGCCGCGGTTGGTCGAAAGGAATGGCTCCATGTCGCTTAGCTTCGCCGGTCAACGCAACCCTCCCAGCTTGTTTCTCACCCTGGCCATGATCCTGCTGGGGATCGGGCTGCTGCTGTCGTGGATTTTCCGGGTGGCGTAAATCCTTGTCTGGTCCTGCCATCCGTCACCCTGCGCCGGCCCGGAGACATCCGGGCCGGCGGCGTTTGCCCAGTCACACTGCCTTTTTCGTTTTTGTTTCACGCACCGGCGATCTGGCACGCCGGTTGCATCTTCTCACTGCATACCGCTACGGGCAACTGTTCAAGATGCGGTTCGATTGCAGGGTTTCCGGGGACACGATCCCGACTCTCTGCCTTCGAACCGGGTTTCGCGTAAAGGAGAACCCATGTCCACGATGAACACCCTCCCGCGTCCGGCCGCCCGCTTCGCAACCATCGGTCGGACGGAAGACGCGATGACGATTCGGATCCAGAAAATCCTCGATGGCGGGCCGGAGGCGATCAATGCCCGGCTGGCGGAACTGAGCCGCGAGTGGTCGGTCGGTCGGGTGATGAAGGGGGTCGTCGGCGCGGTGATCGCCGTCGGCCTGGTGCTGGCCGCGTTCGTTCACGTCGGCTGGCTGGCGCTGGCCGCGTTCGGCGCCCTCTGCCTGATGCAGTACCTGTTCGACCGGCGGAGCATCGTCGGCGACCTGATCCGCGGTCTTGGGTTCCGCTCCGGGGTCGAGATCGAGCAGGAGCGGCTGGCGCTCAAGACGTTCCGCGGCGACTTCAAGCTGCTGCCGACGATTCACGAGGTCGAGGACCGCGACGCCGTCAGCCGGATGGTCGACGAGGGCGGCATTCCGCTGGACGACGAGCCGAAGGTCGACGCTCGTGAAGCGGTCCAGGAGGTACTCGAAGCCGCTCGCCGCTGAGTGGCTCCTTGCCAGGCCCGCACGGCGTAACCTCGCCGGGCGGGCCTGGTTCCTTTCTCCCCCTTCACCACGGTTTGGCCCGGCATCTGCTCGATCCTTTCGATAACCCGGCGTACCTGGCGCCGGAACCCGCCCCGCCGATCCATCTCCCCAGGAGGGTTCCATGATTCCCAGCACCACCGAGCGAATTCCCATCCAGGCACCGCGGTATACCCCGTCGGATTGTCATGCTCCCGCCCCGCGTATCGTGCCGTCCGACGGCTCGTCGGCGACGCCGGTGATCGACCGGCGGCTGGCCGTCCTGGGCCACGAGCCAGACGTCGAACGGCTGCTCTGCGTGGCGGCCGCCGTACTCACCTGCGCCGGCGTGGCACTGGGCGTACTTGTCGACCCGTGGTTCTTCCTGCTGTCGGCGGCAGTCGCCGCCTTCCTGCTGCAACACGGTCTGCTCGGCTGGTGCCCGCCGGTGGAGCTGCTTCGCGCCTTCGGCTTCCGAACCGTGGCCGAACTGGACGAGGAGCGGTTCGCCCTCAAGGCGCTGCGCGGCGATTTCACCGCCGTGTCCGCCCTTGGGCTGACCGTGGAGGAACGGGCGCGACGAGCGCTGGATGCCGTGCGCAAATGAGCCGACGGCGGCTTGTGGGCGTGCTCCTGCCGGATAGGATGTCCGCATCCGATCCGCCAGGAGGAACGCCGATGCCGACCGTTGAGCTGGTGCCCGAGAACTGCCCGCACCCAATCGTCCGCGAAGTGTTCGCCGACATCAAGGCGACGAAAAAGATCGACTTTGTGCCGGCCATCTGGCGCGCCCTTGCCACTCACCCCGAGCACTTGCAGCTGTGCTGGACGCGCCTCAAGGCGATCATGCAGCCAGGCAAGGTCGACCTGCTCACCAAGGAGATCATCGCCCTCGCGGTGTCCGTCACCAACTCGTGTCGCTACTGCATCAACTCGCACACCGCCGCGGCGCAGAAGCTCGGCCTGGACGCCGAGATGCTCGGCGAGGTGCTGGCGGTCGTCGGGCTGTTCAACCAGATGAACAAGCTGGCCGACGCCTACCAGGTCGAGCCGGACCTCCTGCCGCGCAAGGAGTGACTCAGCCGGGCGGCCAGCCCATGTCGCGGCCGCCGAGCAGGTGCATGTGCAGGTGCGGCACCGTCTGCCCGCTCCGCTCCTTGCAGTTGACCACCAGCCGATAGCCGTCGGTCAGCCCCAACTGGCCGGCCAGGCGAGCGGCGACCAGGTGCAGGTGCCCGAGCAGCGCCTGATCGTCGGCGGTGATGTCGTCGTGCGTGCGGATCACCTTGCGCGGGATGATCAGAACGTGGACCGGCGCCTTCGGGCCGATGTCGTGGAACGCCACGCACTGATCGTCCTCGTAGAGAATCTTCGCCGGCAGCTCCTTGTTGACGATCTTGAGGAAGATGTTGTCGGCCATCATCGCGTTGCCCTCCGCTCTGCCTTCCCATCACGGGGCGGGTCGCCGCCGTCCGACGTCGCCGCTAACCTAGCCGGAAGGGGCCGGCGGGGCAACGGGCGGACAGAGGGAACGGTATGGCATGGATCGTGGGGATCGACGAGGCCGGCTACGGGCCCAACCTCGGCCCGTTCGTCATGACGGCGGTCATGTGCCGGGTGCCCGACGACTGCGGCCTTGTGTGTCTGTGGGAGCATCTGGCGGCGGTGGCTCGGCGATGCCGCGACGGCCGCGACGATCGGCTGGTGGTCGACGACTCCAAGGCGGTCTACGCCTCCGGACGCGGGCTGATCGGCCTGGAGCGCGGCGTTCACGTCGTGCTGCCCGAAGCGCCGCTCCACCTGGCCGCGCTTGTCGATCAACTGTGTCCCGTCGACCACGCCGACCTGGCCGCCGAGGTGTGGTACAGCGGCACCACGCCGCTCCCCACCGCCGCGACGGCGGACGACCTGCACCGGCTCCGCGAGCGCTACCACACGCACTGTGGCGAGCAGGCGGTGACGCCGTGGCACGTTCGCAGTGTTGTTGTCTGTCCCGGTCGGTTCAATGCGCTCACGGCGCGGGCGAACAGCAAGGCGGCGGTGGTGGCCGAGGGGTTCAGCCGACTGCTCCGCTGGGTGTACGACCAGGCTGGCCCCGGCGAGACGGTGAACCTGATGAGCGACAAGCAGGGCGGCCGCAACGCCTATGCCCGGCTGATCGAGGACGCCCTGCCGGCCGGCTTCGTCTGGGTCGTCGAGGAGAGCGCCGCGCGGAGCAGCTACCGGGTGCAGACGCCCGACCGGCGGCTGGAGCTGGCGTTCCAGCCGCGCGCCGACGCCGAGTCGTTTTGCGTGGCGATGGCGTCGATGGTGAGCAAGTATGTGCGCGAATTGTTCATGGCCGAGTTCAACGGCTTCTGGCAGCGACACGTCCCGGAACTGAAGCCGACGGCGGGATACCCGGTCGACGCGCGGCGGTTTCTGGAGGCGATCCGGCCGGTGCTCGACCAGCTGCAGGTGCCGGTGGAGACGATCTGGCGGGCGCGGTAATTTAGAGGCTCTGCCAAAACCTCCTCCGGCATGCGGCTTGATTGTTGACAGGCTGTCGCTCCGTGAGGGCACCTGTCATGGCCGTTGCCCGAATGCCCGAGGAGTTCCTCGATCTGGCGGAGCACCACCTGCCGCCCGAGCGGTACGTCGGACCGGCCGGGGGCCGACCGCCGATCGACAACCGATCCATCGTCAAGACCTTGTGGTTCGTCCTG
>JAXMAU010000054.1:0-40916 GCA_046350215.1 Gemmataceae bacterium | reverse complement strand
TCTGGATCGGTTGGAGCTTCCAGCCTTCCCAGTCGATCGCGACGGGAACGTCGGTGGCGAGGCGGACCAGCGGCCGGCTCAGTGCGACGACCGGCCCGGCCGCGCGCAGACTCTCCTGTTTCTTGGCTCCCGCCACCTTGTCGACGTTGGCGAGCAGGTTGTCGAGGGTGCCGAACTCCTGCAGCAGCTTCGCCGCCGTCTTCACGCCGATGCCGGCCACGCCCGGCACGTTGTCGACGCTGTCGCCGACCAGCGCCTGCAGGTCGACCACCTGTTCCGGCGTGACGCCCCAGTCGTCGAGCAGTTCCTTGCGGCCGAACGGCTCGCGCTTGCGCAGGCTGTACAACCGCACCCGGTCGCGAATCAGCTGCCGGCAGTCCTTGTCGGAGGTACACACGAGCACCTCCAGGCCGCGTTCGTCCCCGGCCTGCGCCAGCGTGGCGAGCACGTCGTCGGCCTCGTAGCCGACGGCGCTGACCATCGGCACCGACAGCGCCTCGAGCGCCTGGAAGATGAGCGGGATCTGCAACTGCAGATCGTCCGGCATCGGTTCCCGGTGCGCCTTGTAGTCGGGGTAGAGGGCGGAGCGGAAGGTCGGCTCCGGCCGATCGAACGCGCACACCAGGTACGTCGGCGACAGGCTGCGCAGATAGAGGACGTCGCGGATGAAGCCGAACAGCGCGTTGGTGGGCAGGCCGGCCGGACTGGACATGCCGCGGATGGCATGGAACACCTGGAAGATGAGCGAATGCGCATCGACCAGGTAGAAGGTTCCGGATGCGACATCAGAGGACATGGTTGCGGCTCGGGAGGATAACGACGTCAATGATCAGAGAGCGGAGAGACGACCACCGACCGGGATCCTCGACACCCCTCGGCAGGGCGAACGAGCCGGCAGCGACGAATGCCGCGGTGGAGAGGTCCGGGGGTAGGCGAGCGGGCCGACCGGCACACCGCTGGCTCAACCGACCAGTTCTTCGTGATACACGGAATTCAACAGGTAACGTCCTGCGGACTGTCGGGCATGAGGAGTACGTGGAGAATGAATGAAAAGACGATACAGTGACGTGTTCTGGAGGACTGCAAGGGAGGTTCCATTCATTATCCAAGCGCAGCATAAGTTCGCTGTCCCCCCCTGTCAAGACAATTTCCCTCCCCTCGCCGCCCCCCCACAGTCCCGCCGTTTCGGGCTGTGCCGGCCCCGCCGACCGGGGGGGTGAGGCCGGGCGATGCCGGCTCGTCGATTCGATTGACAGCCTTCCGAGAGCGGTTAAACTGAGATAGAGAAGCACGTTCACCGCTCATGCGCTCTCTCGGGCCGCCACGGGGTGCGCCCGTCCTATCTACCAGCGTGCCGGGTTCCGACGAGTCCGGGTTCCTCACGATACTGAGGTCGATGCCGATGGCCAAGAAACGGGGCGGAGGCGGATCGAACCTGGGGCTAATCATCACCCTGGTGTTCTTCGTGCTCTCCACAGTCATCCTGGGCGTGACCACCTACATGGGTTACTCCGATCAGGAGGCCAAGGAGAAGGCCAAGAACGACATGAAGCGGGAACGCGATCAGTTCGAGGCCGATGCCAAGTGGTATCGCTTCCTGTATCGCACCGCCCGCGTCTACGAGGGGACGCCCGCCGCCGGCGTCGATGCGGCGGAGCTGGCCCGCGACAAGACCCAGTTCGACGCCGGCCAGCTGAGCGTGGCGAGTAACCAGAAAGACAAGGACGACGCCGCCAAGTGGCTCAAGGGTCTCAATGACCGCATGCCGTGGGACGCCGCCCGCGCCACCTCCCCGTCGTCCACCTTCGACGCCCGGATGATCGAGAAGGATCGCGAGATCGATCGCCTCCGCGCCGAGCTGAACAAGGTCAGTAACAACCTGGCCCGCGCCAACCAGGACGCCAAGGAGGAAGCGGACAAGCTGAACAAGGAGATCGCGGCCCGCGATCAGGCACTCAAGCAGATCCGCGACCAGATGGCCGCCGAGCGCAAGGCCGACCAGGACGACATCAACAAGAAAATCGACGCCGTCAAGGTCAGCGGCACCACCCTCGCCAGTCTCCGCGAGGAGGTGAACCAGGCGAAGCAGGAAGCCGAGAAGATGCAGAAGCTCGCCAACCAGGAACGCAAGCTGCGCCTGGAAGCCAATGACAAGCGCAACGAGATGAAGACCAAGTTCGACGACGCCAAACGAACCCTCGACGCCGTCGTCGACAAGACCAAGGTCGACCTCCGCGAGATCGAGATCCGCGAGCGGACCACCCGCGCCAAGGATCGGCTCGCCAACTGGAACAAGAACTGGTACGTCGTCGACATCGATCGCTCCGGCAAGATGCCGTACATCAACATCGGCTCCGCCGATCGGGTGGTTCCGCAGCTGACCTTCAACGTCCACTCGGTCCAGCCGGACGGCCGCCTGAACACCAACGCCAAGGCGACCGTCGAGGTGGTGCGCGTCCTCGCCCCGCATCTGTCGCAGGTGCGGATCACCAGCACCGCCGACCCGCGCGAAGACCCGATCCTCAAGGGCGACCGGCTGTTCCACCCGACCTGGGAGCCGGACCGCAAGGGCCGCGTCGTCCTCGCTGGCCTGGCCGATATGGACGGCGACGGCACCGATCGGACCCTCCAGTTCCGCCGCCTGCTGGAACGGCAGAACACCCAGATCGACGCCTACATCGATGTGAGCGACGACAAGGCGCCGAAGCTCGTCGAGCACACCAAGGGGCAGCCGGTGAGCGTTGACACCGAGTACATCATCCTCGGCAACAACCTCCGCGAAGTCGGCCACCCGCGGGCACGCGACCTCGACTACATCAAGAAGTACGAGGAACTGGTCAAGCAGCTCAAGGACGCTGGCGGCGCCAACGCCGTCAAGCTGATCCGGCTCGGCGATTACCTCGACATGATGGGCTACAGCTCGGGTCGGACCCGGTCGGCGGGCAGTCTGCCGGCCTCCGCCCGCTGAGTGTCGGGTCACGACCCATCACGACGATGACGGCCGGGTCCTCCGCAGGGATGGCCCGGCCGCGTCGCGTTGGTGCGGTTACGGCGCCGCTCGCCACAGCCGCGCCGTCCCCGTCCGTGCGGCCGTCACGAGTATCGGGTTACTGCCTGCGAAGCCGACGAAGCGGACCCCGCCGCGATGCCCCGGCAACGACACCCGTTCCTGCAACGTCGGCACATCCCACAGCTTCACCGCCGCGCCGTCGCCCCCAATCGCCAGCGTCCGATCGTCCGCGCTGAAGGCCAGGCAGGTCACCTGTTTCAACCCGACGGCGAGGTGCGCCGGCGCGGTTTCTCCATTGGTCGCGACGAGCCGTACCGTCCCGTCTGGTCCGGCACAGGCGAGCCGCTGCCCGTCGTTCGAGAGAGCCATTGTTTCGACCCGCCCGTCGGTCGAGCAGTATGCGGGCGAACCGTCGACGCGATCCCACACCACCACCGCGCCAGGCCCGCGGATGCCCTCAATGCTGACCACCAGGTGTCCGCTCGTCCGGTTCCGAGCAATTCGCTCCACTGGCGCGCGCTGGACTTTCCGTGCAGGCGACCTCCTTGCCGCTGCCGACATCGTGGACGCGAATCGTCCCCTCGCGCGCGGCGATCAGCAGCCGGTTGTCCGCTCCAAAGGCGATCCCGGCGAGCGGGGAACGGTGGTCGCCGATCGACTGCACCAACCGCCCGCCGGCGATCTCCCAGACGAGTACCTCGGCCGGCTCGCCCGGATGACCGAACCCGCCGGCCAGGTGTCGACCGTCGGGACTGAGGGCGAGGCATTGCACCGGCCGTCCGTGTGCCCGAAACGTCTGCGTCGAGCCGCCGCCTACCAGATCGGCCGTGTGGATGAGCGTGCCCGTCCGTGTTCCCGGTGCCGTCGTCGCCACCCAGGCGAGCACCCCGCCGTCGGCCGCCAGGGCGACCGAACCCACGGTGCCGATGTGTCCGCGAAGAGTGAGTTGATCGCGCCTCGGTGGGTAGGCCCAGGTCTTCAGCGTCTGATCGGCACTCCCCGACAGCACCGTTCGCCCATCCGGCGAAAACGCGAGGCCGGCAACCGCGCCGGCGTGGCCGCGCAGCTCATCGGTGAGTGAAAGAGAAACAAGATCGCCCAGCTGGATGGTTCCCGACTCGCCCCCGTCGGCGTCGCCGGTCGGCCCTCGCCGGCCACTGCCACCGCCGCCCCATCGGTGGGCGGCATCGGTCCGACCTCGGGTTCGAGTACCCCGGCCGCGACCTCGCGCACCGTGTCCCACAGCCGCACGCTGCCGTCCAGCCCGCCGGTCACGAGCAGGCGGCCATTCGCCGTCGAACTGCAGGCGGCGGACCGGCGTGTGCCCGGCCAGCTGCTTGCATGGCCGGCCGGTGCGGTCCCACAGGCGCACCGTGTTGTCCGGTCCACCGCCGGCCACCGTGTCGCCTTCCGGGCTGATCGCCACGGCGGAGATCGGGTGCGTGGCTTCCCGAAAGGTGCGCCGCCCGCGCGCCGCGGGCGTCCCAGAACAGCACCGTCCCCGGCTTGCCGATCCTGCCCCCGGACAGCACCAACGTCCGGCCGTCGAACAGCAGGCCTGCGTCGGTCGGTACTCGGCGCCGACGGAGTCTGCTCCGCCTGCAATCGGCCGGTCGCCGTCTCCCAGACGTACAGTTTCCCGGCTGGTCCGCCGCCAGCCAGCAGCCCGCCGTCGCGCGAAAAGGCAAGGGAGGTGAGCCGCTGCCGCGCACCGGGGAAGACGCGCTGGATCTGTCCGCCGGCGTTCGACAGCTTGACCTGGCCGCGTCGGTGGCGACCGCGAAGTCCCGACTGCCCGGCCGATACGCCACCGCCGTGACCCCCGCGTCAGCCGGCAGACTGTGCCTACCGCGCGGCAGGCAGTGTGCAGCAGGCGCTTGGCCGAGCAGCGCAGGTCCGGGAGGCAGACGCTCGCATCCTCCAGCAGCCGCAACCACCTGGACCCTGCTCTCCCCAGATCGAACCGACGCGGAGCAATCCGGCGGTGTACAGCCGCGCGTCTGGCGCGGCTGCTCGTCGAGCTGCGCCGCGCAGTCGCGCCGGTCTCGCTCCTCGCGCGGCACCAGGCCGTTGAGCAGGAATCCGCCGACGCCCGCCGCGAGCGCCAGGACGGTCGCGACCACCGCGAGCGCCGCCGCCACCGGATGCCGGCGCCGCCACTTCCACGCCCGCTCCGCCGGCCCCATCGGCCGGGCGTGGATCGGCTCGCCCGCCAGCCACCGCCGCTGTAGCTCCTCGGCCAGTTCGCGGGCGCCGGCGTAGCGCCGGGCGGGTGCCTTGTGCAGACATTTCAGGCAAACGACTTCCAGGTCGTGCGGCACCGTCGGCTGCAGGCGGGACGGCGGGATCGGCTCCTGGGTGCGGACCCTCTCCAGCGTCTGCAGCAGGGTGGCGCCGACGAACGGCGGGCGGCCGGTCAGCGCCTCGTACAGTATGGCGCCGAGCGCGTAGAGGTCGCAGGCCGGGCCGACCGGCTCGCCGTTGCCGGCCTGTTCGGGGGCCATGTAGCCGGGGGTGCCGAGGATATCGCTGGTGCGCGTCAGGTTCTCGCCGCCCTCGGTCAGCTTGGCCAGTCCGAAGTCGCCGATCTTGGGCACACACTGCGCCAGCGGCGCGTGCGCGCCACCGTAACCTTCCTCGGCTTCGGATCACGATGGATCGCCGCGGCCCGTGCGCATGGGCCATCGCCCACGCCTGCTCGACCAACCGGGCGGCGTCGCGCGGCGGCTGCGGCCGGCCGCCGAGCTTGTCCGCGAGCGTTCCGCCCTCGACGTATTCGAGCACCAGCACCGCCTGCCCCTGCCACTCGCGGACGTCGTACACGGTGACGATGTGCGGGTGGTGTAACCGGGCGGCCGCCCGCGCCTCGGTGCGGACCCGGCTGGCCGGCACGTCGGCAAACAGCACCTTCACTGCCACCGGCCGCTGCGCCGCCTGCTGCCAGCCGCGGTAGACCACCCCCATCGCGCCGCGGCCCAGCTCGTCCAGCACCGTGCAGCCGGGCACCTCGACCGCCACCCGCCCCGGCGGTCGGCCGGCTGCCGGCAAGGTGGCGTCGCGGTCGACCTCCCCGTCGGCGAGCAGGGCGTCGACCTCGAACTGCTGCCGCAACGGTTCGGCCAGGTGCGGGAAGCGGGCGACATATTCCTCCACCGTCGTGACCTGTCCCGCCGCCGCGCGCGTGCGTTCCTGATAAACGAGGTCGAAGAATCGGCGTCATTACATCGATCAGGCCAGTGCATCGCGGAGGAGATCCTCGACGGCGAGCTGGCGGCCGGCCGCCCAGCTGTCGCGCTTGCCGCTGCAGCACCGCCACCGGCGGCAGGTCAGACTTCGGGCTGGGTCATCCTCGCCGTCCTCCAGCCCGAACTCGGCACAGTTTCTCCAGCGCCCGATGTAATCGCTGCCGCAGCCGTCGCCGTCCCGCCAGGCGGCGATGCTCGCCCAATCGTGCCCCTGGGCGCGCAGCTCCACTAGGCGGAGGATGTCGGGGTCGAGGCGCCGCCGCACCGCGCCGAGCAGGTCGGCGGCGGTCGCCTGCGCCTCCGGTCCGGGGGCGGAGGAGGGCACCTGGTGATCGGCGATGTCGCCCGCCGCGAGCCGCGCATCTCGCCGGGCCGCGTGCTGGTGCCGCGCCTGCGAGAGCAGCTTGTTCCGCGCCATCGTCGTCAGCAGCCGGAGCAGCTGGTCGGGCGTTTCCAGCTCATACTGACCGGACGCCACCCGGACGAAGAAGCTCCCCAGCACCGACTGGCAAACGTCCACCGAGTCGCACAAACGCCGCAGGCCGGCGTCGGTCAGGCGAAACCGGACGGCGCGGCGAATGGCCGACTCGTACCGCCGCACCACCTCCGCCGCCGCCTGCTGATCGCCCTGGCGGACACGGCGGATCAGGTCGTGAAAAGTCGGGTCGTCGGCCACGGCGGTACACCTTCCCGGGAGGGGGAATCGCGATGTCGCGACCCATTGTATCGCCGCCGGCGCCCCCCTGTCCACGACCCGTCCCGGCGGGTGTCGCCTCGCCGCAACCCGTTCCCACTCTTGCACGCCGGGGCCGGGCGAGGTAAGCTGCGCTACACCTCTTCTTTCGTTCCGTGCATCAGGGGCGGGCCCTACCGTGATGAGGCATTCGAGCGCCAAAAACCTCGCGCAGGCGCTGTTTGACGAAGCCGGAGACGCCCTCGTCCTGTTCGACCCGGAAACGGACCAGATCCAGGACGTCAACCCGATGACCGAGCATCTGAGCGGCTTCAAGCGCGACGAGCTGCTCCGGTTTCAGGCGACGTACCTGCTGCGCTTCGGCGGCCAGGGCGGCAAACAGCGGGTCCAGCAAGCGGCCAACAAGACGACGGTGTTCCACGCCCAGGACGGCTTCCTGCTCCGCACCCGCCAGGACGGGGTGTGGGTGCCGGTCAACGTCACCATCACCCGGCTGCACCTGCAGCCCCGCACCCTCGCTCTCATCACCGCCCGCGACATGCGCGAGCAGTACGAGGCGCACCAGCGGGTGCAGCGGATGGAGGCGGAGCTGCGGCGGGTGATGAACGCCGTGTCCGACTGCCTGTGGAGCGCCGAGTGGGCAGCGGACGGGACGTGGAAGTATCACCTGCTGTCGCCGGTGGTACAGAACCTGCTCGGCCGGCCGCCGACGTACTTCACCGCCGACCCGCCCAAGTGGCGGGAGGTCGTCCACCCCGACGACCGGAAGACCTGGGACGAGGCGCGCGGCCGCATGCGCGCCGGCCAGGCCAGCCAGATCGAGTATCGGGTGGTGTGGCCCGACCGCACCGTTCACTGGGTCCGCGAGAGCGTCCGCGTCAGCGTCCGGCGCGAAACCGGCACGCTGCAGCTTGACGGCGTGGTCACCGACATTACCGAGCGCAAACAGGCCGATGACCGACTCCGCGAGGAGCGGCGGTTGCTGCGCACGCTGATGGAAAACTTGCCGGAGTCGATTTATCTCAAGGATACCGCTGGCCGCTATTTGATCGACAATGCCGCTCATCGGCGGGCACTCGGCGTCACCAGCGAGGACGAGGTTCGCGGCAAGACGGTGTTCAACTTCTTCCCACCCGAGCGAGCGCAGAAGCTGGCCGATGACGACCGGGCGGTGATCGCCTCCGGCCAGCCGGTGCTGAACAAGGCCGAGTCGTACACCTCCCGCGAAGGCCAGCCGCAGGTGCTCGAGTTCACCAAGGTGCCGCTGCGCGACACCGCCGGGCAGAGCGTCGGGCTGATCGGTATCACCCGCGACGTGACCGCCCAGCGCGAGGCGGAGCGCGCCCTGGCGCGCGAGCGGAACCTGCTGCGGACCTTGATGGACAACCTGCCCGATCACATCTTCGTCAAGGACTGCCAGAGCCGGTTCGTGATCGCCAACACGGCTACCCTGCGCAGCCTGGGAGTGACGGCGCTCGCCGACGTGATCGGCAAGACCGACTTCGACTTCCTGCCGCGTGAACGAGCGCACCAGTTCTTCACCGACGAGCAGCGCGTGATGCGGACCGGCCAGCCGCTCCTCAATCACGAGGAGCTGCTCATCACCGCCGGCCGCGAGGCGCACTGGCTGCTCACCACCAAGGTGCCGCTCCGCGGCGGCGACGGCGAGGTGGTCGGCGTGGTCGGCATCAGCCACGACATCAGCGACCGCAAGGCGATGGAGTCCGAGCTGCGCCGCGCCAAGGAGGCGGCGGAAACGGCGAGCAAGGCCAAGGGTGAGTTCCTCGCGCGCATGTCGCACGAGATCCGCACGCCGATGAACGCCATCATCTGCATGACCGAGCTGACGCTCGACACCGTGCTCACCGCCGACCAGCGGGAATCGTTGCAGATGGTGCTGTCGTCCGGCGAGCACCTGCTCACCATCATCAACGAGATCCTCGACTTCTCCAAGATCGAGGCCGGCAAGCTGCACCTCGAACCGGAGCCGTTCCAGCTGCGCGACAGTCTCGCCGACGTGGTCCGCAGCCTCAGCCTCAAGGCCCAGCAAAAGGGGCTGGAGCTGGCCTGCCACGTCGCCTCGGACGTCCCCGATCTGGTGGTCGCCGACCTCGGCCGGCTGCGGCAGGTCATCCTCAACCTGGTGGGCAACGCGATCAAGTTCACCGACCAGGGCGAAATCGTGCTGCGGGTCGAGCTGACCCCGCCTCCGCCGGCAGGCGAGGACGGCGCCATCCCGAAGTGCCTGCTCCACTTCGAGGTGTGCGACACCGGCATCGGCATCCCGCCGGAGAAGCATCACGCCATCTTCGAGCCGTTCGAGCAGGTGGACGGGTCGTCGACGCGCCGCTACCAGGGAACCGGGCTGGGGCTGGCGATCAGCTCGCAGCTGATTCACCTGATGGGCGGCAAGATGTGGGTGGAGAGCGAGGTCGGCCACGGCAGCCGGTTCCACTTCACCGCCGCGTTGCAGGTGGTCCCCGGCCACGAAGCCACCCTCGGCCCGATCGAGCCGGCCGACGTCCACGGCGTGCCGGTGCTGGTGGTCGACGACAACGCCACCCACCGGCAGATCCTCGAAGAAATGCTCGACAACTGGCAGATGCGGCCGGCGGCGCGTGGGACGGCCGAGGAGGCCCTGGCGGAGCTGGAGCGCGCCGCGACCGCCGGCACCCCCTATCCGGTGCTGCTGGTCGACGCTGTCATGCCCGATCAGGACGGGTTCCGCCTGATCGAGACGGTGCAGACGCGACCGGGCCTGGTTGGCGGCGTGATCGTCATGCTGACGACGGCCAGCCGCAGCAGCTGCGCTGATCGCTGTCGCGAGCTGGGCGTGCGCGGTACCGTCCTGAAACCAATCAAGCAGTCGGAGCTGCTCGACACGTTGTTGAACGTCATCGTGGCGGGTCGCTCCGCCTCGACAGCGGTGGCCGCGGAAAGCGAGCGGCCGCCGGAGGCAGCGCCGCTGCTGCCGCCCCTGCGCATCCTGCTCGCCGAGGACGCGCCGATCAACCAGCGGCTGGCCGTACGTCTGCTGGAGAAGGCCGGCCACGCCGTCGCCATCGCCGGTAACGGGGTTCAGGCCCTGCAACTCTTGAACCGCGAGCGGTTTGACGTAGTCTTGATGGATGTGCAGATGCCCGAGCTGGGCGGATTCGAGACGACCGACCGCATCCGTCAGCAGGAGCAGGGCACCGGCGAGCACCTGCCGATCATCGCCCTGACGGCCCACGCCATGAAGGGCGATCGGGAACGCTGTCTGCAGGCGGGGATGGACGGCTACGTCGCCAAACCGATCCGCGCCCGCGAGCTGTTCGCCACGATGGAACAGGTGCTGCGCACGCACTCCCCGGAGTTGTTCGGGGACGACGGGTTGGACCTGCCTGCCGACCCCGCGATGGGGCTGAAGGAGAATGGTATGACGGGGGAAAGCTACGACCGGCAAGAGGCGCTGCAGCGGTGCGGCAACGACCCGCAGCTGCTGGCCGAGCTGATCGCCATGTTCGACGAGCAGATGGGCGAGTTGTTGACCCGGCTGCGCAAGGCGCTCGACACCGGCGACGCCAAGGAGCTGAAGATCGCCGCCCACACCATCAAGGGGATGCTCGGCACCTTCGCCGCCCATGAGGGGCAAGAAGTCGCCAAGCGGGTCGATCAGCTGGTCCTCGACGGGAAACTCGCCGAGCTGCCGCCCCTCGTTCGCCAGCTGGAGAGCGAAATCGTCCGTCTGAAGGCGGACCTGGCCCAGTTCACGCCGTGATGTGGCCCCGGTGGACCTTCCGACCTCAGCCGCCCGGCTCGTCGGTCACGGTGGCGTCGCGGACGACGTAGAAGAACTTCTCGGGGTCGCTGGCATTCAGCTGGAGCCGTCCCGTCACCCGGATGCGCTCGCGCGTGAAGCGACCCGCCTTCCCTTCAGGCAGCTCGATCAGGACGATGCCGATCATGTCCGGCATTTCGCAGTACCAGCACCCGACCGGGTGTTCGATCAGCATGAAGGCGCCGAGGTCGGTGTTGTCCGCCAGCGGCTGCATGTGACCCCGCAGCACCACGCGCTTGCCGTCCAGCTCGCGCAGGTAACGGGCGAAGCGCGGCCGGGCGCCTCGCTCGACGGTGGTTTGCGCGAGCACCTCCCAGGCGAGGGCGTTGTCGCCGCGCGGGTCGATCGGCGGCAGGTCGGCGTCGGCGACCGTCCCGGCGAGCGGGCGGGACGAGCGCGGCTGAAAGAGCAGGGCGTGCCCGGCGTGAGCTTGCCGGCCGTCGTCGGTCCGTTTGGCAAGGGCGTCGGCCGCCGCGCGGAGGATGCGGCGATGCGCCTGCAGCTCGGGTGCGCGCAGGCCGAACTCCGTCACGCAACCGTCCAGCATCGCCGCGGCAGTCGTCACCTCGCCGTGGCCGTTGGCCAGCTCGGCCAGCTGCCACAGCAGGCGTCCGTCGGCCGGTAGCCACAGCGCCAGCTGCTGGGTGAGGGCGACAGCCGCCGCCGGCAACGCCTTGCGGTCCGCCGCGTCCAGCCGGCCCGCCTCGTACCGCCCACCTGGCCCGACGTAGCGCACGCCGAACAGGTCGTCGAGCGCCTGCCCTCCGGAGCGATCGCGGCTGCGGAGGCGGACCAGCCGCAGGTGCAGCTGCTCGGCACGCAGCCACTTGCCCGGAGCCAGGCGAACCGCCTGGGAGAGCACCGCCGCCGCCTGATCCAGATTGCCGTGCAGGTGCCAGGCGGTGCCGAGATTGGCGGTCAGACGGAAGTGCGTCGGCTGGCGCGACTGCGCGGGCCGCAGGACGTCGAGGGCGGCGGCAACGGCGCCGAGTCGCAGGTGCAGCGCGCCCAGGTCAGCCGCCTCGTCGCCGGTCAACGTCCGCCGGCGGGCGAGATCGACCAGCCGGGCCGCCTCGCGCTCGTAGCGAGTGCGCAGCGCCGACGCCGGCTGCGCGACCGCCGCCTGCCGCAGCGCCCGCTGGTCGAGCAGAAACCCTCGCCACCGCGACGGCAGATCGGCGTAGGTTTCGCCGGAATAATGCAGCCCGGCGGACGCCAGCGGCGCCAGCCCGAGCAGCACGACCACCGCCACCGTCCGCCGCATCTCCCAGCCCCTCCAACAAGCACATCCCTCATTAGTGTACCAGTCCAGGTGTTACGCCGTAGGCCGGTGGCGCTATCCTCCCAGGGTTGACACCCTGGGCTATTGGCTATCGCCCCTTCGGGGCTTCAAAGGGGCAGGAGTCTTAGCCCCGTAGGGGCGGCAGTGAATAGCCCAGGGGCGTCAGCCCTGGGAGAAGGGCTTCGCCCGCCGGCAAACCCGTCCGCCGGGCACGATCGGATCGGCGTTGATCGTCCGGCAGATCGACTTGACAGATGACGCAGCCGCCTCTATACGGCACCCCTCACTTTCCAAGTGCGAGGACGTTCGGCCGGCCGCACTCGACCGGGGGGACCGGGGGCGCGGATCGGCGGATGGCCGGCAGTGACAGGGGGTTGTCATTGCTCCACGGGCCGGGGATTCGTCGCGCCCCGTTCAGAGACGGGGTCGATCTGATTGTTTGATCTGCCAGAGTCGCCGACGGACACGACGAATCGCAGCCGGTTTCGCTTCAGGGAAGTGGGCTTCAGGGTCGATACTGGATGTTAATCGGATACGGAACAGGCTAATCCGAGCAGGGGGTCGCGGGCACCGCGGCTGGACACCCGTCCGGTCGATGGCGTCAGCCCAGAGGGAGTGTGTTGATCGGTCCGCCGACGGGGGAATCGGCGGGCAGCGTCAGCACCTGGCAGTTCTTGCCTCTCCCAACAACCCGCATCCCGGTGGGGTTCGCCCCGCCAGACTCCCGGCTCTCTCCCACCTTGCCGCGGGTTGCACGGAACGCACTCCGAAGGCCCGTCCGTACCGCCGTTTGCCATCCAGCAGGGAGGATGCCCATGGTGGCGCACGTGGATGTCGATATCGCTCAGGTGTGGCATGACTACAAGGAAGCGCAAACCGTTGAGTTACGCAACTGCCTCGTCGAGCATTACCTTTCCCTGGTCAAGTACAACGCCGAGCGGATCTGGGCGAGGTTGCCGGACGGGGTGGATCTGGACGACCTGATCAGCGCCGGGATCTTCGGGTTGATGGACGCGATCGAGGCGTTCGACCTGGAACGCGGGGTGAAGTTCGAGACGTATTGCGTGCCGCGGATTCGCGGGGCGATGCTCGACGAGCTGCGGACGATGGACTGGGTGCCGCGGCTGGTCCGCAGCAAGGCCAGCCGCATGGAAGAAACGCGCAAGGCGCTCGAGGCGGCGCTCGGCAGGCCGCCCAACCCCGAGGAGATGTCCGAGAAGCTCGGCGTCTCGCTCGAAGACTATTACAAGATGCGCGGCGACGCGACCGCCGTCAGCCAGGTCAGCCTGAACAAGAAGTGGTACGAAACCGACAGCTACAAGGATGTGCGCGAGATCGACATCCTTGAAGACAAGAAGGCCGAGGATCCGACGCATCGGTTGCAGAACCGCGACCTGATGCGCCTGGTTACCCGCG
Source organism: Gemmataceae bacterium (assembly GCA_046350215.1). Classification (GTDB taxonomy): domain Bacteria; phylum Planctomycetota; class Planctomycetia; order Gemmatales; family Gemmataceae; genus JAXMAU01. The sequence continues at coordinate 27,449 of JAXMAU010000054.1, read as the reverse complement.
GCCTGAACCGCAACGAGCGACTCATCATCATCCTCTACTACTACGAGGACATGACGATGAAGGAGATCGGCGCCACGCTCGATCTCAGCGAGTCGCGCGTCAGCCAGATGCACTCGAGCATCGTGGCCCGGTTGCAGTCGCAGCTATCGCAGCGTCGGCCCGAGTTCAGCACCTGAGCCGACGGGTCGGTCCCTGTCCTGATTCGTTCGTCCTTGACGCCTCACCGGGCCGCTGTTGCCCAGTGAGGCGTCGTTCCTTGCGCCTCGCATCTTTCCCGACCGGCAACTCCTCTCTCACCGGCGCGGTCCCAGGGGGAAATCGTGCGAATGCCGGTGGAGTTATCCGGTTGGGTGGATTACAACGAAGGGGTGATATTCGGTCCATTCACGCCGATGGTCGCGGCGAGGGCACGGTGCGATGTACGCCCTGATCGTCTGCCTTGTAGTGTTGCCTGCCCAGGGACCAGGGCGGGAGAACGGGTCGGCCGGCCGGCCGGCGCCGCGGGTGCGCGAACGGAAGCTGGACGCCACCCTCCTGTGGAACGAGATCGCCCTGGAGGCGATCCGCGAGGATCGCACGCCGCCGCCGATCGGCGCCCGCAACCTGGCGCTGCTCCACGTCGCCATCCACGATACCGTCAACACCATTTACCAGTCTTACCGACCTTACCGCGTTTCGCTCCGCGCCACCGAGCCAATCGACCCGGAACTTGCCGCCGCCGCCGCCAGCCATCGGGTACTTTCTCTGGTGTACCCGCGGCAGGGTAAGCGGTTCACGACCGCGCTCGACCGCGCCCGTGCCGCCGTGACGGCCGAGAAGGACCGGACACGGGCCGAGCAGCTGGGCCGCTACGTCGCCGACCGGCTGATCGCCGCGCGAGCGGCCGACGCGGACACCCGGGCGGGGACGTACCGGGTCGCGCCCGCCGTGGGCATCTGGCGGCCGACGCTGCCGAAGAACGCGGCGGCGATGCTTCCCGACTGGGGCAAAGCTCCCCTGTTTGGACTGCGCGATCGCAACCGGCTGCGGCCGAAGGCTCCGCCGGACGTGAAGAGTGCGGAATATACGAGCGATTTCGAGGAGGTGAAGCGGCTGGGCGGGCGAAACAGTGCGCGGCGGACAGCGGAGCAGAGCCTCATCGCCTGGTTCTGGGACGACGGGCCGGGAACCTCGACCCCGCCGGGCCACTGGAACCAGATCGCCCGCGAGGCGGCCTTGCAGCGGAACCTGCAGCTGCCGGAAACCGCTCGCCTGTTCGCACTGCTCAACGTCGCCCTGGCGGATGCCGGTATTCTCTGCTGGGAGTGCAAGTACCGCTACCGGATGTGGCGGCCGATCACGGCCATCCGCGAGGCGGCCCGCGACGGCAACCCGAATACCGACCCGGAGCCGGCATGGGTTTCGCTGCTCGACACCCCGGCGTTCCCGGCCTACACCTCCGGGCACAGCACGTTCTCCGGTGCCGCGGCGACGATCCTGGGCCGGGTGTTCGGCAAGGAGGAGCTGGAGCTGACGGTCGGCTCCGACGGCTTCCCCGGTGCCGAGCGAACGTTCAAGACCTTCTGGCAGGCGGCGCGGGAGGCCGGCCGCAGTCGCATTTTCGGCGGCATCCATTTCGAGAGTGACAACCGTGAAGGCCTGGCGCTCGGGCAGGCCGTCGCGGAGGAGATCCTGCGGACGCACCTGCTGTCCGAGGACGCCACGGGTGGCGCATCGGAGTGAGCCGAGTAATCCCATCCCGTCTTCCCCTCGTCGAGATGAGACGATGATCGTTCACGCTGCGCAATCGGCCGGCTCCCTGTTCAGCCAGCAGGACCTGTACCTGTTCAACGAGGGTAGCCATCTTCGCCTCTATGACAAACTGGGCGCCCAGCTGCGGCTGGTCGACGGCCAGCCCGGCTGTAACTTCGCGGTGTGGGCCCCCTCGGCCGGGTACGTGTCGGTCATCGGCGACTTCAACGGCTGGGACAAGGGAGCCAACCCGCTGGCACCCCGAGAGAGTTCCGGGATCTGGGAAGGGTTCATTCCCGACGTCCGCCCCGGCGCCCGCTACAAGTTCCACATCGCCTGCCGGCATCACTCGTTCGTGGCCGACAAGAGCGACCCGGTCGGGTTCTTCTCCGAGGTGGCGCCGCAGACAGCCAGCATCGTGTGGGACCTGGCCTACGAGTGGAACGACGACGAGTGGATGGCCGACCGGCGCAAGGCGAACAGCCTGCAGGCGCCGATGTCGATCTACGAGGTCCACCTGGGGTCGTGGCGGCACCATCCGGGCGAGCCGCGGTCGTTGAGTTACCGCGAAATCGCCGAGCCACTCGCCGACCACGTCACTCGCCAGGGCTTCACCCACGTCGAGTTCCTGCCGCTCACCGAACACCCGTTCTACGCCTCGTGGGGCTACCAGACGACCGGCTACTTTGCGCCGACCAGCCGCTACGGCGAGCCGCAGGACCTGATGTACCTGATCGACTACCTGCACCGCCGCGGCATCGGCGTGATCCTCGACTGGGTGCCGTCGCACTTCCCGTCCGACGCGCACGGCCTGGCGTACTTCGACGGGACCTACCTGTTCGAGCACGAGAACCCGCAGCAGGGGTTCCATCCGGACTGGAAGAGCAGCATCTTCAACTACAGCCGGCACGAAGTACGCAGCTTCCTGCTGTCCAGCGCGCTATTCTGGCTCGACCACTACCACATCGACGGGCTGCGCGTCGACGCGGTCGCCTCGATGCTCTACCTCGATTACTCGCGGCAGGCGGGTGAGTGGGTGCCGAACCACTATGGCACCAACGAGAACCTGGCGGCGATCTACTTCCTGCGTCGGTTGAACGAGGAGGTTTACCGCCACTACCCGGACGTGCAGACGATCGCCGAGGAGTCGACGGCGTGGCCGATGGTGTCGCGGCCGGTGTACCTCGGTGGGCTGGGATTCGGGCTGAAGTGGGACATGGGGTGGATGCACGACACGCTGCACTACCTGCACCGCGACCCGGTCCACCGCCAGTTCCACCACAACGAGATCCTGTTCCGGATGATGTACGCCTTCACCGAGAACTTCGTGTTGCCGTTGTCGCATGACGAGGTGGTTCACGGTAAGGGATCTCTATTAGGCAAGATGTCGGGCGACTGCTGGCAGCAGTTCGCCCAGCTGCGCATGCTCTACGGCTACCAGTGGGCGCAGCCGGGCAAGAAGCTGCTGTTCATGGGCGGCGAGTGGGGGCAGGGCCGCGAGTGGAACCACGACGCCGAGCTGGACTGGGGGCTACTCGACATCGGCTGGCACGAGGGCGTGCGCCAGTGGGTCGCCGACCTGAACGCCCTGTACCGCCGCGAGCCGGCGTTGTACGACCAGGACAACAAGCCGACCGGCTTCGAGTGGGTCGACTGCAACGACGCGGCGTCGTCGATCATCAGCTTCTTGCGCAAGGCGCAATCGACCGACGAGCAGATCCTGGTGGTGTGCAACTTCACCCCGATCGTGCGGCAAGGCTACCGCGTCGGCGTGCCCTACGGCGGGCGGTGGGACGAGGTGCTGAACAGCGACGCGATGATCTACGGCGGAAGCGGCCAGGGCAACCAGGGCGGGTTCGAGGTGCAGGAGGTGCCGTGGCACGGCCGGCCGTACTCGCTGGAGTTGACGGTGCCGCCGCTGTCGGTGATGTACTTCAAGGGCGTGACGCCGACGCCGCCGGCCGCTGTGCCTGCTTCGGAAGCGGAGTGATCGGGTGACGAAATCGTCCGCGAGCGGTCGCCAGGACCGCCTCGCGGACGTTCGTTTCATGACAGCTGCGGCGCGGTGTTGACGACGAGGATAAACGTGGCGGCCGTCGCGCTGCTCTTGCCTCCCGGTCGGGCGTCGCGAGCCAGGTAGGTCAGCGCCACCCGGCCGCGGAAGCCGGCGACGGGCACGAAACGCAGCCGGTCGGCGGACGTCAGCACCAGCGGCGCACCGGCCGACACCGGCGGCACGTTGGTCCGCACGCCGCCGTCGGGCAGGTACTGCCAGCGCCCGGTGGTGGCACTCGCGGGCGCCGCCGTCACGGCGATACCCGGGACCGTCGCCGGGTCAGGGAAGGCAGCACGCCCCGCCAGGAGCGCCGCCACTGCCGCACCATTCGACTCGGCCGGCGTCGGCAACACCGACAGCAACAACGGGCTGGCGGCGCTGTCCAGCTGCGGCAGGGTGGTGACGAGCAAATTCGTCGTCGCCGTCGCGACGCTGACGGAACTGCCCGCGGCCGTCAGCGATAGCGCGACGCCGGCGCTTCCGGCGGTCTGGTCCCAGGCGCGGAACGTCAGCCGGGCCGCGCTGAAGCCGGGCGGCGGTACAGAACCGGATCCCGTCGGTGTCGCGGAGCGGCAGCACCTGACCCGCCAGGAGCGCGGGCAGCTTGACCCATCCGCTGCCGGTGTTCATCTGCCAGCCGAGATTCGGGCCGGTTGCCGGGGTGACGGCGGTCACGGCGATGCCGCGCAGCGCCGCGAGGTCGACGTCTCTCACCCCTGTCCCGAGCAGAGTGGCGACGGTGTTGCCCACCGGGTCCGCGGCGCCGGGCAACACAGGAGACAGCTTGCCGATCACGCCGCCGGGGTGACACCGGCCGGTCATTCGTCGATCGGACGAGCAGGCCGGCGGTTCGGTTGTCCACACCGATTGCGCTCGACCCGTCGCTGCTGAACGGGACGGTCAAATTGGCGCGGCCGGCGACGCTCCCGCGGCTGCGGTCCCAGGCCTGGTAGTTCAGGCTGGTGCCGCTGAACCAGCCGGCCGCCGGCGCGAACCGCAGCCGTGCCGTCGCCGGCAGCAGCAGCGCGTTGTCTGCCGCTACCGTCCCAAAGCCGATCCACGTCACCCTGTTGCCGAGCGAGTATTGCCATACCTCTGCAGCGGGGTCGACGCCGGTCACGGCAACGCCGGCGGCGAGCACGGCGTTGTTGTCGAGGTCGCTAAACAGGCCGTCGAGCAGCTTCGCCACCGGGTCGCCGGTGCGGCTCGGCAGGTCCTCGTCGATGGCGGTCAGTGTCGGCGCGCCGGGGGCTGACTCGGCGCGCGATTGGTCGCCGGTGGAGTGGCGGTGACGAGCAGCGGGGCGACTTCGACGGTGAGGTTGACCGAGCTCGGCCGCCGCCACCAGGGTGAGCGGCGTCCTGGCCGTCCCCTGCGTCTGGTCCCAGCGCGGAACGACAGGCGGGCCGGGCCGCTGAAACCGGACGGCGGCACGAAGCGGACGAGGTCCGGTGTCCCCGAGCGGCAGCACCTGGCCGACCGAGACGGTCAACGGCAGCCACCCGCTGCCGCGGTTGTACTGCCAGCCGAATCCGGTTGGGACAGCGGTTCCCGTGGGGCTGACGGCCGTCACCGCGATGCCGCGCAGGGCGCCGGGGTCGATGTCGGTCGCCGCCGGGCCGAGCAGCACCGCCACCGTGACGCCGGCCGGATCGGTCGCGCCGGGCGCCACCGGCGTCAGCGGAGGATCACCGCCGACGTCGAGGACCGGCCGGTCGTTGATCGGCCGCACGGAGAGAACTACCTGATCCGTGGTGACGCTGTACGCCGTGGCGCCGCCCGTCGCGCCGGGGGGCGTCAGGTCGGCGAACCCGCCGGCCGTGCCGGTCGTCTGGTCCCAGGCGCGGTAGACCAGGGTGGCGCGGCCGAACCAGTTCGGGGCGGGGACAAAACGGACCTGATACGTCTCCGGCAGCAGACGCGCCGCCGATTCGTTGGGGACGCCGAGGCTGACCCAGGCGGCGACAGCGCTGGTGCGATACTGCCACACGCCGTTACCGCTCACGTCGACGACCGCGATGCCGCGTTTGGCTCGCGGGTCCGAGTCGGTGAACCGGCCGCCGAGCACCGTCCCGACGCCGAGGCCGGGCGGGTTGACGCTATCCTCCGGAATGGACAGGACGTAGGGTGCCACTCGCAACCCAGCGGTGGCGCTGGCCACGCTGAACGCCGTCGTGCCGCCGGTGCTGCCGACCGCCGACAGGTCCGCGGTGCCGCCTGCCGTGCCGGTCGTCCGGTCCCAGGCGTGGAAGGTGAGGCTGACCTGTCCGACGAACTCCAGGTTGGGGACGAAGCGGACCCGGTCGGTGCTGCGGAGGAGACGGGCGGACACGTCCGATGCCCCGGCCAGCGCGCTCCAGGTCAGCCCGCCGTCGAGCGAATACTGCCAGGTGCCCGAACTTTCGCCGGTCATCCCGACAATGGCGATCCCCTTCGGGTCGCCCGGGTCGACATCGCTGATCCACGGCGCGGCGAAACTCCCGACGGCGTCTCCCACAGGGTTCGTGTTGTTGAGAGCGACCGTCGTCAGGCTATACGTCCCGGACAGGACAGGGGCGTCGTTGACCGGATTGATCGTGATGGTGAACGTCTGCGGCCCGCTGGTGTCGACCCCGCCGACCAGCGTGCCGCCGTCGTCCTTGAGCCGGACGGTGACGATGGCCGTGCCGAAAACGTTCGGCGCGGGGGTGAAGGTGAGGGTGCCGGTCGGGCTGATGGCCGGTCCGGCGGCGAACAGGGACGGGATGTCGGCGGACACCTGGAAAGTGAGCGCTTGCCCGCTTTCCTCGGCCGGACCGGGGCTGATGGCGGTCGCCCAGTTGGTCATCGGCTGCGGCTCGGCATCCTCGTCGACCGTCACGTTGGCGCCGACGGTGAACGACGGCGGCTGATTGACGTGGAGAATGGAGATCGTGAACAGCTGCGGAGCGCTGGTGTCATCGCCGCCGGCGTCGTCCTTCAGGCGGACGGTGACGGTCGTCGACCCGACTTCGCCCGCGGCGGGTGTGAAGGTCAGGGTGCCATCGGCGGCGATCGCCGGCGGGACGTCGAACAGGTCCGGCGCGTCATTGGAGACGAGGAACGTCAGCCCCTGGCTGCTCTCGTTCGGCGGGCCGGCGGTGATCGCCGTCGCCCATCCCGGCACCGTCTGCGGCCCGCCGTCCTGCGGCGCCAGCACCGTTCCGCTGACGGCAAACGAGGGCGGGTCGTTCACCGGAGTGACGGTGATGGTGAAGATCTGCGCCCCGCTGGTGTCGGCCCCGCCGGCGTTGTCGCGCAAGCGCACGGTCACAATGGCCGACCCGTTGGCGTCCGCCGCCGGGGTGAAGGTCAGGGTGCCGTTGGCGGCGATCGCCGGCTGAACCGCGAACACCGCCGTGTTGTCAGCCGACACCTGGAACGTGACTGTTTGCCCACTCTCGTCGGGCGGCCCGGCGATGATCGCCGTCGCCCACCCCGGCACCGATTTCGCGCCTGCGTCCTCGGCCACCGTCTGATTGGCGCCAGGGGTGAACGACGGCGGGTCGTTGACGGCCGTGATCGTGATGGTGAACGTCTGCTGGCCGCTGGTGTCGCTTCCTCCGGCGTTGTCCTGCAGACGGACGGTGACGGTCGTTGATCCGACGGCGTTGGCCGCCGGGGTGAACGTCAGGGTGCCGTTGGCCGAGATCGCCGGCGGAACGGCGAACAGGGCGGTGTTGCCGGCCGATACCAGGAACATCAGCGCCTGGCCGCTCTCGTCCGGCGGGCCGGCGGTGATGCCGGTGGCCCACCCGGTGACGGTGTGCAGGCCGCTGTCCTCGGCGACCGTCTGATTGGCCCCGCCGGTGAAGGCTGGCGGGTCGTTCACCGGCGTGACCTGGAGCGACACGGTGGCGACGTTGCTGTTCAGCCGGCCGTCGCTGGCACGGAAGGTAAACGCATCGGGGCCGTTGTAGTTCAGGTTCGGCCGGTAGGTGTACGCGCCGGTGGCGGTATTAAAGCTGGTTAGCGTGCCGTGCGCCGGGCCGCTGACGACGGCATAGCTCAGGGTATCCCACCAGTTCAGGTCGGTGGCGGTGACCGTTCCGCTGACGGCGATGTCCTCGGCAGTCGTTGCACTGCCCGCGTTCGCCTGGGGCGCCTGGTTGATGGTGGTGTCGACGCGGACGGTGTATGGACCCCATTGCGGATCGTCGTTGGAGTCGGAATGGGCGCGGACATTGATGAAGTAGATCCCCGGCGCGAGCGTCATGGTGATCGACGAGTCGTAGGTGCCGGACGGATCGTTGACGGCCAGCTGGTTGCTGTTGGCGTCGAGCAGGAAGACGCGGGAGTCGAGGTTACTGACGTATTCGTCGACATCCACCCGAATGGAGGTCGCCCCGGAGGCGACGATGCGGAACATGTCGCTGGCGCTGTAGATAATGCCGGACAGGGTGTAGTGGTCGCCCTCTGGCGCCACGGTGGCGTCCTGTGCGGAGCCGCCGTGATCGTCCGGCCAGGTGTCGAACAGGTCGCGCAGGGTGACGTAGTCGTTCTGGCTGTTGCCGCCCTGGTTGGTGCCGGAGATCCACACCTCGCGGTTCAGACCGGTGTCCGGGTCAGCCATGATGGCGTTTGGCTTGGAGGCCGAGTTGTAGAAACCCAGTCCGCAGGCGCGACCGAAGTACTGCGACGCGGTGTTCCCGGCCTCCACCGGCCGCGCCATGATCCGCCCCGACAGGCCGGCGCCAATGCCGCCATAGTTGCTGAAAGCGCTGAAGAAGACGAAACCGACGTTGTTGGTGGCATCTCCGTCGGCGAAGGAGTTGAATCGGCTGGCGCCCACTTTGGCGACGTCCTGACCGATGATCGTGGCATCGCTGCCGGTGACCACCATGCGGAACCCCTTGCCGTCCGCCAGTCTGGCGCCCGGTGGGGCAATGGTGGTGACTTTCACCTGGAAGACGCTGAGATCCTCGGCGACGATCCGGTACAGATTCTTGATCGCCAGCCGCTCGGCGGGGGTGAACTCGGCGGTGTTCCCGCTGGGGAAGTTGAACGGGGCGGCGGTGTAGCTGCCCCAGGTGCTGCTGGTGCTGCCGTTGTCGCCGTCGCAATCGAGGTAGAGGGTGTACGGCGCTTCGGCGATACTGGTCGAATAGGAGGGACTCGTAAACGCCGGCGGAGTGGTCGTGAAGTGGTTGTCCGCCAGGATGCGCAGCTCGTAATTGCCGGCGCTGGCACCGGCGTACGACGACACCCCGATGTAGTAGGTGCCTGGGGTCAGCTCCTGGTAAAGCGATGGGTCATACGAAGACGCATCCGCCGTCGCTGTGTTGGGGACGGCGAACCCCTCGAAGTCGTAGCCGTCGTCCGCCGCGTTCGTCGTCAGCAGGTTGCCGCCGGCATCGTACAGGTTCAGACTGGCGTCGAGCGAACTGCTCAAGCCGGTTTCCCGCGAGTCGATGTCGAAGAACACGCCGGAGCGGGCGCTGACGGTGAATTTGAAGTAATCGACATCGCTATTACTGCCAATCGCACCGCTGATGCTGAGCCAGTCGGTCCGGGCGGCGGTGGTGACGTCGCCGGTCGGGACGGGGACAAAGTTGGCGTTCGACAGCGGATTGTTCGGTTCTGCCTCCGTGTACACCGACGGCGTCAAGCGGGCTTCGAGCGGTTCGACCGAGAGACGACGGGGGCGACGAGGCGGTAAGCGGCGCGTCATCTTCGCTCCTGCGATCGCGGGGGGTGAAGGCCGGGTTCGACGGAAACCGAACGCTACACTAAACCAGACCCCGCAACTTCCTGCAACGACAAACTCACCCCGTTTCCGCGATTCGACCCGGCGCGCTCGCCATTCGGCCTTCGGATGTGTACCATGAGGGGATACGCCTGCGCCATGAACTCGCGTGTCCGAACACGTTTCGCATACCGACAGGGATGCCCAGGGACATGAAGTACTCGCGTGTCTTCATCGATTCCATCGGCTACGAGCTGCCTCCGGTGGTCGTCACCTCGACCGACCTGGAAGCGCGGCTGCGGCCGGTGTACCAGGCACTGCGGCTCCCCGAGGGGCAGCTGGAGGCGCTCACCGGGATCGCCGAACGCCGCTGGTGGGAGCCGGGCTACTCGCTGTCGCAGGGGGCCATCGCGGCCGCGCACAAGGCGCTGGCGGCGTCCAACGTCCGCCCCGAGGACGTCCAGGTACTCATCTACGCCGCCGTCTGCCGCGAGCAGTTCGAGCCGGCGACCGCGTGCAAGGTGGCGGCTGCGCTCGGCATCAGCACCGAGGCGGCAGTGTTCGACCTGAGCAACGCCTGCCTGGGAGTGCTCAACGGCATCGTCGACATCGCCAACCGGATCGAGCTGGGCCAGGTTCGCGCCGGGCTGGTCGTGTCATGCGAGACCGCCCGCGAGATCAACGACGCGGTGATCGAGGAGCTGCTGCGAACGCGCAGCATTGAGCTATTCAAGACGTCGGTCGCCACGCTCACCGGCGGGTCCGGCGCCGTCGCCGTCCTCGTCACCGACGGCTCGTTCGTCAAGGAGCCGCGCCGCCGGCTACTTGGCGGCACCAACCTCGCCGCGCCGCAGCATCACGGCCTGTGCCAGTGGGGCCTGACCACCGCTGCGGCACTGGGCGATGCCATTGGCGAGCGAGTAATCCACGCCGCGCGGCAGTTCATGTCGACCGACTCCGTCGCCGTGCTCAAGTTTGGCGTCGATCTCGGGCTGAAGACGTGGAAGACGTTTCTGTCCAAGCTCGGGTTACCGGCGGAGATGATCGACAAGATCATCTGTCACCAGGTCGGCACCGTTCACCGTGAGACGATCCTCAAAACGCTCGGCATCGCGCGCGAGAAGGAGTTCTCGACCTACGAGTACCTGGGCAATATCCAGCGCGGCAACGCGCGGCGGCGGCGCGAGGAGAGGAGCAGGGTTGCCGCCACCGGCGACGTCCATTCCAGGACTGCAGGTCGGCACCGAGCAGGCTTCGACGCACGAACTGCTCGGCATCCAGGTAGGCGGCTGCAGCACCACGGATGGAACGCTGAACCGCTCGGCGAGAAGCGCACCTGGGCTGCTTGCGCGGATCGCGCGCTCGGCAGCTCGGCGGACGCCAGCGTCCGCGTATTCGTAGACGACGGCGGCACCGTGGTAGTGGCTCCGCCTCCCGGGCGTGATCGATTCCGCCGCGACCTCAGCCTCGCCGGGACTACAGGCGCCCGCGCCCGGCCGTCGCTGCCTGGGATGCTGCTGGGCTGCGGGCTCCTCGGCCGGCAGCAGGCGCAGGCTCTCTGCACCGGCTGGCTCTGTGCTCAGTGACGCAGGCACCTGCTCGATGCTCGACATTGGCGACTTCATTGCAACTCTTCTGCGGCTAGGGCGCGCAATCGGCGCGCGGCTCTCGGCGAGCTCAACACCCCAACGCCTCCGGCAACTGGCTGCACCTGAACTTGCCGCATTCCTTCTACCGAGCCGCTTACCACCGCTAACCTTCAGCAGTGAACACACTTGCTCTTGGGTACCGAACACACAATTCCATGACTGAACGCCTCGACCACCTGGCTGTCTCGGCATCCTCACTGGCTCTCGACATGGCCCTTGGGGCTCACCTGCCCCTGTGCCACTGTGATCACCAAACTACCCCACTTGTACTGGAACTAAATACAGACGCTCCAGCGCCGCGGCGAGTGTCTGATTTCCAAACCTATTTGCACGTGAGCACGAGGACTGGGACTTGGCACCGGCAAGACACCGGTACTGATCCGCCGGGGCGGCCTGTGGCCCCACGCTTGGCTGCTGCACAAGCAGGACGTTTGGCTGCCGGGAGCCGCCTCAACCTATGCAGGCCTGGCTGCACCTGGTGCCGGTTTCCGGCAGGCACTGTCCACGCAGTCCGCCCCACCTGGAGCAGGCACCGGCCACGCTCAGGCTGTGACACTGGAGCCGACATGCGGTCACTGAAACTGGAGGCATGGCTGGTCCCGATGCACGGCACTGCGTCGACCACTGGCTGCTCTGCAGAAGTTTCCGCACTTGCTGGCCGCTGGACTGAAGCACTGAAACTGAGCACTGGGAACAGGACACTGTGCGGAACTGCAGCGCTGGGCCCTCAGCCGCAGCATGGCGTTGTACTGATAATTTCAGAACTGGGACTACTTTGGCAGTGCTCTTCCACGGAATCTCAGCACTGAGTCTGTGTGCTGGGTCCAGTCTAAAGGGACAGGGATCAGGGGCTGGGCCACGGGCGAGCGAGCCGGCAACATTCGCTCAAGCATTTCGAGGCTCGCGGCCACGACTGGGCAACTTCAAGCTGGGGGCGCAGGGAGCTCCGCGCGGCGCGCTCAGCTGCAGAGGCGGGAACGAGCAGGAGCAGGCGCCCGCACCCTCGCCTGCGGAAGAGCATGAAGGATCCGCGAGACACTGGAGCTGGAGCAACGCTGCGGTGGTGCGGCAACGAACCACCGCTTCGGCCTGGGCGGGCTGCCGGCGCGCGGCGGAAGAGACGAACACGCGCGCGAATCTGCCGGGCTGGGTGCGGCATGCAAGAGCAGCGGCATCCGAGCGGGAGGCGGGAACAGGCTTTTACGAGCAGCACTGCGCGCTGAGCATTTCTATGCTGCGCCGACGCGGCCGAGCAGATGCACTGCGCACCTGCGATGGACACCACGCGCCGAAGCGCCGCGGCAATCCTGGGGTCATCTCCTTCAGCTCGCCAGCGCAGCTCGACCAACGAACACCTTCGAGCTCAACAACGCGCACCACGCTGGCTCCAGGCCGAGTGCGCCGCCGCGCGCAGGCGCGGCGCGCCTAACATGCAACAAGGAGCATTCGACGCGCGGGCCACCGGCGGAGGACTTGATCGCGGAGCCTGATCGGCCTACCGCGCAGCAGCCACGGTTCCGCCTCGGCGGCGCCTTTCGTCGCTTCTGGCCGTCGCCAGCATCAGCAGCGCCGACTCCTCTGGCGGGACGGCCCGGGAGCAGCGCACGGGCGGGGAGGAGGACGCGCTCGGAGGCCGCGGCCTCGGCCCGGGACCGTGGTGGTGAGAGATGTTCGGATCTCAGGCGTTGCCCCGTCGGCCTACGTCCCGGTGACCTGGGGGCACCGTGAGCAGGGTCCGGCCTGGGACCTCCAGGCCATCATCTGGGCTTGGTGTGGCCGACGCAGACTCACCCGGCCAGGCAGGATTCGAGCAGGCAGCACACAGGGACCTCAACCGGCCGGCGGGGGCAGTTTCGGCGCGCGGGCGTACAAACTGCGAGCAGAGCAGCTGCGTTCGGCTGCCGAGCACCCGTCTGTGCGGGCCGCCCAGCTGCCGCTCCGCGGTTCGGGGGAACATTTCGGCAGCCGCGCTGGGCGTAGCGCGCACTGAACAAGGCGACTGTGCGGCAAGCGAGATGGCTCATTCCAGACCGCGCGTCGGCCGGGAGCACCGGCCGCTTGGGGCATTCTTACCCTGTTCCGTCAAGCGACGCGGGGCGTCTATGCCGACTGCGGCTCCGCCGTCGTCTGGCTCTTACTCCGTTCCTCGGGCTCGGCTTCCTACCCCCCGGCATTCCAGGAGCCGACATCCGCTTGCCTGGATCTTCAGCAGGCTTCAGCGTGCAGGCGGCGAGTCGGAGGCTCGGCCGTGCGCTGGCAAACAGGCAGCGGCCGGCACCCTCGCGCGCGCGCGCGCGTGCCCTCCACCGGCCACCCCGGCGCGCGCGCCGCGTGCGGCGGGCGCGCGCCGGCTCGCCGGCGGGCGCGCGCGCGCGGCGGGCGTGGGCTGGGCAGGCGGGGCCCCCCGGCAAGGTCCGCTCGCCGGGGGCGCGCGCCTGGCACGGCCTGATGGCCACGTGGCGGGGCGGGCGTGGCCCCGGGCGGGCTCTGGGCAGGACTTCTGCTGCCGCTGGGCTCTGCTGGGGCTCTGCTCAAAACACCCTACCGGCGGCACAGGCCACGGCGGACTTCAGCTCCACACCCGGCCAGCTGCAAGCAGGTACAAACTGGCTGCTGGCCTGGAGAGCATCAGTCGACGAATCAGTCCCTTACCCGACCCATTATGAGGCTCATTACCCGCGGACCAAGGCCGACGCTGAGCGCCGGGTGCTGGCGGCCAATGGTCCCGACCTCGCGACGGTGGCACTCCGGCCGCATCTGATCTGGGGGCCGGGCGACAACCACCTCGTCCCGCGCATCCTGGCCCGCGCTCGCGCCGGCCGGCTGCGCCGCATCGGCCGTGGCGACAAGCGGATCGATAGCGTCTACATCGACAACGCCGCTGACGCCCACCTGCTCGCCGCCGACCGGCTGGCGCCCGGTTCGCCCGTGGCCGGCAAGGTGTACTTTGTGAGTAATGGCGAACCGATTCCGACCTGGGACCTCGTCAACCGCATCCTCGCCGCGGCCAACCTGCCGCCGGTGACGCGGTCGGTGCCGGCGCCGCTGGCCTATGCCGTCGGCGGGCTGCTGGAGACGGTGTACGGCTGCCTGTGGCCCGACGCCGAGCCGCCGATGACGCGCTTCGTCGCCCGCGAGCTGGCGACGGCGCACTGGTTCGACCTGACCGCCGCCCGCCGCGATCTCGGCTACGCCCCGCGGGTGAGCATCGACGAGGGGCTGCGGCGGCTGGCCGACTGGCTGGCCACGCAGTCCGGGTGAGCCAGCCGCCGGGCCGAGGTGCCCTACCTTTTCGTCCGTCGCTCCTTTAGAATGGCGGCGAGCGAACGGGCTGCGGGGACGGGAGGGCCGGATGGCGGAGCCGTGGATCGTCCGTCACGGGGCGATGCGATTCTTCGGGGAGTTCGATCCCGACGCCGGCACCTACGCGCGCGGCGACGAGGTGGTCGTTCGCACCGACCGCGGCCACGAGGTGGGCACCGTCCTGTGCCAATCCTCCCCCGTCGCATTACAGGCCATCCACGAGCCGACCCACGGGCGCATCGTCCGCACGATGACTGACCGCGACCGCGAGGAGCGGCAGCGGTTGACCGCCATCGAACAGACCGAGCTGGCTACCTGCGAGCGGTTCGTCCGCCAGCGGACGTTGCCGATGGAGCTGGTCGACGTCGAGCACCTGTTCGGCGGCGAGCGGATCATCTTCTACTTCCTGGCCGAGAAGCGCGTCGACTTTCGCGAGCTGGTGAAGGACCTGGCCCGCGAGTATCACACCCGCATCGAGATGCGGCAGATCGGCGTCCGCGACGAGGCCAAGCTGCTGGCCGACTACGGCGACTGCGGCAAGCCGGTCTGCTGCAACACCCACATGGCGGTGATGCCGCCGGTGTCGATGCGAATGGCCAAGCTGCAGAAGTCGACCCTCGATCCGTCGAAGATTTCCGGCCGGTGCGGGCGGCTGAAATGCTGTCTGCGCTTCGAGCAGGAGGTCTACGAGGAACACCAGGCCCAGCTGCCGCCGGTCGGCTCGCGCGTGCTCACCGGCAAGGGCCAGGGGCGCGTGGTCGCCCAGGAGATCCTCGCCCTGCGCGTTGTTGTCGAGTTCGAGGACGGCCGCCGCCTGCCCGTGGCCGTGACCGAGATCCTCACCCAGCTGGGCCGCTGACCGCCGCCCCCACCAGGATTCGTACCTTATGCACCATCCGAAGCTCGAGGAGCTGATCCGCCGCGATCCCCGCTACGCCTACGAGGCGTATGAATTCGTGTTCGCCGCCCTCACCCACACCCAGGAAATGCTCGGCCAGGCGCAAGCACGCGCCGGCAAGGAGGAGGAAGAGAACCACGTCAGCGGCCCGCAGCTGCTGGCCGGCGTCCGCGACCTGGCATTGCGTGAGTACGGGTTGATGGCCCGCACCGTGTTTCGCATGTGGGGGATCAACCGCACCGACGACTTCGGCGAGATCGTGTTCAACCTGGTCGAGGCGGGGCTGATGAGCAAGACGGCGGAGGATGACCGCCGCGATTTTCAGGGCGTGTACGACCTGGATGAAGCGCTCACCCGCGACTACCGCATCGACATTCCGCAAGAGGTGCAGGACGACTGATGACCCCCGCTGCATTCCGGCTGCTGCTGTCGGCCGCCCTCTTCGTGGCCTGGCTCGGCTACCTCGGCTACCTGATCGCCACGCGCCCGGTGACCGCCGCCGGTGCCCCACTGGTGGTGTCGCGGCCGCAGGTGTTAACATCCGAGATCGACATTGTCGCCGAGATTGACGATCCGCAGAGCCAGGCCATCGTCCGCGAAGTGCTGTACCCGGCCAATGCCGCGATCAAGCCTGGCGACCGGCTGACCATCGGCCGGCTCGCCGACGCCCGTGGGCCGGTCCGTTATCAGGGACACACCCCGCCGCCCGACTGGTCGGCCGGCGTTCGTCTCTACCTGGTGCCGCTGCGCTCGTCGCTGCTGGAAAAGGGGCGCTACGAGGTCGCCGCGGTGCCACCGTCACCCGGCTTTCACACCGGCCTCGATCCGCTGCTGCGCATCTACCCGGCCACCGCCGAGACGCTCGCTCAGTACCGCGGCATCGCGAAGCCGCGGCACTGACCCGCCGTCGCGATCGCCCGCCGCCAGCAGCGCGAACACCAGCGCCGCAGCGGTCAGGGCCAGGGCGATCAGCAGCGGCAGCCGCAGCGCCGACTGGATCGTTCGCTCGCGGGCGCTGTAGCGGACCAGCGGAGTGAACACCACGCTGCCGATCGACCCGGCAGCGAACAGCAGTCCATAAGCAGTGCCCGGCACCTCCTTCACCCCGGCGACGCGAACCAGCATGCCGAGCAGCAGCGGGAACACCGGGCCGAGGAACAGCCCGACCAGCACCACGCCGGCGCGGGCGCGATCGATCCGCATCACCCCGGACAGATTGCCGAGCGACACCGCCGCCAGCATCGCCAGCAACACCAGAAACCAGGAGTCGTAGGCGTCGCCCAGTCCGCCGGCTTGCTGAAGCAGAGCGACCGCCAGCCGCGACCCGAGCATCGCCGCCCAGAACCGCCCCAGCCAGCGCGACTCCTTCTCCTGCCGGCCGACCTGCCCAAGGTAGGTCGCCGTCCAGATGCTGACGAACGCCTCGAACGGAGCGTAGAAGAACACCACCGCTGCGCCGACCCACAGGCCCGGCTCGTGCAGCAGATCCTCGACGGAGTCGGCGGTCGCGCGGGCGGGAAACTCGTCCGCCGCTGGCAGGGCGACCAGGAATGCCGGCGCGAGAAACACCAGCGCCACCACCGCCAGCCCGGTCCGCACTCCCACGGCGTTGAACACCCGCTCCACCAGCGGCGGCGTGACCAGCGCGGCCAGCGCCACCAGGACCAGCCCGAGCTGCATCGACGCCGCCGCCTGCTCGCGGCCGAACAGGCCGGCCGGCATGAGGGTGATGGCGGTCACGCTCACGCACGCCCCGCCGGCCGCCGCCACGAGGACCGCCGTCAGGGTCCGCCAGTAAGCCAGCCCACCACTGAACGACAGGAAGGCGAGGGTGAGCAGGATCGACCCCGTTAGAAACAGCGCCCGCGCGCCGAAGCGATCGACGAGCAGACCAGCAGCCAGGAACAGCGGCACTAGGAGCAGATTGAGCATCGACAGCAGGCCAAGAAACTGGCGATCGGCCTGGTCGGGACGGCGGGCCAGCTGCAGCTTGAGGTGGCCGAGCAGCGCCAGCAGCGCGCCCACCTCCAGGGTGGCGGCCAGCGTAAGCCAGGTCAGCGGCGGTAGCGTCAGCATGGCGACTCCGGTCAGGGTTGCACACAACGGTCCCAGTCAGCGTAGCGGAAGGAGTGCGGCCCGTCTTCCTGGTACTTCGCCGGCCACCGAATCGTCTTGCCGCCGCCGCCGAAGCGCGAACGTGCGACGGCGCGGCGCTGTCCGTTGGCGGGGGGGCGCAAACGAGCGCATACGACGGCAAAAGATGGCGAATTTCGTCTTGCAGCCCCCCGAGGTCGCCCCTATAGTTACACTTTCCGCGAAGCCTTTGCGCTAGCGTAGCTCAACGGTAGAGCACCGGTTTTGTAAACCGGCGGTTGTGGGTTCGATTCCCTCCGCTAGCTTCCGCAAGCAGGCTGAGGAGTGATGGGTAGGTGGCCGAGCGGCCAATGGCATCAGACTGTAAATCTGACGGACTACGTCCTACGGGGGTTCGAATCCCTCCCTACCCACTGGCAACGGATTCGGAATGACACGACGGCAGGAACAAGGATGAACGGTCAGCAAGAGGAGAAGCATCGAGGAGTGTGAGGCGAACGATCGGGACGCGGACTTGATTCGTCCAGCCATCCTGATACTTGTGAGATGTGTGCGGGCGTAGCTCAACGGTAGAGCACCTGCCTTCCAAGCAGGACGTTGGGAGTTCGAGTCTCCTCGCCCGCTCTCCGGACTCCAGGGGTCGACTGGCCTGGCGTTCGGATTAACCAGTGCTGCTGTAGCTCAGCCGGTAGAGCGCGTCCTTGGTAAGGACGAGGTCCTGGGTTCAAATCCCAGCAGCAGCTCTCGGATACCCTGGCAACCAGTACCACTTACCTGAGTAGCGGCGCGTTTCCGGCGCGATTTTTGACGCGATCTTGGGGCTCGCCATGAAGCTGCGGAGGAACGATGGCTAAGGAAGTCTTCCAGCGCACCAAACCGCACGTCAACGTGGGGACGATTGGTCACATCGACCACGGCAAAACCACCACGACGGCAGCGATCGTCGCGCGGCAGGCCTACAAGAACAAGGTCGACAAGTTCAAGTCGTACAAGGATATCGCCAAGGGCGGTACCGAACGAGACGACCTGAAGACCGTGACCATCGCCGTGGCTCACGTCGAGTACGAGACGCCCAATCGGCACTACGCCCACATCGACTGCCCCGGCCACGCCGATTACATCAAGAACATGATCACCGGCGCCGCCCAGATGGACGGTGCCATCCTGGTGGTGGCGGCCAATGACGGCCCGATGCCGCAGACCCGCGAGCACCTGCTGCTCGCTCGCCAGGTGGGTGTGCCGCGAATCGTCGTCTACCTGAACAAGGTCGACACCGTCGACGATCCGGACCTGCTCGAACTGGTCGAGATGGAAGTTCGCGACCTGCTCACCAAGTACGAGTTCCCCGGCGACGAGATCCCGATCGTCCGCGGCAACTCGCTGGCCGTCATGCAGGACCCGAAGAACGACGCCGCGGGCAAGTGCATCGACGACCTGATGAACGCCCTCGACAGCTACATCCCGACTCCGGAACGGGCCGAAGACAAGCCGTTCCTGATGTCGGTCGAAGACGTGTTCTCGATCAAGGGTCGTGGCACCGTGGCCACCGGCCGTATCGAGCGCGGCAAGGTGAAGGTGGGTGACGAAGTCGAAATCGTCGGTCTGATGAAGGCCCCGAAGAAGACCACCGTCACCGGCGTCGAGATGTTCCAGAAGACGCTCGAATATGGCATGGCTGGCGACAACGTCGGCGTGCTGCTGCGTGGTGTGGAGCGGACCGACATCGAGCGCGGCCAGGTGCTCGCCAAGCCGTCGTCGATCACCCCGCACACCAAGTTCGAGTCGAACGTCTACATCCTCGCCAAGGAGGAAGGCGGCCGTCACACGCCGTTCTTCACCGGCTACCGGCCGCAGTTCTACTTCCGTACCACCGACGTCACCGGCTCCGTCACCCTGCCCGAGGGGGTCGAGATGTGCATGCCGGGTGACAACGTGAAGATGACCGTCGAGCTGCTGCCGGACTCGCCGATCGCCATGGACGACGGCCTTCGCTTCGCCATCCGCGAGGGTGGTCGCACCGTCGGCTCCGGCGTGGTGACGAAGATCATCGCGTAACCAGACAGTCACGGGCCGGGGTCAGATAAGTTTGCCGTCCGAATCGGGCCAAGCTTTTCTGCCCCCGCCGTGTCGGAGAGGACCATGCGAGAATACGTCTGGCTCGAATGCACCGCCTGCGCGTCGCGGAACTACCGCACCAACAAGGAGACGCGCGGGGCCAACCGGCTGGAGCTGAAGAAGTTCTGCCGGAAGGAACGGAAACATACGGTTCACAAAGAATCGCGGAAGAAGTAAGATAGCGAGATCGCCGGACGTTCGCGGCGAGAACGGCTGACCCGGCCGTCCCAATCAGGGCGGTGGGCAACGGCCGGCAGGCGAGCGTTCCGACAGGGGTGTAGCTCAATTGGTAGAGCACTGGTCTCCAAAACCAGCGGTTGAGCGTTCGAGTCGCTCCGCCCCTGCTCTGCGACGGGACGGAAAGGCGCGAGGGATGGCCCTTGTCGCCACTCCTCCCAAAGGTGACACCGGCACCCCCATGACAGGATGTTCGGGGCCGGACTCATCACGGCGGGATCTTCCCGGATGACCCTTGAGCCGCCAGGTTCCTTGACCCGGCGGCTCTTGTCGAAGGCGGAGGGCCGACGGCTGGGGTCGAAGGATGCCGCGATGAGAAGGGTCTGTGTGACGTGCTGGCGGGGATGGCCCGGTTGGTGAGCTTGGCAGAGCAGCCCGGTTGATCATGCCGGGGCAACCCATTCCCCAAGATCGAGAGGACAGGAACCGTCATGGCCGTGGCTGTCAAGACCTCCCCTGATGCCCGCTCATCCGGCTTGCAGGCCAACCCGGCGCTGTTCAGCCTGGTGGGGGTCGGCTACCTGTTGATCTGCCTGGTCGTCGTCTTCAAGCTGATCCCCGGCCTGTGGTGGGAGGCGTGGGACGGCCTCGGTCTGGCGCGGTATCAGTTCTTCGGCGGTACCCTGCTGGCGGTCACCGCGGTGGCCTGCGGCGTGCTGCTGCTGATTGCCGGCAACCGGATGCTGGGGGCGGAACAGCCGCCCGGCGTCCGTGCCGGGGTATTCGTCGGCTTCGTCGGGTTTCTCACGGTGCTGTTGCTGACGCGCTGGGTCAGCCTGTGGCTGGAGCACTGGACGTATGACCTTCGCTGGTTCGGCAACACCGCCACGCCGAGCATCATCACCGCAGTAGCTGGCCTGGCGTTGCTGGTCGGCTGGATTCAGCTGTTCCTGCGCCCGTGGTTTCAGGTGTACGTCCGGCGCCTGGAGGATGGCGGCTGGTTCTCGACCGCGCCGTACAAGGGCAATCAGGGGCAGAAGGTCCGCCGGGCGACGATCCTGGGTATCCTCCTCCTCGCCGGCGCCGGCGTGTACACGATGATCAGCCACGGCCTGCTTCGCCGCGGCCCGAACGACTGGGGCGTGAACATCCCGTTCACTGGCAAGGTGGCGGTCGGCTCGTTCGGCGACACTCGCGAATTCATCGCCGCCCTGCCGGCCGAACAGAAGAGTCGGGTGATGATTCGCTGGCCGGGCAGCCCTGACAGTGGGTTCCAGGAAGGGCAGATCGTCTCGCTGCAGTCTTATCGCGAGGCGGTGAAGAAGGCGGCGGCCAGCGATCCCGACCTCAAGGCCGCACTGGACAAGGTCACGGCTGAGGAGCCGGCGGCTTACCTGGTCGAATTGAACCGCGAAGTGATCGGCCAACCGCTCCGTAAGGCGCTCCGGGAAGCGGTGTTCACCGAGGCGACGACGGCCCGGCTGGAAAACACATTCGAACAGACGCCGTGGGAAGACATCGGCGAGGCGGTGGTGGCGTTCAGCCGCGAGGCCGACACGGAGCAGCGCAAGAAGCTCAGTTCCGTTCTGCTCGTGCCGACGGCGGTGCTCGTCCTCGACCGCTACGCTGTCCGCGACCTGAACGACCAGGCCAGCGCGCAGCAGAACGTCAAGGTGCGGGTGCGCGGCGACTCCGACTTCAAGGAAGGGCAAATCGTCAGCCGGGAGAAGTTCGACGCCGAGGTGGCGCGACTGGAAGACCTCCGCAAGAAGGGTCGCGACCGTGAGCTGCCGCAGGAGATGGCGCTGCAGCCGGTGAGCGGCGAGGTGCAGTATTCGAGTCTCACCTTACTGCCGGCGGTGCAGATGACGCTGCCGCTGCTGATCATCGCGGCGTCGCTGTGGCTGGCGTGGCGGTTGGTCAACATGCCGACCTTCGCCGACTTCCTGATCGCCACCGAGGCTGAGCTGAACAAGGTTTCGTGGACGACCCAGAAGCGGCTGGTGCAGGATACCGTGGTGGTGCTGGTGACGGTGTTCCTGATGTCGGTGTTCCTGTTCGGCATGGATTGGGCCTGGAAGGAGATCCTGAGCTGGCGGCCGATCGGGGTGCTGCACATCCCGCAGGACCAGTCGCAGCAGAACCAGAAGACCGAAGCCAAGCGGTGGTGAGCCGCCGGCTTCCCTGTGCAGCCATTGAGACAACTTGCCATGACGGACCCCGACAAGTTCCCTGCTGACGCGACCGCCACCGCCGTGCCCCCGCACGACGAGGAGGCGCACGTCCCCACGCAGGACCACGCCGAACCGCCGGCCGACGACGCCGACGAACCGGCGATGGACGATGCTGCCGAACCGACGACCGCCGAGCAGCCGCCGGCGGTCGAGGAGCCTGCCCCCGAGAACCGCAAGCACTGGTACGTGGTGAAGGTGCAGAGCGGGCGCGAGGATACGATCAAGGAGGCGATCGAGCGGCGGGTGCGCAAGGAAGGGCTGGAAGAGTTCTTCGGCCAGATCGTCATCCCGGTGGAAAAATACACCGAGGTGAAGACGGACAAGAACGGCAAACGGGTGACGCGCACCAAGGAGCGGAAGCTGTACCCCGGCTACCTGATGGTCGAGGTGGAGTACAACGACCGCATCCTGTACCTGTTCCGCGAGACGTCGGGGGTGGGCGACTTCGTCGGCGCGCACCCGCACGACCTGACCAAGCCGCCCACGCCGATGTCGGATCGCGAGATCCAGAAGATGCTCGGCCCGACGCACGGCAAGGATCAGCAGTCGAACGTTCCGCCGCCACCCAAGGGGCTGGACGTCAACGACCGGGTGCGGGTGATCGACGGCACCTTCAATGGCATGGACGGCAGTGTCAAGCAGATTCTGGAGGCGGTGGGCAAGGTGCAGGTGGAGCTGACCATCTTCGGCCGGCCGGTCGCCGTCGATCTGGAATACTACCAGGTGGAGCAACTGTAACCTCGACGCGACCGGCGCGACGCGCCGCCGCGAAGAGGGAGTTCGTAAGCACAGAAGGACGAACGCATGGCTCGTGAAGTCAAGGCGCAGATCAAACTGCAATGTCCGGGTGGGATGGCCACCCCGGCCCCGCCGGTCGGCCCGGCGCTCGGTCAGCATGGTGTGAACATCGGCCAGTTTGTGCAGAAGTTCAACGACGCCACGAAGGAAACCCGCGGCCTGATGCTGCCCGTGGTCATCACGGTGTATTCGGACCGCACCTTCGATTTCATCATCAAGAGTCCGCCGGCCGCGGTGCTGCTCAAGCAGGCCGCCAAGATCCCGGTGGAAAAGAAGAAGGGCGGCGAGGTCATCCCCGGCGAGGAGAAGACCAAGCGGTCGGGCAAATACAAGGGGTTCACGGTCAACGAAGGCCAGGTCCGCGAGATCGCCCAGAAGAAGCTCGCCGACCTGAACGCCCGTGACCTCGACCACGCCTGCCGGATCATCGCCGGCACCGCCCGCAGCATGGGCCTGACCGTCGTGCCGTAAATCCCGCTTGCTCCACCGCACGGGATCGATAGATCAAACAAGTCGATCACGGTCGATGCGCTGCCTGCCAGCGCATCGATGCGTTTTCCACGAGCGAGACACCCACCATGGCGAAGAAGAGTTCCGCCGACACCCCCGAAAAGGCCGCCGACCAGCCGGCCGCCAAGGCCAAGCCGGACGCCGCGCCGGCTGCCGCTGCCGCTCCTGCGGCCACGGCCGCGCCGACTGAGGCCGCCGCTGTCACGCCGGCGTCGAATGAGCCGTCGGTCAAGAAAAAGGGCCGCCAGCCGGGCATCCCGCCCCGCCGCGGCAAGAAGCTGCGTAACACGCTGAAGCAGCAGATTCAGAAGCTGACGAAGGAGGGGCCGATGCCCCTCCGCCGCGCCCTGCAGGTACTCAAGTCGCTGCGCCGGGCCAAGTTTGACGAGACGGTCGAGGTCCACATGTCGCTGGGCATCGACCCGACGCAGAGCGACCAGATGATCCGCGGCGCCGTGCCGCTGCCGCATGGGCTGGGTAAGCCGAAGCGGGTGCTGGTGTTCTGCCAGGGCGACAACGTCGCCAAGGCGAAGGACGCCGGGGCCGATTTCGCCGGCAGCGACGAGTTCATCAAGAAGATTCAGGGCGAAGGGTGGATGGAGTTCGACGTCGCCCTCGCCACCCAGGACATGATGGGCCAGGTGAGCCGCCTCGGTAAGGTGCTCGGCCCGCGCGGCCTGATGCCGACGCCCAAGGCCGGCACCGTGGTGCCCGCCGGCGGCGATATCGCCCAGGCGGTCCGCGAGTTCAAGGCAGGTAAGGTCGAATACCGCTCCGACAAGGGCGGAAACGTCCACGCCGGCATCGGCAAGATCAGCTTTGACGAGGACAAGCTGGTGGCCAACATCACCGCCTTCGTCGACGTGATCCGCGCCGTCAAGCCGACCGGGGTCAAGGGCAACTACGTCCGTTCGATCACCGTCGCTTCCACCATGTCGCCGGGCGTGCCCGTGTCGATGTAACCGGCCCGCCCTCCCCGAACCACCGACCCCTGAGAGATGTCATGAGTAAGGTCATCAAGCAGATGGAGATGGACGACCTCCGCCGCACCTTCGACGGGGTGCGCGACCTGGTCGTCCTGAGCGTCGAGAAGCTCGGCGCGCAAGCCACCTACGCCCTCCGCTCGACGATGCGGAAGAAGCAGATCCGGCTGAAGGTGGTCAAGAACAGCCTGGCCCGCAAGGTGTTCAAGGAACTGAACCTGCAGATCCCCGACGACTCGCCGGTCTGGCAGAAGCCGTCGGTGGTCGCCTGGGGCGGCAGCAGCATCAAGGATCTCAGCCAGGCGCTGCAGGGCGAGCTGAAAGCGCCCAAACTGGTGGCGCTGTACCGGGACAAGGTGACGGTCAAGGGGGCAGTGGCGGACGGGCAGGCCTGCTCGTTCGAGGACGCCCTCAAGATGCCGACGCGGACGGAGATCATCGCCGAGCTGGTCGGCATGATTCTCGGCCCGGCGTCCGCCATCGCCGGCTGCCTGGTCGGCCCCGCCTCGCAGATCGCCAGCCAGATCGAGCAGATCGGCGAGAAGAAGGAAGACGCCGCACCGACCACCGCCGGGTAGGCAACCCGAAGCGTAAGCAACCCGAAGCGTAGGCAACCCGAAGCGCCAGCGAGGGCATTGCTTTCAAGCGAGGGATTGCCTCCGTTGTCACCGAACACGAACGTACCGCTATTACGCAGACCGCTGCCCCGCTTCAAGCAGCAACCACCCCGAAAGGAACGCATCCCATGGCCGATTTCCCGGAAGCCATTACCAGCCTCGGCGACCAGATCGCTAACCTGAAGATCACCGAGGCGGTCCTGCTGAAGAACTACCTGAAGGAGAAGTACAACATCGAGCCGGCCGCTGGCGGTGGCGTGATGATGGCTCCCGCCGCTCCGGCCGCCGCCGCTGCTGCTGAGGCCCCGGCTGCCAAGACCGAGTTCACCGTCGTTCTCGAAGGGCTGACCGACGCCACCAAGAAGATCGGCGTCATCAAGGTCGTCCGCGAGATCACCGGCTGCGGTCTGGCCGAAGGCAAGACGATGGTCGAGAGCGCCCCGAAGCCGATCAAGGAGAACATCTCCAAGGACGACGCCGAGGCGGTCAAGAAGAAGCTGGAAGAGGCCGGCGCCAAGGTCTCGCTGAAGTAATTTGCCGTGGGCGACGGGGAGGGCCACGGTCCTCCCCGACCCTCGCACCGCTGCCAGAAGAGCGCGACTTTGGGAGCGGCGATTGGCCGCCAGAAAGCAACCGACGTGCCCGCCTGGGCGACAATGCGGTTTTTTTCTGGCATAGTCCGGCCGATTGTGTTGAAATAGAAAAGCCTGATGCCCGTACAATGGAGTTGAGGCGCGGCGATGGCGGTCGGAGGCTCACGGACGGCATCCGGACTTCCATCGGGCAGTTCCGTCGATCACACGGTGTCAATGCAGCGTGCCACAATTCTCACTTGCCTCTCGGCTCCTGGTGACTCGCCAGTGGCAACGCCAGGCTATCGGCCTGGCTCTCTTCGCGCGCCCACGCCCCGCCTGCACGGGCCCCGAGAGGTCGGTAACCCGGAACAGTCATTCACGCATCGACCCGCGCGGCGCGGCTGGACGGATCCAGCCCCGGATGGGCGGTGCAGTTTCGCACGGAGCGGCCGCAGACGTGCCGTCCGCCCCGTTTCCTTCTGATTCCCACACGAGCAACCTGCGGGCTTGCCCGGCGTGGTAGCAGTCCCGACGTCCGAATGTTCGCCCTGACGTCTACCTGCGGCCACGGGGGTTCGTCTGTCCCGTTGTAGCACCCTGGGAGGAGCAACGACATGCCCGTCCCCGCCACGCGGACCATCATCCCGAAACTAGAGCGGCACTTCGGCCGGTACGGCGATGCCGACGCCACCGAGATTCCGCCGCTGACCGACATCCAGACGGCGTCGTACGCGCGCTTCCTGCAACTGGAGGCGCCGCCCACCGAGCGGACCGCAACCGGGTTGGAAGGGGTCCTGCGCGAGATCTTCCCGATCAAGAGCTACGACGGCACCATCTCGCTCGATTACATCAAGTACGAGCTGGGCAAGCCGCGCTTCGGCCCCGACGAGTGCCGCCAACTGCGGCTCACCTACGGCCGGCCGTTCCGCGTCTGGCTGCGGCTGAACAAGCAGCCGGAGCCGAGCGAGGAAGAAGTCTACCTCGGCGACATGCCGATCATGATCGGCGGCGGCGAGTTCATCATCAACGGTGCCGAGCGCGTCGTCGTCAGCCAGCTGCACCGTTCCCCCGGCGTCGACTTCGTCGTCGAGATCGAGGGCGACCGCAAGCAGCACTCCTGCCGCATCATCCCAGAGCGCGGCAGCTGGATCGAAGTCAACGTCACCAAGAAGGAAACGCTCGGCGTTCGCATCGACCAGTCGGGTAAGTTCTCGGCGATGACCCTGCTGCGTGCGATGGACCCGGCGTACAGCGACGACGCCGACATCCTCCGCGCCTTCTACCCCACCGAGACGGTGGCGATCGACGCCGCTGGCCGCGAGGGGCTGGTCGGCCGGGTGGTCGCCGGCGACGTCATCGACCCGGAGAGCGGCGAGGTCTACCTGGAATCGGGTGAGACGCTCACCGAGGAGAAGGTCGACAAGCTGATCGTCAGTCCGGTTCGCGAAGTGAGCGTCCTGGGCGCGATCAAGGACGAGATCGTACTGCGATCGCTGGAAGAGGATCCGACCAGCACGCACGAGGAGGCGCTGCTGAAGATTTATCAGCGGCTTCGCCCCGGCAACCCGCCGCAGCTGGAGAAGGCCAAGCAGCTGTTTGAGGAGAAGTTCCAGGACCCCAACCGCTACCGGCTGGGGAAGGTCGGTCGCTTCCGCATCAACCGCAAGTTCGACCAGGACATCCCCGAAGGGGAGATGACGCTGCGGTCGCTCGACTATCTGAACGCGATCCGTTATGTCCTCAAGCTGCGCGCCGGTGAGGGGCACATCGACGACATCGACCACCTGGGCAATCGCCGGGTGCGGACGATCGACGAGCTGGCCTCCGACGAGCTGCGCAAGGGGTTCCTGAAGCTCCGCCGCACAGTCCAGGAGCGCATGTCGATCCGCGACCAGGAAGACATGACGCCGCGCTCGCTCATCAACCCGAAGAGCATCTCGGCGGCGATCGAGTACTTCTTCGGCCGCGGCGAACTGAGCCAGGTGGTCGACCAGACCAACCCGTT
>JAXMAU010000053.1:0-41217 GCA_046350215.1 Gemmataceae bacterium | reverse complement strand
TCCGCGCCGCTGGACGGCGCGAGAAGCACCCTTGCCACCCCCCGGCCGAGGGGCTATGATGAAGGACTGGTAAAAAATAGAGAAGCCGTCGGAAAAACGGATCCCTCGCGACGAGGGGAAGGCAATCATGGATGCTCGTAAATCGCTCGGCGCTGCCGTGACACGGCCGCCGATCAAGCCTATTCACTCGGATACCCCCGAACTCGGTCCGCCGTTGTCGGTGGAGCAGATCTACCGCGACTATGCGCCCACGGTCTACA
Organism: Gemmataceae bacterium; assembly: GCA_046350215.1. Classification (GTDB taxonomy): domain Bacteria; phylum Planctomycetota; class Planctomycetia; order Gemmatales; family Gemmataceae; genus JAXMAU01. The sequence goes on along the minus strand of JAXMAU010000053.1, from coordinate 40,957 downwards.
ACGTGGCGCGGCGGATGGTCGCCACCGACGTCGACGCCGAGGACGTCACCCAGGATGTGCTGCTCCAGGTGGTCCGCAAGCTGCCCAGCTTCCGCGGCGAGTCGGCGTTTCCCACCTGGCTGCACCGGGTTACCGTCAACGCCGCGCTCACCCATCGCCGCCGCCAGGCGGTGCGCGAGGAGCACGGGCTGACACACTCGATCGACGTCACCGGCGAGGACCAGGCGATCCCGGCCGCCCTGGCGCGCGGCGGCGATACCCCGGACGACCAGGTCGTCAACTCCGAGGTCCGCCAGCTGATCGACCACGCCGTCAACCGGCTGCCTGAGGCGTACCGCCTGGTGTTCGTCCTGGCCGATGTCGAGGGGCTGCCCAACCAGGAGATCGCTGACCAGCTCGACATGAGCCTGCCGGCCGTCAAGAGCCGGTTGCACCGTGCCCGCGCCATGCTCCGCGAGTCGCTCGCCCCGCACTTCGAGGACACCGCCGTTTGAGCGGTCTGTCGTCCCCGCGCACGCCGTTTCGGTCGGGAGGAGAAGAGAGCGTCGGGCCGCGCCGCCGCTCCCACAGGACGCCTGAGATGCACAGTGCCAGCCCCCCGCCCTCGTCGAACGCGCCGCCGGCATCGGGCCGCCTCCCGGGCCTGACACCGACGCCGGACCAGCGGCGGCAGGCGGCGATGCACTTCGAGCGGGGCGGCAACCTGATCGCCCAGGGCGACTACCGGCACGGCATCCGCCGGCTCATTGACTGCTGCCGGCTCGACCCGGCCAACCTGCTCTACCGCCAGGCGCTCCGCCGCGCCGACAAGGCCCGCTTCAACAACTGTCACCCCGGCGGCTGGCTGCCGTGGCTGCTGTCGTGGCCGCTCCGCGCCCGCCTGCGCACCGCCCGCCTGGCTGGCCGCTATCTTGAAGTGCTGCATCTGGCCGAACGGATCCTGGTCGGCAACCCGTGGGACGTGCCGACGCAGGTCGAGCTGGCTGAGGCAGCGGAAGCGCTCGGGCTGACCGACGTCGCTGTCTGGAGCCTGGAGCAGGCGCGACACGCCGATCGAACGGCCCGACCTGAACCGCCGGCTCGCCCGCCTCTACGAGCGGCGCGGCCAGTTCCGCGAACGCTGGCCTGTGGGGCTGGTCCGCAAGACCGCTCCGGCCGACGAGGAAGCGTGCGGTCGGCTACCGGGCGGCCAGCGCGCCGCGGCTTCTCGGCCGGCACGTCGGTCGACGAGCAGGCCACCGCCCTGCGCGCCCGCCTGCACGACGACCCGCTCCAGCCCGAGCCGTACCGCGACCTCGCCCGCCTGTACCGCCAGGCCGATCGCTTCGAGCAGGCCGAGGCGGTGCTGCTCGAAGGGCTGGCCGCCACTGGCAACGCCTTCCTGCTCACCGTCGAGCTGGCCGACCTGCACATCGAGCCGTATCGTCGCGACCTGGCGCTCACCGAGCGGAAGATGACCGCCACGCCGTCCGACGACGAGTTGCGGCGGATTCACGCCGGCCTGCGCCGGGAGATCAACACTCGCGAGCTGGAGTTGCACCGGCTGCTCGCCGACCGCTACCCCGGTCAGCTGGGGCACCGCTACGAGGTCGGCCTGCGCCTGCTTCGCGCCGGCCAGCTGGACGAGGCGGTCAACGAGCTGAAGCCGGTGCGGACCGACGTGCGGCTGCGCGGCCCGGCGCTGCTGGCGCTGGGCCACGGCTACCGCAGTCGCGCCAATTTGCGGCTGGCGCTGCAGCACTTCGACGACGCCGTCGCCTGTCTGCCCGCGGACGATCATGAGCGGCGGAAAGAGGCGCTGTACGAGGCGGCCGGCTGCCACGCCGCCCTGAGCGAGTGGGCACCGGCGCTGGCCCGCGCCGCCGAGTGCCTGGCCGTCGACCCGGCGTATCGCGACCTGCCCGCCCGCGTCGCCGACTGGCAACTCCACGCGCTGCAAGCGCAGGCGTCGTGAATCGTCCGAAACACGGTGGACCTTGCGCGACCGGCGCGCGATGATGACGGGGCCGTTCCCCTCTCGTCTCCGGTTCCGGGAGTGTCGCATCATGTCGGTTCGGAAACTGCACCTCCACCTGGCTCTGTGCTCCTGTTCGCCACCACCGCCGTCCTCTGGGCCGTCCGCCCCGAGGGCAAGGCCGCGGCGCCCGTCGAAGGAACAGGCGGCTCCGTCTGCCCGGTCGGATGACCTCTCGGTGCCGCTCCGGAGCACGCGGCGGCACTGCGGCGAACGCGATCGGCGGGACCGTCGACTTCCCCGGAAGCGGCGGCCAAAGATCACCCTCGGTGAGGCGGTGGACCAGCTGAGTCGGTTGTACCTGCCGGGTGCAGATCGTTCTCAATCAGCGAACGATGCAGATCGCGGATGTCGCGGATCCGTACAAGATTGAAATCGGCGGCGGCTCTCCGATCCCGAAGATGCGGACCTCGCTGCGCGGCGTCCTCCTTCTGATCCTCCGCCGGCTGCCGCTGGAGGCGACCTTCCTCGTGCGCGCGACCGCGTCGAAATCACCACGGTGCAGGCGGTACGAGACGAACTCCGCCTCCCCCAGGAGGAGCCGTTGCCCCCGCTGGTGAACGAGGACTTCCAGAAGGAGCCCGCTCACGGAGGCGCTCGACCGCATCGCCGACGCCACCGACGCCACCGTCGTCGTCGACGTCAGCTGCCGGGAAGGCGAAGCTGGAGGTCAGCGCCCGGCTGAGCAATGTGCCGGTCGACACTGCCGTGCGTCTGCTGGCGCACATGGCCGGGCTGGACGTCACGCGGGTGAACAACGCCCTGTACGTCACCACCAGCGAGAAGGCCACCAGCTTGCAGAAGGCGCTCGTCCGCGAGGCGCACGGCCCGCTGGCGCCCGGCGCGGCGGCCGGGCTGGGCGGACTCGGCGGGCTCGGCGGGCTAGGCGGGCTAGGTGGGCTAGGCGGCCTTGGGCTACTCGGCGGCGTGCCGAGTGTCACTCCCAAGTAGCCGATTACTCGATGAAGCGAATCAATCGCTGCCGAGCGCCGGCGCTGGCCCGTGTCGCCGACTGGCAGCTCCACGCCCTGCAAGCGCAGGCGTCGTGAATCGTCCGAAACACGGTGGACCTTGCGCGACCGGCGCGCGATGATGACGGGGCCGTTCCCTTCTCGTCTCCGGTTCCGGGAGTGCCGCGTCATGTCGGTTCGGAAACTGCACCTCCACCTGGCTCTCTGTGCCCTGTTCGCCACCACCGCCGTCCTCTGGGCCGTCCGCCCCGAGGGCAAGGCCGCGGCGCCGCCGAAGGACAAGGCGGCTCCGCCCGCCCGGCCAGACGACACGTTCGAGCCGCTCCGTGGCACCGCGCTCCGCCAGGTACTCGGCGAGACATTCGACTTTCACGGGGTCGACGACCCGAAGGCCACCCTGGGCGATGTACTCGCGCAGATGACCAGGAAGTGCGGGGTGCAGTTCGACATCCATTCCAACGCCCTCGTCCGTGGCGAAGGGGACAACGTGGTCGCGGATCCGGCCGTCGCCCCCGGAACGCCTCTGCCCATGAAGACATCGCTGCGGAACGTGCTCCGCCAGGTCCTCCGCCAGGTCGACCCGCAACGACCTATCTGGTCCGCAGCGACACGGTCGAGATCGTCAACGCCCGAACGGCGCGAGAGGAGTTGCGCTGTCCGACGAGGAGCCGCTGCTGCGTCCCTGGTCACCGGACTTCCAGAAGAATCGCTGACGAAAGCGGCTCGACCGCATCGCCGAGGACTACCGACACCACCGTCGTGGTCGACGTCAGCTGCCAGGAGAAGGCAAAGCTGGAGGTCAGCGGCCCGGCTAAGCAATGTGCCGATCGACACTGCCGTGCGGTTGCTGGCGAACATGACGAATTAAACTGGACGTCCACGCGGGTGAACAACGCCCTGTACGTCACCACCAGCGAGAAGGCCACCGGCTTGCAAAAGGCGACCATCCGCGAGGCGCACGGTCCGCTGGCGCTCGGCGTGACCAGGACGCTGGGCGGCTTTGGCGGACTCGGCGGGTTGAGCGGCAGCGGGATCATGGGCGGCGTGCCAGGCGTACCAGCGCGATAATGGGTTGCTCGATCTGGTGAATCAGTCGCGCCCGCTCGAACCGCCACACCGGGACGTGCGGCGGCATTACGCCGCGGTGGTGATCGACGTCGCCGAGCGCCCTGCCGCAGCAGCCAGTGCCTTGCGCGGCGGAAGGACGCTCCTGCTCGTAGCATTCGCTGCGGGCGTCGCGCGCAGGGTCCCACAGCCGGTACAGCTCGTCGGCTGCTCGCTGCGCCCGCTTCACACAGAGGCGTCGCGTTCGCCGAACGAGTCGCGGCGGACAGACAGCCCACGGTGGTAGGCGCGGTTGAACGTGAGCAGCTCGCACGCCAGCTCGCGGCTGGGGAACCGTCCGGCGTCGCTCACCGGCGGAGCGTCGGCCAGTTCGTGATAGCGCTGCGCAGCAGGTGGGCGTCGGCGGCGAAGTCGTCGGCCCGAAGCAGCACGTAGTTGTGTTCGCGGCGGTCGAGGATCTCCCACCCTGCGGCCACCTCGCGCATGGCTCGCATCAGGCAGGCATGCTCCGCCGGCGGGATCGGGTCGGTGCTGTCGAGCGGCGCTGGCACCGCCACGGCGAGAACGTAATCGAGCGGGATATCCGTCTATCCCTCCGTGCGAGGTCCGTCGGGAACCGCACGCAGGAGGAGCAAACAGGATGCCGGATCGCGTAACGCTCAACGGAGGTCGGATCGCGGCCGAACGCGGCAAGGTGGGCAGGCTGGACCGAAGGTGCGGCCGGGTGTAACGCAGGCGTGAGCGGGGTGGCTCTGCCCGCTTCCCGCGGCAGCGGCGCGGTTGTGGTCGTCCGCTGCCGCGACAGACCGCCAACGCGAAGCAGTCGCCCCGGCTGGGGGCCGAGGTCTCCACTACCTCCGGAGGACCTGCGGTCCGCAGAGTGGCAAGGTCGGGAGACCTTGCCACAACAGCACCGCAACAGCCATCCGCACCTGGAGCGCGACGGCCATCGGGAGACGCTGCTGGCATGTTGTGGCCCGGTCTCCCGACCGGGCCACTCGAGCAGGTCGAAGGTCCACGCATGCAGGACGCTCGAGGAGATCACCGAGTCCCCAACCGTGTGGCAGCGCACGGTTGTGATCGCCGTCCGCGCGCCTCTGCCGCGACAAGGGCCATGGCGCGAAACGGCTCGCGGTGATCGCCGGCGACGTGGCCGATCCGGTTGCTCTGCCGCGACAGGGCCGCCAGCGCGAGCAGGCGCGGCGAGGATCACCGCGCTCGCGCTGCTCATCCCCGCCGCCTAGCCGGGAAGTGTCCCCGCGAGGCCGGGCGTGTGGCCCAGCTCCCGGTCCGACAAGCTCACCTGCGAAGCACCCGTCGGAGCGGTCGGCCAGTAACCGCTGAATCCGACGAGACGTGCGCTCTACCCCGGTGCTCGGGCAGCGGCGGGTTCCGCGTTCCCGTCACAACAGGCAAGCTCGAGTGAGTGAAGAAAGCATTTCCGCCCGCGGCCGCCATCAGCCGGCTGCGGCGATGAAACGGAGTGGGGCGTATAGCGTGTCGAGTGCTCAGGGGAAGCCCAGTTTTCCACGCTCAGGAGGCGGAAACCTGACGAAGTGCGGCAGGATCGTGAGACGCGACGGACCATCGAGCGGACAGTGGGTGCAACGACCGAGGGCGTCAGGCCGAAACCTGACGCCCCCGGTGTGGTACCCTGAACCGCCGTGATCAGCTCGGCGCACGGCTGTCGGCGTCGCGTCGGACGTCCGCCGCGGATCGAGCATGACGATCGCCGAACGGCCACGCCGGCGGGATGGACGTTCTCGCCGGGCACCGCGGCCGTCGAGACGCACATCCGGTCGCTCGCTTGCGGATTGTTCTGGTTGAGCACGCGCATGCCCTCCGCATAACGATCGGCAAAGTAGTACTTCTTGCTCACCGCGTCCCAGGTGTCCTCCCTGCAAACAGGGTGGACGTGGCCTTCAGGTCGTAGCCCTCGACCCGTGGGCGGCTGACCGGCGAGCTGCGGGCGGTCGCCTCGCCGCCACCGACGCGCCCGGCAGCGTCGCCACCGGCGGCCGGGCGCCGACTGGCGGGGCGATCGTCCGGCGTTCGCCGGTCGACGCCGACGGGAAGCTGGACGCCGGCGGCAGGTTGTCCGCCGGTGGCGGCGTGACGGCGACGGCCGCGGGCGGCGGCGACACCGGCGCGGCCGGCGGCGGAGCAGGGAGTGCCCGGCGGCGTTGACCCCACCGGCGGCGGAGGCGTCACGCCAGGACGGCCGGCGGCGGCACGTCGAGCACAGCCGGCGGCGGCACCGGCAGGAGCAGGAGGCGCGGCCATCGGCGCGGCAACGGCGGCGTCATCACCGTTCCAGGCGGCGGTGGCGGCGTACCGGCCGGCAGCGGCGGCGCACTGCCCGCCGGCGGTAACGGCGTCCTCCTGCCCGCCGGCGGCAGGTCACGCTCATCCGCGTCAGCTTCACGCCGAGGCCGCGGCCGGCGCGCGCCGATCAGCACGCCACCCTGGATTGACCGGCCGCCGGCCGCCGGCGTGGAGCGGCAGGCCACGATCGGAGCAGCCGGCGATGGAGTCGGCTTGATCGGCGCAGTGGACGGCACGGGCGGCGCGCTTGGCCGGGGCCAGGGCCAGGCGGACCGCCTTGCGCCCGCCGGCAGCAGCGGGTGAACACGCTTCGCTCAGCGGCTGACCGGACGTGGTCGTCCCCGCGGCGTCGACCAGGAGCAGGGCGAATCGGATCGGCGGTCAGCGGAACGCGGTCGTCCGCGGCTTCCGGCAGCTTCACGGCGGGCGCGGCCTGGCGGAGCGCCGCAGTGAACAGCACTGGCCCCCGGCAGCGGCGGTTCCTTGGGCGGCGTCGGTTCCGGCGTCCCCGGCGGGTGGGACGGTCGGCGGCGGGGTCACGGGCGGGGTAGGCGACGGCGGGGCGCCCGGGACGGTCGGCGGCGGCACCGCGGAAGAGGGCGGTGGCGGCGGTGTTAAGATCACCCGCGGGCGGCGGGGCCGGCTTCTCCGTCGGCGGTTTCTCGGCCGGCGGTTTCTCGGGCGCGGCGGGCGGGACTGCAGGCCCTCGGATTACTCGCTTCCGGCTTCGCCGGCATCGCGGGGACGGGCGGAGCGAAGGACGAACTGGCTGGTGTCGGAGCAGGCGGTTCCACCTTCGCAGGCAGCGGAAGGCGGAACCGGCGAACCGACTGGCGGCGGCGGTACGGGGATGACGCCGGCGGCGGGAGCAGGTCGGTGCCGAACAGCGGAGCGACCGGCGGCACCGTCGGCATGGGCGGGGCAGGTGCCGCACCGGGCACGACGCCGGCGGCGGCACGACCACGTCGACCGGGCCACCCGGCGGCAGGGTCAGCTTCAACGTCCTTGTCCGCGGTCGGCGGCATCACTCCCGGCGGCAGCGGCACCTCTACGCCCGGAGGCGGCACTGCACCGGGGACAGCCGCCGCAGCGTTGAGCACTCCCCTGGCCTGGTCCTTTACGCGTCCTTGACCGCGTCCTTCGCCTGATTCTTGACGTCCTTGGCGCATCCTTCACGGCGTCGGCCGTGTTTTTCACGGCGTCGGCGGTCGCGCTCACCGGGGTCGCCAGCGGCTTGCCGGCGGCCGGGGCGTCCGGCTTCTTGTCACCCACCGGAGCGGGCGGCGGCGGGGTGACTCCCGGCAGCGGCGGTACCAGATCGCCAGCCGGCGGGATCACAGCCGGCAGCGGCGGGGTGCCAGGCAATGGCGAAGACGGTGAACCGACGCCTGGAGGCGGCGGGAGCGGGGACGCCGCTGGCGTCGAACCGAGTTCTCCCTTACTGGGAGACGCCGGCGCCGGCTTGTCGTCCGCGCGGGCCAGCTGCCGCTTCTCCGGCGCCGGCTTCGCGGGCTTGTCGTCGTCCTCGTTGTTCGCGTCGGGGTGGATCGTCGGCAGGGAATCGCCCTTAGTCGGCGCGGCGGCCACCGGCGCGGGCCGCATCGATTCGAGGACGTCCACCTTCGGCAGCCCATCGCCGGCCGGCTTCTCGGCCGCCGGCGCGGGCTTGCTCGGCTTCTCGACCGGGGCGGCAGGCGCGGGCTTCTCCGGCCGCCGCTCCGGGTCCCCGGCCGACGGCACGCTCATGGCCACCGACCGCCCGCTGTTCTCCGCGACCCCGCCGGGGTCGACGTCGACGGGCGCTTCGTGCAGCCGCACCGCCAGCACGGTCCCGATCAGGATCAGGAACGACCCTGACACGACCAGTCCGGCCTTGTTCTCCCGTGTCATGACCTGCCTCCTCCTCCCGTCCGTGGCCGTGTCGGTCGCCATCCTTGCCCGTCCAGCGGAAGCTGCCGCCGGCGCTGTCCGCGCTTGTGATTTCTCCGCGGAAATTATTCAAGCCGGGAGTCGTCCGTGCGCGACAAATCGGGACCGGGGCATCCGTCAAGTGCCGGGGACCGGGAGGCGCATGCCCCCCGGTCGACCCGTTCGATCGATCGCGACGGACCGGCGCAACCGGCGTGCGCCGACCCGCCCGGTCACTCCTCGGCGACGTCGCGGGCCTTTTTCGTTTGCGTGTACCGCCGCCATCGGGCCGCGTCCCACACCTCGAAGTGGTCGTCGATGCCGACCAGCACCAGCTCCTGGCCCAGTCCGGCGAACTGCACCAGCCGATCGGAGAGGATCAGCCGGCCGTCCTTCACCGCCACCTTCACCGTCTGGGCGTAGTACAGCCGCTTGAACCCGCGGACGTCGGTCTCGCGCGCCGGCGACTTGTCGAGCTTCGCCTGCAGCCGGTCCAGGTGCGCCTGATTGGTCAGCCACAAGCAGCGGTCCGAGCCGGGGGAAACCAGCAGCGTGGTGGAGTTACCCAGCTGGTCGTGGATCGACGGCGGCAGGGTCATGACCTTCTGGTCGGCGAGGGTGGTGAGGAACGTGCCGGTCAGCGGCAACGCCGCCTTCGGCCGCGTCACCACCCGGCCGCGCAGCGTCGGCAGCGGCTGCACCGCCTCACTTTCCAGAGAGTTGACGACCGTCGAGGCGGCGGTCTTGATCACCTTCGGCTCGGTTGGGACGGTCGGGACGGTCGGGGCGGTCGGCGGCACCACGGCCGGGACGACGGCCGGCGGCGTCACCGGCGGGGCGATCGGGGCCGGGGCGGGCACCGTCACCGGCGGAGGCGTCAGCGGGCCGGGCGGGGCCACGGTCGGCGCCGCGGGGGCGGGAGTCGGCTCGGCATTGATCGGCGGCAGCGGCTGGCCGGCCGGCGGCGGCGTCACCGCGGCGGCGGGCGGCGGGACCGGGGCGGCCGGCGTCGGTGCAGGCGGCGTGGTCGGGATCGGCGGCGCCGGCGGCATCGGCGGGGCGGTGCCGACGGTCGTCACCGTGGCCGACGCCGGGATGACGATCGGCCGCTGGTCGCTGCCGCTGGCCGGGCCGGCAGCCGGCATCACCGCCGGCGGGATCGGCACGTCCGGCAGGGTCGCGCCGGTCACCTGGATGAGCGGCGGCTCGGCGGTCGGGGCTTTCTCCTTGACGGCGGGCGGCGTCGGCACCGCCGGCACGTCGGGCAGCGGCGGCAGCGCGGCGGCTCGGCGGTGTCCGCCTTCTTCTCCGGCTTCGGCTCGGCCTTCGGCAGCGGCGGCAGCTCCGGCCCTTCTCACTGACCTTCTTCTCCGCCACCGGGCCGATGAAATCGGACTGGGCGAACGCCCGGTTGCCGTCGCGGAGCTTGCAGGTCAGCACCACGCCGAACAGGCACAGCAGGCCGCCCAGCGCCATCCAGCCGTAATGGGATCTGCGGGTCGTCATCCTTGCTCCTCTCGTGATCCGACAGGTCCGGCCGGCCCCGCGGTCCGCGCGGGGCGTCTGGTCAGGCCGCTCCTGTCTTTCGAGCCTCGCCCGCCGGGCAAGCGCCCGGCCGACGTTACCTTCCTGGTCGTTGCGATCCGGTTCGGCCAGCCGGGCGGCCCGCAGCTTGGCGTTGCGCGCCCGCGGGTTGAGGGCCACCTCGGCGGGGCCGGCGACCACTGGTTTACGGGTCAGCTCCTGCCACACCTCCTTGCGGCGGAACGCCTGCTTGACGCGGCGATCCTCCAGGCTGTGGAAGCTGATCAGCACGGCCCGACCGCCGGGGCCGAGCACCCGCGGCAGGTCGTTCAGAAGATTTTCCAGAGCGTTCAGCTCGTCGTTCACGGCGATTCGCAGCGCCTGGAACGTCCGCGTCGCCGGGTCGATGTCCGGCTTGCCGTGCCGCGAGCGGGATCGCGGTACGCAGGGGCGGACCAGCTCGGCCAGCTACCGCGTCGTCGCGATCGGTTCGCGGCGGCGGGCGTCGACGATGCGGCGGGCGATGCGGCGGCTGAACCGCTCCTCGCCGTACTGGTAAATCAGGTCGGCCAGCTCTCGCTCGGGGAGACGGCGAATCAGATCGCTGGCCGGCTCGCCGACGTCGCGATCCATCCGCATGTCGAGCGGCCCGTCCTGGCTGAAGGCGAACCCGCGGGTCGGGTCGTCCAGCTGGTCGGAGCAGATGCCGACGTCGGCCAGCACGGCGTCGACGGCGGTCACTCCCAGCCCGGCAAGGGCGCGAGGCAGCTCGGCGAAGGACGAATGCACCAGCGTCACCGGCAGCCCCTCCAGTCGGCGCCTTGCCAGATCGATCATGGCGGCGTCCTGATCCAGCCCGATCAGTCGTCCGCCCGGTGACAACCGCTCGGCGATCAGCCGGGCATGCCCGCCGGCGCCGAGGGTGGCGTCCACGATGGTCTGTCCGGGTGCCGGCGCCAGGTACTCAAGAACCTCGGCCGGCAGGACCGATACATGATGTGGGACGGACTCGGAACCGTGATCAGTCATGAGCGGACCGCTGAGGGAGTCGGGGAGAAGTCGCGTCGGAGGGGGTCGATCAGCAGGCCGGCGGGACGGTTCCGTTCGCCCACTCGCCGCCACGCTTGTCACCATAATCCGGCCGCGGCGACGAATCAAGCCGGTCTCTCGATTAAAAAGGCGCGTGGCGGAGAGAAAAAGGGGAAAAGGGCAACGGCGGTGAATCGGGGCTGCCCCCGCCTCACCGCCGTCGTCCGTGCTTCGTGGATACCGTCGTCGTCGCCCCCCACCGGGGACGTCGGCGCGGCGATCAGGCCGGCTGGCCGCGGCGCAGATACCGCCGCACCGCCAGACCAGCCACCGCGGTCGCGCCCAGCAGCAGGCTGGACGGCTCCGGCACGCTCTGCGGCGTGGGCGGAGGCGGAGGGGGCGGCGGAGGCGGCGGGGGTGGCGGCGGCGGGGTCGACGCACTGGCCACCGTGATCAGGGCGTCGACCAGCGTATTGGTCGGCGAACCGGGGACCGGCATGCTGACCGTCGTCGGATCGATGGTCACGGAGTAAACATGGGTGCCCAGCGTCAGCGTTTGCGTCAGCGGGCTGGAGAACGTCGTCACCAGGTTGGACGCCAGAGCGCTCAGCGTGCCGGTGATGCTGCCGGTGAAGGTCAGCGATCCCGACGCCGACGACGCGGTGTCGGTCAACGTCAGCTTCATGCTGATCGAGCTGTTGAACGAGTCCGGGATCTCCACCGCCGAGCTGGTGGTGGTGACGTTGGCGCCCGGGATGAGGGTCGGGCTGGCCGAGCCAAGCTCCGACGAGGCGGTGCCGTCCGGCACGACGGCGAAGGTGACGCTGCCGGTGCCGCCAGGGATGACGGCCGACGGCTGCGCCGTCCAGCTGTACGAGTAATCGACGAACTCGGCGCGCGCCTGGTTCTCGCCGAGCAGCACGAGGGCCGTCAGCAGGAACAGCAGACGGACTGTACGGCGTTTCATTGCGGGGAATTCCTTTTCGGTGATGGGGGGGTCGTCAGGACAGAGTCGGCCGAACAAGGAAGTGCGACGAATCTACCGGACCGAGTCGCGCCGGTCAATCCGACTCGCCGCCCGGACCGCTGTTCGCCAGAAGACTTACGACGAATCGTCCCTGCCGAAGTTGCCCCGTCGCCGCCACTCCGCCCGCCTTGCCCGGTCGCCGCCGCAGGCCAGTACAACGGCGCCATCGGGGACGGTTCGGCCGACTCCGCAAGGGCGCCGCACCGCGCCCGCGGCGGCAACGGCGGCGGAATGGGACGATGAGGGAAAACGAGCGATAGCGGGTGTCTCACCCTTCGGACGTCGGATGCGTCTGGATGCATGCCGCCAGTTCGGTGAGCAGGCCCGGCGCCACGTCCGCCGGCCCGGTCGTCGCCACCTCGCGAACCGTGTCGTCCAGGGGCCGCCGTTCGACCAGGGCCACCGCCGCCGCGGCCACGCAAACCGACCGACTCATTCCGGCGCCGCAGCACACCAGCGTCGGCACACCGCCACGCAGCAGCGCGGCGACCGTCTCCGCCGCCAGCCGCAACAGCCACGGCGGATTGCCGCCGCCGTCGGACAGCGGGAACCGGCAGCGGATCAGCTCGCGCGGCAGCATCGCCATCGGCTCGCTGTCCGCCAGCTCAACCACCGCTCCGACGCCGGCGTTCAGCAGCGCCCGCGGATCGCGCAGGTCGCCCACATGCCCCAGCCACAGCAGCCTACCGGGAACCGGGCGCATCGCCGTCTCACCGTACCGCGGTCATCGCCGCCCGCAGCTGGGCCTCGGGGTAGAGCGGGAACGCCCAGTCGCGGCGGTGGGCGACGGCCAGGTGGCGCAGGTCGTTCGCCAGTCGTTCGTGGTGGCGGCGCGCCTCGGCCTGCCGGTCGGCCACCGCCGGCCACAGCGATTCGCTCAACCGCCGGATCTCCCGGAACCGCTCGCGGCGCTCGGTTCGCGTCGTCGGCGTGCGCGCGACCCAGTCACGCTTTTGCCGCACGATGGCTGCCAGCCGCTCGCGCTCGTCCGCCGTAAGGTGCCGGTCGGGGTTGTACTGCAAGTCGCGCTGCAGGTGTTCCACCCGGTGCAGGTCGTCGGCGGTGGTCGGCGGCGTCGGCAGCGGCAGCCAGTGCGTCGCCGACACGACGACGAACGCCGGCGGCTCCACGCGCCAGAACCGGCGAATCAGTTCGTCGGTCAGCTCGTCGTACTTGCCGCCACCGATGCCGTGCAGGAACAGGTCGCCCAGGAACAGGCGGGCGAACAGCGTGGTGGTCAGCGCCCGGCTGCGCACCTTGTAGCCGTCCGCCTCCAGCCGCCGCCACGCCTCGATGAACACCGGCCCGCGCCGCGGCGACGGCAGGTCCGGCCAGCGCTCGTCACCGGCGCGCAACTCGACCCGGTCCGGCCGCAGGCGCGCGAACAGCCGCGCTCTCCGCGGGGTATCGGTTCGCCAGCCCCAGAACGGCGCCTCCAGCCAGTCGCCGCTGGCAGCCAGGTCGGGCACCGGGTGATGCCGGCTACGAATGTGATGAGTATGCCGATACTCGTGAACGCCGCGGTTGTATGTCTCGACGAAGCGCGGCAGCTCGGCGAGCAGCCCGCCGGCGAACCAGGCGAACGCCTCGCTGGCGCACACCACGCTGAGCGGCAGCTCCAGGTTGTGACAGCCCCACTCGCGCTCGATTCGCCGCCGCGCCGCGGCGAAGCAACCGCCGACCGGGCCGCCCTCCGCCGCCCGCGCAGTGACGTCCGGCCAGAAGCGGGTCAGCAGCGGCTCGTACCCCCACTCGCGCACCGCCGCCGCCGCCTCGTCACCGAACTGGCGGAAGGCCGACGCATCGACCGGCCGGTACTCCTCCCACGGCGTTTCGCCCGGCCAGCGGTCGAACGGCATGGTGCGAATCCCGAGGCCGTCGGCGGTCGTCGCCGGGACGAAGACGGCGGTCGACTTGACCGTGTCGTTGTCCACCAGCAGGTTGACGGCCACCCAGCCATGCCGCCGGGCGAGGCCGGCGAGGGCGAAGTTCTTCACCCACACACCGGGGTGAAACAGCTCCGGCTGGTGGCCGGCGAGCAGCAGCGGTGCGTCGCCGCCCGGCGTGCCGCGCAACGGCAGCGGCTCACCGGCGGCGGACAGGTACGCCCGCGCCGCCAGCAGCAGCTCGCGGCGCGCCCGGGCGCGCAATTCGGGCCAGGGAAGCTCGAGTACCGGCTGGCGCGGCCGCGCCAGCCGGTACCGATTCATCTCCACCAGCGTACCGACGGTATCCAGGGGCGGGACGGCCAGCAGCTCCCCGTCGCCCGCCGGCGCGCGAAGCGGCGGCAGCGGCGTCACGGAGCGGCCCCCTCGCCGGTGGCGAACTCACAGCAGCAGGCGAGCACCCCCGGCAACCGCCGGTGAGCGGCCGCCTCGGCGTCGGCGATGATCCGCCGGTAGTAGGCCAACCGCTCGGCGGCATCGTTCAGCACGCCGCCGAACGCCCGGTTGGGGTCGAGGTACAGCCGCGGCACGCCGACCTCCTTGATACGCAGCCCGGCGTGCGCCGCCTGCACCCACAGCTGCAGCGGCATGCCCCACGACGGCTCGGTGATCCGCAGTCGCGTCAGCGCTTCGCGGCGGTACGCCTTGAAACCGCAGAAGGCGTCGGTCAGGTGCAGCCCGTAGCGGGCGTTCAACTCGCGGGTCACCGTTTCGTTGATCTGCCGCCGGTCGGCGGGGGCGGAGTCGTCCTGGCGGAAGTCGCGGAGGTACCGGCTGCCGGAGACGATGTCGGCGTTGTCGATCGCCTCCAGCAGCAGCGGGATGCGGGCCGGCTCGTGCTGCCCGTCGCAATCCATCGTGACCAGGACGTCATAGTCGTGCCGGAGCGTCCACTCGAACGCCGAGATCAGCGCCGCCCCGTAGCCGCGGTTGCGCGGGTGGGTGATCAGGTGAATGCCCGACTGCCGCGCCAGCAGCTCGCCGGTGCGATCGGACGATCCGTCGTTGACGACCAGGACGTGCTGCGAATAGCGCCGAACCTCGGCGATCACCCGCTCGACGTGCCGTTCCTCGTTGTACACCGGGATGGCAGTCAGAAAACGCATGCGTCGACGCTCCACGGGAAAGAGGGCCAGGGCGGCAGGACCGACACCTCATTCTACGAGGCCGGCAACCGGGATGTCAAAAGCCGCAGCCAGATACAGGAGACACTGGTCGCAAATCGTTCAGGTACCATAACTCATGGGTAGCTCCGACGCCCAGAGGAGTTTGGCACGACCACGAGACGCATCCATGCAATCAACCCCTCTTTCCCTCTCCTCCATCCTCGACGGCGACGTTGCGGCGCTCGACGTGCAGACAGCGGCGGCCGGCCCCGGCGGAGCGCTGCCGCTCACCGAGGAGCTGCTCCGCGAGGCGCCCAGCGGCGACCTGTTCGGCTGGACGCAGGACGTCGGCATGGGGTGGAACCCCGCCGAGCTGGGCCGCCGCGAGTTCCTGCTGCTGAGCACCTCCGGCGGGCTGCGCAACCCCGACGGCACTCCGGCGGCGCTCGGCTATCACACCGGCCACTGGGAGGTCGGCCTGCTGATGAAGGCGGCGGCCGAGGAGCTGCGGGCGCTCGGCGGCATCCCGTTCGCCGGCTTCTGCACCGACCCGTGCGACGGCCGCACCCAGGGCACGCCGGGGATGATGGACAGCCTGCCGTATCGCAACGACGCGGCGCTGGTGCTGCGGCGGCTGATCCGCTCGCTGCCGACCCGCCGCGGGGTGATCGGCGTCGCCACCTGCGACAAGGGGCTGCCGGCGATGATGATGGCGCTGGCGGCGATGCACGACCTGCCCTGCATTCTCGGACCAGGCGGCGTCACCCTGCCACCGACCGACGGCGAGGACGCCGGCAAGATTCGGACGATCGATGCCCGCCGCACGGCGCCATCACGCTGCAGGAGGCGGCCGAGCTGGGCTGCCGGGCGTGCGCATCGCCGGGCGGCGGGTGCCAGTTCCTCGGCACCGCGGCGACGCGCAGGTGGTCGGCGAGGCGCTTGGACTGGCGCTGCCGCACGCGGCGCTGCGCCGTCGGGACGGCCGATCTGGCTCGACATGGCCCGCCGCTCCGCCCGCGCCGTCGTCGCCCTGGAGGCGCGCGGGCTGACCATTCGCCACCTGCTCACCGAGGCGGCGTTCCGCAACGCGATGGCGGTCCACGCGGCGTTCGGCGGGTCGACCAACCTGCCGTTGCACATCCCGGCGATCGCCTATCACGCCGGCGTGCGCCGGCCGACGGTGGACGACTGGATTACGGTCAACCGGCAGGTGCCGCGGCTGGTCGACGCGCTGCCGAATGGGCCGGTCGGCCACCCGACGGTGCGAGTGTTCCTGGCCGGCGGGGTGCCGGAGGTGATGCTGCACCTGCGCCGACTCGGCCTGCTCGACACCACCTGCCTGACCGCCGCCGGCGAACCGCTCGCCACCGTCCTCGACTGGTGGGAGCGCTCCGAGCGGCGGGCGCGGCTGCGGCAGACACTCTGCGACCGCGACGGTGTCGACCCCGACGACGTCATTCTCGACCCCGACCGCGCCCGCCGCGCCGGGCTGACCTCCACCGTCACCTTCCCGCGCGGCAACCTGGCGCCGGAGGGGTCGGTCATCAAGAGCACGGCGATCGACCCGGCGGTGGTGGACGCCGACGGGGTGTATCGCAAGACCGGACCGGCGCGGGTGTTCACCACCGAGCGGGCGGCAATCGCCGCCATCAAGAGCCACGGCGCCGACGCGGTGCGGCCAGGCGATGTGCTGGTGCTGATCTGTCGCGGACCATTGGGATCGGGGATGGAGGAGACGTACCAGATCACCTCGGCGCTCAAGCACCTGCCGTGGGGCAAGCAGGTGGCGGTGTTGACCGACGCCCGCTTCTCCGGCGTGTCGACCGGGGCGTGCATCGGCCACATCGGCCCGGAGGCGCTGGCCGGCGGGCCGATCGGCAAGGTCCGCGACGGCGACCTGATCCGCATCGTCATCGACCGTACCCGGCTGGAGGGCAGCGTCGACCTGATCGGCGAGGCGGGCCGTGAGGTCGGTGCCGACGCAGGGACGCGCCTCCTCGCCGCCCGCCCACCGCGGCCCGACCTGACGGCCGACCCCGCTCTGCCGGCCGACACCCGGTTGTGGGCGGCGCTGCAGCAGGTGTCCGGGGGAACCTGGGGAGGCTGCGTGTACGACGTCGACGCCATCGTCGAGGCGCTGGAGCGAAGTTCGCTACGACTCCGATAATGCGCAAAGTCGGCATGACCGTTCGGCCGATCATCACTGCTGTAGCGTTTCGCATCGCTCGTCAGGGAGGGCGCCGGGATGGTCCCCAGTCGCACAGAACAGGTTCGCCGTCGCCGCCTGCATCGCTGGCTGGCGGCGGGGCTGTGGGCCGGCCTGCCGTGGGTGGCCCTGGGGTGCGGGTCGAGTGTCCGGATGACCGGGCCGATCGACCTGCCCGAGCGCGACCGGATCGAGCAGGCCGCCGCCGCGCCGGACGACGGCGCTGTCCGCCAGGTCGTGTATCGAGCGGACGATGCCGCCCCCGCCAGCGACCCGCCGCTGCTCATCCATCGCATGAGCGACAGCAAGCCAGAGAAGTCAGATAAATCAGAGAAGTCAGAGAAGTCGGAGAAGCCGGAGAAGACGGAGAAGTTGCCTCCCGCCTCTTCTCTCCCTCAGACCGCCGTCCCGGCGACGCTGCCCGGCGCGATCGCGGCGCCGAAGGAGCTGCCGATCACCCTGGACGCGGTGTTTCGGGTGGCGGAGCAGAGCAATCCGCGGATCGGCCTGGCGCGGGAGAAGCTGCACGAGAGTCTGCTCCAGCAGGCCGGCAGCTGTCACGGCTGGCTGCCCAACGTCTACGCCGGCATCGCCTATTACCGGCACGAGGGCGGCATTCAGGACTTCACCGGCCGGCTGATCCACTCGTCCACCGGCGCCCTGTATCCGGGGCTGAACATCCAGTCGGAGGTGGACTTCCGCGAATCCACCTTCCGCCAGCTCGACCACGAACGCAAGGTGTGGCAGCAGAAGGCGGAGCTGAGCCAGGTCAACAGCGAAACGCTGCTGGACGCGGCCACCACCTATGTCGACCTGCTGACCGCGCGCCGCGGCGAGGCGCTCGCCCGCGAGATCGAGCGCTACGACCGGCGCTCACTGGAGCGCGCCGAACGGCTGGCGAAGAACGAGCCGGCCGCCGAGGTGATCGTGCAAGCGATCCGGGCGAGTATGAGCAACCGGCAGGGAACCATCGCCAGACTGCAGCAGCAGGGCAACGCCGCCGCCGCCAAGCTGGTCTACCTGCTCGGCCTGTCGCCGGACACCTGCCTGAAGCCGGTCGACCCGCTGCTGGCGCCGATCGAGCTGGTCGACGCGGCGCTGCCGGCGTGCGACCTGGTGACGCTGGCGCTGACCAACGGTCCGGGGGTGCGCGAGCTGGAAGGCATCCTGGCGGTCATTCAGGAGGGGCTGAACCGTTCCTACGGACCGCACAACCTGCTGCCGACGGTGCAGGTGAACGTGTTCGAGGGGCTATTCGGCGCTGGTCCGGGGGCGTCGCTGGCGTTCGACAATCGCCTCGACGTCGGCGTGCAGCTGCGCTGGAACATCACCGCGCTGTTCCAGGCCGAGCACAATCGCGACCTGGGCCGCAGCAAGCACAAGCAGGCGATGTACACCTACCACGACCTCCGCGGCAAGCTGGCCGCCGGGGTGCAGGAGTCGCGCGACGCGATCCTCTCCGGCCGCGAGCAGATCGGCCTGGCGATCGGCCAGGTGCGCCAGGCGAGCGAGGCGTACCGGCTGAGCGACCGGCGACTGGAGGAGGGGGTGCGCGGCGCCACCGAGGCCGACGTGGTGCTGCAGATCCGATCGCTGGAGCTGGCGCACTTCAACCACCTGCAGGCGATCGCGGCGCACAACCGGGCGCAGGTGAAGCTGCTGCTGCTGCTCGGCCCGCAGCCGAAGCCGCCCGCCGCCGGCTCGCTGCCCTCGCAGTAATAGGTCGTAAGACGGCAGACAATCGCGGACATCGCCGGTCACATTCGCCAGGCGAGCGGGAGCACGTCAGTGCCCCGAGTAGGCCGCGATTTGGCTCGAAGTCGCGCTCCAGGCGACGCAGGCACGTTGTGGCCCGGTCTCCTGACCGGGCCACTCCGGCGGACCGAAGGTCTCCCGCACGGACCCGGAGGAGACCTGCGGTCCGCAGCCGTGGCAAGGTCGGGAGACCGCCACAATGGCTCGCGTCAGTGCCCCGAGTCGCCGCTTTGGGCGAAGTCGCGCTCCAGGCGACGCAGGCACGTTGTGGCCCGGTCTCCTGACCGGGCCACTCCGGCGGACCGAAGGTCTCCCTTACGCCCAGAGAGACCTGCGGTCCGCAGCCGTGGCAAGGTCGGGAGACCTTGCCACAACAGCCTGCCCCGAGTCGCGCGTGAAGCAGGACGTCGCGCTCCAGGCGAAGCCCTCGGGGCCCTCACGGGACCCCGCTCGCCAACATCCAAACCGCCGTTGTGGGCCGGTTCCCGATCAGCCCAGCGGCGACGACCGCAGATCTCCCCGCCGCCCCGGAGGAGACCTGCGGCTCCTCTCATTGGCCTGGTCGAAAGACCGCGGCACCACGGGGAACGGACGCGCCAAAACCGTCGCCGGTCAATTTCCCTTGTCAGGACGGGCCGCGTGCGAGACACTGAAAGTGTTTCCCACTCCCACCGCCTGACGGTCCGTCGCCCGGTCCGCTAACCCCACGCGATCTCTCACATGCCAAGGCCGCTCCTCCGACTCCCCCTGGTGCTGCTGGGGGCGTTCCTCCTGACCCTCGCCGGCTGCCAGCCGGACGACATCCGCTCGTACAGCGTCAAGCGACCGGACGACGACAGCGGTAGCGGGCCGACGCGGCTGCTCGCCGCCATCGTGCCGGCCGGCGACGACGCCTGGTTCTTCAAACTGGTCGGCCGCGGCGACATCATCGAGATGGTCGAGCCGGCGTTCACCAAGCTGGTCGATTCGTTCCAGGTCAAACCGGGGGCCGACCCGTCGCTCACCTGGACGGTGCCGACCGGCTGGAAAGAGGACCGCACCAACCCGGTCCGCGTCGCCACCCTCACCCCCGAGGGCGTCGGCCGGCCGGAGATCGCCGTCAGCAAGCTGCCGGCCGCCGGCGCGGCGCTCAAGCCGAATGTCGACCGCTGGCGGCGCATCGACCTCGGCCTCGGCCCGATCAGCGGCAGCGCACTCGCCAAGGTGTCCCGCAAGCGCAAGGTCGGCGACGTCGAGGTCACCCTGATCGACCTGCGCGGCCCCGGCGTCACCAAGGCGGACGCGAAGATGGCCCCGCCGAAGAACACGCCGAAATTGGCCCCCGCCCCGCCGCCCCGCGACGGCAGTGCTCCGCTCACTTACAAGACACCTGCGGGCTGGCGCGAGCAGCCGTCGGCGTCGTCGATCGTCGCCGCCAGCCTGGCCGTCGGCGATCCGCCTGCCCGCATGCTCGCCACCCCGCTGCGCGGCGCCATGCCCGGTGGGCTGCTCGCCAACGTCAATCGCTGGCGGAAAGAGGTCGGGCTGGACAATATCACCGACGACGACGTCAAAACACTGCCGATGCGCCCCATCCGCATCGGCGACGCCGACGGCCGGCTGCTCGAGCTGGCCGGCGCCACCGATCACGCCCACGTCGCCTGGGTGCAGCGCAAGGGCACGACCTGGTTCTTCAAGTTCCGCGGTCCGGCGGCCACCGTTCGCAAGCACAAGGACGAGTTCACCGCCTTCCTCCAGTCGATCACCTTCACGGGAGCCGCCGATGAGTGATACTTCCGTGCAGACCGCCCCGGCCGCGCCGGGGTCGGCTGCCGCCGTCCCGCCGATCGAGGCGCCGCCCGTTCGTCCGCCGATCTCGCCGGCCTACCGCGCGTTGCGCGCCGTCGCCTCGCTGCGGCTGACCGTCGTCCTGTTCGTGCTGTCGCTGCTGCTGGTGTTCTTCGGCACGCTGGCGCAGATCGACGTGAGTATCTGGACGACCGTCGAAAAGTATTTCCGCTCCGGCCTGGTGTGGGTGCCGTGGCAGCTGCTGGTGAAGTTCGGGCAGAAGTTCTTCTGGCTGCCGTCCACCCTGCAGATGAGCGGGACGTTCCCGTTCCCCGGCGGCTGGCTGCTCGGCACGCTGCTGCTGATCAACCTGCTGGCCGCTCACCTGGTGCGCTTCAAGGTGAGCTGGAAGCGAGCCGGCATCCTGCTCATCCACGGCGGGTTGATCCTGCTCATGCTCGGCGAACTGGTGACCGGGCTGTTCGCCCTCGAGTCGCGGCTGACGCTGGCGATCGGCGAGAAGGTCAACTTCCTCGACGTCAGCCAGAAGAACGAGCTGGCGATCACCACCGCCGACCCCGACGACGCGACGCACGACCGGGTGGTGGTCGTCCCCGATCGTCTGCTGCACCGCCCGGGCCGGGTGAGCGACGACCGCCTGCCGTTCGATATCGAAGTAATCGAATACTGGAAGAACACCAACCTGGTGCCCGGCGCGCCGCACGGCAAGCCGGTGGCGAACGCCCGCCGGACGGTCGACGGGCAGGTCTATGGGCTGGTCCCCGATGCGGAGACGGCCGGCGTCGACACCGAGGGCCGCGACGACATCCCGGCGGTGAAGGTGGCGTTCTACCGCAAGGGCGCCGACGAGAAGCTGGGCGAGGCGGTGCTGTCGCTGTGGTACTACCCGAACAAGGTGAACCGCACCATCGAGTTCCCGCCGCAGACGGTGGCGCTCGACGGGCGGACGTACACCGTCGACTATCGCCCGGTGCGCGTGTATCGCGACTACCAGCTGACGCTCAAGGAGTTCAAGCACGACAAGTATTTGGGCACCAGCACGGCGAAGAACTTCTCCAGCCTGGTCGAGCTGCAGGCTGCCGACGGCGAGCGGCGCGAGATCAAAATCTTCATGAACCACCCGCTCCGGCACGCCGGCGAGACGTTCTACCAGTCGGGCTACTTCCCCGACAACAGCGGCACCATCCTGCAGGTGGTCCGCAATCCCGGCTGGCTGTTGCCGTACCTGTCGTGCGCCATCGTCACCCTCGGGATGGCCATTCACTTCAGCACCGCGCTCGTCCACTTCCTCAGCCGGAGGGCCACCTCGTGAATCTCACCCCATCTCGTTTGCTCGCCTGGAGTTTCGTGGCGGCCGTCGGCCTGAGCGTGGGCGCCTACCTGCTGATGGGGCTGGCGTCCCGGCCGGAGGGCGATGACGCTTTCCACCTGCAGGCGTTCGGCCGGCTGCCGGTGGTCGACCACGGGCGCGTGAAGCCGATCGACACGCTCGCGCGCGTCAGCCTGATGATCCTGAGCAGCAAGCAGGAGTACACCGACGCCGATGGCAAGACCCGGCCGGCGATCGAGTGGCTGATCGACCTGATGACCGCCTCGACCCGCCAGACGCCGACCGAGAAGGCGCCGCTGCCGGGCGAGTCGCGACTGGTGAAGGCGTATCGCGTCGAGAACGAGGCGCTCCGCAAGCAGCTCGGCGTGGCGGACGCCAGGGACGTCGTCTTCAGCTTTCAGGAGCTGTATGACGCCGCCGGCCCGGAGGGGTTGAAGAAGATCTTCGAGGAAGCGGCGAAACTCGGCCGCCCGGACACCGCGGAACTGACCGGCCGCGACAAGGCGGTCGCCGAGCTGGCGGCGCAGATGCGGGCGCATTTGACCTTTTCGTCGTATGAGACGCCGCACAAGGTGTTCCGCATTGACAACGACCAGCTGCTGGCGCTGATCGGACTGGAAGGGCGGCCGGGGTTCCGCTACGCCTTCGGCGAGTTCCTGCCGCGGCTGACCGAGCTGGAACGCGAGGCGCGACGCGCAAACAAGATCCGCGCCAACGAGCGCCCGCCCTACGAGCAGCAGGCGTTCGAGCTGTTCCGCCGCGTCGAGCTGTACGTCGGACTGGCCCGCGGCAACGCCGACACCCTGCACCTGGTGGCGCCGACGCAGGCGGGCGGCGAGTGGAAGGTGCTGACCGACGCCACCGACGAGCTGCAGGGAATCGACCGCAAGGACCCCGAGGCGCTGCGGGCGCACACCGGCGCAATCGCCTTTCGGGCGCTGCTGCACACCTACAGCAGCGGGGAGAAGAAGGAGTTCAACCAGGTGGTCGACCGCTATGCCAAGCTGGTCGATGAGGCGCTGCCGAAGGAGATGGCGACGGCGGTGATGGAGTCGCGGTTCAACGCCTTCGCGCCGTTCTTCCAGTGCGCCTGGATGTACGTCGTCGTCTTCCTGGTGGCGTGCGTGTCGTGGCTGTGGCGGGACCGGGTGATCAACCGATTCGCGTTCTGGATGATGCTGCTGACGGTGCTGATCCACACGACGGCGCTGGTCCAGCGGATGCTCATCCAGGGGCGTCCGCCGGTGACCAACCTGTACAGCTCGGCGGTGTTCATCGGCTGGGCGGCGGTGCTGATCTGCCTGGTGATCGAGTGGAAGCACCGCAACGCCTTCGCCACCGCCGTCGGCGGGCTGACCGGGTTCGCCACCCTGCTGATCGCCCACTACCTGGGCGGCTCCGGCGACACGCTGGAGATGATGCAGGCGGTGCTGGACACCAACTTCTGGCTGGCGACGCACGTCACCACGGTGACGATCGGCTACTCGGCGACGTTCGTGGCCGGGCTGTTCGGCATCATCTTTTTGTGGATGATGCTGGTGACGACCGTGCTCAACAGCCTGCGCAAAGGCGGCCGGCAGTCGGCCGGGCAGGCGGTGCTGTACGCCGTGGCCGCTGTCGGCCTGTCGCTGTTCGCGATGACGCTGGTGGCCGGCAACCTGCTCGGCGTGCTGTTCCTGGTCAACCGCGAGGCGCCGCGGACGGCGGTTCTGGCGACGCTGGCGGTGGCGCTGGTGCCGGGCATCGGCTACGCTGGCTACCTGGTGGCGGCGCGGGCGCGGCAGGCGGCGGGCGAGTTGCCGGCGGGCGCGCGGTTTCTCGAGGCGTTCGCGCTGACCGAGAACTCGCGGTCGGTGCTGATGTGGATGATGTACGGCACCGTCTGCTTCGCCACGCTGTTCAGCTTCGTCGGCACGGTGCTGGGCGGCATCTGGGCCGACCAGTCGTGGGGCCGCTTCTGGGGCTGGGACCCGAAGGAGAACGGGGCGCTGCTGATCGTCATCATGAACGCGCTGATCCTGCACGCTCGCTGGGGCGGCATGGTCAAGGACCGCGGGCTGGCACTGCTGACGCTGGTCGGCAACATGGTGACGATGTGGTCGTGGTTCGGCACCAACCAGCTGGGTATCGGCCTGCACTCCTACGGCTTCAACAACGCCCTGGTGCAGATGTGTACCTGGTTCTGGATCAGCCAGCTGGGACTGATCGTGCTGGGGTTGCTGCCGTTCAGCGACTGGCGGAACTACAAGCCGCTGCCGCTGATCGAGGAGCCAACGCCGCGCGAGGCCCGGCCGCGGGTCGCCGGCAAGCGCGGCGTGAACATCCAGCCGGCGTGAGCGGCGCGACAACGCACTTCGTGCGCTGTCGCCGGTCACTCTTGCGAGGCGAGCGGGAGCGGGTGGGGGAGTGGGGAGGGATTCCCTCCCCACATGACCCCTCCCAGTGCCCCGAGTCAGCGCACGACGCGCGACGTCGCGCTCCAGGCGAAGCACTCGGGGCCCTAACGGGACCCCGCTCGCCTCAGACCGCAGCCCCCCGTGTGTATTCACCGGGGGCGAATTCTTGCCGCGTCCGCCGTTTGCGCCTATCTTCCCCCTCACGATCCGTACACCGATCCCCTCGTGAGGGCTGCTTTCATGGCCGACAAGAAGATCCGCGTCGCCATCGTCGGACTCGGCTTCGGCGCCGAGTTCATCCCCATCTACCAGGCCCACCCCAACGCCGAGATGGCCGCCATCTGCCGCCGCAACAAGGCGGAGATGGACAAGGTCGGCGATCGCTACGGCATCCAGAAGCGCTATACCAGCTACGACGAGCTGCTCAAGGACCCGAACATCGACGCCGTCCACATCAACTCGCCGATCCCCGACCACGCCGGCCAGGCGCTCGCCGCGCTCAAGGCCGGCAAGCACGTCGCCTGCACGGTGCCGATGGCCACCACCATCGACGAGTGCCGGCAGATCGTCGAGCTGCAGCGGCAGGTCGGCAAGGTGTACATGATGATGGAGACGGTCGTCTACGCCCGCGAGTACCTGTTCGTCAAGGACCTGTACGATCGCGGCGAGCTGGGCCGCATCCAGTTCCTGCGCGGCAGCCATCAGCAGGACATGGACGGCTGGCCGGACTACTGGCCGGGTCTGCCGCCGATGCACTACGCCACTCACTGCGTCAGCCCGTGCCTGGCGATTTTAAGCAAGCCGGGCCAGCCGGCGCACGCCGAGAGCGTCGTCTGCCACGGCTCCGGCCGCATTCGCGAGGAGCTGATCGGCCGCTACAACAGCCCGTTCTCCTACGAGACGGCGACGTTCAAGGTGCGCGGCAGCGACGTGGTCGCCGAGGTGACGCGCAGCCTGTTCGACACCGCTCGCCAGTATCGCGAGAGTTTCGACGTCTACGGATCGAAAAAGTCGTTCGAGTGGCAGCAGGTGGAGAACGAGGAGCCGGTGATCCACACCAAGAGCACCAAGGAGCGGCCGCTCGGCGAGGACAAGATCCCGCAGCGCGTCAAGGTGCCGGACTTCGCGGACCGGCTGCCCGAGCCGATCCGCAAGTTCACCATGCCGGCGGCGATCCAGGACGCCGAGCACCTGTCGTTCTTGCAGGGCGGCGGGCACGGCGGCAGCCACCCGCACCTGACGCACAACTTCCTGATGGCGTGCCTGGGCGAACGGCCGGCGTTCCCCGACGCCGCCACCAGCGCCAACTGGACGATGGTCGGCATCTGCGCCCACCAGTCGGCGATGAAGGGCGGCGACCGCGTCGCCATCCCGGCGTTGTGAACACACGGGGACTGCTTCGCAGGGCGTCTCGCACTCGCCCCCGGTGTGTTCACCGGGGGCTAATGCGCTCGGCGGGTTCGGTCACGCCGACGCTGGTACACAGCTGGTCGAACCGCTCGGCGTAGCTCTCCTCGGTGCTGTGCAGGTGCTCGCCCTCGGTGATCAGCTTCAACCCGTCGTCGCGGGCGATCCCGGCCTGCAGGAACACCGCCTCGAACGGCTCCAGGTCAGCGGCGTAGACGACCAGCAGCTTGTGCTCGTCGAACTGCACCTCCTTGCCGCCGCCGGTGGTCATCACCGCCACCCCTGTGCAGCCGTCGTGAAGCAGCAGTTCCTCGAACTCGCACAGGTAGCTCTCCAGCACCGGCCGATCGATCCCCTCGCGCACCAGGTCGACGTGCCGCCCATCGGCCCGGTCGTGGCTGGTCTCCAGGACCACGTCGACCGCCGGCCCGAGCGGGTCGAGCAGCGCCAGGAACACGTCGAACAGCCGCTCGCGCGACACCGCCGCCGCCAGCACCGGCACACTCGCCCGCGTCCGCGGATCGCGATAGACGCCGAGCCGGTAGCCCTCGCGGGGCACCACCGGCAGATGAGGCGCCGGTCGCACCGCGTCGGTCAGCAGGAAGTCGCCGTACCGATCGACCGCCAGGTGATCGGCCATGAAGTCGGGGCGCACTATCCACCTCACTGGCGAGGGGTTGCCTCGCGTCGAAATAGGGGGTCTACGGTTTTTGCGCCGAGTAGGGACCGGAGGAAGGCGCTGCGGAATACCCCAACTATAGGGCGCGTTCGCCAACCGAGCCAGCCCGCCGCTGTAATTCTTCCGGCCGGTCAAGTCGCCGTCGGAAACTCGTTTCGGATCTGTGGCTTGCGCCGTGCGGACTCTCTGGGAGGGGCGATGCCGGCGGTTCGTGCCTCGGCGGACCCGGTTTCCACCCGGCGGGGTCCGCCAAAACCGGGTATGTTTCCCCTGGACAACCCTCCCAGGGAAGGAGAGACGGGGACATGCGAACGGGGTCGCTGCTGATCGCTGGCGTGCTGGCCGTCGTGTCCGGGGCGGTCGCCGACCGACCCACCCGCCCGATCGAG
Organism: Gemmataceae bacterium; assembly: GCA_046350215.1. GTDB lineage: Bacteria > Planctomycetota > Planctomycetia > Gemmatales > Gemmataceae > JAXMAU01. Next base: position 14,092 of record JAXMAU010000053.1, on the reverse strand, counting down.
GAGTGGCACGAAACCGCCCACCTTGACGGGGTTCGCGTTGGTTCGCTCTCTACTTCCATCGTCCGCGACGACACCACCGGACAGCTCCGCGCCACTTCCACGCTCTCCCTCACCCTCCGCCGTTACGGGAGCACCGCCACCGTCCGCCGCGAGGTGTCGACCACCGAGACGGCCGACGGCCAGGTGCTCGCCGTGGCGATGCGGCAGGGCGCTCCCGGCGGGCGGCAGCTGGTCCTCGACGGCACCGTCCGCGACGGCGTGCTGCAGGTGAAGATCGACGGCGGACGGATCGAGCGGCGGCTGCGCTGGCCGGCCGGCGGTCTGGGCCTCGTCGCGCAGGAGCACCTGTTCGCCGCGCGGAAGGTCCAGCCGGGCGACCGCTTCGAGTTTCAGCGGTTCGACCCCACCTATAATGCTGTTCTCAATATCCGCGTCGTCGTGACGGAACCGGAATCGATTGACGTGGGCGGTAGTCGTCGGTCGCTGCTGCGGGCCGAGCTGACGCCCGACCGGCTGGAGACCGCCACCGCCACAGTCCAGCCGGCGAAGACCATCGTCTGGCTGGATGACCAGTCCGTCATCGTCCGCCGTCAGACGGAGCTGGAAGGACTGGGCACCCTGGTGCTGACGCGCGCCAGCCGCGAGCAGGCGGCCGTCCCGGTGACCGCCAGCGTCGACGTCGGCGCTCGCTCACTGGTCCCGCTCGACCGCGCCATCTCGTCGCCTTACGCCACGCGCTCCGTCCTCTACCGATTCACGGTGCGCGGCGAGGACGACCCGGCGCGGCTGCTGGTGTCCGACGAGCACCAGGAAGTGTCTAACGTTCGCGGCAACCGATTCGACCTGCTGGTCCACCCGGTCCGTCCGGCGGCGCGGCGCCGCCGGCGACGATCGACCGCCGGCCGAGTACCTGGCCGCGTGCCGGTTCATCGACCACGAGGACGACCGGGTCCGCGAGCTGGCCCGCCGAGCGGTCGGGACCGAAACCGACCCGTGGCGGCAGGCGGTGCGCATCGAGGGCTTCGTCCGGACGGCGCTGCGGACCGACAACCGGGCCGAGCTGGCCCCGGCGAGCGAGGTGGCCCGCACTCTGCGCGGCGACTGCCGACACCACGCGCTGCTGACGGCGGCGCTGTGCCGGGCAGTTGGGGTTGGCTCGCGGACGGCAATCGGGCTACTCTATGTCCAGCGTGGCGGACCCCGCCTCGGCTTTCACATGTGGACAGAGGTCTATGTTGATGGGAAGTGGGTCGGCATCGACTCGACGCTCGGCCGCGGCGGCGTCAGTGCCACCCACGTCAAGGTGACCGATCACAGCTGGGACCGGGTGGAATCGCTCACCCCGCTGCTGCCGGTCGAACGAGTCCTGGGCAAGCTCCAGGTGGAGGTGCTTCGCGGCTCCTGAGACGAGCCGCTCGCTGCCGGAATTTTCGTCGCGGCTTCGCTACTTTTCCGGAGCATTTTGATAGCTTGATCGAACAGGGACGTCTATACTACAGCGACCGAGACGGTTCGCGGCACATGGTTTGACGGCCCTGGTTCGCCCCTGGCGCTCCGCGTCCGTCCCGATTGCTCCGCCCGACGGAACCAGAGAAGCCAACCTGCTGTCCAAATCGACGAGTGAGCAAGCGAACGCCCCTGTCCCGACAAGACGGCTCAGGACCGTTCGACACACCACCGATCAACCGCCCCGACGTAGGGAGCCGATGCCGGCATGCGAGGAGTCATCCGGTGGGAACCGGCGGACAGGTGCGACGTCACCGATCTGCCCGACCATGCCCATTCGCCCGCCGATGGACCCGCGCCCGCCCGCACCCGAGAGGACTCGATGACACCACGGGAATGGCCACGCCCGGATTGTGCGAGAGGAGGAGGGGACGCACCAGTTCCGCCCGCCTCCGCTCCGGTCGGCCGGCCGACAAACGTCCCGGCGCCCCTTGCCCCCTGTCCCGTCGAGCCTTCCCTCTGGGAACCGTGGTTTCAGCGGGCGTCGGACGACCAGCGCCGCGCCGCCCTCGACCTGGCCGCCCGCCACGGCGCCGTGCCAGGCCATCAGCTGCCCGCCGTCCCACCCGCCGCCGAACCGGCCCCGTCCGCCCTGCTCGAACTGCTCGCCGGCCGGCCGGTTTCCCTGGCGCCGGTCTGTGCCTGCTCCGTCGACATCCTCGATGCGGCGCTCGACGAGCGGCAGCGCCTGGCGGTGGCCCGTGCCGTGGCGTCGCCGGACGTCGCGCTGGTCGCCGGGCATCCCGGTTGCGGTAAATCGCGCGTCGTGGCCGAGATCGTCCGCCAGCAGCTTCGCCGCGGCCTGCGGGTGCTGTTGCTCGCTTCGGCGGGCGAGGCCCTCGACGGGGTGCTCGAACGGCTGGCCGCCGGCGGTGAACGCGGCTGGCTGCGCGTCGTCGCCTCCGACGAGACGCCCGCCGACCTGCCGCCGGTGGTGCATCCGCACACTCTGACCGAACGGGTCCGCACCTATCGCGACGAGACGCTGCCGGCCGCCCGCCGCGCCGTCGACCAGCTCGCCGCCGCCCTCACCGCTCGCCGCGCCCGCCTGGATGACTGGGCGGCGCTCGAAACGCTCGCCGCCGAGTGCGAACAGATCCGCGCAACGATCGCCGCGCTGGAAGCGGAACGGGCCGGCCTGGAAACGACGCTCCGCGCGGGTGCGCAGGCCGACGACGAGGCCGCTGCCGCCGCGGTGGCCCGGTTCGCCGAACAGGCCGCCGACCTGCGCCGCCAGCGCGACGCCGTCGCCGCCGAACAGACCCAGCTGAGCGACGAGCAGCAGCACCTGCGCCCGCTCATCGAGGCCAAGCAGGGCCATCGCTGGTGGACCGGCGCCTGGTGGAAAGCCACCATCCAGGGCAATCCGCAGTGCCGGCTCACCGAGATCGCCGGTCGTTTGCAGGCGTTCGACGAGCGGCTGCACGAACTGGACCGGCAGATCGCCGAGGCGGAGGAACAGCGGCACCAGGCCGAGGCCGACCACCAGGCCGAGCAGGGGCGGCGGTTCGCCGACGAGCTGCAGCGCCGGTCCGCCGACCTCGTCACTCGACTGGACGCGGAGCGCGGCCGGCACGCCGAGCGGATCGCCCGCTGGCAGGCAGCGACGGCCGACCTGCTCGCCGACGTCCCCGAGCCGACCGCCGCCGCCCTTGCGGCAGCGCAGACTCGACTGGCCGAACAGCTGACCCGCGACGAGGCCGACCTGGCCGCTCGCCGCGGCTGGCTCGACGCCGTGGAGGCCGCCGCGCCGGGGTGGGCGGACGAACTGGTCCGCGACGCCCGCTTGGTGGCTGCTCCGCTTCGCGCCGTCGTCACCGATCACACCGTGCGGGAAACCGATCTGGCGGGGTTCGACCTGCTGGTTGTCGACGACGCACACCGGCTGACCGAGGCCGACTGGGCGCCGCTGGCGCGGCACGGCAGGCGCTGGCTGCTGGTGGGCGAGCTGCCGCTCGACCTGCCGTTGCCGCCGCGGCGCGACGGCAATCACGAGCGGACGACGTCCCGACAGCCCTTCCACCGCCTGTGGACGCATCTGCACCTCGACCCGCGCCGCCTGCCGGCGCGGTGGCGGAAGGGGCAGGGGCGGCTGATCGCGTCGCTCCGTCCCCTCGCCGACGACGACCGCCGCTGGCTGACTCGCGAACCACTATTCGATCGGCCCGAGATCGAGGTAACCATCCTCGCCGCCCCCGGTCGTGAGCCGGCGGTGGTGGAGGTGCAGTTCCCCGAGGCCACGCCGATCGGCGAGGCGAAGGAGTTCATCTACCGCGAACTGCACGAGCTGCCGATCCAGGCGAACAGTCCAATGCCGGCGTGGCGCGAGGCGGCCGGGGCGATCACCCTGGAGCTGTCGACGCAGGCGGCGGAGGGGTCGGCGCCGGGCTGCGACCTCAGCCGCGCGTCGGTGGTGGTGGCGCTGGAAGCCGGCGTCCGCGAGCACGTCGGCCACTGCACCTGCGAGGCGGCGTTCGAGCGGCCGTGGCCGACCGTCGCCCTGGAGTTTGCCCGCGGCGACGGGTGGGACCGCGGCGGTGCCGAGCGCTGGGTGCAGGATCACCTGGGCTGGCGCGACAGCGGCCGGACCGCCGTCCTCGACCACTGCCATCGGGCCGTGCCCGAGCTGGCGCGCTGGCTGGCGAAGCTGCTGCACACCGGCGTTTGTGTGCCGGACACGGCGCCGGCGCCGGAGTATTCCCTGGCCGCGCCGGTGCGGTTCGTGCCGGTGCCAGCCGCGGCGGCGCGGTCGGAAGCGCGGCGGACGAGCGAGCCGGAAGGCCGGTGGACCGGCGGCGGCACCGCCACCCTGGCGGCGCGACCGCGGCCAGCGCGGGGCGGCGCCGGGCTGGAGGTCGACCTGGCCGATCCACGGCGTGCCGAGACGTTGCCGGCCGATCTGCGGGCGGCGTTGCCGGCACACGGAGTAATCAATTACGAGGAAGCCCGGGCGGCGATCGCCGCAGCCGAGGCGCTGGCGAACGACCTGGAGTTCGTGGCCGCCGCGCTCGCCTGGCAGCAGACGCACGCGGCGCCGGCGCTGGCGGTACTGAGCCTCTTTCCCGCCCAGGTCGAGCTGATGCGGCTGCTCGCCGGTCGTTCGCCGGTGCTGTCGGCCGGGCCAGTGCGGTTGACGGTAAGCCACCCGTCGCGGCTGGCCGATCGCGGCTGTCTGGCGGCGGTCGTCAGTCTGACGCGCAGCCACGCCAGCCGGGCAGTGCCGTTCAGCGAGGCGCCCGAGGATCTGGTGGCCGCCCTGACGCGGGCGACGGCCGGGCTGGTGCTGATCGGCGATCCCGGCACGCTGGCGCGGCGGAGCGGCTGGTTCGGCGGTCTGGACCACCTCGACGACTGCCGTGGACCGCTGGAACAGGCGGTGGTGGCGGCGCTGGTTCACCAGTTTTGCGATCCGGAAACGTCGGTTCGTCCGCCGCGGGGCCGGGAAAGCAGCGGCGTATGACGCCCCCTCTCCCCCTGCCCGGCGGCCGTGTCCTGCACGGCTGGTGGCGCGAGCTGGCGCCGCTGGCGCCCCGGCGCGTGTGGTTCGCCCAGCTGGCGGTGCATCGCGTCGAGGTGCTCGGCGAGGTGTCGACCACCACGGCCCGCGGCCGGCTGGCGACCGCCCTGCTCGGACTGCTGGCGCGTCGTCCCGCTCCGGTGTCGCCCGCCGAGGCGGCCGGCGACCTGGCCCTCGACCTGCCGCTCGCCGCCGCCCTGTTCGACGACCTGACCGCCGCCGGTTTGCTGGAGCCCGTCGGCGATCGCTGGGCTGTGCGCTCGCCCGCCGCCGGCAACGCGGACGGCCCCACGGCGTCCGGCACGTTGCAGCGGCGCACCTTCTACTTCACCGACGACACGCCGCCGGGTTACGTCCCGCTCAAGCCCGACTCCGGCGTACCGTTTACGCCGCCGGACGAGTGGGCTGCCGCGGTGCAGCCGGTGGCGGATGCGCTGGCGCAGCAGCCGGCGGGGTGGAAACAGGCACACGGCTTCCCGACCCCGACCTCGTCCGGCCTGGTACTGCCGGCCGACGTGGCCGCGGTGGACGCTGGCGAGCAGCGCCGGTCGACCAGCCCGAGCTGGCCGCGGCTGGTGCTGGTCGAAACCGACCTTGCCGGGTGGTGGCGGTGCCGGCGCGGCCGGACGGCTGGACGCGCTGGCGGGCGACCTGAAGGCCGGTCTGCCGGCGGACAACCCGCTCGTTGCCCAGGCGCTCGCGGCGGCCGACGCCGGAGCGTGGCGGCAGGCGTGGCACGGCTGGTGTCAGCAACGAAGTCTGCCCGGCGGCGACGTGGACGCCTGCCGGCTGGAGCGGTCGGCCACCGGCTGCAGGTGCGTGCCCCGGCCCGGTTAGTCGATCGGCTACGGCTGGGCGCCGGAGCGACGCTCGCGCGGCGGGCGTGGCTGCTGGCCGGCACCGGCCGCGTCCGCGCCGCCGCCCAGATCGAGCTGGTCGGCGCCTGACCCGCCGCTGGCGGACGCCGAGGAGGACCTGCGGTCGCCCGGAGTAGGTGGCTGTTGGGCGAGCGGGGTCCCGTCGGCGAGTACGTCGCCTGGAGCTGCGACGTCGCGCCCCAGGTGCGGATGGCTGTTGTGGCTGTTGTGCGGTCACGGCTGGGGACCGCAGGTCTCCTCCGGCCGCGGGAACCTTCGGTCGGCCGGAGTGGCCCGGTCAGGAGACCGGGCCACAACGTGCAGGCCCCGAGTACGTCGCCTGGAGCGCGACGTCGCGCCCCAGGTGCGGATGGCTGTTGTGGCTAAGTTGTGGCAAGGTCTCCCGACCTTGCCGGCCTGGAGACCGCAGGCTCCTCCGCGCGGGAGACCTTCGGTCGGCCGGAGTGTCCCGGTCAGGAGACCGGGCCACAACGTGCGAGCGCGCCTGAGCGTGACGTCTGTCCCGCGCTGCCGGCAGTTAGCCGGCTGTTGTGCAAGGTCTCCCGACCTTGCCACGGCTGGGGACCGCAGGTCTCCTCCGGGCGCGGGAGACCTTCGGTCGAAGCCGGAGGGCCCGGACAGGAGACCGGGCCACAACGTGCGAGCGTCGCCTGGAGCGTGACGTCTCGTTCCCCGCTCTCGGGGCACTGGAGAGGGGCCAGTGGGAGAGGGAATCCTCCCTCCCCCACCCGCTCCCGCTCGCCTGGCAATTTCGACCGGCCGTCAGCTGGACGATTCCCTCGTGGTCACAATGCGTGATCGTGCCGTCGCTTGCGACGTGGACGGCGACTCCCGCCCGAACGATCAGCGCTCCTCACGCCGATGCCGGCTGTTCGCGGGCGGCCTCGAAGACGCGGGCGATCACCTGGTCGAGCGAGTGGGTCCTGAATGCTCAGGTCGATGACGGTGTAAGCGTCCAGAATCGCCTCCAGCACGGTCGCCACGCGGTCGCGCTCCACCTTCAGCTCGGCCACCGGGCCGTCGGTCGTCACCTCGCCGAACTGCGCCAGGCCCGGCGGCGTTTCCTCGCCGGCGAACTGCAGGCGCACCTGCTTGTGCCGGCCGAACCGCTCGGTGATCCCCGCCAGCGGGCCGTCGTAGAACAGCCGGCCGTGCGCGATCACCAGCACGCGCGAACACAGCGCTCCACGTCGCGCATGTAGTGGCTGGTGAGCAGCATCGTCACGCCCCGCGCGGCGTTGTCTTCCTTCAGCGCTGCTGGATCGCCACCTGCGCACCACATCCAGCCCGATCGTCGGCTCGTCGAGCAGCAGCAGGCGCGCTGGTGCAACAGCGCGGCGATCAGCTCCATCTTCATCCGCTCGCCCAGCGATAGCTCGCGGACCGGCTGGCGGGTCAGCTTCTCGACCGCGAACAGCTCGGTCAGCTCGCCGAGCGTGCGCTCGAACTGGTCGCGCGGCAGCGAGTAGATCTCGCGGTGCAGGTTGAAGCTGTCGGCCGCCGGCAGGTCCCACCACAGCTGGTTCTTCTGCCCCATCACCAGCGAGAACTGCCGGCGAAACGCATCCGGCCGCTCCCACGGCACGAACCCGAGCACCCGCGCCTGGCCGTGCGTCGGATAGATCAGTCCCGACAGCATCTTCAGTGTCGTCGTCTTGCCGGCGCCGTTGGGGCCGAGGAACGCCACCATCTCGCCCGGCTCGATGGTGAACGTCACGTCCTCGACGGCGCGGACCTCCTTGTACGTCCGCCGCGCCAGCCCGCGGACCGCCCCCCACAGCCCCGGCTGCTTCTGGAATACCCGGTACGTCTTGGTCAGCCCCTCGGTCTCGATGATCGGCATGTGCGTCCCCGCCGGTGTCTGGTGCCGCTGCAATTGTAGGGGAGCGACGAACCGGCCCGCAAGCGCCGCCGGTCGCGCGGTGGCGATCGCCGGCGGCGGGCCGGTAGAATGGGGTGAGAAGGAGGGCCGGCCATGACCATCACCCGCGACCAGCTGACGGCGAAACACTGCGTTCCGTGCGAGGGCGGAGTACCGACGCTCACCCCGGAGGAGGTTCGCGCCCACCTGCAGGCGGTGCCGGCCTGGGCCGTCACCAGCGACGGCAAGCGGATTTCGCCGCGAGTGGCGCGTCAAGGACTTCGTCACCGCGCTCGATTTCTTCGCCCGCATCGGTCAGGTGGCCGAGGCCGAGGGACACCACCCCGACCTGCACCTGACCGGCTACCGCAACGTCGCCGTCGAACTGTCCACGCACGCGATCGGCGGGTTATCGGAGAACGACTTCATCCTCGCCGCCCGCATCGACCAGTTGCCCGTCGCGACGAAGTCCGCCTGAGCCGCACGATTCGGCCCGTCATCCAACCAGGGAGGGTACTCATGACCGCCGCGCGTTCCCCCGTCGCCATCACCGACCGCGTCGTCATCGGCGCCGGCCGGCCGCTGGTGTGGATCCTCGGTCCGTGTGTGATCGAGTCGCACGAGCTGACGCTGCAGATCGCCGACACGCTCGCCGAGCTGGCGGCGAAACGGTCGCTGCCGCTGGTGTTCAAGGCGTCGTTCGACAAGGCCAACCGCTCGTCGGGCAAGACGTTCCGCGGGCCAGGGCTGGTCGAGGGCATGCGCACACTGGCGGCGGTCAAGGAGCGGACCGGGCTGCCGGTGACCACCGACGTTCACGAGATTGACCAGATCGGGCCGGCGGCGGAGGTGTGCGACCTGTTGCAGATCCCGGCGTTCCTGGCGCGGCAGACGGACCTGCTGCTGACCGCCGGTCGTTCCGGACGGGCGGTCAACGTCAAGAAAGGTCAGTTCATGGCCCCCTGGGACATGAAGAACGTCGTCGCCAAGATGCGCGAGGTGGGCAATGAGCGCTTGTTGCTCACCGAGCGCGGCGCCAGCTTCGGCTACAACACGCTGGTGAGCGACATGCGGTCGATCCCGTGGATGCAGGATCTCGGCTGCCCGGTGATCTTTGACGCGACTCACAGCGTACAGATGCCAGGGGGCGCCGGCGACCGCAGCGGCGGCGACCGGCGGATGGCTCCCTACCTGGCGCGGGCGGCGGTGGCCGCCGGCTGCGACGGGCTGTTCATCGAGACGCACCCGCGGCCCGACGAGGCGCTGAGCGACGGGCCGAACATGATCGCCCTGGGCGACCTGCCGGCGCTGATCGACACCTGCCTGCGCATCCGGCAAGCGATCGCCGGCTGACCGGCCGGGGTGCCCGCCATCCCAAGGACTACCGTCGATGAGTGAAGACGTTCCGGCCAGCCGCTCGTGGGGTCTGTTCCTGGTCGGCTGGGTGCTGCTGCCGACAGTCGTGCTGGTCGGGCTGCTGCTGGTCCTCCTCCGCACGCGCCCCGACAGCGGCGACACCCCGGCGCCGGTGACGGCCGGGCCGGCCGAGAACCATCTGGCGCAGGCGCGGACGGCGCTGGCCAAGCAGACCGACCTGGCCACCTGCCGCGACGTGATCCAGCAGCTGAACGCTCACCTGGAGTCAGCCGGCGACCACCAGCCGCCGGCGCTCGCCGCCGCCGACCGCGATCGGCTGGTGAAGCTGCTCGGCCTGGACGCCGGCGGCAGCGCCGAGCTGACGTCGGCCCGCTTTTCCCCGCTCGACGCGCACCACCTGGCCAGCTGTTTCCTGTTCCGCGACGCCGCCCGGTCGCTGGAGCTACCGCCGCTGACCGTCGACGGCAAGACGGTGCGGCAGACGGCGCTCGACCGCGCCGCGGCCGGCTTCGCCTGGGCGGTGCGGCAGGTGCGGCTCGGCGGTGTCGGGCCGCGCGAGATGGAGGAGCCGGCGCCGCCCGCCGAGGTGGTCCGCGGGCACGGCAGCGGGCCCGCGCGCTGTCGTCTTCCTGGCGCTGCTCGAACAGTTCGGCCTCGATGAAGACGAGGCACGCGGGCTGCAGGGGTATTTGCTGTTCGTCCCCGACGACAAGGGGCAGCGGCGACTGTGGGCGTGCGGCGTCGCCGCCGGTGGCGGAGAGGCGGGTTTGTTGCTGTTCGACCCGCGGCTGGGGCTGCCGATCCCCGGCCCCGGCGGCAAGGGCGTCGCCACGCTGGCGCAGGCCCGCGACGAGGCGGCGGTGCTCGGTCAGCTGAAGACGGGCGGGCTGCAGTACGACGTGACGCCCGAACAGGCGAAAAAGGCGGTCGTGTCCGCCTGGTGTCCGCTGTCGGCGGCGGCGCCGCGCATGCGGTTCCTGCAAGATCGGCTGCTGCGCGACCTGACCTGGCGCGAACATCCGCTGCCGGCGCAGGTGCGGGTGCGGCTGGCCGAGGACCCGGCGGCGCTGCTCGACCGGGCGCGGGCGCTGGCAAAGGGCGGCCCGGCGGACGCCGCCGAGCTGTGGCCTCGCGGCGTGGGGCTGCTGCGGCAGTTCCTGCCGCCGGAGGACGGCGGCAGCGACCAGGGACTGCGGGTGCCGCTGCGCGAGCTGCGCGGGTTCGTGGCGGAGAACGACGCCACCACCGGGGTGATCCCGCGGCAGCAGCTGTTCCGCTGGCAGGCGGTGCCGTGGGAGGAGTTCCCGGCGTACTTCCGCGACTCCTCGGTGTTCCGCTGGGACTCGCCGCTGGGGCAGGCGGTGCGGATGACGTTCGCCGCGGCGTTCCTGCAACCGCTGGTCGAGCCGAACACCCCGCGCGACCAGATCCTCCGCGGCCGATTCAGCCGCGCCGTGCCGACGCTGGTCGAGGAGCAGGAGCAGGCGGCGCAGATGCGGCGGCGGCTGCAGCAGGCGGAGGATTTGCGTCAGGGCGTCGACGAGTGGGTCCGCCAGGCGGTGTCGGTCTACGCCGACATGGTGCGGGCGAAGGGCACCGGCGAGGAGGGCCTGGCGAAGACGCGGGTGGCCGAGCTGTGGCGGTGGAAGCCGGGTGAGCCGATCGAGGTGCTGCTCAACGGTGCCATCGCCGGCCCGCGCGGGGCGGCGGTGATGTACCAGCTGGCGCTGTGCCGGCACGAGCAGGCGGTGCGGCACCAGGCGCGGGCCGACCTGGGGGCGCGGCAGGGGGCGGCGCTGCCGGCCGAGGCCGAGCAGGCGCGGCGGGCGTGGGCCGACGCCGAGGAGTACTGGCGCGAGTTCCTCGACGCCAACAAGGGCCGGCCGGCGATGGCGGCGGCACGGCGGCTTCGCGGCGAGGCGCAGGCGCGGCTCGGTCAGTCGGCCGTGGCGGCGACGACGCTGCGCGACGTGTCGGCGGCGCAGACCGACCTGGAGAAGCTGGCGTGCCTGTGGCTGGCCGACCAGGCGGCGGCCGGCGGCAAGTGACGGCGCGCTGGCTGGCGCGGCGGTGGTTCCTGCTGCTGCTGATCGGCGGGCTGACGGTGGCGGTGCTGCGGCCGGGCTGGGTCCGCCCGCTCCACGACGCGCTGCCGCTGCGGCCGGTGGTGGCGCTGTCGCTGTTCCTGATGGCGTGGAGCCTGGAGGGCCGGCGGCTGACGGCGGCGGCTGGCCGGCCGGCAAGTGTCGGGCTGGCGCTCGCCGTCAGCTTCGCCCTGGTGCCGGCGCTGGCGCTGCTGGTGGCGCCGCTGCTGCCGCTGGCCGACCTGCGGCTCGGGCTGGTGCTGATGGCGTGTGTGCCGTGTACGCTGTCGTCGGCCGTGTTGTGGACAAGACACGCCGGCGGGGATGAGGCGGTGGCGCTGCTCGTCGTCCTGACGACGAACGCCCTGGGCTGGCTGGTCACGCCGCTGTGGCTGACCGGGGCCGGGCCGGTGCCGGTGACGTTCGACCCGCTGGCGATGATGCGGTCGCTGGCGGTGGTTCTGGTGCTGCCGGTGGCGGTGGGGCAGCTGGTGCGGCGGGTGCCGGCGGTGGCACGGGCGGTGACGCGCTACCGGGCGGCGAACGGGGTGACGGCGCGGCTGCTGGTGGCGTGGGTGCTGATCGCCGCCGCGGTGGACGCCGCCGAGCAGCTGGACCGTGTGTCGGCCGGGCTGACGGGGGCAACGCTGCTGGCGTGCGTGGCGGTCCACCTGGGCGGAGTGACGGCGGGGCTGATCGGCGGGCGACTGGCCGGGCTGGCGCGGGGCGACCGGATCGCGGTGGCGTTCGCCGGCAGCCAGAAGACGCTGCCGGTCGGCCTGCTGGTGTTCGGCAGCTATTATCGGGCCGACTACCCGCTGGCGGTGCTGCCGCTGCTGGCCTATCATGCCGGACAGTTACTCGTCGACACGCTGATCGCCGACGCCCTGGCCGCCGGCCCCCCGCCGGCCGACGGAGGTCCGCCATGTACATCCCGATTCACGTCCATTCCGTCCTGAAGTACCGGCCGATCGCCTGGTCGGTCGGCTACTGCCCGACGTGCGAGATGGACGCGGTCGTCCGCATCGACCGGGTGACCGAGGTGACGTACCTGAACGACCTGATCCCGCTGGCGCGGAAGCAGCGCGGCGAGGTCGCCCGGTGTGACTTCTGCGATCGATCGGTGACGACGGTCCACGACTGGGAAGGGGTCGCGAAGAACGACTGGTCGGCCGAGAAGGACGGCATCGACGTGTTGCTGGAGCTGATCGGCCGCACCGACCTGACCCTGCCGCCGCCGGACGACACGCGCCTGCACGCGCTGCTGTCGGCCGTCGATCGATCCACGTCCTTGACCCGCCAGGAGATCGGCGGGGCCGGGCCGATCATCGGCATCCTGCTCGGACTGGCGACCGTCATCCCCCTTGCGCTGGTGACGCAGCAGGCGCAATGGCTGGGGGCGCGGGTGAACCAGGAGCAGGCCGCCATTCTGGGGACGGTGATCGGTCTGGTAGGCGGGCTGATCGTTGGCGCCACGGTGGAGCATTTCGTCCGCCGCGATCGGACGGCGGTGCGGCGCTTCGAGGCGGCGCATGTGAAGTACGCCGTCGACCTGTACCGACTGGAGGAGCTGGCCGAGGGGTACAGCAAGCGCGTGCGGCGCGCGGTGCGCAAGGTGTGCGCCCGCTATCGCTGACGCGGCGCCGACCAGTGCTGTGCCAGCGATCCGTCGCCCACCGTCGGCCAATCGGAAACCGCAGGGTGCCATGCCCACGCTCGCGTGGGCATGCCGCGTTACGCCGACCGGCCCCATCGGTAGAACCGTCTCCGCACTGCATGCCCACGCGAGCGTGGGCATGGCACTCTGCACCTCTATGAGTCACCCATTGTCATCTCGATGGCCGCCGGTGGGTGCCAGGTCGACGAGGCGGTGGGACGGCCAGCGTTCCGCGATCTCGAACGCCGCCAGCGGGACCAGCCAGCTGCTCCAGGCGGCGACCACATACGCCGCCTCGGGGTTCGACACGCCGATCACCTCCGCCGTCCCCGAGATCAGTCGGATGGCCACCGCCGAACCGATCAGCACCGACGAGCGCAGCATCCAGCGACGATGGCGGTCGTAGCGGCGGTGGCGAGCGTGAACGACCCCGATGATCGTGCAGCCGGCGGTCGCCGCCGACAGCAGAAGGAAGCTCACCCCCGCCGGCCACCCACCGAAGGCATGCCGGGCCATCACCACGCTGCTCGGCACCAGGAGCGCCAGCACCACGACCACCTGCACCCACCCCAGCGCCCGGTGCAACCGGGCGTGGCGACGGCGGACCGATTCGCTCAGCAGGATCAGCCCGTTGAGCAGGACGATCGGCCCGGCGAAGAGGTGGACATAGAACGCCGGCGGGTAGAGGCCGGTGAACGTCGTCTCGCGGCCCTGCAAAAACAGCGAATCGAAGTCGGGCGGGATGTAATCGGGGTAGTTCGCCACGATCGCGACCAGCACGCGCAGGACCAGCCCGACCGCGAGCCAGCGAAGCACCGTCGTCAGAATCCGTTGCCGCGTCACGCTAGTCCATCCAGGGGTCGATCGACTCCCTACCAGCGATGGTGATCGCGGCGGCCAGCTTCGCCGGGTCAATCGAGTGGCGGAAGTAGCACACCGAGCCGTCGGCCCTCGCCGCGTGGATCCCCTCGGCGTGTCCGCCGAACGGTCGCCCGTCGCCGCACCACGGCCCGTCGGCCGGGTCGAACCCGCGCAGCGTTGACGCCCCGCCGCGTGCCCACGGCCCGAGGTCGGCGCGGGTTTCCATCACCGCGATCGTGTGGGACGTCCCGTCCTTGATGTCCGCCATCGTCGTCCGCCGGTCGTAGCCCATGAACCCGTTGCCGTCCGCGCCCGCCGGATGTGCCGCCGCGTTCGGGCCGATACCCGCCA
>JAXMAU010000052.1:0-42580 GCA_046350215.1 Gemmataceae bacterium | reverse complement strand
CCTCGCGCTGACCCGCCTGGCGGAGACACTGCCCCTGGTTGTACCACGCCTGACCGTGACTCGGCATTAGCTGCGTCGCCCGGCGGAAGTGCGTCAGGGCGTCCGACTGGCGGCCGAGCTGGTACAGGGCGATCCCCAGGTTGACGTGCCCTTCGACCAGCCCGTCGTCGAGCCGCACCGCGTTCGCGAGCGCCGCCGCGGCAGCGGACAGGTTACCGCGCTGCAGTTCGACCCGGCCGAGCTGGAGCCACGGTTCCGGCGCGTCCGGGTAGTCGCGCGTCGCCTGGGTCAACAGCTCGACGGCGTCCGCCAGGCGGTCCTGTCGTCGAAGCGTACCGGCCCGGCTCATCAGTCCGTCCCGGCCAGCCTTCAGGCTCTCGACCTCGTCGTAGAAGGGGTCCGGCGCCAGCGGTGGAGGCGGCAGCTCGCGCGCCGTCTGCATCCCCTGTTCCGCCGCCGCTCGCCGCCCTTGACGCAGGTCGACCTCGGCGAGCAGGAGCAACGCTGGTTTGCGCGTGAGCGGATCGGCCACCGCCACTTGCAGATGCTCCCGACACGCCGCCTCGTCACCGCGGCGGTGCGCCACGCGAGCCAGGCCGAGCCGGGCGCGGGCGTCGGTGGGTGCCCGGTCGAGAACCTGGCGGAACAGGCGGTCCGATTCTTCCACCTCGCCGCGCACGAGCAGCTCCTCGGCCAGCTTGAGCCGTACCGCCGGATGCGCATCCCCGCCCAGACTGTCGGCACGGCGGAGGTCGGTCAGCGGATTGTCGATCTGCGAGTCGGCCCGTGCCAGCAGCGTGTAGCCGCGGAGGTACGGCCAGCGCGGCTCGGCTGGGTCGAGCCGCGCCGCCTCGGCGAAGCAGTCGCACGCCTCGGCGAAGAAGCTGTTCGCCATGAACACCATCCCCAGCTTGCCCCACGCCTCCGCCGACCGCGGCGCCGCCAGCACCCGGTCGCGGAACAGCGTCACCGCCGACACGACGCCGGGATCGACCCGTTCGCCGATAACCGCTGGCGGGGTCGGAGGCGCGGACCGCTTGAACACCCCGCGGTCAGCCAGCCACAGGCCCACCGCCACGGCGAGCAGCGCGATCAGCGCCAGCGCGATCCGGCGCCAGGGCCGGTCGGTCCGTCGTTCGGTAGGTGTCAAGGGGTCACTCATCGTGACAGGTCCGGCATCGGGAGGGAAGGGAGGCTGCGCTCGAAGCACATTACTTCGACACCCGGGCGAGCAGGTCACGGGCGCGGCGGTTGTCCGGTAGTGCCCGGGCGGCGATCTGCAGGTGCTCGCGCGCTGCTCGGGCCGGTCGGTCAGCAGCAGCTCGCCGAGGTCGAGATGGGCCTCCGAGAAGTCGGGCTTGTGTGCCGCAGGACCTTCTCGAACGAGGCCACCGCCGCCTTCGGGTCGCCCAGTCGATTCTGACACTGGCCGAGGTTGTACCACGCCAGCGCATGATTGCCGCGCAGCTGCGTGGCACGCAGGAACGACGTCTGCGCCTCGCGCACCCGGCCCATCTCGAACAGCACCACGCCGTGGTAGAAATGCGCCTCGGCCAGCTCGGGATCCAGCTTCCGGGCACGGTCGATCGGGTCGAGTGCGGCAGAAAGGTCGCCGGCCGCCAGACGGGCACGGCCCAGCCACAGCCAGGCCACCGCCGACCGCGGATAGTCGCGTACCGTCTCACTGATCTGCCGCTCCGCTTCCTCGGGCCGCCCCTGCTCGACGAGGCTGACCGCCCGGTTGATCTGCGACTCGCGGCCGACGCGGAACCGGAGCAGTTCGCCTAGCCACGGATGCGTTATGCCGGCGTCGTCGGGCAGCTGGGCGACGGCGGCGCGCTCGCGCTCGGCGGCGGCCCGGTCCCCCTGCCGCAGTCGAACCTCGGCCAGCAGGGTGTGGGCCATCTTGCGCGTCTCCGGGTGGTCGAGGATCGGCCGCACCTGCGCCTCGGCGTCTGGCAGGTCGCCGCGGGCGAGCGCCAGCCGTGCCCTGCCGAGCCGGGCACGCGCGTGGTCCGGATTGCGGGCGAGCAGCCGGTCGAACACGGCGCCCGCCTCGTCGGTCCGCCCCAGCAGAAGGAGTCCTTCCCCCAGCTGCAGGCGCATCGGCTCATCGGCGTCGGGGCTGATGTCGACCGCTTTTTGCAGCTCGGCGATGGACGACTCGGGATCTTCCGACAGGGCGACCGCGTTGTAGTACCGCCAGCGCACTTCGCGCGGATCCAACCGGCCCGCCTCGGTAAAGCAACGATGTGCTTCGGGGGTGTACTTGTGGGCGAGCAGAAACATGCCGTAGAAACCCCACGCCTCGGCCGAGCGCGGCGCGCGGACAACCCCGGCCCGCGCCGCCTGGTAAGCGGCGGACACGGCGGGGTCATCGTCGCCGACGTCCACCTCCGGCGGAGCGGGCGGCGGCGGCGGCCGGCTGACCACCCAGTAGCTGGTCCCCGCCGCCGCGGCGAGAACGACCACGGCACACATCGACAACCACCGCCAGCGCTGCGACGGACGTCGGATGTCAGCGGACTGAGACGCACCCATGGGTTCACTCTCGCCCCGACGAGGTGGTTGGCTTGGTGGACACGCCAGGAGACACCCGCTTGCCGTCCCCCTTACGGAGCGTCACCACCCGGTTCGCCTTGCCGCCGGGGAAGGTTTCGCGAGTCCCGTCGGGCCAGAGAACGTCCAGGGCATCCACGTCAGGACGATCTCCCAGTCCGAAGTGGACACGGGGGTCGTTGCTGCTGGCGTAACTCTGCCGGGTTCACCCAGCCGACCCGCCGCTGACCGCCAGTCGTCACAGTGACCTCGGCCCCGTAAGCATCGCGGTTCAGTGCGGGGTCCATCACCCGCACCAGCAGCCAGTTGCCGTTCTTACCCGCCAGGTTGCTCAGGAGCCGGGCCGGCCCGCCGATGGTGGAGACGAGCAGGTCGAGCGCCCCGTCCCCGTCGACGTCGCCGACCGCCAGCCCCCGGCTGACCTCGGGCAACGCGCACAGGTCTGGCGTCGACTCGGAGATGTCCTGGAATCGCCCCTTCCCGCCGTTGGCGAACAACTGGTTCCGCTGTGCGTAGGGCCGCCAGAAGACGGGCAGGTGGGTGTCGGTCACCGCCGTGCCGCGCGACACCCCGCCGTTGACGAACGCCAGGTCGAGCGAACCGTCGTGGTCGAAGTCGACCAGCGCCACTCCCCAGCCGGTGCCTCGCCAGCGGGTCGCCAGGACGCCAGACGCGGCCGATTCGTCGCGGAAGAAGCCGCGCGGTCCCTGCCGCCAGAGGGTGTGTGTCTCGCTGCTCAAATGCGTGATGAAGACGTCAAACAGCCCGTCGCCGTCGACGTCGCCAATCGCCACGCCCATGTTGGCCTGGGCCTGGCCGAGGATGTTGAAAGCGATACCGCGCTGCACCGCCTCGTCGACGAACGTCCCGTCCTTCTGGTTGATCCACAGCCGGTTTGGCTTGGCGTCGTTGGCGACCAGGATGTCCGGCCAGCCGTCGCCGTCGAAGTCGGCGCAGGCCACCCCCAGTCCGGGGCCGATCACCTTGCCAATCCCGGATCGCAAGGAGACGTCGTCATAGCCCCGCCACTTGCCGTCGGCGCCCTTCCCACGGTTGTGGAAGAGGCGGGTCACGTTGCCGAGAAACCCGTTGGGGTGACAGTAATCGGGTGATCGGCCGGCCCCCTGGCAGACGATCGAAGGGTCGTAGTCGACGTAATTGACCACCACCAGATCGAGCCAGCCGTCGCGGTCGTGGTCGAGGAAGGCGGCCGAGGTGCCCCAGGCCGGGTTGTCCAGCCCGACCGCGCGGGTCACGTCGGTGAACCGACCGCCGCCCTGGTTGAGGAACAGGTTGACTCCTCCGAACCGGGTAACGAGGACGTCTGGCCGCCCGTCGTTGTTGACGTCGCCAACCGCCACCCCCATGCAATAGCCGGAGAAGTCCAGCCCCGAACCCTGGCTCACGTCGGTGAAGGTGCCGTCGGGCTGCTGGCGAAACAGCCGGTTCGGCTTGCCGCGTGGTCCGCCATTGTTCAGCAGGTAGAGGTCGAGCCGGCCGTCGCCGTCAAAGTCAAACAGGGCGGCCCCGGAGCCAACACTCTGCGGCATGAAATACTTGCCGTCGATCGGGCCGGGGTCATGCGTGAAGTCGAGGCCGACACGGGCGGTGACGTCCGCGAACCACGGCGCCGCCTCGTCCGCCGGGGGAGCGACGGGCGGCTTCCGGCAGGCCAGGCCGCAAACGGCGGCTCCGGCGAGCACCAGCGCGATGGAATACCTCATGCGGCCATGCTACTTGCCCGGCCGGACGGCTGTCAATCAACCGATCGGAGCAGCCGCGGACAAGTGGCCCGCGATCTTTGTCAGGGCAAGGAACTTTTCGGCAGGTGCGGTCGTCGAAGGTGCGTCCGTGCCGAATTGAAACGACAGGGCACTTTTCTTCTTGACAGGCTCTGCCGTGAGTTTAAGAATAATGAGAATATCTTAACTCGTTCCCGTTCGGGATGTTTTGACTCCGAGATTCAGTTAACGGACTCCAGTGTCTTCTGCCCCGTCCGGAGGCGTCCAGCGGACCCCTGGCGGGATGTTCGATGCAGTCGCTCTCTGTGAGGCTCAACCCCGTCTCATTTCACGTTCTGAGGAGTCGTGCATGCGTTGGATTTCCAAAAGGTGGAGTGGTTTCACCTTGATCGAGCTGCTGGTTGTGATCGCCATTATCGCCATTCTGATTGGCCTGCTGCTGCCCGCGGTCCAGAAGGTCCGCGAGGCCGCCGCCCGGATGAATTGCTCCAACAACCTCAAGCAGCTCGGTCTGGCCACCCATAACCACCACGATCAGAAGGGCTTCTACCCGTCCGCCCTTACGGAAGACAGAATCTCCACGGGTGGAACCCAGTGGGCGTCCCCGCTGTTCCAGCTGCTCCCTTATGTGGAGCAGGACAACCTGTACAAGGTTGGCATTGCCTATCGGGACCCGACCAACGGTCCGACCTGGGACGGCCAGCTGCCGGACGGCAGCCGGGTGCGCGAAAAGGTCATCAAGACCTTCATGTGCCCGTCCGACCCGAGCACGGGCGGCAATGGCCAGGCGGTCGGCGGCTGGGGCTCCTCGTCGTATGCCGGGAACTTCCAGGTGCTCGGCCGGGTGAACTCCACCGACGGGACCGCCCAGGGGTGGCAGGGTAATGCCCGCATGCCCGGGTCGTTCGCCGACGGCACCAGCAACACGATCATCTGGGCCGAAAAGTATGCCAAGTGTGGCGATCGCGGCAACCTGTGGGCCCACCCGTGGGACTCGTGGAATCCGCTGTTCGCGATCTTCAACTCCGGTTGGGGTCCGTACAACGGCAAGCCGCAGTACATCACCACGTTCGCCGGCAACGACCGGATCAACGGGGCGATCACCACCGACTCCAAGTTCCAGATCCAGCCGCTGCCTTACGACCAGAACACCACCTGCGACTACGGCAAGGCGTCCACCGCCCACACCGGCGCCATGCTGGTCGGGCTGGGCGATGCCAGTGTCCGCGGCGTGGGCAGCACGATGAACAGCCGCACTTGGTGGTGGGCCCTTACCCCCAGTGGCGGCGAAACGCTCTCCGGCAACTGGTAAGCCCAACAACCTCCCTCGTGATGCCACAGACGCCACGGCATCACGAGGGTTTTCGTTTGGTATTCTCTTTCCCACCCAGTCGCGCTGGAGAGTCCGCGAGACTGGTCAGGTTCTTGGAGTCTTGACATGATGGTTCGGCGTCTGATCGGGACGGCAGTTTCGGTAACCCTTCTTGCCGTTCTGGTGACGGGTTGTGGGCAGTCCGGCGGCGGCGGCGGGGCACTCTCCGGGACTGTTGCGTACAAGGGCAAACCACTCAACAGCGGCACCATCTTCTTCCTGAACACCAAGGGCGGGAAGGATGCGGCGCCGGTGTCTGGTTCGATCGACCGGGACGGCAAATACAGCGTCAAGGGCGTTCCCCCCGGTGACGCGAAGGTGTACGTGATCGTGCCGAAGGGCACCAAGGGGACCAAGACGGCAGCGGGCGGAATGGACATCAAGATGGATACCCCCGGCAGCAGCTCGGCGACCCCGGTCGAGGTTCCGGACAAGTACAGCAAGGCCGACACCTCGCCCCTGACAGTTCAGGTCAAGAACGGCAAGCAGGAACACAACGTCAATCTCGATTGACGGCGTGCCCGTCGCTTCTTCGAGGCGGCGCCGACGGCGGAGGCCGGCCGAGTCATTCGGCCGGCATCCGCCGTTTCCACCCACTTAACCCGTCGACCCAGCGCGAGCGGGTCGGCCGCCAGTCGGTATCAAGATTTGCACGACCCTCACGGATGAGCTACGCTGCAAGAGCGGTGGGGGACGGCTCATCTGCCGGAGGCCGGGGCGGTTGGTCAATCGCCCGGCTCGGTCGAGGGAAGGCGTGATGACTCTGTTGCGGTGGCTTCCGCGCTTTCGCGCCGCCGGCCAGATGATGCGGGAAATGGAGGCCCGCGAACGCTGGTCCCGGCCCGAAATCGAGGCGTTCCAGCTCGATCGGCTCAACCGCCTCTGGGGTCATGCCCGTATCGCCATCCCCTATTACTCCCGTCTGACCGCCGAGCATCGCCTGCCTGACCGCTTCCACAGCCTCGCCGACTATGAGAACCGGATGCCGGTCCTGCCGCGAGTCGAGGTCCGCGACCGGCCGGACGATTTCCTGTCGCCGGATCGCAAGCCCGGTAGCTGGGCGCTGACCGGCGGCACCACCGGCATGCCGATGCGGGTGTACTGGGAGAACGCCGCGCATCTGGAAACCTTGCGGGCGCGGTATCGATTCCTGCAAGCGCGCGGGATCGACATCTTCGCCCGCTGCGCCTTCCTGTGGGGACACGCCAACAGTTACCAGCGCGGGCTAACGGGGCTCCTGGCGCGGCTGCGGAAAGTCACCTCCGACTGGCTCCGCAACCGCATCCGCCTGTGTGCCTACGACCTCGGCCGCAGCGACCTCCGTCGCCACCTGGACCGGATCGCCGCGTTTGGCCCGGTGTGGCTCTACGGCTACAGCCGGGCGACCGACCTGCTCGCCCAGGAAGCGCTGGCGAGCCACTTCGAGTGCCCGTCGTTGCGGCTGGCGGTGCTGACCGCCGAGCCAGCGACTCCGGCGATCGTCCACAACGTGGAGCGGGGGCTGAAGGTCCAGGCGGTGGTCGAGTACGGCTCGATCGACTGCGGCGTTCTGGCCGCGGAAGGAGACGATCGGCTGCTTCACGTCCGGGAAGATCTGGTTCACCTGGAGACCGCGCCGCGGGCCGACGGCCGCTACGACCTGCTTGTCACGGTACTCAACAACCCGTCGTTCCCGCTGCTCCGGTACCAGATCGGCGACGTCACCGAGACGCCCCTCATCCGGCCCGAGCGCGGCATGAGTCGGCTGCCCAGCGTCGTCGGCCGGCAGAACGATATCCTCGTCACGCGCACCGGCCGACTGGTCCACGCCACCCGCCTGGACACCCTGTTCAAGGTCGAAACCGAGCAGGTCCGCCGCTTCCAGGTGCATCAGTACACGGACGGTTCGGTGATCGCTACCCTGGACATGCTCGGCCCCACCAACCAGCCGGAGGTCCTCCGGCTCGAGCGCATCTTGACCGAGATCGTGGAAGGCTTTCCCGTCGAGGTCCGTCCGGTGGGCGACATCACGCTCACCGAGGCCGGCAAACAGCGGGCGGTGGTGTCCGAGCTGGATCGCGGATGGGCCAACGGGCCACGTCAGCCGGCGCTGCCGGTGACGGCTACCGGCCGGACCTGACGTGCATCGTCCTCACCCGGCCGCACCTGTCCTGCCGGTGGACGACTCGTCCTCACCCCTTCAGGCAGCTTCCTGGTCGGCCTGTGCGGCCGCCGTGGGCGAGATCGGTTCGGTACCCTTGGTTCCGGCCCGCCGCCACTCCAGGTACAGCTCCAACGCCATCGGCATCACCGAGATCAGGATGATGGCGATCACCACCGTCTCGAACCGCTCCTTCACCCACGGGATGTTGCCGAAGAAGTAGCCGGCCCCCAGGCAGATCAGCACCCAGGCTACCCCGCCCACCACGTTGTACAGGCCGAACCGGCGGTAACGCATCTTGCCGATGCCGGCGACGAACGGGGCGAAGGTGCGGACGATCGGCACGAACCGCGCCAGGATGATCGTTTTGCTGCCGTACTTCTCGTAAAACGCCTGGGCGCGGAGCAGGTGGCGTTTGTTGAGCAGCCACGACTGCTCGTAGCGAAACACCTTCGGCCCGAGGCGGAAGCCGATGGCATAATTGACCGCGTCGCCGAGAACGGCAGCGACGACCAGCAGGCCGAGCAGCAGCGGCAGCGACAGCGGCGACTCGATCCCGGCGGCGACCGCTCCCAGGGCGAACAGCAGGGAGTCGCCGGGCAGAAACGGCGTGACCACCAGCCCGGTTTCGGCGAAGATGATGAGGAACATCAGGACGTAGAATGCCGGCAGGTTCCACCCGGCCAGGTCGTTGATGTGGACGTCGAGTTCGCGGACGTACCGCAGCACCTGCGTGATCAGTTCCATCTGCTTGCTCTCGTGGCCTGGCGCCGGGCCGGTCGCTCCGGCGGTGTCTCCACCCGGTCCGCCCCGTTCGCCCAAGGGTACTCTTCGGCACAAACCGCACAAGGTCAAACCGGCCGACCGGCGGCCCTCGGAACCGTTGAACGCGCGCTGGGGCGAGGAAAGCCAGTGCGGCAGGGCGCGAGAACGGATACTATGGGATAGACTGGGTATTGTAGCGTCGTTCGCAGTCCCCCACTTCGATGGCCGCATGGAACTGGTCTTCGACTATTCGACCGAGGGAGGCGAAGGCGGTCCCCAGGACCCGTCGGTGGAGCTGCGTCGGCTTCAGGAGCTGGCCGCCTGTTTCCAGCAGTATGTCGGGCATGAGCTGGTCAATCGCCTGGTGCCTATCCAGGCCTACGCCCGTCTGCTTCACGCGGAACCGGACGGGCGCCTCGATGCGGAAGGGCGGGAGCTGCTCGACCGACTGGCCAATCTCACGGCGAAGGCCGACCGCCACTCGCGCCAGGTGGCCGATCTCGGCCGGCTGCTCCGAGAACCGCCCTGGGGGCCGCCGACCGAACTGCTCGCCGTCGTCGGTGAGGTCGTCACCGAGCTGCGTGCCCGTCGCGAGCTACCGGCCGACCTGCCGACGGTCGTCACTGTCTCCGCCACGCCGGTCCCCCACAGCCGGCCGCTGTTGCACGCCGTCGTGACGCAGCTGCTCCGCAACGCGGCCGCCGCCGTCCGTCCCGGCGCCGGCGACCGGATCGAGGTGCGCGGTGGAGCGGAGCCGGCCGGGTGGTGGCTGGAGGTTGGTGACACCGGCCGGGGGATGCGACCCGAGCAGGGGAAGCTGCTGGTCGAGCCGTTCGCCGCCAGCCGCGTCGCTCCGTCCGCCGGCCTCGGCCTGGGGTTCTTCCTGGTCCGCCAGGCGGCGTCCCTCTGGCACGGCCGGATTCGGTTCCACTCGACCCCCGACGAGGGGACGACGGTTCGCCTGTTCCTCCCAACGCTCGCACCATCGCCGTCCGATCGTATCCCCCGTCTTACGCCGAGGGCCGACGCATGAGTGACGTCCTGCGGCTGTTTCTGATCGAGGACGACGAGGACGTCGCCCAGCTGATTCGCAAGCGGCTGGAGCGGGCCGGGCACCGAGTGGTCGGTTGCCGCACCGGCGCCGACGCCCTGATCCTACTCGCTCAGACCACGTTCGACCTGGTGATCCTCGACCACCTGCTGCCGGACATGCGCGGCGACGAACTGCTCGATCGGCTCAACCGCGACGGTGTGGCGGTTTCCGTCCTCATCATCACCGGCTACGGGGACGAGCAGCTGGCCACTCGCCTGCTGCACGCCGGCGCGCTCGACTACGTCGTCAAGGACCCGGCGTTGCTCTTCCTGGCCGACCTGCCGAAACGGGTGATCGAGTCGGTCCGCCGCCACCGGCTGGAGCGCACCAATCAGCTACTCGTGCAGGCGCTGGAATCCGCCCGCGATGGCGTGATGATCACCGACTTGCAGGGGACGATTCTGGAGGTGAACCGGGCGCTGGAGAAGCTGACCGGCTACGCGCGGCAAGAGCTGATCGGCCAGACGCCGCGGCTGCTCCGCAGCGGCGCGCAGCCGGCGGACTTCTACGCTCGCATGTGGCAGACCATCCTGGCGCGCGGCAGCTGGCAGGGGGAGCTGACCAATCGCCGCAAGGACGGCCAGCTCCGCGAGACATCGATGACCATCTCGCCGATCGTCGATGCGCTGGCCGGCTCACCCACTTCGTCGGCATCCAGCGCGACATCACCGAACACAAGCAACTGGAGCGGCAGGTGCTCCAGATGCAGAAGATGCAGTCGATCGGCACCCTCGCCGGCGGTATCGCCCACGAGTTCAACAACCTGATGGCCGGCATCAACGGCTACGCCTCGCTCGGACTGCGCGAACCCGATCTGACGGAAACGCTGCGCGAGTTCATGCAGAATATTCCTGGGCGCATCGACCTGTCGGACCGGGCCGCCACGCTGACGCGGCAGCTGCTGGCGTTCGCGCACAAGCCGGCGCTGGTCCGCCAGCAGACGTCGTTGCCGCACCTGCTGCAGACCACCGCCGAGCTGGTCCGGCGCACCTTGCACCAGGAAGTGACGCTCGACCTCGGCGACAACGACGGTCCCGATTCCCCGGCCGGGCTGCTCGTCGAGGCCGACACCAACCAGCTGCAGCAGGCGCTGATCAACCTGGCTCTCAACGCCCGCCACGCCATTCAGGAACGACAGGCCTACCGGCGTTCCGCCCACTGGCCGCAGGGGCCGTCGCACTGGATTCGGCCGGCCCGGCGCCCGGCCGTGGTGTTCCGCCTCCGCCGGGTGGGCTTCCACGGAAGTGCCGGCGTTCCCGCAGGCCGTCCCGGCGGGCGATTACCTGCCGTCGAGGTGATCGACGAGGAGCCGGGATGCTGCCGGCAGTGCTGGCGCAGGCACTGGACCCCGCTTTTTCACTCGACCAAGAGGTCCGGACAGGGCACCGGCCTCGGCCTGCCGCTGGTGTACAGCATCATCCAAGGAGCACCACGGCCTTTTTGACCATTGACGGCGCGCGGCAGCGGTACCCGCGTCAGCCTGTACCTGCCCCGTTTCGTCCCCCAGCCGGTCGAGCGGACCCCGCCGATCCGGGTAGGCGAACCGGCGGAGGTGGTTGAACGGACCAGTCCCCCGGCCGCTCGATTTTGGTGGTGGACGACGAAGGCGATCCTCGACGTGGTGCAACGGTTCCTGGAGCTGGCCGGGCACCGGGTGCGATGGCGTTACCAGCGGAGCGGATGCGATCGCCCACGTCGCCTCGAACGGCTCGTCTCGACCTGGTGATCCTCGACCTGATGCTGACAGGGCGGGACGCCCAGACGACGTTCCAGCGGATTCGCCACCGACTGCCTGACATCCCGGTGTTGCTCTGCACCGGCCTGACCCGAAACCCAGCCGCTCTGCCCGCTGCTGCGGCGCCGCGAACCGCGCTGCTCCGCAAGCCGTTCCGCATGAACAGGCTGTGGTACGCGGTGAAGCAGGCGCTCGAGGGGGTGGCGGGGCCTGCTTCGCGCCCGGACCGATCAGGGGTGACAGAGGCTGAGCCAGCTGGCGGCCGGTCTGTGCCAGGAACTTGTCGGCGCAGGCCGGGCCGGTCGAGCCGACCGCGTAGGTCTGGGGTTCCGGGGCATCGGCCGCCTCGACGGCGGCCACCAGCGGGTCGATGATCGTCCACGCCCGCTCGATCTCGGATCGGGCATGAACAGCGAGGCATCGCCGGCGATGGCGTCCTGCAGCAGTCGTTCATAGGCCTCCGGGATCGGTGAGTCCGGGTAGGCGGTGCGGTAGTGGAACTCCATGTCGGTCGCCTCCATCTGCAGGTGCCCCTGGTCGGGAACCTTGCTCTGGAAGTTGAGGTGGATGCCCTCGTCCGGCTGGACACAGATGGCCAGCCGATTGCAGGTGAGGGTGGCGCCGGGCGGCAGCGGGAACATCAGGTGCGGCGGACAGCGGTACTGAATGACCACCTCGCTGAACCGCCGAGTAAGCCCCTTTCCGGACCGTAAAAAGAAGGGAACGCCGCGCCACCGCCAGTTCTCGATCGCCAGCTCGATGGCGGCGTAGGTCGGCGTTCGGGAGTCGGGCCGCACCCCCTTCTCGCGCCGATACCCGTCGTACTGCCCGGTGACGATGTGGCGGCGGGCCTCGTCGGGCGTCAGGATCGGGATCGAGTCGAGCACCTTGACTTTCTCGTTGCGGGAGCGGATCGGCGGCGAACCGGGCCGGCCCTCCATGCCGATCAGGGTGAGCGGCTGTAGCAGGTGGTTCTGAAACATGTCGCGGACCACGCCGGCGCGATCGTAGTATTCGCCGCGCGATCCGACCGTGCCCTTCTCACTCACCGTGATCTGCACATGGTCGATGTAGTTGTTGTTCCACAGCGGCTCGAACAGGGTGTTGGCGAAGCGGAACACCAGGATGTTCTGCACCGTCTCCTTGCCGAGATAATGATCGATGCGGTAGACCTGGTCCTCGCGGAAGTAGCGGAGCAGGGCGGCGTTGAGCCGGCGGGCGGACGGCAAGTCGGTGCCGAACGGCTTCTCGATCACCAGCCGCCGCCAGCCGTCGTCGCCCATCGGGCCAGCCATCCCGGCTTCGCCCAGGCCGGTGGCGATCGATTCGTACAGCTCCGGGGCGACCGAAAGGTAATACAGGCGGCGTCCCGGCTGGCCTTCCTCGCGCGCGTTGAACCACTTCGCCAGCAGCTCCATCCCACCGGGCCGAGCGGCGTCGGCGGCGACATAGGCGAGCTTTTGCGCGAATTGGCCCCACGATTCCGGAGTAAAGCTATCTCCGGTCGCCTCCTTGACCGCCGGTGCGAGCCGGTCGCGGAACGCCTGGTCGCTCAGCGGTGTTCGCGCCACACCGACGATCTGCGCCTCCTCCGGCAGCCGGCCCTTGAGGTGCAGGTGGTAGAGGGCGGGGATCAGCTTGATGGCGGTCAGGTTGCCGGAGGCGCCGAAGATGACGAGTGTGAGAGGTGGCGTGGCCATGAACTGCACCTTTCGGGCGGCGGCCGCGGCTCGTTCCGGCCGCGGGTCGTTGTCGTAGAATGCTTCGGGCGACCGGGACGCGACCGGCCCCACCTCATGATAGCGAATGTCCGTCGGAGCCGACCGCCGGTATGATCCGCCTGCTGCAATGGACTCTGCGACCCACCGTTCTCGTCACCGTGTCCGTGCTGCTGGTGGCGGCCGCGGCGGCGCTGGTGGTGCCGGTGTGGAACGGAGCCGTCCGGCCGCAACCGCTGGCGGTTCGCGGCAACGAGCAGGAGGTGGCCTGGCTGTACCCGGCGACCAGCTCGGCGAACTGGGAGCGGCTGGCCAAGGCGGTGCAGCAGGCCGCCGACCGACTGCAGGAGGCGTTTCCGGGACTGGAAGTGGAGCAGAACGCCGCCGGCAGCCTGCCCGCCAGTGCCGTCCCCGAGATCGCCCTGCGCTTCCCGGCCGACCCGGCCGGCCGGACCACGGTCGGCCGGCGGCTGGTGATCCGCTGGTACAAGATCACCAGCCAGGGGACGGCGGCCGCCTGGATGGATGCCCTGCTGGCGCGCACCCCGCCGCCGCTGGCGATCGTCGGCGGCAACAGCAGCTACTGGGCGCGGCAGCTGGCGCTGGAGCTACGGCTGCAAGCGGATCGCCTGCCCGCCGAACAGCGGCCGGTACTCCTGCTCACCACCGCCACCGCCGATCGGGTGGCGGCGGGCGAGCCGGTCGATCCACCCGACGACCGGCCGCCGGGACGAGGCGGCGAGGAGGCCGACGGTGTGCTGCTGACCGACCTGTACCCCGATCGCACTTTTCGGTTCTGTTTCAGCAACCGGCAGATGGCGTCGGCGGTCACCCGCTTCCTGTGGAGCCGGCCCGAGCTGCGGCCGGACGCCGACCCGGCGTATCTGGTGCAGTGGACCGACGATTCATACTCGCAGGACCTGTTCGCCGGCTACATGCGAGTACTCGATTACCGGGGAAGCGAGAATGTGCTGCAGCAGTGGGGCTGGGTGAGCGGCGCGGTCGGGCTGGGTCTGCCGGCGCCGGCGCTGGCCGGCTGGCAGACGTCCGGCTTCCGCCACGAGGCGGCGGTGCGGCTGGACGTCGACTCCAGCGTCGGCTCGTTTCTGTCGCCCAACCCCTACGAGGCGAAGGTGGTCCGTGACCTGCTGTCGCAATACCGCGGCGAGCGCGGCCAGCCAACCCGTCCGCTGCTGGTGGTGACCGGCCACTCCCAGCCGGCGCGCCGGCTCCTTCGCGACCTGGCCCGGTCCGCCCCCGACCTGGCGCGGCGGTTTGTCGTCGCGATGGGAGACGACCCGTCGTTCAACACCATCTACCGCGACCGCCAGGTCACCTGGCCGATCCAGGATTTACCGTTCACCGTGACCCTGTTCTGTCACCGCAACCCGATCGACCCCGACGCCGGCTTCGTCGCCCCCGAGAGCGGCATGGGACCGGGTCGCGGGGCGGTGCTCTCTGCCGCGGCGCGACGCCCGGCGGGGACGGAAGACCTCCTGCTGTACCGGGACATCATCGAGGCGACGGCGCTGGCATTCGCTGGCGGCGACGCTCCGGCCGCCACCGCCGACGAGCTGGCCGCCGGTCTGCGGGCGGTACGCGAGCGTGACGGGCGGTTGAGGCGCGACGGCGAGGGAACCCCCCTGTTCGGCGGCGGTGGACAGCGGGCCAGCGGCACCGGCGAGTACATCGTCCTGCTGCAACCGCGCGTGGAACACGACCGGGTGCTGCCGCTGGCGGAGATCACCGTCTGGCGGCGCCGCGCCGACCGCACCTGGGAGGCATGCGGGCCGGCGATTACTGCGCTCTACGACGAATTCGAGGTTACGGATGTCAACCGGACCGGCGCTCCCGTGAGGACACCGCCGATGCCCCGCCGCCGTCCGCGCCCTGGTGGCGGGTGTGGCAGTACAGTCGCGCGCTGCTGGCACCCGTCGTCATCTGGATGCTGCTCGTGGGCGTCCTGGTCACGCCGGCCGCCGGCTGGCTGAACAGCGAGGACAGCTACGATCAGGCGGTGATGCAGGAGTGGCTGGACGAGGCGCGCAACCCCGACGCCACGCTGGCCGAGCTGGTCGGCGGCTACCTCCGCGCCGCCCGCCGGTTCGTCCCGCTCCGGGGCCGTGCGCGCGGCAGTCCGCCGGCCGGGCCAGGCGGCGACGGCGACCCGATCCTCCGCGCGCTGGCGGCACAACAGCGGGTGGCGGTGAAGCGCGAGGAGATCTATCAGCACCTCCGCGCCCTGGGTGAACCGCCGACCAAGATGTACCCCGGCGGACTGCCGCTGTTCCCGATCGTCTACCGGCTGGAGGTGCGGTTCGACGCGACCGACCTGGAAGTGCCGGTCGATCTGGATGACGAGGACGGTCTGCGGCTCGGCGACCCGGTGGTGTGGGATTCCGGGCTGGAACCCAGCTCGGGGCAGTATCGCGAGTCGACGTTCCCGCTGGAGCCGGGGGCACGGGTGATGGTCCGCTATCAGCTGCGGGCGTGGAACAAGCGGCAGCGAGACGCGCAGCAGCGGGTCCAGCGGGTGTGGCAGCTGGGGCTGCTGGCGATCGCCGCCACCGGCTTCGGCCTCGCCTGGGTGCTGCGCGTGCAGGCCGACGAGCGCGAGCGGCGGCGCCAGCGCGAACAGGCGCGGCTGCGACTGGAGCAGGCTGAACGTCACCGGCTGGAGGAGGAGGGCAAGCGCGTGGAAACCGAGCGGCAGCTGCTCGAACAGCGGCTGGCCACGCAGGCAGCCGAGCAGAAGGCGCTGGAGCTGAAGTCGCAGGTCTACGCCAGCATCGGCATCATGGCCGGCTCGTATGCGCACAACATCAAGAACCTGCTGGTTCGCCCCAACGACCTGCTTCGCCGCTGCCTCGAACGCGCCGACCTGCCGGCGGAGCAGGGGACCATGCTGCACGAGGTACAGGGTACGCTGGCGACGGTGACGGAGCGGCTGCAGCAGATCCTGCAGACGGTGCGGCGCGACCCGTCGCGGTCGCAGCCGCGCGAGCTGGACCTGAACGCGGTGCTACGGTCGATCGGCCGCACCTGGGGCGACCTGGCCACCGACCGCTGGCAGCTTGACCTGGCGCTCGATCTGAGTGACGGCGCCCTGCCGATCCGTGGCGACGAGTCGCACCTGCTGCAAGCGATCGAGAACCTGTTGTTCAACGCACGCGACGCGACGTTCGAGATGCGGAACCACCTGCGCGAGAACGTCCGCCGCGACGCCGCACTGGACGCCACGACGCGCAAACGGGCGCTGATCGCCGCCGCCGCGTGGCGGGGCCGGGTGACTGTCCGCAGCCGGCGTGCCGACGGGGCGGACCGCGCCACCCTGGAGGTGGTCGACAACGGCATCGGCATGACCGACGAGGTCCGTCGCCGCTGTACCGAGACACACTTCTCGACCAAGCGCGACAACGCGCTTTATGAGGGGCATTCGACCGGGATGGGCCTCGGGCTGGCGTTCGTGGTCGCGATCCTGGACAATCACGGCGCGACGCTGGAGGTCGACTCGACACCGCAGAAAGGCGCCACATTCCGGGTCCGGTTCCCCCTGGTGGGGACTGATTCGGCGGATAAACGGGAGGGAACATGACGGAATCGAACGGACAACGACCGCCACGGGCGGTGTGCGTCTTTTGCGGGTCGAGCACCGGCAACCGGGTCGAATACACCGACGCGGCGCGGGCGCTCGGTCGCGCGCTGAGCGAGCGCGGGCTGACGCTGGTGTACGGCGCCGGCGACATCGGCCTGATGGGGCTGCTGGCCGACGCCGTGCTGGAGACAGGCGGGCGCGTCATCGGCGTGATCCCGCGGGCGCTGGTCGATCGCGAACTGGGTCACAACGGGCTGACCGAGCTGCATGTCGTCGAGACGATGCACCAGCGCAAGGCGCTGATGGCCGACCGGGCCGACGCCTTCCTGGCGCTGCCGGGCGGATTCGGCACCGGCGACGAGCTGTTCGAGATCCTGACCTGGGCGCAGCTGGGCATTCACACGCGGCCGATCGGGCTGGTGAACGTGGCCGGCTACTTCGATCCGCTGCTGGCGTGGATCGACCGCGCCCGTCGACGACGGCTTCCTCCGCCCGCGGCATCGTGATCTGCTGCTGGTCGATCGCGACCCGGTGGCCGTCCTCGACCGCGTGCTGGCGCAACCGCCGACACCGCATTCCGACAAGTGGAGATGCTCGACGAGATGACGCGGATCAAGCCCCGCCGCAGCCGGCGGCGCAAGCCCAACACGAGGGATCTCCTCCTGGATCCTGGACTTGCGACGCCCGCCGCCTAAAGTTGGTGCGCTATGGGGTTTGCACCCTGGGCTATTGGCTGTCGCCCCTTCGGGGCTTCAAAAAGGCAGGATTCTTAGCCCCGAAGGGGCGGTAGTCAATAGCCCAGGGTGTCAACCCTGGGAGGAGGGAGCCGCCCACCGGCGTAACGCCTAAAGTAACGAATTACTCGTCCTTCTTGTCCGCCGGCTTCTCGTCATCCTTCTTGTCCGCCGGTTTGTCGTCCTTCTTCGGCTCCGGCTTCTTCTCCTCGTCCTTCTTTGGCTCCGGCTTCTTTTCTTCATCCGGCGGCGGGACGTCCTTCGGCTCGGGCTTGCCCCCGTCAGGCTTCTTCTCGTCCGCCTTTTTCTCCTCGGGCTTCTTCTCGTCGTCCGTCGGCGGCGGGACGTCCTTCGGGTCGGGCTTCCCGCCCTCGGGCTTCTTCTCGTCGTCCTTCTTCGGCTCGGACTTCTTCTCGTCGTCCTTCTTCGGCTCGTCGAGCGGTTCGGTCTTCTTCTCGGGCTCCTTGGCCGGCTCCGCTTTCTTCTCGGGCTCCTTGGTCGGCTCGGGCTTCTTCTCCGGCTCGGGTTTCTTCTCCGGTTCCGGCTCCTTGGCCGGTTCCGGCTTCTTCATCGGTTCCGGTTCCTTGGTCGGCTCGGTCTTCTTCTCTGGCTCGGTCTTCTTCTCCGGCTCCTTGACCGGCGGTTCCTTGGTCGGCTCCGGATCTTTCTTGAGAGGCGGCTCCTTGGTTGTTTCCAGATCCTTCTTGTCTTCGGTAGTGGGCGGGCTGAGCTTCTCGGTGCCCTTGGCCGCGCTCTTGTTCGGGTTCAGGTCGTCGCGGATCTTGTCGAGGACGTGTCGCAGGGTGAACGCCCGCCGCCACACGACCGGATCGGCCTCGGCGGCGCCCAGGCCCTTGGTGATCGCCTTCTGCAGCTCGGCCCGGTGTTCCAGGTTCGGGCGGATCGCCAGCAGCGCCCCCTCGTAGAGCCGGTAGCAGCCGGCCATGTCGCCGCCGTTGTACAGGTCGGCGCCGCGGTTGATCAGGTCGCGGAGGCCGGTGAACGTGGCCGCGTCCTGGGCTTTGCGGTCGACGGCCGGGGTCGGCGCATCAGCGGCGTACAGCGCGGCGGCCACCGTCAGCACGGCGGCGCCACAACAGAGGCGGAGTGCCTGGATCATGCATCGAGCTCCTTACGGGCGAGAAGGCAGGTCGGTTCCAGCGTACCGGCCGTCGAGGCCGGCGGCCCGACCGCGCCGGCCGAAAGTCCTGGCGGGGACAGGGATTATTCGGATGGCTCAGTCTGCCGGGATGATAACGAACGGGCCCCCCAGCGGGTAGCCCGTTTTCCTGACCTTGCGTCCAAACCGGCCGCCAGGAAATAATGCCGCGGGCTTCGGAACCACCATCCACCCAAGGAGGGGTACGTGGCGGACAAATCCAGCCAGCTGGTCCTCACCGCACTCACCCGCGCTGCCGCCGAATCCGCCGGCGTGCCGCTGCACGGGACCAAGGCGCTCCCCGGTCTTTTCCCGACCACCGCGGTCGGCAAACAGGCTGCGCAGCGCTGCTGCGACGATGGCCTGCTGTCCGCCGGCGCCGCCGGCTACACCTCAGCGACAAGGGACTGGCCCACCTGCTGCGGCAGATGAGTCCGCGGGAAGTGCTCGAGGACTTCGTCCGCGTGATCGAGTCGCGCGAGGAGCAGGTGCAGACCTTGCTCGCCACCGCCGCCGCCATGCAGCAGAGCCTGGCTGGACTGCGTGAGCACGTCGCCGTTGTGCTCGGCCAGCTGAGCGCCGGCGGCGACCTGAAGGCGCTGTTCCGCTCGTTCCACCAGGTCGACGAGGCCGCCGACCCGACTGAGCCGATCCTCTCCGCCCTGGCGCACTGGTCCGGCGCGTGCAGCAGCGAGGATTGCCCGCTTCCCGAGCTGTACCGGCAGATCGCCGACGGCTGCCCGGGGCTGACCATCGGCCGCTTCCACGACGCCCTGCGCCAGCTGGTGCGCGACGATCAGGTCTATCTGCATCCGTGGACCGGGCCGCTTTACGACATTCCCGATCCGCCCTATGTCCTGTTAACCGGCCACGAGATCGCGTACTACGCCAGCCTGCGCGACGGGGGCCAGTGACCCCCTTCGTCCGCATTAAGGAGGAATGTTCCGTGTCCACCACGATGGCGTCCCGCCCCCTGGCGGATCGTGCGCTCGAGGTGCTGCGCCGGGGCGGCAACCCGTTCCGCAACTACTTCGCTCGCAACCCCGACGACGACGTCTGCGCCCGCTATCACGTCCCCGAGCTGTACGCCCTGCAGCGCGAACAGCTGCTCGGCGTGGTCGACCTGTACCGCTACGCACCGACGACGCACTCGGAGGTGGTCCCGGTCCTCGGCAACAAGGGCGCCGGCAAGACCCACCTGCTGTACTCGATCAAGCACGGGCCGGACGGGTCGTGGCAGCTGCTGGTGACGCCCGGCGTCTACCAGAAGGACACCGAGTTCCTCGAATACCTGCTGTTCCAGCTGATCGACACCCTGCTCGGCGGCGGCAAGCAGAAGAACACCCGGCCGCTGGAGTACATCGGCGAGCAGCTGGTCCGCGGGCTGTTCAGCGCGGCGCTGGCGGCGCTGACCCCGCCGCAGCGGCTGGAGCTGTTCCCGGCGCCGGGACTGGGCCGATGGGTCCGCAAGCTCGGCCTGGGCACCACGCAGGCACTGGAACGGGTGCAGTGGATCATCGACAGCATGGCCCGGCCGGTGCCGCTGCCGTTTCAGGCCGGCGCCATCCGCCGCGCCTGCGACGAGGCCGGCCTCGACCACGGCCGCGCGCTGGAGCTGATCGTCGGCTACATCAACCGCACCGAGCCGCGCAACACCGCCGGGTTGATGCGGCGGCACATCCTCGAAGGCTTCGCCCGTGCCATGCTGCTGGGCGATGAGTCGGACCTGGCGACGTTCCTCACCTACGGCTTCGCCGAGCTGGACTTCCAGGTGCGGCCGAGTCGGCAGGAGCTGGTGCTGGCGCTCTTCAAGGTGCTGATGGGCGTCCTGCAAGGTTTGCGCATCCCGGTGGTGTTCGCGTTCGACCAGCTGGAAGACCTGCTGCTGGCCCGCCGCAGCGACGACGCCCACCGCACCGCCGAGGCGTTCTTCGCCGGCATCGTCCAGGCGATGCACCAGCTGGACGGGATCTCCTTCCTGGTGTTCGCCGAACGCGGTCTGTGGAACCGCTTCGTGCCGTCGCTCGACGGCTACATTCAGGATCGGTTGAACAACCCGATCCACCTGCCCAACCACGGCACCCTGCAGGCGCTGCGGCTGGAGGCGCCGCCGGTCGATCTGGTGCGGCGCGTGGTCGAGGCGCGGCTGCGGCCGACCCTGGAGCAGGTGCCGGAGCTGGCCGACCTGCCCGAGTGCTTCCCGTTCGCGGCCGAGCAGGTCGAGCGGATCGCGCGCACCGAGCCGACCCTGCGCGACATGCTGCAGCAGTTCCGCCACCTGTTCGACAGCATCGTCTTCCGCAGCGTCGAGCCGTCGGCGGTGGAGCCGGTGAGCGAACCGGCGGCGCCGCAGGGGTATCGGCTGCCGCCCGAGCCGGCCGAGGCGGTGGTGAAGTCCTACGTCGTCGTCGAGTCGCCCGCCGTTCCGGACGCGATCCCGGTCAACGCCGGCCAGGCGACGCCGACGGCACCGATGGCCGTGCCGGTCCCCGTGCCGACGCCGCGCGTCGCGCCGGCCCCGCCCGCGCCGTCCGTCCGGTCAAACGACACGCTGTGGGATCAGGAGATCCGTTCGGCCCGGCGCAAGCTCGAACCGGAAGGCGCGCTGACCGGCGCCACCCGTGAGCTGCAGAGCGGGCTGGGTGCCTTTTTGCGGACCTGTCATGAACATGGCGTCAAGGTCGGGCCGTGGCGGCTGCAACACGTCGTCCCGGAGCTGACGTTCGGCGATCACCCGACCTACGGGGTGCTGTCGATCGCGCACTGGGTGTGCAAGGGCGGGCAGCCGTGGAAGGTCGGCATCGGCCTGTTCCTCGGCCGCGGTCCGGCCAAGCCGCGCGACCTGGCGACCAAGCTGTCGGCGCTGGAACTGGAGCCGGCGGTCGTCGACCACCTGATCCTGCTGCGGCCGGAGGACGACCTGGCGCTGTCGGGCAAGAGCAAGACGCTCTGGCAGGACGCCGAGCGCCGCGGCCGGCACGCCCGCCTGGAGCCGGTGACGCTCGACGCCTTCGCCGCTCTCTACGCCTTCCCGCGGATCATCAGCGAGATGCAGGAGGCGCTGCCCGAGGGCCAGCCGCTGCCGAACCTCGCCGACCTGCTGCAGGAGAAGTGCGAGAAGCTGCTCGAACAGGTGTGCATGCCAGTTCAGGGCTAACGCACGTTTCAAAGTTAGCCCCCCGTGAACAAACCACGGGGGGCTTCTTCGCGCGCCGGGGGCTTCTTCGCAGAGCGCCTCGCATTCGCCCCCGGTGTGTTCACCCGGGGGCAAATCGTCGGGGGCTAACGCGGTTCGTCTGGTATGATTGAAACGAACCCTGCTCCCGCGGCCTGGTCGCGTCCGAAGGGATGTCGCGATGTTGAAGCCCGCCTGGCGTGCCGTCGTCCTCGGCCTGTTCGGTGCGTTGCTCTGCGGCAACGTGGTCGGACTGTTCCTCGTCGCGCTCGACGACGGCCGGGTTGCGGGCCTGCTGGCGGACCGGCGAACGGCGACGGTGGCGGTGGCGGCCGTGGCCGGGTTCGTGACGGCGGTGCTGACCGGCCTGCTGGTGACCGGGGTCTTTCGGGCGCGGCTGCGTGAGCTGGCCGCGCTGACTGCCAAGCTCCGCACCTCGCCGCACCCCGGCCCGCTCACCCTGGCCGAACGGCACACCCATGAGCCGGGGCTGACGCAGCTCTGGGGCGAGCTGCACGCGCTGACCAGCTGCTACCGATCGGCCCTGGCCGAGGTCGTCACGGTCCAGGAGAGCCTGGAGAAAAGCCGCACCGGCAGGGGGCGGAAAGAAACGCATGGCGACCGGCCCGCCGGCATCGAACCGACGCACTTCGTGGTCGGCTCGTCCCGGCATCGGATGGTGGCCCGGCTGGCGCCCAACCTGCACTTCATCGCCGCCACCCAGCCGCTGCGGCAGTTCCTCACGCGCACCGCCCAGGAGATCCTCGCCCGTTCGTTCCTCGATGTGGTTCATCCCGGTGACGCCGACGCGCTTCGCGGCGTGCTGCGCGACGCCCTCAAGGACGGCGAGGCGCACAACGTCACCTTCCGCGTCCCACCGCACCCCGAGGCGCCGGCCGGCGCCCGGTCGAACCGCCACCTGCAGATGGACGTGATGACCGCCTACGACGAGCGCGGCACGCCGTTGCACCTCCGCTGTCACTTCGTCGACATCACCAACCAGGTGGTCGCCGAGCAGGAGCTGCGTCGCCGCACCCAGGAAGTGACCGAGGCCAACACCGCGTTGAAGGAAGCGAACGAGAAGCTCGACCAGCTGATGCGGAGCTACGGCGATCTCTACCAGCAGGCCCCGGTGCTTTACTTCGGGCTGGACGTCCAGGGCAACTTCGTCGCCTGCAACGAGACGATGCTGCGCGCGCTCGGTTACTCCCGGCAGCAGCTGTTCGGCAAGCCGTACACCCTGCTGCTGCCGCCGGACAGCCGGGACGCCTATCTGGCGGACCCGGCAGTCATGCAGCGGCCAGGGGATATCGAGACGCGCTGGGTGAAGCCGGACGGCACGGTCATCGACGTGTGGATCGGCACCACCACCATCCACGACGCTGAGGGCCGGTTCGTCCGCTCGCGCAGCGCGGCGCGAGACGTCACCGAGATGCGGCGGCTGGCCGACTCCCTGCGGCAGCACGCTGAGGAGCTGGGGCGAGCGAACGCGCAGCTGCGGCGGATCAACCAGGAGCTGGAGGAGTACACCTATGTCGTCTCGCACGATCTGAAGGAACCGCTGCGAACGATCGAGACGTTCAGCACCTTCCTGGCCGACGATTACGGGCCGCTCTTGGAGGGCGAGGGGCAGGAGTTCCTGGCGCACCTGACCGAGGCCAGCCGGCGGCTGGGTCGGCTGATCGACGACCTGCTCACCCTCAGCCGCACCGGGCGGGTGATCCGCTCGCCGCGGCCGTTCCGCTGGGAGCCGCTGCTGGACACCCTTCGCCGCGACCTTCGCGACCTGCTGGCCCGGCGGAACGCGGTGGTCCACGTCGAGCCGGACCTGCCGGCGGCGCTCGGCGACCCGGAGCGAGTCATGCAGCTGCTGGCCAACCTGGTGTCGAACGGGCTGAAGTACAACCGGCAGGAGCGGCCGGAGGTGACGATCGGGGCGGTGCGCGGGACGAGCGGCGCCGGTGGACAGGTGACGCTGTTCGTGCGCGACAACGGCATCGGCATCGACCCGGTGCATCATGCGAAGATATTCGGGATCTTCAAACGTCTCCATTCACGCGAGGAGTTCGAGGGGACCGGCGCCGGACTGGCGATCTGCAAGCGGATTGTCGAGGCGCACGGCGGGCGGTTGTGGGTGGAGTCGCGGCTGGGCGAGGGGGCGACGTTTCTGTTCACCCTGCCGGGGCAGCAGCCGGCGGCGGCGACCGTTTACGAGGGCGGACATGACGGGGTCGCGGTTGCTGTTGGTGGATGACGATCCGGACCTGGCGCTGGCGCTGCGCGTGCTGTGCCGCCGGGGCGGATTGACCTGCGCCGCCTGTGGCGATGTCGAGGCGGCATGGCAGGCGGTCCAGGCGGAACAGCCGGACCTGGTGCTGCTCGACGTCAACCTGCCGGGATTGTCGGGACTGGAGCTGCTGCGGCGGATCCGCGCTGCGGCCGCGCTGTCCGCGCTGCCGGTCGCCCTGTTCCTCCAGAGCGGCTTGCACCGGGACGTGGCGGCTGGCTGGGCGGCGGGGGCCAGCTACCTGGTGGCCAAGGAGCTGGTGGCCCAGCCGGAGGCGTTCTCCCGGCGGATTGCCGCGGTCCTGGCGAACGTGGGTGGCCGATCTGCCGTCGCCGATCTAGTTATACCACTGCCAGGGGAGCGTCCCTGGACGGAGTTGTTCCGCCGTACCGTTCGTCGACTCGCCCCCGCTGTCCTGCCTGCGGCCCTCGTCCCGCCGGTCGTCGCCCGTGCATTCCGATCTGCGTTCGGCCCGGAGGTGGCGCAGCGGTGCCTTTCCCCCGAGGGGGACAAGGTAATCGGACTTCCGCGTAACCACACCCCGGATCAGGGGCGGCGTGTGTTCGAGTCGGTAGGTGAGCAGGTCTGGGCGCTTCACGGCGACGATGCCCTGGAGCGGTATCGTACTCTTCTCCATGTGGAACCGAATCCCGAGCCGGGTTGACCGTTCGTCGGAACAACCGCGGCTCATCTGACAGGCACCCCTTCACGGTATGCGGAACACACAGAGGACGGGCGGGAGGTCGATGGTGCTGGCTCCGACCGACGACAGGGTAACGACCCACACGATCCTGCTGGTGGAAGACAACCCGGCCGACGTAAAGATCACCCAGCGAGCGGTCCGGGAGGGCCAATTGCCGGTGGAGCTGGTGGTGGCGCGGGACGGCGAGGAGGCGCTCGACTACCTGCTGCGGCGCGGCACCTTCGCCGACCCGGCCGACTGGCGCCCGCCCCACCTGATCCTGCTGGACATCAACCTGCCACGGATGAGCGGGCTGGAACTGCTAAAACAGGTCCGCGGCAGTCCACACGGGCGGCTGGTGCCGGTCGTGGTGCTTTCCACCTCGCGCCGGGTGGAAGACGTCGAGCGGATGTACGCCGCCGGCGCCAACACCTACGTCGAGAAGCCCCGCGACTTCCACCGGTTCGTCGAGGTGCTGCGGACGATCCACGCCTACTGGCTCGCCCTCGCCCTGTTGCCCCCACAGCCGGACTAGCAGCGGCGCGGGAGGGGTGTCCTTCGTTTCCTCGTCCGGTCCGCCGGAAGCAGGCCCCGTCATGACCTACGAGCAGGCGCTGGCCTTCTGGTACGCCCAGGTGAACTTCGAGCAGCGGACGCCGGACGCCGGCGACCTGAAGCTCGACCGCATGCGGGCGTTGCTGGCGGCGGTGGGCGATCCCCATTTGCGCCTGCGCGTGGTCCACATCGCCGGCAGCAAGGGGAAGGGGTCGACCGCCGCCATGCTCGCGGCCGTACTCGGCCGGGCCGGCTACCGCACCGGGCTGTTCACTTCTCCACACCTGTGCCACGTCGAGGAGCGGTTTCAGATCGACGGCCAGCCGATCACGCGCGACGCGCTGACTGCGCGCTATCGTCGACGGGTCGGCCTTCTTCCGCGACAATCCGCCGACCTTCTTCGAGCTGGCGACCGCCGTCGGCTTCCTGCGCATTGTCCGCAACGAGGTCGAGGCGACGGTCCTGGAAGTCGGCCTGGGCGGGCGGCTCGACTCGACCAACGTGTGCCTGCCTGACCTGGCGGTCATCACCAGCATCAGTCATGACCACACCCGCATCCTCGGCAACCGGCTGGAGCAGATCGCCCGGGAGAAGGCCGGGATCATCAAGTCCGGTCGGCCGGTCGTCTCCGGCGTGGTCGACCCGGAAGCCCGGCAGGTGATCGAGCAGGTCAGCCGGGAACGACACGCCCCGCTGTTACAGATGGGCCGCGACTTCCACTTCGCCTATCACCCCGGTCGGGTCGGCGGCGCCCGGCCGCGGGTCGACGTGACGACGGCAGAGCACCGCTGGGACGGGCTGGAGCTGAACCTGATCGGCGATCACCAGGCGGCGAACGCGGCGGTGGCGGTCGCGGGCGTCGAGGTCCTGACCCGGCACGGCTGGCGCATCCCCGAAGAGGCGGTCCGCGACGGGCTGGCGACGGTCGACTGGCCGGCTCGCCTGGAAGTGGTCGGCACCTCTCCGTGGGTGGTTCTCGACTGCGCTCACAACGTGGCATCGGCCGAGGCGCTGGTCCGCGCCCTGCAGGGATCATTCCCCCCCTGCCGCCGGGTGTTACTGTTCGCCGGGTCGGGCGACAAGGACCTGTCCGGCATGCTCCGCGTGCTCGGCCCCCATTTCGCCGCGGCGGTGTTCACCCGCTACGTCCACAACCCGCGGGCAACGCCGCCCGACGAGCTGGCGGCCGTCTGGCGGGGCGTTTCGACCGCCCCCGCCGAGGTCCGCGCCGACCCCGCCGCCGCGCTCGCCCGCGCCCGCGAAGGGACCGCCCCGGACGACCTGCTGTGTATCACCGGCTCGGTCTTCCTCGCCGGCGAGGTCCGGCCGCTGCTCGTCGCCGACCCGTCCTGAACTGTCGGGACAGGTCACGCCGGTGAGGGAAACCGTTCCACCGGGGGACCTTGACGCGAATCGCCGCATCGTTCGGCCGACGCCGGTTGACCCGGACAGACCGGGCCGGCGGCGCAGGTCGACCGCCCCGTTTTCCTGGCGGGGCAGGTCGGCACGCGGTACGATAGAAGGTCAGAAGGGTGTGGTGCGGCCGTAGCCGGAGAGGAGCCATGTCCAACAGGAAACGTTGGTTGTCGGCAGTGCTGGCCGGGGTGCTGGCGCTGACGGGGGCGCGGGCGGGCGAACCCGATTTGCTCGACGGAGTGAAGGAGCGGCTGAAGATCGAGGCCCAGCGCGTCGAGCGCGAGTTCGCCGAGGGCCGGGCCGCCGCCTACCGCCTGGTGCGAACCGAACGACCGCGGCCC
Organism: Gemmataceae bacterium; assembly: GCA_046350215.1. Lineage (GTDB taxonomy): Bacteria > Planctomycetota > Planctomycetia > Gemmatales > Gemmataceae > JAXMAU01. Next base: position 15,512 of record JAXMAU010000052.1, on the reverse strand, counting down.
GACGCAGCCGTCGAGAAGCTCGAAGCGCTGCTGGCGATGGTGCGGACCGACACGGCGCTCGACGCCAAGCGGCGCGAGCTGCTGCTCGTCACCCTTCGCTACGACCTCGACCGTGTCCGCGAGATCGCCAACACGCGGCAGACCGCCGTCGACCGCCGCAACGAGGCGATCGTGACGACCACTCGCGACCAGGTCCGCCGCGCCGACACCGTCGCCCGAACCGACGGCTCGCGGACGGTGAGCGACCAGGCGCGGGCGATCATCGAATCGCGCTCCAAAACGCTGGCCGACGCCCGCGGCGATCGCCTCCGCAGCGGAGAGGGCCGCGCCAAGCTGATGCGCTCGGTCGACGAGGCCGCCGTCCCCGAGGCGGGCAACATCCGCTTCCCCGACGACTGGGTGGAGAAGTCGAAGCGGCGCTCGCCGGCGATGCGGATGACCGCCAAGGAACGGGCGCTGATGAAGTCGCTGTCGACCCAGGTCGACGTCGATTTCAGCAAGAACACGCTCGACGAGGTGCTCGATTACCTGCGCAAGTCGCTCAAGGTCGAGATCGCCGTCGACAAACGGGCGCTGGAGGAGGCGAACGTCACCTACGAGTCGCAGGTGAACCTGAAGCTCCGCGGCAGCGCTCGCACCGTGCTCAAGCGCGTGCTGGGCGACCTGAACCTGGCCTACGTCGTCAAGGATGAGGCGATCCAGATCACCTCGCGCGAACGGGCGGCCCAGATGACGACGACGCGGGCCTATTACATCGGCGACCTGGCTCCGGTGCTCGACTTCACCCTGCCGCCGGCGTTCACCCAGCTGGCGATGATGGAGACGGTGAACAGGATCATCACCATGATCACGCAGCAGGTCGAACCGCAGAGCTGGCAGGCGACCAACCCCGACGCCGTGGGCGCGATCGTGTTCGACCCGATCAGCATGTCGCTGGTGGTGAAACAGACGGCCGAGGTCCACTTCCTGCTCGGCGGCTACCGCTGAGCGACCTGGTATTCGGACGCGCCGGCGGCGAGAGACAAACTCTCGCCGCCGGTGTCGTTCATGGTCCGCCCACGGACGGACAAGGCCGGACGGCGTATGCGCGAGAATCAGTAACCTGCGTCTTGGCCGTCGTCGGCCTGTCGTCAGCGGCTGAGCACGGCGATCAGGCCGGCGAGGACGAACAGGCCGGCACTCAGCACCGCGATCCGCACCTGATCGTGCGCGTCCAGTGGTGGACGTCCGGACCGGCCGCGACAGCGCAGCGCCTGGCTTCGGCGTCGGCGACCAGTCGTTGCCCAGCGTCGGCGACGCGGTCAACTCGTCGTTGGAGCAGTCCAGCGGGAGCACCAGGTCGTCCGCCGGCTCGGGGTCAGCACCAGGTCCGCCGGCGGCTCGTCAGCGGCGCGCGGCCCTTGGCGTCGGCCCGCTCACCGCATACGGCTGCAGCCATCGGCCAGCTCCGCCGGCGTCGGTAGCGCTCAGGGTGCGCTGGCCAGCAGCCGGTCGAGCACTGCCAAGCGCCCGCCGGCACGTCCAGTTGCGGAAAATGCGTGACCGGGTCGGCCTTTCTCGGTGGCGTGGCGGATCAGCTTGTCCGGCGCGTTCCCGCCGGGGCCTGCACAGCGCGGCCGGTGAGCAGGAAGTAGAAGGTGCAGCCGAGACTGTAGATCTCGCTGCGGATGTCGGTCTTGTACAAGGTTGCGACTTCATGCCGGCGGGTGGTCAGGCGTGCCCATCACGGTGTTGTCGCGCGTGAGGATGGTGGCGTGTGTGCGGCGTACCCTGGTATGACGGCGGCGGAGCCAGCCAGGCGGGCCAGGCCGAAGTCGCTCACCTTCACCTGGCCAGCGGACGACTCACCGGTCAGGCCGTGCCCTGCACCTTGGCAGGATGTTCGCCGGCGATGTCGCGGTGGACCATCTTCAGCTGGTGGGCGCTGCAGCCCGGTGGCCGCCTGGCGGATGTAGTCACACGCCAGTCCGACCGAGAGCGGCCTGGTGGCGAACCAGCTGGTCAGTTCGGCCGTCGACGAACTCGAGCACCAGGTAGTAGCGGCCGTTGACCTCGCTGGCGTCGTAGGCGGTGACGATGTTCGGGTGGTGCAGGTAGGCGCGGCGCGGACCTCGTGCAGGAACAACTGCACCGCGCGCTCGTTGGTCAGCACTCCGGACGGGAGCACCTTCAGCGCGACAATCACGCCATCGTCGTGTGCCGCGCTGATGCCACCCGGCCACTACCGCCGCGGCCGTGGTCGAGTACGCGATACTGGCCGAGCACAGGCCCGGCGGTCCGCCCCATCAAGGCGTTTTGGAAACCGGGTGAGCAGCCTTCCTGCACCAGCTTGCGCGGCGTCCGGCCGCGGGCGACGTCGCGGTGCTTGCGGTCGAGGTCGGCGACCTGATCGGCGGCGACCAGCCGCTCTGCCGCAGGTAGGTCGGGAAGGTCTGCCGGTCCATGCTCCCGGGGGGCTGGCATGACGGATCGCTTCCTCGCTCGGAGGCCAACACGGACGCGCACACGAGAAGGAGTGGCGGCGCGCCGTCCTCGAATACTACTTCGACGAACCGGCCGGCGGTTTCGTTCACGGGGAGAGATTTCTGGCGGGAATCACCGGGAGGTTACCCCCACTTTCATTCTAGAATACGAACACCGCGGGACAGACGGCGGGTGGTTTCTGTCCGCCGCGGCGATTCTTCCGACTTTCACCGTTTTGAGCGTCGGCGAAGTTCTCTGCAAGGTGCCATGCCCACGCTTGCGTGGGCAGCGCGGCAGTCACTGACCGGCCCTGCTCTGGGGTGGGCTACTCGCATCACATGGCCACGAGCGTGGCCATGGCACCCCAGAAGGGCGTAGCTGTCCCGGTCATGCCAATTCCGCCTTCGGTCTGACAGGTCGCGACAGGTCAGCGAAAGATCTCCGCAAGGTGCCATGCCCACGCTTGCGTGGGCATGCGGCCGTTCACCGACCGACCCGGTCACCGATCCTGTCCTCGCTGCACATGCCCAGCCCAAAGCGGCTGGGCATGGCACCATCCGCACCATCCGTTGTCATCCGGCCTGTTTGCGAAAGATCTCCGCCAGCGCCGCGTCGATCGTCGGATACTGAAACGCATAGCCCAGCGCCAGGGCCTTCGCCGGCCGCACGCGCTGGCCGTTCACCACGATGTCGGCCGACTCGCCCAGCAGCAGGCGTAACGCGAAGCCGGGCGTCGGCATGAACGCCGGGCGATGCAGCACCTTGCCCAAGGCCCGCGAGAACTCGGCGTTGGTCACCGGGTTCGGGGCCGTGCCGTTCATCGGCCCGTGGCAGCCGGCGTTGTCCAGCGCGAGCAGGAGCAGCCCGACCAGGTCGGCGTGGTGAATCCACGACATGACCTGCCGGCCCGACCCGACCGGCCCGCCGACGAACAGCTTGAACGGCGTCAGCAGCTGCGCCAGCGCCCCGCCTTCCCGGTCGAGCACGATGCCGGTCCGGACCTGCACCGAGCGGACGCCGGCCGACTCGACCGCCCGCGCCGCCTGCTCCCAGTCGAGGCACAACCGGCCGAGGAAGTCGTCGTGGGGCGGGCTGTCCTCCGCCAGTTCCTCGTCGCCGTGCGGGCCATAAATGCCGATCGCCGAGCCGTTTACCAGCACCTTCTTCTGTCCGTTCGGGCCGATCGGCCGGCGGAGGATCGCCTGGGCGACGTTCTCCGTCGTCTTCACCCGGCTGTCGATCAGCCGCTGCTTGAACTCGGCGTTCCAGCGGCGGCCGAACAGGTTCTCGCCGGCCAGGTTGACGACCGCGTCGCAGCCCTCGACGCTCGCCGTCCACGCCCCCGGCTGCACCGGGTCGCCCTCGACCACCTCGACCCGCGGGCCGAACATCGACCGGGCCGCCCCGGCGCGGCGGGTGAGTACCACCGGCACGTCGCCGCGCTCCAGCAGCCTGCCAACCAGCCGTTTGCCGACCATCCCCGTTCCGCCGGTGACGAGTACGCGCATGCCGTGTGCCCTCTCGGGACTGCGATCGCTTCCCCCTCATTCATAGCAGCGGCGGCGGACCGGCGTCACTCCTCGCGGACCGCGTAGAATGCCGCCTCGCGGTCGATCATGCGCGACGTGCCGGCCATCGCCTTGCCGTCGCCGGTGAACAGCATACCGCGGAACGACTGCTCGGTCCGCGGGAACTTGACGGTGAACTCGATCGCGTGCGCCGGGCTGCCGACCTTGCCGCGCACCTCGTACTTTTGCCCGTCCTTGTCGGAATAGTACCACCCGGTCACGTCCCGGCCGTCGGCGTCCACCTTGAGCACCAGCCGGCCGGAGCGCCGGCCGTCGTCGTGCAGCCGAAACGCGCCGGTGAAGTAGCGCGGCTCGAACTTCTCGCCCATGACGAACTTGCCGGCCTTTTTCGGCTCGACGGCGGGATCGTGCTTCGTTACCAGGTACAGCCGCGCCTGGCCGACCGGCTCGACGTACACCTTGTCGCCGTCGACGACGAAGCGCAGGTCGCCGCCGACCGCCTCGGGCACCACCTGGCCCAGATCGAGGCTGAAACGGAACCCGGCGTAGAGCGACTGGTTCGCCCCGCTCGCCAGTACCGTCTGCTCCTCCCCCTCCTTGTAGGTGACGAACCGCTCGATCGACAGGATCGGCACGGCTCGCTCGGCGTCCACCTTCTGCTTGGCGGCCTGAACCAGCAGCTTGGCCAGCCGGTTGCCGTTGGTGCGGACGACCAGGAACGCCGACGGGATGCGCGGTAACACCCGGTCGCTGTCGACGATCTGCGCCGGCGTCAGCCGCTTCGTCTCCTGCACATTTTTGCCGCCGATCAGTCGAGTCAGCACCGGGTTGGTGTACGGGTCGAAAGCGTCGGCCCGTACCACGGACGGGACGGCCAGCACGAGCAGGATCAGCAGGCGGCGCGGCATCGGACGCGACTCCTCGAAACGGGGACAGAGATCGGCGCGGCTATTGTAGCATTCCGGCTCGGCGCGTCAGAAAATCGCCGCGAACCGCCTACAACCTGGCGGAAGCGGGGTTCTCGTCGCGGCGAGACATCCAGGCTGCCGCGGTGCCTGCAAGGCAACGGGGATGAATCCGCGCGGTTCCACTAGAATGAGCCGTGGGGGGCTTCATCACGGTCGGCGAGCGGGACGGCGAGCGCCGCCGACTCCAGCCGGGTCGGATTCCCAGCGAACCCCAACCAGCGACGGTGACGTCATGGCACAACCTCCCTTCAAGTACGTCCAGTGCCCCCTGCTGCTGCTCCGCATCCCCGAGCGGCAGGTGATGGGCGACGTGCTGTGCGATCGGATTCGCGACGAGCTGCTCGCCGCCTACGACCGCAGCAGCGCCGTCCACCTGGTGCTCGACCTGCAGGAGGTGGGCTTTCTGTCGAGCGCTGGCATTCGCACGCTGCTGGCGGTGAATCGCCGGGTCCGCGAACGGGAAGGACGGCTGATCCTGTGCGGGCTGACTCGCGAGGTCGCGTCGGTGTTCGTCACCACCCGGCTGATCAGTAACGGCACCTCGACGCCAGCCACCTTCGAGCACCAGCCGGACGTGCCGGCTGCTGTCACCGGCCTGTTCGCCCGCCCACCCGCCTCGCCAGTCCCTTCATCCTCACCGTCCGCTTGACCGGCAGAGTTGCGGGCAGTCTATCCCACGGCGACCTCTCGGGCGATGACGGTTCCGCCGCGCCGCCGGCGGCACGTTTCGCCTCGCCTGTCCCTGTCGTTCTACCGCTGGGGCGACCGGCTCTCTATAATAGGCATTGTTCTCGCAAGGACGTGGTCGCGCTGACTGACACTTCGCCGCTCCAAAGGAACGTGCCGCAATGGCTGAGTTGCACCACGAATGTGGTATTGCTGCCCTGTATCACCTGCCGGGCGGTCAGCCGTCGCGGCTCGCGCCGCTCGCCGGGCCGGAACAGGTGTCTCGCCTGATGCCCCGGCTGCTGCTCGATCTGCAAAACCGCGGTCAGCTGGCCGCTGGCATGGCCACCTACGCCCCCCGTCGCGAAAAGCTGCTCGACACCTACAAGCAGATCGGCACGGTCATCGAGGCGTTTCGGCTGAACATCCAGCCGAAGTACGAGAGCATCATGAAGGAGTACGCCGGACGCGCCGCCATCGGCCACGTCCGCTACGCCACCTGCGGCGCCAACGACCGCAGTTACGCCCAGCCGTTCGAGCGGCACCACGGCTGTAAATGGAAATGGTTCGCCTTCGCCTTCAACGGCCAGCTGGCTAACTACGCCGAACTCCGCGACCGCCTGCTCCACCACACCGACTATCACCTCACGCGCAACACCGACACCGAAATCATCATGCACTACCTCAGCCACGAGCTGAGCCAGGCCGGCGACGACCGGCCGGATCTCGTGGAGGTGTTTCGCAATCTGGCGAAGAAGTTCGACGGGGCGTACAACCTGGTGTTCCTCAACGCGATGGGCGACATGGTGGTGCTGCGCGACCCGCACGGGTTCCGCCCGCTGTGCGTCGCCCAGGACGGCCCGCTGTTCGCCGCCGCCAGCGAGAGCGTCGCCCTTTTGAACCTCGGCTTCCGCGACGTCCGCTCGATGGAGCCGGGCGAGATCATCGTCATCCAGGACGGCGAGGTCCGCCGAGATCGCTTCGCCCCGCGGCAGACACCCGCCCACTGCTTCTTCGAGTGGATCTACTTCGCCAACGTCGCCAGCTCGCTCGATGGCCGCGGGGTGTATCCGACCCGGTCGTCGCTCGGCCGCCAGCTGGCGCAGATGGAAGTGGAGATGAAGCGGGTGCCGCTCGACAACGACACCATCATCGTGCCGGTGCCAGACACCGGCAAGGCGGCGGCCGACGCGATGGCCTATCAGCTGGGTCTGCCGTCGGTCGAGGGGCTGATCCGCAACCGCTACATCGGCCGCACCTTCATCGAGGGGCAGAACCGGGCCGAGCGGGTGCAATTGAAATACACCCCGCTCCGCGAGGTGCTGGAGGGCAAGCGGGTGCTGCTGATCGAGGACACGATCGTTCGCAGCACGACGATGAAGGCGCTGCTGAGCGACCTGCGGACTCGGGGCGGCGCTCGCGAGATCCACGTCCGCGTCGCCTGCCCACCGATCGTCGCACCGTGCTTCTACGGGATCGACATGTCGACCGTCCGCGAGCTGTTCGCGCCGAGATTCATCAAGGGCAGCCGGATCACGCGCGAGGAGCAGGACGCGATGGCTGCCGAGCTGGGCGCCGACACCCTCGCCTACCTGCCGCTGGAGGCGATCGCCTCCAGCATCGGCATCGACGCCAGCCACCTGTGTCGCGGCTGTCTGACCGGCCAGTACCCGACCCAGACCGGCGAGCGGCTGTACCAGCTGTCGCTGCGGCAGAAAACCAATGGCGGCAACGGCCGCACCTACGAGGCGGTAACCAACGTCCCGCCCGGCACCGGAGTGTGCTGACGCCGCGAGGCGGTCGGTGGCTCCCATCCATTACCGTTGGGCGAGCTTTGTCTTTAGCCCCCGGTGAACACACCGGGGGCAAGTGCGTGTCAAGGACCACCCAATCAGGGCGCTCTGCATTCGCCCCCGGTGTATTCACGTGCGAGCGTGTTGATCATTACCCACGAAGGCGCTCCGCATCCGCCCCCGGTGTGTTCACCGGGGGCGAATGCAAAGACCGATCGACCCGCATCAGGCTCCCATTTGCACGACCTGGACCGACACCTCCATGCGCTCGAAGGCGTTCGCCGGCCCTTCCCAGGTGCCGGTGAGCGGCATCGCCTTCTCCTGGGCGCGGGCGACGGCCACCGAGGTGTGCTCGGCGCCGACCGGCTTGTCGTTGGTGGGGTCGAAGCCGCGCCACCCCGCGCCCGGCAGGTAAATCTCGGTCCAGGCGTGCGTCGCGCCGTGCTGACCCTCGGCCATCTGGATGTAGCCGGTGACGAAGCGCGCGGCGAACCCCCAGTAGCGGGCCGCCTCCATCATCAGTACCGCGTAATCGCGGCACGACCCGCCGCCGCGGCGGATCGTCTCGTGCGGCAGCTGCACGCCGGGCGAGTCGTGGGCCTGGTAGCGCAGCGAGCGGTAAATGTGGGTGTTCAGCCGATGTAACAGGTCGAACGTCTCGATCAACTGGCCCGGCGTGTACAGATCGCGGAGCCAGTCGTGCAGCGTCGGCCCCTCGTAGGGGTAGCTCGGCAGCCGATACGGAATCAGCTCCACCTGTTCCTCGGGCGCGTACTGAAACGGGAAGGTGCGGGCGCTCGGCTCGATGAGACACTCGACGTCGGCCTCCTCGCGCAGCTCGACTTCCACCTCCATCCAGATCCGCAGTCGCGCCGCTGGCTCGGGGAAGGTCAGGATGGCGACGCAATTCCCTTCAATATCCCGCTTCCACTGCATCCGGGCGGTCGGTTCCAGCTCGACACGGGACGAGACGATGCGCAGATCGTGCCCCTCACGCGGTCGCATCAGCGCCCGGTGGGTGCCGAAGCGGACCGGCTGGTTGTAGTGGTACGCGGTCAGGTGAGTAATGCGTTTGCGTGTCATGAAGTCGATAACCCTTCGGCGTCTCGGGTGAGCGGGTCGGTGGCGGGCTGTGAGACGAACAGGTCCATGCCGAGCTGCTGCGACAGAAACCGGGTGGCCAGCTGGCCCCTGACGCTGTTGCCGGCGGCGTCGAGCGGCGGGGCGAAGGTGGCCAGCCCGCCCTTGCCGGGGGAGACGCTGACGATGCCGCCGCTGATGCCGCTCTTGGCCGGCAGGCCGACCTGAAAGAGCCAGTCGCCCGACGTCTCGTACAGCCCGGCGGTCGCCATCACCGCCAGCGTGTAATGACAGACCGCGGCGTCGACTACCCGGCGCCCCGTCCGCGGGTTGACGCCGCCGTCGGCGAGGGTCGCGCCCATCACCGCCAGGTCGGTGGCGGTGACGTCGAGCGCGCACTGCCGGGTGTACAGGTCGGTCGCCTCGGTCGGGTCGATGTTCAGCCGGTCGTAGCTCTGCAACAACCGGGCGATCCCCTGGTTGCGGTGGTTCGTGGCGGATGCGCAGGCGTACACTTCCTCGTTGAGCGACAGCGTTCGACCGGCGAAGCGAGACAGCCCGTCGTGAATGAACCGCCATCTGGCTGCCAGGTCGTGCCCCGGCACCAGGCTGGTGGTGGCGATCGCTCCGGGGTTGACCATCGGGTTGGTGCGGCCGTCGTCACCGCTTTCGATCGCCGCCACCGAGTTGAACGCCCGCCCCGTCGCATTGACACCGATTCGGTCGCGGACCGCTTCCGGGCCGAGTAGTTCGCACACCAGCGCGAACACGAACGGCTTGGAGACGCTCATGATCGTGAACGCCTGGTCGGCGTCGCCAGCCGCGAAAACCTGGCCGTCGATCCCGACGACGCAGACGCCGAACAAGGTGCGGGACACGCGCGCCAGCGCCGGGTAGACCTGCGACGTCTGGCCGGCGGAGTCGCACCGGAACCGCGCGTGTGCCTCCGCCACCAGCGCCCGCACCCGGTCGGCCGACGGCAGGTGTCCGGTCGAGACGTAACCCGCCTCCGTCGGTCGCTGGCTGGTCATGACTCGATCTTTCGCCCGGGGACCGGACTGCGCATCTCGAAGTGGTGACGACAGCTTGACATAGGCCGCGGCCGGCGGCTGTCAAGGGGACGCCGAGCAGCCGGCGACATCTCCCGTTCACCCGACTTGACGAGCCTGGTATGATGACCGCACCTGGGAGTATCGGTGTCATGGCACGCAACGACAGCCCGAAGGACGACACCACCGACATCTGCCGTAATCGGCGGGCGTTTCACGAGTATGACGTGTTCGACCGGCTCGAATGCGGCATCGTGCTGACCGGCACCGAGGTCAAGAGCCTGCGCGACGGCCACGCCGGCCTGGAGGATTCGTACGCCAAGGTCGACGGCGGGGAGGTGTGGCTGATCGGCAGCGACATCCCCGAGTACGCGATGGGCAACCGGATGAACCACAAGCCCAAGCGTCCGCGGAAGTTGCTGCTTCGCCGGCGCGAGATCGCCAGCTTCGTCGGCAAGTCGTCGCAGCGCGGTTACACCCTCGTTCCGCTGCGGCTGTACTTCAAGGGCGGACTGGCGAAGGTGGAGCTGGCCGTCTGTCGCGGCAAGCAACTGCACGACAAGCGACAGGACCTCAAAAAGAAGGACGCCGATCGTGAGATCCGCCGCACGCTGAGCAATCGGCGGCGCGACTGATTGCCATGCCGGCGCAGGAAGTCGCCGGTCGCCCGCCCCGGTCAAGGAGGACCGCCGTGCAGATCGTCGCTCTCGTCGACGCCCCCGATCACGTCTGCTGCCGTTACCGGCTGGCCGCTTTCCGCCCGCACCTGGAGGCCGCCGGACACGCGCTCGAGTTGGTACGGCTGCCACGGTCGTGGTGGCGGCGGTTGCTGTTGTTCCGCCGGCTGCGCGGCGCCACCGTGGTGGTCCAGCGGCAGCTGATGCCGCCGTGGCAGGTGGCAGTGCTGCGCGCCGGGGTGCGGCACCTGCTGTTCGACTTCGACGATGCGGTGTGGCTGCGCGACTCCTACGCCATCGCCGGGCTGCACCACCCGCGGAAGGCGCGGCGGTTCGCGGCGATCGTGCGGGCGTGTGACGCCGTCGTCGCCGGCAACGGGTTCCTCGCCTCGCAGGCGGCCCGCTACCTGCCTGCCGACCGGGTCCACATCGTGCCGACGTGCGTCGACCCGGACCGCTACCGGCCGCGCCGCGACGAGACGGCGGGCGACGGCCGCGAACTGGTGTGGATCGGCTCGTCGAGCACGCTGCAGGGACTGCAACGCATCGCCCCACTCCTGAACGAACTGGGACGCAGCGTGCCGGGGCTGCGGCTGAAGGTGATCTGCGACCGCTTCCCGCGCTTCGACGCGCTGCCGGTGGTCGATTGCCCCTGGAGTGCGGCGACCGAGGCGGACGAGCTGGCGGCGGCCGATGTCGGCATCAGCTGGATCCCCGACGACCTGTGGAGCCGCGGCAAGTGCGGCCTGAAGGTGCTGCAGTACATGGCGGCCGGGCTGCCGGTGCTGGCTAACCCGGTCGGCGTTCACCCGGAGATGGTCGAGCCGGGGCAGACCGGCTTCCTGCCGGCCACGCCGGACGAGTGGGTGGACGCCGTCCGCCGGCTGATCGCCGACGCCGAGCTGCGGCGGACGATGGGGAAAGAAGGGCGGGCGCGCTTCGAGCGCCACTACTCCATCGCAGCGGGGGCGCAGGGCTGGCTGGCGGTGCTGGCCCGGCTGGAAGGGGGGCGGGCGCAGGCCGGATGAGTCGCTTCGGGAACGGACTCCGGGGGACGGGTCATGACAGGGACGTTCGAGATCCGCCACGGCACGATGCGCTGGCGAGCGGCGGACGGCGGCGACGACGAGCTGGCGGCACTGCTCGCCGACGGCCTCCGGCTGGACGACGGGCGGGCGACTGTGGTCAAGCAGGCGCCGCATCGCACCGTCTACCGCGTCGTCCTGCCGGGCGTCGACGTCCATGTGAAGCACTACCGCGGCGAGGGCCGGGACCGGGTGCGCCGGCTGTTCCGCGCCAGCCGCGGGCGGCGCGAGTTCGCCCTGAGCACCGAGGTGGCCCGCCGCGGGGTGCCGACGTTGGGTGTGGTCGGGTATGCAGACGGTAACCAGTTACTCGGACAACTCGACAGCTGGTTCGTCACGCGCACGCTGCCGGACGCGGTGTCACTGCTCGACTTTCTGGAGACGACGCTGCCGGGGCTGGCGGCAGACCACCGCGCGGCACTGCAGCGGCGGCTGGCGGAGGCGGTGGGCGGATTGCTGGCGGTGCAGCATCGCGCCGGGGTGTGTCACGCCGACCTGCATCCGGGTAACCTGTTACTGCGTCTGGTCGACGACCGGCCCGAGCTGTACCTGATCGACCTGGACATGGTACGGCTGAGTGGGCCGCTCGACTGGCCGGCGGCGCGGGCCAACCTGGTCGTCCTCGACCGCTGGTTCGCTCTCCGCTGGAGCCGCACGGACCGCCGCCGCGCCTGGCGCGCGTACTGCCGCGGCCGACCGGAGCTGCGCCTGGACGAGCGGGCGGTCGCCGCCGAGGTGGAGCAGGCGACGCACGAATCGCTGCTGCGGCAGTTCCGCGCGTTCGACGACAAGTGCTTCGGCGGCAACCGCCACTTCCGCGCCATTTCTGGCGAGGGAGTAACGGGATACTGCGTCAGCGATCTCGACCCGGCGGCGGTGGCGGCCCTGCTGGCCGATCCGGACGCGGCGTTTGTCGACCCGGCGGCGCGGTCGCTCAAGCGGTCGCCGTCGTCGACCGTGGTGGAGGTACCGCTGCCCGGTGCGGCGACGCTGCGGCCGGTGATCGGCAAGCGGCTGCCGGTGCGGTCGTGGCGGACGCCGTGGGTGTCACTGGTCCGTCCGCCGGCGGCGCTGCGGTCCTACGTACTCGGGCACGGGTTGCGACTGCGCGGTCTGCCGACGCCGCGGCCGCTCGCCGTGGTCCATCGCCGCCGCTTCGGGCTGCTGTGCGAGGGCTACCTGCTGGTGGAGAAGGTGCCCGACGCGGTCGACCTGGCCGGGTTCCTCGACACCCTCGGCGGAATGCCGCCGCCCGAGTACCGCCGCCGGCTGCGGGCGGTGGTCGATGAACTGGCGACGCTGCTGCTGCGGCTGCACCGCTGGCGGCTGTCGCACCGCGACCTGAAGGCCGGCAACCTGCTGGTCAGCCCGGCCGAGTGGACGATCTCCGTCCGCGGTGTGCGCGACCTGCCGCCCGACCCGGTGGCGCCGCGCGACCGGGTGTGGTTTGTCGACCTGCACGGTCTGCGGCGGCAGCGGCAGGTGGGCAAGCCGCGGCGGGTCCGCGACCTGTCGCGGCTGCACCTGAGCTTCCTCGCGCATCCGGGACTGACGCGCGGCGATCGGCTGCGGTTCCTGCTCGGCTACCTGGGGCGAACGGAGTACGCCGGCGGCGGCTGGAAAAGCTGGTGGAGAGAGGTCGAGGCCGAGGCCCAGGCCAAGGCCCGCAAACTCCGCGCACTCGGACGAGTCATCGGATGACGACTGCACGAACCGGGGTTGTTTTGCCGATGGAAGGAACGTATACCTCTGCCCCTTCGCGGGGCCGTCTCCGCTCGTGTGGGCCAGCCGAGGTGTCCATGAGCCGTGGTTCCGAACCGACCCTCACGCCGCGGCTCCCAGGCGCCCGCACGCCGGCGGCACTGGCGTGGATTGTTCGCCTGGTTCTGCCCGTGACGTGTCTCGTCGTCGGCTGTCACTCGCTCAACTTCCTGCGGCCGAACGATCGGCCGGCGGAGAAGATCGACCGTCCGCCGACGGCGGTGACCGGGTCGGCGCTGCCCGGCCAGTACACGCTGCGCATCGCTCCCTACGTCTTTCTCTCCGACTTCAAGATCACCCAGGATCAGCCGCTGTTTCAGGAGCTGGCGCTGCTCCGCGACCAGGTCCACAAGGAACTGCTGCTGCCGCCGGGGACGGCGACGGTGCAGGTGTACCTGTTCGAGGACCGCGAGCGCTACGAGCGCTACATGAAGGATCGCTACCCCGACCTGCCGTCGCGGCGCGCGTTCTTCGTCGCCCAGCCGCGCAGCATCGGCGGGGCCGAGGACCTGCTCGTCTACACTTACTGGGGCAAGCGCATCCGCCAGGATTTACGGCACGAACTGACGCACGCGCTGCTGCACAGCGTCATCCGCGACGTGCCGCTGTGGCTGGACGAGGGGTTGGCCGAGTACTTCGAGTTGCCGCCGGAGCAGCGTGGGACGAACGACGCCCACGTCGAGACGCTGCACCGCGGGCTGGCCAGCGGCAGCACCCGGCTGAACCTGGCGCGGCTGGAGTCGCTCAAGCAGGTCGACGACATGAGTCCGGCCGAGTACCGCGAGGCGTGGGCGTGGGTCCACCTGATGCTGCACTCGCCGCGTCCGGAGGCGAAGACGGTGCTGCTCAGCTACCTGCAGCAGCTGCGCGGCTCACGTCCGCCGGGACCGCTCGGGCCGAGGCTGGAAAAGATCTTCGAAGATCCGGAAAAGGCGGCTTTCCGCCCACCTGGCGGGGATCGACGCTGACCAGGCGGCTCGCGTGCCCAGCTCGGCGCCCGTCCGCGCCGGCGACGGCCGCTGACCGCGCCCGTCTGCCGCCTTCCCTCTGCCCCCGCCCGCCGCTTCCCCGTACCGCCATGAACGGGGTGCAGCGGCCGCGCCGGCCGCCGCGCGGCACGTCCGGGGCTTGCGATGAACGTCCTCGTCACCGCCGGCAACACGCTGGCCCTGATCGATCGCGTCCGCTGCATCACCAACATCTTCACCGGCCGCACCGGCGCGAGCATCGCCGTCGAGGCGTACCGCCGCGGGCACCGGGTAACGCTGCTCACATCGCACCCCGAGGCGGTCGACGCGACCGAGGACCTCGACCCGGCTCGCTGGGCAGTGCGACCGTATCGCACGTTCGAGGATTTGCACGGCGAGATGGAGCGCCACGTCACGACCGGGGCGGTCGATGCGCTCGTCCACTGCGCCGCCGTGAGCGACTACCTGTGCGCCGGCGTGTACGCGCCGGCAGGCGGCACGCGCTTCGACGCCGACGCCGGCCGGTGGGACGGCGCGCCGCCGGCGCTGGTCGACCGGCGGGCCGGTAAGGTGAAGAGCGACGAGCCGGAGGTGTGGTTGCGGCTGGTCCGCGCGCCCAAGCTGGTCGATCGCGTCCGCGGCGACTGGCGGTTTCGCGGTGTGCTGGTCAAGTTCAAGTTGGAGGTCGGGCTGAGCGACGAGCAGCTGCTGGCCGTCGCCGAGCGGTCGCGGCAGGTGTCGGACGCCGACCTGATGGTGGCGAACACGCTGGAGGGCGCGGCGGTATACGCCTACCTCGGCGCGGGCGTCGACGGGTACGAACGGGTGAGCCGGCGAGCGCTGGCGGGGCGACTGCTCGATCGGGTCGAGCAGATGCACGTCGGTCGGCCGGCGGACTGACAGGGGGGTGTCACATGGCGCGAGTACTTCTCGGAGTGACCGGGTCGGTGGCGGCGATCAAGACGCCGGAGCTGTACGCGGCGCTGCGCTCGGCGGGGCACGAGGTGCGGATCGTGGCGACCAATGCCGCCTGCTACTTTTTCGATCCGGCATCGATCGACGGCATTCCCGGCGATCCGCCGGGGCGGAACCCGGAGGTGGTGTCGCTCGACGAGGACGAGTGGCGCGGCAAGGAGCAGGGCTGGCGCTGGGAGCGCGAGACGCCGGTGCTGCACATCGAGCTGCGGCGCTGGGCCGACGTGCTGGTGATCGCGCCGCTGGACGCGAACACGCTGGCGAAGCTGGCCGGCGGGCTGTGCGACAACTGCCTGACGTGCGTCTACCGGGCGTGGGACACGACGCGGCCGGTGGTGCTGGCGCCGGCGATGAACACGCTGATGTGGGAGCACCGGCTAACCGGCCAGCAGCTGCGGCAGATGGCGACGCTGTCCGGCGCCACTCCGCCGGCGGAGGTGGCGCTGGAGGCGCTGCCGGAGTGGATCAGCGGACACTGCAAGGGCCTGCGTGTGCTGG
>JAXMAU010000051.1:0-44501 GCA_046350215.1 Gemmataceae bacterium | reverse complement strand
TCTTCTGCGCCTGCTGGAACTGCGCCTCGAGCTGGCGCCGCTCCGAGAGGTCGCGAATCACCCCGGTGAACTGCCGTTCCTCGCCCAACCGGAACTCGGTGACGGTCAGCTCCACCGGCAGGCGGGTGCCGTTTTTGCGGACTGCTTCCAGAGCGCGGCCGATTCCGATGATCCGCGGCACGCCGGTGCGGCGGTACGCCTGCAGATAGTCGTCGTGCGCCGAACGATGCGGCTCGGGCATCAGCATCCCCACGTTCTGGCCGATCAGCTCCCCCGGCGGATAGCCGAGCGTGCGCTCGACCGCCGGGTTGACCGACTGAATGCGTCCCTGCTCGTCGATGGTGATGATGACGTCAGCGACACTACCCAGCACCGATCGCAACACCTCCGCCGCCCGCTCCCGCTCGGTCAGGTCGCTCAGGGCTACCAGGAACGCCGGCTGGCCACCGTCGACGAGCGGGGTGGACACCGAGTAAACCGACACCGGCCGGCCGTCCAGGCGGACGATGCGCATCTCGACGGGAGGGACCGGCTGGCCGGTCTGGCGCATGACCGCCAGGCGCTGCAGGACCAGATCGCGGTAATCGGGGTGCGCCACGTCGGTGTACGCGCGGCCAAGGAGGTCGTCCGCCGCCGATGCCCCCATCAGCCGGATGGCCGCCGGGTTGCAAAAGACGATCCGGTCATCCGTATGCAGGAACACCGGGGTCGGCAGGACGTCGAGCAGCTGCCGGTAGCGATCCTGGCTCTCGCGCAAGGCGATCTCGGCCTGCTTCTCCGCGGTGACGTCGCGGACGGTACCCACCAGCCGGACCGGCTCCCCGGCGGCGTCGTATTCGGGCCGCGCCAGGTTCTGGACCCAGCGAACCTCGCCGTCGCCGCGGACGACCCGGACCACCGTTTCGAGGCTCGAACTGCCTCCTTGCGGCCGGAAGTCGGTCGTAAAACCGCCCCGATCGGCCGGATGAACCAGCTGGAGGAACTCGGCCAGGGTGGTACACGGCCGGACGGGCCGGAAGATGGCGAAGCACTCCTCCGACCAGTGGACGACGTCGGTGCGAATGTCCCACTCCCACACGCCCATGTGCGAGGCGGCCAGCGCCAGCTGCAGGCGCTCCTCGGCCCGTTTCCGTTCGGTGACGTCCTGGGCGATGCCGACCAGCAGGTGCGGATCGCCGCGCTCGTCAGGCACTGGCCACACCCGGTCGAGGATCCACCGCACCGTGCCGTCCGGGCGGACGATCCGGTACTCGATCGCCTCGGCGTGGGGCTGCTGATGCTGCCGCTGCAAGGCCGCCGCCATCCGGACGCGGTCGTCGGGGTGGAGGAACTCCGGGAACCGATCGGGCCGGCCCATTACCTCCGCCCGGCTGAAATGCCAGACCTGGTCGAACGCGGGGCTGAGGTAGAGCAGGCGGTTTTGCACCAGGTCCCGGATGTGGAACACGTCCTGGATGTTGTCGGCCAGCAGCTGGAACCGCGCCTCGCTTTCGCGGAGCGACTGTTCAGCCCTTTTCAGATCGTCAATATCGATGGTCACCCCGACCCACAATCCTGCCGGTTCGTCGGCCTGGGGTGGGACGCAGCGACTGAAAAACCAGCGGTACACGCCATCCTCGGCCCGCCGCAGGCGGAACTCGCACTGGTACGCTTGTCCGGTTCGCGCCGCCTCCTGCCAGACGGAGATGATCCGGTCGAGGTCGTCCGGGGGGATCATCCGCCGCAGGTCGTCCGGCCCGGAGGTGGCGCTGCCGGTGTACTCCTGCCAGCGACGGCTCAGGAAGGTGACGCTGCCGTCGGTACGATTGGTCCACACGAAGCCGGGGACGACATCCGCCAGCTGGCGAAAGCGCTGCACGTTGGCCCGCAGCTCGTCTTCCATTTGCCGCCGCGCGGTGATGTCCTGGTGCGACAGCACCGCCCCGCCGCCGTCCATCTGCAGCGGGGTGACGCTGAGCAGGAACCAGCGCGGCTCATCCGGCGAGTTACACGGGTACTCGATCCCGTAGCTCGCCCGTTCTCCGGCCAGCACGGCGCGGATGCCAGCCGCCGTCTCGCCCGCCTGGGTGCAGCCGGCGGCGGCGCTGTTCTGGCAGACCGTCAGGTAGTTGCGGCCGACCCAGGCGTTGAAGTGCTCCGGGTCGCTGGCCGGGGTGTTGGCGGTGGCGAACCGTCGCCACGCCTCGTTCACCGCGACGATCGTTCCCTCCCGATCGATGACGGCCAGATGAGCGACGAGCGAATCGCCCACGGCCCGGACGAAGGCGGCGCTGCGGCGAACCGCCTCCCCGGCCTGCGTCCCGGCCCGCCGCGCCGCCCGCAGCTCCCGCGCAATCAGCCAGTACACGGCCGCCGTACTCAGGCCAATGAACGCCAGCCCTTTCCCGACCTGGAAGGCGAGCGAGGCCCCATTGCCCCGGCCGAGCACGTCGACGACCACGTCAGTCGCGACGATCCAGGTGGCGCCCACCACGAGGAAATACAGCGCCACTCGTTTCGCCGAGATCGGCCGGCCGCCTCCCTGGGTTTGCGAGGGAGAGCCAGCGGTTGCGAAACGGGGTGTAGTGGCCTGACCGGGTCCAGGGGCCATGGCGAACCTCGCTGGTGCAGCAAGAGGCGGGGCGAACGAGTGCTCCTGAACTCCTGGTCCGAGGGGAAGTTCGCGGCCCGGCAGGCGCCACGCGACACGGTCCTATCACGATGTCCGAGCGACCTGGCGGGGAACAGACCCCGGAAGGCGCAAGTAGCAGGCGGGCGCCGCGAATACCACTATCAGGCAGTATACCGCAGCAAACGCATGCCGCCAATTGGTGACACTATCATCTAGTTGTCTTGATCTGATTGGCAAGCGTGGGGTAGCCAGAGGGGAAGCAGGCATCGGAACCGTTCAGAGGTGTCAGCGGAGGGAGAGGGATTCGAACCCTCGACCGGGGGAAACCCGGTGGCGGTTTTCAAGACCGCTGCAATCGGCCGCTCTGCCATCCCTCCGGCGATTGGCACTCCGACGCAGGCCAGTCTAAAGCAGGAACGGGCGGACCGCAAGAGGGGGCGCGCCCCGTCCCCGTCCGGGGTTCAGTCAAGCGCGCCTGTGCTGGATCAGGGAATGCGTGGTCCACCCGGCTCCAATTGTGAAAACCAGGTGAGAACCACGGAACATCGCTTGCATCGAACTGATCACTCGCGTACAGTACTGTTGTCCCGCTGATGGCATTCTCAAGGTGATGGGCGACGCCTGGAGGAGTCACAGCGGGACTTTTTTGCGCGCCCACGTTTCTCCCCCGCCACACCAGCCACCCGTCGCCGGGCGAACGCCAGCTCCTCCTCCAACGACTGAGCCGCCGGCACCGTCGAGAAGTCGGGAGCCAGGCAGAACAGATCCCACTGCTCGCCCTTGTACCCGTGCTGCCGAACGTACCAGCGGCCGTCGTCGTCGTGTTCGAGCGGGAACAGCGAGCATGGCGCCGGCTTGTAGCGGAACTTGTCGCCCTCCTGCATGCCGACCTTGTGCAGCACACAGCCGGCGTTGAAGAACACGCACCAGCCGTCGATTACCCGCAGCATCGGCTTGCCCGACTTCAAGCGCCGGCTCAGGTAGCCGCCTTTTTCGATCGTCTTTCGCGCCTTCTCGGTCAGGTGCGGCAGGAATCGATCGAGGTTGGCGTCGATCCGCTCCTGCTCATCGGCAGCGACCGGCGGGCGACCGTTCTGGCAGCAGATACCGTCGCAGCCGCGGCCGTAGACGCACTCGAACGTCACCTCGTCGAGATTCAGCACCGGCAGCCCGGTCATGGCGCCACCTCTTCTGGGAACAGAGTTGTCAGCCGGCCTGCCGCTGGTCCGGCGGACGGAACCGGGCGGTCTTCTTGCTGCCGCCGCGCGTCAGCGCGTTACGCACCAGCTGCAGGGTGAACTCCTGGTGACTCAGCCCCGCCGCCCACAGGTTGTTCGACAGCGCCCGATCGGGAGCGAAGTCCGGGTTCGGGTTCAGCTCCAGCAGGAACGGCTGGTCGTCGCCGGCGCGGATGCGGAAGTCGACGCGGGCGTAGTCGCGGCAGCCGAGCAGCCGGAAGCGCGGCGACAGTAGTCCTCCAGCCGCCGGTGCAAATCGGGCGGCAGCTCGGCCTTGAAGTGGTAGTCGGTCGTCTCGAACTCGGCCGACCCGCGCGTCCACTTGGCGTCGTAGCTGAGGATCGGCCAGTAATCCGGGCCGCGGTCAGGGAAGACCGCCTCGGTGGCCGGCAGGAAGCGCAGGTCGGGCATCTCCACCAGCGCGAACGTCAGCTCGCGCCCGCGAATGAACTCCTCCACCAGCGCCGGCTGGCCGAACTGGTCGACCACGTAGCGCACCTGCCGGTTCAGTCCGTCCAGGTCGGTCACCACGCTGTTCTGGGTGACGCCGACCGAGGCGTCCTGCTGCGCCGGCTTGACGATCACCGGGAAGTGCAGCGGGCAGGCGGTCAGCGGGGCCGACCCGTCGGCCACGAAGAACGGGGCCGTCGGCAGCCCATCAGCCTGGAACAGCCGCTTAGCGAGATGCTTGCTGCGAGCCAGCACCAGCGTCTGAAACGGGCAGCCGGTATACGGCACGCCGAGCCACTCCAGCAGCCCGGCGGCGTATAGCTCGGAGGCGTTGTCGTCGGCGGTGCCCTCGAACAGGTTCACCACTGCGTCCGGCCGGTGGCTGCACAGACCGTCGAGCAACTCCTGCGGGTTGCCGGTGACGCCCAGCCGGTCGGCCTGATAGCCGGCCTCGCGCAGCACCGCCTCGACCGCCTCGACGTTGTCCAGCACCTCCACCTCGGACACGTAATCCGGGTGATCCACGGGCAGGACCGGCTCGTTGTACAGCACGAGCACTCGTTCGCGCTCCATGCGATTCCCCACTTGAAGGATACGTCTTGTATTTTTACCCCCGTTTGCCAGGGGCGGCCGGGCCAGCGCGTCCTGCCGAAGGCCCGGCAACGCGGGTCATAGTGCCAGATGCCATATCTTCACACAATGCCAATCATGACCCCTGCGCCCGTTTTTCGCAGTGAAAGCCGCTCAGCGCGGCCGGGCATCGCGGACGACGGTGTGACACTGCACGCAGCTGAGAGTCAGCTGGGTGTACGCCAGCGTCGCGCCGTTGATGTTTTTCGCCGTCGCCTGGCGGATCAGCTCGCGGTTGGCGGCCTCGAAGTAGCGGACCTGCCGGCGGTACTCGGGCAGGTCGGCCCGGTCCCACATCTCCAGGTAGCCGACCACCTGCATCGCCTCGGCGTTCTTGCGTATCAGGGCGAAGTCGCCGTGGGTCAGCCCGTCGAGGACGTGTTTGCTGTATTCCAGCTTCTTCGTCATCCACACGCTGGCCTCGCGCTTCTGCTCGGCAGTCGGCCGGGGCGGCTTGCGCTCCACGTCCGCGGCGAGCAGCGTCGCCGCGGCGGCCAGCAGACCCAGCGCCAGAATCGTCACTGTCTTCATCGCTCACCCCTCCCTCCAGGCCGGCGGCCCCCGGCGGGGAGGCCGCCCGCTCACCCGAAGGCGTCGCGGAGCAGCGCCAGGCTCTTCGGCACGGCGGTCTTCGGGTCTTCTTTCCCCTCGAACTCCAGCGACACATAACCGCGGTAGTCGGCCGCGCGCATCAGCCGGCCGATCCGCCGGTAGTCCAGGTCGAGCGTGTACCACAGCCCGCCGCCGTGGTACGTCTTGGCCTGCAGCAGTACCGTCTTCGGGGCCAGCTTCGCCAGCCGGTCGTAGGGGTCTTCGAGAAAGTTGCCGGTGTCGAGCGTCACCTGCAGCCACGGCGACTTGAGCGCGTCGACCACCCGCAACACCCCTTCCGGCGTGCGGCCCAGCCCCCAGTGGTTCTCCAGCCCCATCGTCACGCCGCACTTCTCGGCCGTCTTCAGGCACGCGCCGAGTCCGTCGATCACCCAGCCGAAGCCGTCCTCGGCGGTGTACCCCCTGGCCGGCTCCTCGACGCCGCGGTGCGCCATCAGGTCGTCGAAATCCTTGCGCGTGCCCCAGGTGCCGGTGTTCACCCGCATCGTCGGGATGCCCAGCGCATACGCCAGCTCCAGACAGCGGATGGTGTGGTCGACGTTCTTCTGCCGCGTCGCCTTGTCGGGCGACAGGAACCCCTGATGCGTGGAAAAGCCGCACAGGTCGAGACCGTTCACGAACGCTCGCCGCTTGATCCGCTGCAGCGCGGCGTTCGTCTCGTCGGTCATCTGCCGGTGCAGGATCTCCACGCCGTCGAAGCCCATCTCGGCGGCCAAGTCGACGCACTTCTCGATGTCGCGGCGATCGTTGTGGCGGAACTGCCAGAACGAGTACGTGGAAACGGCGATCCGGTTGCGCCGCCGCGGCGCGGCCGGTTTCTCGTCGGCGGCGGCCGCAGCGAGCGGCAGGGTGGCAGCGGCCAGGAACGTGCGGCGATCGAACGGCATGCGAGGCACTCCGGGGGTGCCGCGTTCACCGCGCCCGTCCGAGCAGGTCGAGCGGATACACCGCCGCGCCCTCGGCCACCCAGGCGAACAGGTCGGCCAGATCGGCGCTCCGCAGTGGCAGCTGCCGCACCTCGTCGAGCGTCACCCAGCGGGCCTCCTGCGAGTGCTCGTCGGGCCGGCTCTTGGGTGGCACGTCGGCGGCCGGGCGGGCGAGGAAGACGGCGTGAACGCGGGCACTGTCAGGATACGGAGTGTGGAGCAGCTTGAGCAGCCCCTCCAGCACGATCGGCATGCCGGCCTCTTCGAGCGTCTCGCGGTGCGCCGCCTCAATCAGCGTTTCGCCCGGCTCGGCGCGGCCAGCGGGCAGATACCAGCACCCGCCGTGTTTCGTCTCGCGGACGACCAGGAAACGGTCCGCGCGGCGGACGACGACGAGCGCAAAGAACCGGGTTGGGATCGGGTCGTGGGCCATGAAACGGGGTCCGGGCGAGCGAGGCGCCGGCCTCACCCGCCCGGACAGAACGAGCGGCGTCAGGCGGTACGATTCGCCGCCACCCACAGCATATAGGCGACCCGCCGGCGCATCACCTTGTCGCGGTGCTGGAGGCTTTCGCGGTACATCCTCCAGATCAGGTAGATCATGGCCACCGCCCAGGCGGCCAGGGTCGACAGGAGCGGACTCATGGTACATCCCTCTGACAAAACCACCGGCGCACCGGGCGGGGGAACGCCGGCGCAGTACGATGGACAACCGGCCCGCGCTGGGTGCGGCTGAACGAAAGAACGGTGTGAACGAGGAGGGAATCCGAAGGAGGGGAGGACTCGACTCGACACAACCGTAATATGCGCCCCGGTGCCAGTCAACCAATCCGAGCGATCCCGACCGATTCTCGCCCAGTTGATTCAGGTAGCAGCGAAATGTCTGTTCCGGGTCGTCACCGGGCGTCGGCAGCCAGCGTGGCGGCGCGGCGGAACACGTCGGCGGCAGTGTCGTCGGCGAGCGGGCGGACCGCCCCGTCGACCCACAATGCGTTGACCACGCCGGGGTGCAATCCGCCGAACGGCCGGCCCCAGCCGCTGTACGGCTCCGCGCCGGGGTCGACGCCGCGCGCCGTCGGGAACCCGCCGGCCAGCCATGGGCCGTTCTCCCACGCCGTCTCCAGCACCATCAGCGTGTGGCTGATCCCGCCGGCTACCTCGTCGCGCTTCACTCCGCGGTCGTTGCCGAACAGCCCGGCGCGCCGGTCGCTGCGCGGCAGCGCGGCGGCGTCCGGTCCGACGCCGGCGACGCCGACGTAGTCGGTCCGGCCGGGCGAGCGCAGGCGGACGGTGTCGGGATGCGCCGGGCAGAGGAACATCCGCACCACACGCTCCGCCACGGGGGCGTTGGCCGCGTCGTCCCAGCCGCGGGTGCGATCGACCTGCCGCGCCAGCTCCTGATACGACGCATTCACCGCCGCCCCCTCGGCGAGCAGCGGCAGCACGTCGGCGAGCCAGCTCAGCCGGCGTTCCGGCGGCAGCGCGGCCGGGTCGCGGGTCGCCGGCGGAAAAGTTTGGTGGGTATCCGCGTATTTATTCAGGGCGATGCCGATCTGTCGCAGCCGGTTAACGCATTCGACGCGGTAGCTGGTGGCGCGCAGCTGGACCACCACGATGGCGGCGGCACCGACCATCGTCGCGGCGGTCCCGACCGTGCCGAGGGTCAGCCCGGCGAGTGCCAGCCGCCGGCCGCGCAGCCGTCCGTCGGCCGTGTTGACGCGGCGCAGACCGCGCAGCCCGAACACGATGGCCGGAATCCCTGTCAGTGCTAGCAGACACAGCGCCAGCGAGCAAAGCCCGAGCAGGAAGCTGACGAGCGCGGCAGGATCCCAGCGCACCTTGGTTGTCTCGGCGTTCATAGTCCCCAGCATACGGAGTTCGACCCCGGAGGAGCGAGCGATGAGCGAAACCAGCAAGACGACTCTCGGCGAACGGCTGCGGCACCTGACGATCGGCGCGCCGGTCGAGGCCGGCGGGCTGCAGGTGTTCCCCCTGCGGTGGGAAACCCCGCCGGGGCCGGACTACCGCACCCTCGACGAGGCGGTCGCCGAAGGCGGCATCGAGGTGACCGAGGTGAGCGACGGCGGGTCGGTGCCGACCCTGCGCGTGACCAACAAGGACGCCCGGCCGGTGTTCCTGATGGCCGGCGAGCACCTCGCCGGCGGCAAGCAGAACCGGGTACTCAACGCCAGCATCCTGGTCGCCGGCAACGCCACGCTGCCGATCCCGGTCAGCTGCGTCGAGCGCGGCCGGTGGGCGCACCGCAGCAAGTCGTTCCACGGCAGCGGCTCGGGGTCGCACAGCATGCTGCGCAAGATGATGCACAGCCAGGTCACGGACAGCTACCGCGTCTCCGGCCGCGCCCAGTCGAACCAGGGCGCGGTGTGGCGCGAGGTCGACCGCAAGCTCGGCGAGACGATGTCCTACTCCGAGTCCGCCTATCTCGACAAGGCTTACGAGGACACCGAGCCGGTGCTCCGCGAAATGGCCGAGCAGCTGACACCGCCCGAGGGCGCCGCCGGAGCGGTGTTCGCCTACGGCGGGCAGATCGTCGGCCTCGACCTGTTCGACCGGCCGGCGACGCTGGCGCGGCTGTGGCCGAAGCTGGTCCGCGCCTACGCCATCGACGCCCGCATGAAGAAGGACCAGACGCCGGTTCCCGTCGACCAGGTGCAGGCGTGGCTGGCGACCGCCCCGGCCGACCGGGAGGAGGTATTCCGCTCCGCCGGGCTGGGCGAGGACGTGCGTCTGGAGGCGCCGACGCTGGTGGCGGCGTGTCTCCGGGTGGACGACACGCCGATCCACGTCGAGGCGTTCGCCGAGACGCTGCCGGCGTAAGGATGGCTCACGGCCGGCTGGCGACGGTCGGCGGCGGGGTATTGCGCTTCACATCGAGGACCACCTGCCGGTGCAGCTCCTCCAGCCGCCGCCGCACGTCGCCCTGCAGCGGCTCCACCGCGCGCAGCCGTTCGATCCGGCGCACCCGGCCGATCTGCCGGTCCTGCTCCAGCCGGTGCATCCGCCGCAGCGCCAGCCGCGCTTGCCCCTCGTCGCCGGCCAGCAGGTGCGCCATCGCCCGCAGATACCAGGCGGTCGAGTCGTCCGAGTCGTGCCGCAGCGTCGTGCCGAGCCGGCGGAGCGTATCCGCATACCGGCTGTCGCCGGCGATCGGGCCGGCCAGCGCGTCATGCAGGTCGACGGCGGCGCGGGCACGCTGGTCGGCTGCCAGGGCGGTGTCGACCGGCTGCTGGCCGATCACCAGCCAGCGCAGCCCGGCCTCGGCGCGGGGCCGCCACGTCTCCTGAGCGAGTAACTGCTTACGCAATTCTTCGGCGAGATCGGCCTTCGGCGTCCGGCCGATCACGCTCACGCGCAGCACCAGCCGGTTGTCGACGTCCTGGGCGGCACTGTCGATCTGCAGCCGGTCGAACTGCGGATAACCCGGCAGCACGGCGCGGACGCGGTCGAGCATCGGCGCCAGCGCGACGGTTCGCAGCCCGGCCAGGTCGACGCCCGCCCGCAGCGCGTCGCGGTACGGCGGCTGGTCGTCGATCTCGGTCAGCAACGCCGCCAGCTCCTTGCGCTGGGCGTCGCTGTCGCACAGACCGTGCAGCCCGAACTTACCCTCGGGCGTGTAGTAGCCGCGGCGGATCAGCACGCCGTCCCACCGGCGGGCCGGCGGGGTGCCACCGTCGGCCGGCAGCTGCACCAGGGTGCGGAGGCGGGGAGCGATCGCTGGCCGCGAGCGGAAGTCCATCCCCGGCTCGTCACCAACGCTCGGGTTCGCCTGCAGCGAGACAAGGCGTGT
Organism: Gemmataceae bacterium; assembly: GCA_046350215.1. GTDB lineage: Bacteria > Planctomycetota > Planctomycetia > Gemmatales > Gemmataceae > JAXMAU01. The sequence goes on along the minus strand of JAXMAU010000051.1, from coordinate 34,226 downwards.
CGCCAGTGGCGGCCTCTCGCGGCCAGCGATCGCTCCATCCAGCCGACTCCGGCCCTTCAACTGCGGGTGGGCCTGGAGCAACTGGCGCATTCGGCCCTTGATGGCCGTTTCGTCCTCCGTGGTCGCGACGATGCCCTGCACCGTCAGGACGTTATTCCGGTCGAAATACAGCCGCTCGACCCACGCCTCGGCCAGCGTGTCGGCGGTCCAGCCGCGCAGTTCGGCCAGCAGTCGGTCGCTGTCGAGCGGGGTACAGCGGAACACCACGCCGTGACGGTCGAGCGTGCCCCGTTCGCGCGGCAGCACCAGCTTCGCCGTGCGCGCCAGCTCCGCCTCCTGCCCGGCGCTCCGCCACACCCCGTCGACGACCAGCTTGCCGTCGTCGTCGAAGTGCGCGGCGGTCAGTCCCACGCCGTCGAGTGCCGGCACGGTGGCGACGAACGACTGCAGGAAGCGAGCCGGGTTGTCGACCACCGCCAGATCGGCACGCACCGTCACCGGGCCGGCCGGCGTCTTCGGCAGGGCGGTGCCGACGTTGTCGAGCAGGCGCTCGCGCAGCTGTTTCTCCTCGTCGGGTCGGGCGAGCGGCTTGAGCAGCACCCCGCCGACGTTGAGGTTCACCCCGGCGGTGCGATCAGCCGGGTAGGTGAAAAAGCCGCGGTCGAGCCGTACCCGCCGCGCCAGTGCGGTGTCAGCCTTGAGCAGCCGCGCCCGCAGGTTGCCGAGCAGTCCGCGCAGGTCGAACAGCCGCGTCTCGACGGCCGGCGGATTGCGGTCCCCGTCGCGAGCCAGCACCCGGTCGGGCACCACCTTCTCGCCGAGCAGCCGGTCGACGTTGGCGCTGGGCCTTGTCGGCGAGCAGCGTTTGCAAGTGCAGCCGGCCGTCGGCGTCGTACCACGCATCCTCGAACAGGATGCCGTCGTTGGCCGGGTCGCGGACGGCGGCGGCCTGGAGCGGACGAGTCGGCGATTCCACCACCGTCACCCCGCCGGCGTCGATCACGGCTTGCAGCCCGGCCACCGCGGCGCGGTGTCGGTCAGCCGCCGGGCGATCTCCTTCAGGGGCGCCTCCGGGGGAGCGTCGGCGGGCTGAAGGCTCACCCCCTCCCAGCCGCACGGTCGGCTTCGTCGGGTCGGCGGCGGCGACGAAATAGCGCGGTCGAGCCGCGTCCGCCGCGCCAGCGGGTCATCGCCGCCACGAGCGAACCGCTCGCGAGCATCACGCAGATAGCGCACCCAGTCCAGCGGCGCCGCGTAGCTCACCTGCCAGCGCGGCTCGACCTTCGCTGATGGCAGCAGCGACTCGGCCGGCGGCTGTTTCGTGAGCAGTGCGTCGACTGCCGCCTTCTGCCCCGCCTCGCCCGGCACGACATCGAGCAGCAGCCGGCCCTTGCCGTCGTAACGTGCATCGCGGAACAGGACGCCGTCGAGCTTCTCGCGCGCCACCAACCGCTGCAGGGCGACGAGCGGGCTTTCGACGAACGGCGAGCCGTCGAATGCGGTGGTGAAGGCGACGCCCTTCAGCGCCGGCAGCTGCCGTCGCAGTTCGGCGTCGAGAGCGGTGCGCAGGTCGTCCGTCTTCCGACTCGGATCGAGCGAGACAGCGCGGAAGCGCAGCTCGACAGAATCCTTGCCGTGGAGGAAAGTTCCGCGATCCACGCGGGTGCGGCGGCGCAGCGAGTCGGCCGACGCGGCGAGCGTTTCCTGTACGCGATCGAGGGCGCTTCGCCATGCCAGCGGCGCCAGCGGCTTGATCGCCTCATCGACGCTGTCGGTCGGCCGCACCAGCGGGGTTTTGCGGACGAAGTCGGCGACCAGGGTGCGGAGCAGCGGCCGGCTGGCGTCCTCGCCACGGAAGCCGTCGAGGTGCAGCACGCCGTCGGCGTCGTAGGCGGCGCCGGCGAACAGCACGCCGTCGAGCCGCGCGTCGGCCACGGCTGCCGCTTGCAGATCGCGCAGAGCCGACGGCTCCGCACGCAGGTGGGCAACGTCAACGCGATAGTCGCGCAGCCCCTTCAGCTCCTCGGCGGTGATCTCGGTCAGCCGGTCAGCCAGCTTCGGACGGTCGGCGTCCGCCGCCAGGGTGATCCCGTCCACGCTCAACACCAGCCGCAGAGCGGCGTCGTAGTCGAACGCCGCGCCGTCCAGGCGTGTCTGTTTCGCCAGTATGTCGTTACTCGCCGCGCGGCGTTTCTGCCATGCCCGCAGCCAGCCGGCCCAGTCGGCGCGCTCGTCGCCGCCCTCGACGCGGACGGCGCTGCCGGCGCGGAGTGCCGGGCTGGTCCGCAGCAGGTCGCGGAAGGCGGCCTCTACCTTTGGCCGGGCCGCGGCGGGGAGGAAGCGGGTGTCGGCGACCAGCTCGCCGGCCGGCCCGTAGCGGAAGCCGAGGACCACGCCGCCCTGTCGGCGCAGCTCGTCCGGCAGCGCCCGCTGCGCCTGCGGCGCAGGCGAGGCGACCAGCCCCACCGGGTCGACGCTGCTGTCGTAGTCCGGCCGCGGCAGCCGTTTGCGTGCCTCGGCGAGCAGTTTGGCGCGAAGGCGGGCATGCGGCGGCTTGCGGTACTCGTCGCTCGCCAGCAGCTTCGCCCGCTCGGCCTCGGTGGCGGCGCGATACCTGTCGACCAGCGTCCGATCGGCGGCGGGCACGGCGGCGGGGTCAAACAGGGTCACGCCGGCGAACGTCAGCACCGGACGCTCGGCGGCGTCGAGGGTGAACGTCGCCCGGTCGAGCCGGGTCCGCGAAAACAGCGCATCCGCCGGCGCCGTCGACCCGGCCAGCGCCGCCTGCAGCGCCGCCAGCAGGTCGGCCCATTTGTCCCCCTTCGCCGCCCAGCCGTGCTCACGGACCACCACCTGCGCCGCCCGGCTGACACCCGCCGGCGCAACGACCGCCTCGGGCAGCTCGGCGCGCTCGACCAGCGTCCGCACCGCCGCCCCCTGCCTGGCGGCGTCGGCCGCCAGCACGTCGACCTGCAGACTCGCCCGTCGCGGTGTAATGCACGTCGGCGAACAGCACGCCATCGAGGGCGCGGTCGGCGAGCGAGCGTGCTGCGCAGCGCCGCCAGCGGCGACGGCAGGTGGCGGACTCCGGCAGTCAGCACGTCGTCCGGCCGCGGAGCGAACGGCACTTTCAGCGCCGCCAGCAGCCGGGTGACCTCGGCGTGAACCCGATCGCGGACTGCCATCGCCTCGCCAGCGGGCGACAGACTCACCCCCTCGAAGACCACGCGCGGTTCCGGTTCGCCGCCGGTTGCCGGACGCACGTAGCGGAAGGTGCCGCGATCGAGCCGCGTTCGCCGCAGCGTCCGGCTCTCGTCGGCGGCGGCAAACGGTTTCTGCACCGGAGCGGTCAGGTCGGCGTCGGTCAGCACACGGAACGCCGCGCCGCCCACCGGCACGTTGACGAGCGGCCCGGCGATGCGAGCGACCACGTCCTTCCGCTGCGCCTCGCTGCGGGCCACGCCGATCAGCTGCAGCACGCCGCGTTCATCGAAGGCGTGATCGGCGAGCAGCACGCCGACCAGCCCGGCCTCGGTGACGGCGCGATCACGCAGCTGCCAGCACCGGGTTGGCGACGAACGTCAGGTCGGTCGCGTCGGCCACCGGCCGGGTTGGCAGCAGCGTCACCGCCTCGCGGCGCAGCCGGATGGCCGGGTCGGCGCCCTGCAGCGCGTTCAGCAGCGCCGTCCGCGTCTCGGTCAGCGCCGCGTGCAGATCGGTTTGCAACGTGCTGCGCTGCCCGCAGGACGCGGCCACCTCGCGACCACCGGCGGCCGGCTCCAGGCTGACCCAGCCAGCCTGCGCCTCCGGCTCGCCCTCGCGCAGCTCCCACCCCCAGGCGGTTCAGCCGGGTGCGGCGAAACAGGCTGCGGTTCGGCCCCGCCGCCTCGCTCAGCTTCTTTTGCAACCGCTCCCGCCACGCGCCGCCGGTCGCCACCAGCGTGATCGCCGCCGGCCCGTCCGTCTTCACCAGCGCCGCCGCGCGTGGCTCCTGCTCCTTCGTGTCGGTCACGCCGAGCACCTGCAGCGTGCCACTGGGCTGGTAATAGGCGTCGAGGAACAGCACGCCGTCGAGTGTCGCGTCCTTCGCCGCCTCGCGCTGCCATGCCAGGTGCGGACCGGGCACGAATCGGAACGGCGGCGCGTCGGGCTTGGCCAGGTCGGCCTCGTCGAGCACCACCTCGGCGTCCGCCGGCACGGCCACGCCGGCCTTCTTGCAGCCGCGACGGTAGCTCCTTCTTCAGCAACTCGCGCAGATGCCGGCGCACCGCGGTCTTCCGCGTGTCGTCGTCGCCGACACAGACGCCCTGGACCAGCAATCGCGTCGCCTTGACGGCGGTGCCATCGTAACGGACGTGACGCAGCAGCGGGTCGGCGGCGAGGAGGTTGCGGACCTCGGCGGTCACCTTCGCCTCGGCCGGGTTTTGCCCCGTCGCCCGCGGCGCGAGCGCGGCGAGCACCGCCGTCACCGTCGCGGCGGCGAGGACTGGTCGGATCGCGTACTGTCGCATGGATTCGTGTCTCGTGCGGAACCGGCTGCCCACGCCAGCCGCCAGGGGCGGAGGCGCGTGTTACCCGCGCGGGCGTTCTACCCGCTCACTCGCAGCAGCACCAGTGTCGCGTCGTCGTTGGCGATCCGACCCGACTCTCGCAGGCGCGCCAGCTCGGCCCGCCACGCGCCGCCGTCCATGTCCCAGTACCGCTGCCAGTCGATAGGCTCCCTCGTCTCGTGAGATCTTAACAAGTACTGGGCCAGCGCGTCAGTAGCCAGACCGTACAGATCTCCCAACTTTCCCAACCCCTCCGCCGTTACAAACCGAACTTTTGGGCACAATCGGCGTAATGTGGGGATCAGGTCCGGGGTAAACCCGAAGTCGGCGGCGCGGCACACCGGCAGGGCGGCCGCGATCTCGCCGCCCCGGACGACGAACAGACAGCTGTCGCCGACCGCCGCCGCCCGCCAGCGCAGCCGGCCGTCGACCCGTTGCACGGCGATCGCGGCGAAGGTGGCGGCGGGCGTCGGTCGAGTCGACCTTGTCCTGCTGCAACCCGTGCAGGTCGGCGTAGCGGATCGCCTCGCGCCCTCGCGGCGGCAACCGCCCACCCACTCCTGTACTGCCGTCGCGTCGGCAAGGTCGAGGTTCGTCGCCAGGAACCGTCGCGTCAGCAGGTCGGCCCACCGGCGGTGAAGATGCCGGCGGCTGGCGCGTCGCTGACGACCGCCCGTCCGCCCTCGGCGTCGACGGCGAAGCCATCCTCGTACTCGTCGTCGCTGTGCCCGTCGCGCGACGCCCACAGAACGCGGACATCGCAGCCGGCCGGCGTCCCCTGTTGAAGCGGCCACGGCGCCGCCTCCGTCTGCCGGCTGAGGTGGCGCACCAGCCGGATCAGCGCCGCCGGCGACGGGTCGTTGAGCGCGCCGCGTGCGTCTCCTCGCCGGCAGCGGTGTGCCCGCGACTGCACGCCGCCCACGCCGTCCGCCACGCCGATTCCGGCACGTCGTCCTTGCGGCTCGGCATCGGCACCACGCGGCCTCGTTCCGCCGGGAAGCCGCACGTCGCCAGCAGCAGCGGGCCGGCCGGAACGGTCAGGTGGCGCAGCAGCCGCCCCGGCAGATCGGCGACGGCGTCGATGCCGTCCTCGTCCGTCAGATACACGACCAGCGGGCGCAGTGGGTGATCCTGCCGCAATAACCACCCCTGTACCGCCGCGGCGACGGACGCCAGCGCGGCCGCTCCGTCACCCTCCGTGTCGAGCCGCCCCACCGGCAGCGCGGCCGCCTCTGACAGCGATCGGAATGGTCGGTCGGCGCTGGTGTCCGGCAGCTGCGCCCCGGCGGCGGACAGCACGGCGACATCGACCTGCACCGGCTCCAGCGCGCCGCGGTGAGCGAGCGCCGCCAGGCCGGTCAGAATCCCGGAGATCAGTCGCCGCGCCGCGTCGACCCGGTCGGCGGCCAGGCGGACGACGAGCACGACGCACAGGCGCGGCGACGGCGGACCGGGCTGCATGGCATCACCTCGCGGCGTCACCGCAGCGCCTTCTTGATGGTCGTGCCGATGTGGATCAGCTGGATCAGCGCCGTGCTGTCGGCGTTGAGCACCATCCCCCGCGCCCCGGCGGCGACGGCGAACCCCTTCGCCCGCGCCAGCGCCAGGCACTGCTCCGGCAGCAGGCTGGACATGCGGAACAGCAGCTGCGAATACTCGTCGGGCAGTTCCGCCTCCGACGCCGGGAACAGCACGCCCGGCACGTCGCGGTCGGACAGGTGGCAGTTGAACACCAGCACGTTGCCGTCGGCGGTCGACAGTCCGCGCAGCGACGCGGCGGCCGGCTCCGGGTCGCCATCGGTCGGCTCGCCGTCGGTGATGTGGATGACGATCGGCGGGAAGCTGGCCGGGTGCGCCGCGATCCAGCCGGCGACGATGCGGTGGCAGTGGTACAGCCCGTGCGTCATCGGCGTGCCACCGCGGGCGACCGGGTCGTACCAGACGTAGCTCCGCTTGCGGATCAGCCCGCCGTCGCCGTCGTCGACTTCCTTGACCACCTCGCGGAGCGGGTAGTCGAACAGGTCGACGACGCTCACCAGGTCGCGGCCGGCCAGCTTGCCCTGGAACGCCGGGCCGACAAGCGGGCGGCCCTCGTCATCGGTGCAGTAGCCGACCACCGACACGGCGAAGTAGTTCCACGGCTTGGCGTCGCCCTTGAGGCATTCGGTGGTCAGGTCGCGCAGGAAACGGTTGATGGCGGTCGCCAGCGCATCGGCCTTGGCGCGCGGGCTGCCGGCGATGCCGTCGGTCATCGAGTTCGACTGATCGACGAGGAAGACGATGCAGCCGGGGTTAGCCCGGCTGATCGGCTGGCGGTAACGCTGCGAGCTGTCGGTCATCGGCGAAACCCTCGGACGCGGCGAGTGGCCCGCGGTCAAAAATACAGATCGTCGGCCGGACAGTAGCGGCGCCCGACCGGCCCGGGGACGAAGCGGCCGCAGCGCGGGCACGGCGCCAGCGTCGGATCGACCCGCGCAGCCGGCAGCGGCTCGCCGCGCTCGTCCACGTCCAGATGCACCTGCATGTCGTCGTCCGCCGTTGGCCGATCGCCGCGCGTCGACGTCACCCCCCGCACCCGGGCCAGCCGGACGACCAACACCCCAGCCAGCGCGACGACCAGGGCGGTCAGCAGCACCGCCGACGGCCACAGCGAGGCGTCGGCGAACAGCAGCGGCAGGTCAGAGTGCAATGTCACGAGTATGCCCTTACTCGAACAGGTTGGGATAACGTTCGGCGGTCCGCGCCGCCTGATCGATGCGGGTCCACGTCTCGCCGAGGTAGTCCTTGCCCGGCTCGCACTCCTGGCGCAGTCGACGCAGGCGATCGAGCGACCAGTCGGCGCCCAGGGCGGCGACGGCGCGGTTGTAGCGGCGGGCGGCGCGGCTTCGCTCGGTCGGCTCGATCCCCTTGAATGTCTGACCGCCGTTGCCGGTCGGGTCGAAGTCCTGCACGCGCCGCTTCAGCTCGGGATCTTCCGTAAGGCGAAACTCGTCATACTTCGGCGCCAGCCGCTCGGACGTGCCGTCGCTCCACCAGATGTGGACGTCCTTGCGGTCGCGGGTGGCGACGGTGCCGTTGGCGGTGACCAGCCGCACGCGCGTGTCCAGCGGCACTGCCTCGGGCAGAGCGGTCTGCCGCCGCAGCACGCCGCGCGCGATGGTGCGGCCGTCGCTCCAGCTGCCGAGCAGCCGGCACACCGCGTCGAGCGTCGCCAACCCGTCTCCCTCGCCGCTCGCCTCGATCACCCGCGCCGCCGCGTCCCAGCGCGTGCGCAGGGCCGGCACCTTGCCGAGCAGGTGCGGCCGGCCGGCCCCGTCGCGCACCAGGCCGGCCAGCGATTCCGTCGCCCGCCCCGCCCGCGCGATGGCGTCGCGGTCGAAGGCGGGCAGCCGGGCGGCGTCGGTCTTCTGACAGCGGACGACCCAGTCGCGCAGCAGCCGCGTCAGCTCCGCGTCGGCGTGCTCGTTCTCCAGCCGTCGCCGCCGCGTCACGATCTCGCGAACGCCCTCGCGCAGCTCCTCCAGCGTCTGCCGCAGCTCCGGGCAGTCGAAGCGGGCCGGGTCGGTCGGAAACTGGCCCTCGGCGTCGCACTCCTCGCCGGCGGCGCGGACGAACCGGCCGGCCAGGTCGTGCCGCTGCCAGCTGGCGTCGCGTCGCGCAGCGGCGTGTCGGCGTCCGCCGCCCGCCCGGCGACGACGGCCGCCAGCGCCGCCTCGACCTCGGTCGACGACGGCAGCCGCGTGGCACGGGGGACGTCTGCCACCGGCGACGCGGCAACGGCCGGGATCGCCGCCGCCTCGCCCTCGCCAGCTCGATGCGGGCGCACCAGCAGCGGCACGCTCACCAGCACGACCAGCAGTAACCGTCCCACCACCGCCATTCGACTCCCGATAAGACGTTATTCACTGGATTGACGAAGGAGCCGCCGCCACAGGCCGCGCCGGGCCGGCCGATCCGGCGCGGCGATCGGGCCGAGGTGCAGCGGCGGACCGGCCGCCTCGACGTTCAGAGCGGCCAGCCGCAGCACCGGCCAGACGGTGACGCACAGATGACGCGCCCCGGCCGGCGCGGTCGGCGCCAGCCCGCCGGCGGCGCCGAACGCCCGTTCCTTGACCGGCAGCGTGGCCACCCCGTCGGGCCGGTCGAAGAAGCGGTCCGGGTCGACCGCCACCGACACGTCCGCTCGCCCAGCCCGAACGTCGCCCACGTCCACCCGCCCCACCGCACCACCACGCCCCACCCGTCCGCCGGGCCGGCAAGTACCTCCGGGTCGGCCAGCGAGCGCAGCCGTGCCCGTCCGACCTCCCGCGCCAGCATGGCCCGCACCGGCTCGGCCAGCGGCAGGAACAGCCGCGGATGAGCGGCGATCGGCGACAGGTCGAGGGCGACGGGCGCATCGTCCGCCCGGTGAGAGCGAAGGACGTCAAGCAGGTGCCCGACCGCCGCGCCCTGGCGAAGCAGGGCGTCGACCTCCGGCCGGCGTCGCGCCAGCGGCGGATAGCTGGTCAGCAGCGGGCTGGCGAGGAGCCGCTCCACGTCGCGCGGATCGCCGCGCCGTAACGCCTCCTCCAGATCGTGCCACAGCGCCGAGCGCCGCCGCGCCTCGTCGACGCGCTGCCGCTCGTGGGCCGTGACGTCGGGACAATCGCCGAGATCGCCTTCGCGCCAGCACAGCAGTACGTTGGCGTCCGCCAGGTCGACCGGCAGTCCCGGCGTCGCCTGGCGAAATGTCGACAGCGCCTGCCGCCGCCGGACCGCCAGCAGACAGCGCTCGTGCTGCCCGGGATCGGCGAGCGCCCCGCCGGCGCGGGTGTAATCCTCCCACGCCGCGGCCAGCGCCAGATCCGAGAGGGCCGGGTGGCCAGCGTCGAGCGCAGGACGTCGCCGAGCCGCAGCCGCGCGCGTGCGCCTCGTCCACCCGGCGGACGCGGCCGGCGTCGTGCGTGTAGAACCGCGGCAGCCGGCCGGCCAGTTCGACCGCCGCCTCGTCGGCGCCGGCGTCGCGCGGCGGTCAGCTCGTCGAGGACCTGCACCCGCGCGCGCTGCGTGCAGCCGCGGCCTGAACGGCTCGGCCTCGGACGCGCCGGCCAGCACGTCGTCCTGCCACGCAGCGAGGAACGCCCGGTCGGCCGCCTCAGTCGGCTCTCGGGGCACGCACGCCAGCGCCGCCAGACAGGCGTCGCGGCGCAGGGCCGTCCCGTTCGTCCCGCGGACCGGCGGCTCCGTCGCCCGCCTCGGCGGCGCCTCAACGGTATCCATGGCGCCGGCGTCGAGGTCCAGCGTGTCCCCGGCCGGGTCGATCAGCGGCGGCGCCTCGAACGAGAACGGCGGCACCCGGTCGAACGGCCCGTGACAGGCGGCGCGGAGAACGGCAGCGTGCCGCCCCACCTCGGCGTCGGGCGAGCGAACCAGCGCATCCCACAACGCCGACGCCTGCGGTCGGACGAGGTCGGCGTCGGTGAAGAGCAGGTTTTCGTTGTCCGGACGCTCGACGAAGCGTCGCCACAGCGACAGGTCGGCGGCGAGGCCGCGCAGGGCCAGCCAGATCACCCAGGCGGCGAAGTCGTCCAGGCGCGGCGACAGCGGTTGCCCCTCGCGGCCAGGATGCTGATAGCCGGGCAGCCCGCCTTCCAAACTCTCCTGCCCCGCCAGCGCCGGCACACCCATGCCGTCGTAGTCCACCAGCACCGGCTCGCCGTCGACCACCAGCACGTTGCCGTGCTGCAAATCGCCATGCGCGACCTGTCGCGCCTGGAGCTGCCGCAGCATCTCCACCCAGCGATCGGCCAGCGCCGCCAGCGCGGCGGCGTCCCGGCGGCCGACCCGCTCGCCCACCCAGCGCATCAGCGGCACGCCGTCGACCCAGTCCATCGCCAGCAGCGGATACCACCGGCCGGCGACGCGCACTCCCTGCGGATCGTAGCGGAACCCGACGAGGTACGGCGACGGCTGGCGGGCCAGGTGCTCGGACACCGCCTTGTAGCGCGCCTGCCGATCGGCACGCGGGTTCTTGAACACCTTGACCGCCGTCGCCGTCGGGCCGCGCACCAGCTTGAACACCGCCGCGTGCCCGCCGGTGCGCGGCAGTGGGTCGCCGCGGCCGTCGGTGTCGGGCGCGGCCGCGCGCAGCGCCGGATCGCGGAAACAGCGATCCGGGTGCTGCAGGGCCTCGACGTACTCGAAGACCCGCGGATACTCGATCAGCGTCGTGTCCGGTGCCATCGCCGCGCCTCGGGAGGTCAGTCAAGAACATCGTAGCCGCGCCGGTGCATCAGCCACAACAGCGGCTCCAGAATCCCGAACGGCATCAGGAAACGATCGACCACGCCATCCTCGGACTGCACCGCCAGCAGCCGCTCGCCCTCGGCGATACCGACCGTGCTCATCGGGAAGAACACGACTTCCCCGCCGAACGCCTGTTCCAGCGTGCGGACCAGGTTCCAGCCGGGAAACAGCGCCGGCAGTTGCGTCCGCACCAGGTCCGATCGGCGCAGCACCAGCGTGCGGTCAACGCGGCTGCGCATCGTCGCCTGCAGTTGCTCCAGCCACGGCAGCGCCAGCGCCCCGGCGTCGGTCCCACCCGGCACGCGGTCGAGCCGCGCCAGGCACACCGCCACCGGCAGCGGCACCGGCCGTCCGCCCGCGACGCGCCGCACCACGCGCAGCCGCGCCACCAGCTCGTCGAGCCAGCGCTGCTGCACCGCCACCGGCTGCGTCGGATCGAGAAAGAGGAGGACGCCCGTCGTCCGTTCGATGCGTGCCCTGTCCGTCTCGTCCGGCCGGCGACCGGGAGCCTCGAACAGATGCAGCAGTGCGCCCGGGTCGCTCCGCCGCGGGTCCTTGCCGTGCAGCACCAGCGGGCCGTCGCCGGCGATCGCCGCCAGCGCCGCGCGCACGCTCCCCTGTCCCTCCCACACCGCCCGCACCGCCGTCTGCAGCGCCGCCACCCGTTCCGCCGGGCCGAGCGGTTCGACGACCACCTCGGCGGGGACGTTCCGCCGGCTGATCTGGTGAAACGCCTCGACCAGCCAGTGCGTCTTGCCGCTGGCTGGCATGCCGACGGCGAGGAAGCTCAGCCGCGGCAGCGCCCGGTAGAGCCGCGGGATGCGATAGCCGCAGCGCGGGCAGCCGACCAGCCGGTCGACGTCCCCGCCGCTGACCGGCAGATTGACGAGCATGCCCGTCGCACAGACCGGACAGCGGCGCCGCTGGGCCGCCCGTCGCCATGCCCGCCGCGTCGTTGCCGCCAGCCACGGGACGAACGCCAGGGCAATGACCGCGACACACCCGGCCGCCTGCAACCGACCCCGCCTTCTCCAGCCAGTCGGCGTGCCGCGGCCTGCTCCTCATCGAGCGTTCGGGTCCGCCGGTCGGTGTCGCCCTCGAGTGCGGCGGCCTGTTCGCGGAACCGCTCGGCGCGGATGGCAGATGCGAGCAACCGGCCGAGCGCGGCGCGGGCCTCGTCTGCCGCAGCGGTCGCACGCGCTCCTCGGCGGCGAGCGAGGATCCGCCTCCAAGCGCCTCCCTGTGCGACCTCATCTCGTCCCATTGTTCATCCATAAACTCCACGAAGGCGCTCGGTGGTGCCGCCGGGTCGCAGCAGCCGCTGCGGCCGAATCCCGTCCGGCCACGCCCGCCAGGCTCACCAGTGCCAGGGCGACGAGCCACCCCGCTCGACTGTGACGTCGCGCGGCGAGGTACAGGCCGGCGAGCAGGCACACCGCCGCCGCGATCGCCAGCCAGCCGCCGCGCCGGACCGGGCGGAAGCAGGGGAGGGTCTTCCCGATCGGCGCCTCGAACCGCGCCCTCCACCCGCGCCTGCCGTTCGCGTTCGGCCAGTGATCGCCCGTTCCTGCGCCGCTCGCCACCGGCCCGACGATCGCCTCGGCGTCGGCCTCCGCCTGCCGGGCGAGCGCGAGCAGCTGGCGGTCGGCCTCGGGCGCGCAGGCCGGTCAGCTCCGGACTGGCGTGCAGGGCGCGATCGACCCGCGCACCGCCGCAGGCAACGCCGACGTCACCCCGCTGTCCGTCGGTGCCTTCCGTAGGAGCACCTCTTCACGTTCCGGGCCCAGCGCGTCGAGACGCGCTTCCAGTCCGATCACGTCCCGGCGCAGGTCGATCAGCCGTTCGCGTGCCGCCGCCAGATCGTCGCCCCCGCGCCGTCGGCCCCAGGAATGCGACGAGCAGGCAGCCGAGCAGCCGACACCACCTGGTCATGGGGCGGCCCTCAGTTCAAATAACTCTACTCGTCAATAGCCGTCGAACGTCGGCGATGGCCGAGGAACCCCTTCTGTGCCATGCCCACGGCTCGGCGTGGGCATGGAGTGCGAGTCATGGCACACCGACGGGGCCGGTCGGTGCAAGGCCGCATGCCCACGAAGCGTGGGCATGGCACCCGCCATCTGCCGTATGGTTGACGAGGCGGGTCTACTAGGTTGCTTTGCGCCATGCCCACGGCCGGCGGCATGGAGTGCGTCCCGCCACGCCGACCGGGCCGGTCAGAGTAGCGCGGCATGCCCACGCCAGCGTGGGCATGGCACCCAACGGCCCATCGTTCCCACGCCGGGTCACCGAGCAGCACTCGCGTCCACGACCGCGCCCCACCGCTCGACCTCGCACGGACGGTCCCCGGTCAGAAGGTACGATCACAGGTCACGCAATAGCGGCGGCCGACGGGACCGGGACACACCCGGCCACACTCCGGGCAGCGGTTCTCGCCGGCCACCGGCGTCGGCGGCGAGACCGCCGGCGGGGCACCGACGGCGCCGGTGGCGGCACGCCGCGGCGGCGACGGCGGCCGACCGCACCGTCAGCGTCAGAGTGCCGAGCGTCCGCGGCACGTCGGGGGCCACTGTCACCGTGGCGGCGTGGCCGCTTCCTCGCAGTACACCGTGCCCTCGCGCACCCAGTGCCGCAGCGCCACCGGCGCCACCCCGCGAGCGTAGACGGTGCAGCGCGGGCGTCGCTGCCGATCTTCACCGGCTCCGGGCCGAGGGTCACGCTCACCTGCTCGCGCGGCGAATAGCGGACCTCCAGCCAGACGCGCCGGAATACCCGCTCGGCCAGCGCCACCATCAGCCCGATCGCCGCTCCCAGGAGAACCGCGCCGATCACCCGCCCGCCGACATCACCGCCGATGACCGCGCCGACGCCGAGGAACCCGGCTGCCCCCGCCAGCCCGCCGGCCAGTCCGCCGAGCAGTCCGCGCGAAGGGCGCAAATTCGGGATGAAGAACGCCAGCCCCAGTCCCGCCAGCCCGCCCAGCAGCGCCCAACCGACCACGCGGAACAGCGGTTCGCCGCCCAGTGTCCCGGCCGTCAGCTGGAACAGTAGCTGCCCCACCGCGCCGCCGACCAGCCCGGCCAGCCCGCCGCCGAGCAGCCCGCGCAGCCCCTCCGTCGACGACGGCCACGTCTGCCGCAGGTAGAGCTGTTGCCCCGCCACCAGGGCGAGACAGATCAGCCCCGCCACCGCGGCCGTCCACAGCCCGGTGGCGGCGGTCAGGCGAACCTGGGTGCCGGCGTCGGCGTCGAAGGCCACGTCGGACTGCACCCCTTGAGTACCGGCGGCGGGGGCGACCGGCGGCAACTCGCCGACCTCGCGCGCCGGCGGCGGGGTCGGCGCCTCGTCGCGCCGGCGGCAGCGGCGGCGGCAGCAGGGTGGCGATCGCCCGGCTCACCGTCGGCAGTGCCGCCGCCAGGCTGGTCCGGCCGCGCGAACCGCGTCCAGATTGAAGAACTGTCCCTTTATCCCCTCGCGAATCTCCTCGTAATGCGACAGGTTCGTGCGCCGGACGACGACGTGCAACTGGGCGATCGACCGCGCGCGCAGCAGATCGTTACACGCCTTCGGGGTGCGCAGTTCCTTGTCCGGCAGTTTCGGTACGTCGTCGCAGATGAGCAGCAGCACGCGCGCCGCCTCCGGCCGGAACGGCAGCCGCGTTGCCCGGCTCGGCCGCGTCGAGCACACTTTCCGCCTGTCGCCGCCGCCCTTCGCCTCCAGCCGGCCGACCTCCTTCGCGAACCGGGCCACGTCGCGCGTGAACGGCGCGCCGTCCTCGAACCGCAACTGTTCCGCCTCCTCGCCGTTGGGCCGGTCGCGAAACGCCAGCAGGCCGACGCGAGCGTCCAGCCGCCGTCGCTGCAGCTCGCGGGCAAAGTCGACGATGCCCGCCTGCACCCCGCGGATTTCTCGCCCCATGCTGCCGGTCACGTCCAGCACAAACACCACGTCCACCTGCGCTGGCCGGAACCGTGTCGCCCCCAGGTCGACCGCCGTCTCCGCCGCCGGCTTGCCCTCCGCCGCTGCCGCCTGCACCGTCACCGCCCGTTTGCCGACCGCGGCCCGGCGCTGGCAGTAAGGTCTAACTCGATCGTATCCCGATCCGCCGGCAGGGCGCCGCTTGCAGCGGTCACACCGGCGGGCAGTCCGACAGCGGCCACGCGGACCGGGCCGGCGAAGCGATCGCGGGCGATCCGCACCTGCAGCCGGTTCGTGCCGTCCTGTTCCAGCCGCCATCCGCGGCGACGCCGCCAGCGCGCGCCGGCGGCGGCGGAACGAACGCCGGACGGTCAGCTCGACCGTTGCCGTGGCCGTCGGTGCGTCGTCGCCCGTCCCGGTCGCGGTGACGGTGACGGGCGTCATCCCGACAGGGGCGGACGAGGAGGAGGCGACCGCCAGCGTCGCCCTCGGTCTGATCGGCGGCCAGCGTGACCGGCTCGACCGTCACTCCCGCCGGCAGCCCGTCGGCCCGAACCGTCACCGCCGCCGGATAGTCCGTGCGGTGCAGGCGAACGGCGAATTGGTTACGGCCCTTCTGATAGACGGCGACCGAGGGCGAAACGGCCAGCCGCAGCGGCGGGGCGACCGCGGCCCGTGCCGCCGGCGGACGGAGCAGCGCCCACAGCAACTCGCCCAGCACCACGGCGCCGAGCAGCCCGCCGACCGCCCCGTACAGGGCGAACAGGAGCGGCTTGGGCAACGACTGTTGCAGACGGTGCAGGACCGGCGTCATGGTACGGGTTCCGGGAGAGAAGTCCTCGTCGATTCAATCAGGTGCCCGGCGGGTTGACAATCCCCGCCGGTGGACTCCTGTCCTGTACTTCTGTTTGGCGCCGCGGATCTTGCCGTGTCACGCCCCGCTGTTCTTCCACAGCCGGTAGAGCACCGCGGCGATCAGCAGCACCTGCATCACGACGGTGATGCGAAAGATCAGCCGGAACGGTGCCTTGACCGTCTTGTGGCGGAATACGAGCATCCCGGCATACGCTCCGATGCTGCCGCCAGCCAGCGCCAGTCCGTGCAGCACCACCTCCGGCACCCGCGACATGCCGGTCCGCGCTCGCCACTTGTCGTAGCCGTAGTAGGCGAACGTCACCAGCGTGACGGTGATCAGGTAGGCGGCGAGCAGCCCGTACCACGTCCACGGCAGCGGCAGCGCCGCGAACAGCAGCCCAACCAGGGCGACGACCACCACCGCCGCCATCGTCCCGTGAAACACCGCCGGCCGCCTCCGCCTGGACATGACGCGCTCCCTCCGTGGGGTTGAATTTGCTCTTGCCTTCCGCGGTACAGGTGGGTATACCCCCGCCCCACCTGTTCTACCAGGCTCGCAGCCCGTCGAACGATACCAGCTCGCGCCGTCCGGGGCGCGAGACCGGCCGCGCTCCGTCCTGCGGGCGCGATCGGACGGAGGTGGCGAAGGGGGCCGACGGCTGCGGAGGTTGGCGAAGGGAGGACGGCGGTGACTGAACTTGGCACGACCGGCCCGCGCAACGGTGGCCGACCGGCCTGGCTGGCGGGGCTGCTGGCCGCCGCCCTGACCGGGCTGGTGGGTTGCAGCGGGTTTGATGAATTCAGCTGGCGGAAGATGAACTTCGAGGTCTTCCGCGACCCGCCGGAGCCGCTCGCTGTCATCCGCTCCAGCAAGGACGGCAACGAGCGGGCACGAGCGCTGCGATGCCTGAAGGAGCCATCGGCCAACGGCGGCTCGCAGGAGGACCAGGACGCCGTGGTGGCGGTGCTGAACTACAGCGCCGCCCACGAAACGCAGCCGTGGTGCCGACTGGCCGCCATTTCGACCCTCGGTCGATTCCGCGACCCGCGGGCCGCCGAGGGGCTGAAGGAAGCGTACTATCGCGCCGGCAGCTTCCCGCCGGCCACCGCCACCATCATCCGCCGCCAGGCGATCACGGCGCTGGGCGAGACGAAGAACCCGGCGGCCGTCGACCTGCTCGTCCGCGTCCTTCGCGAACCGCCGGTCGAGGGGCCGGACCAGGATCGCCAGCACAAGCTGGACGAGCGGATCGCCGCCGCCCGCGCCCTGGGCAACTTCCAGCAGTACCAGGGCACCGCCGCCCTGGTCGAGACGCTCCGCGCCGCCGAGAAGCTGAAGACCGAGGACGACGTGCCGTTGCGCAACGCTGCCCACGAGTCGCTGGTGAACGCCACCGGCCGCAACCTGCCGCCCGAGTCGCAGGCCTGGGCCGAACTGCTGCACAACCCCGACAGCGCCAGCCGCACCGCCACCGCCCAGAACGGTTTCGGCGACCGCTTCTTGCAACTCACCGGGCTGCGCTGAGCAGGGGGGCCAGACGTTCTGGGCCAATCCCGTTGAGCGAGGTCCTCATTTTAGCCCCCGGTGAACACACCGGGGGCAAGTGCGTGTCGACGACCACCCACGGAGCGCTCCGCATCCGCCCCCAGTGTTTAGCCCCCGGTGAACACACCGGGGGCTAAAAGTTCGACCCTTCGACGCACTGCGGAGACACGCATGGCGTCGACTATTTCGATATTGTTTATCTCTTTTATCTTGTCTTCTCTTTCTGTGCTTTCTTCGTGCTCTTTGTGTCCTTTGTGGTTCCCCTCTTCTTATCTCACTTCGTAGGTGATGCGGCCGTGCTTTTGCGCCCGCGAAATGCGGTCGGTGGCGTACAGTCCGGCGAGGACGAACTCGACGCACGACGCTCGCACCGGCTCGCTTTCCGAGGCGTTCACCTCGAACGCTTTCTCCCACGCCTTCGGCACGCGCTTCATTCGCTCGGCGTAGTGTCCGCTCGGCAGCATGTCGCCGACCTCGACCTTGACGCCCTTGCCGAACACCTGGGCGACCTCCTCCAGCCCGTGCTTGTCGACGTACTCCTCGAACACGGTGCGGATCGCCTCGGCGGTGATCGCCTCCAGCACCTGGCGCTCGGACATCTGCTGGCTGCCCATCAGGTCCAGCTCGAGCTTGCCCAGTGACGACGAATACAGATGTCCCAGGTCGCTGATTCGCGGCACCGCCGGCTTCTCGCCGAGGCGGACGGCACGGTGGCGGGCGCTGGCCACCATCGTGCGGTAGTTGGCGATCGAGAAGCGGGCGCTGACGCCGGACTGGTGGTCGACGTACTTCGACTTGCGGGCGCAGATCGAGATCTGCTCGATGATCTCCTTCATGAACAGCGGCACCAGCACCGGGTACGTCCCGCCCAGATCGACGTTCGCCTCGCGCTCCATGATGTCGATGCCCAGGCCGCGGTCGAGCGGGTAGTGCGTGTGAATGTTCGAGCCGATGCGGTCCTTCAGCTGCGGGATCACCTTGCCGGAGCGGTTGTAGGTCGCCGGGTTGGCCGAGAACAGGATCAGGATGTCGAGGTCGAACTGCACCGGGTAGCCGCGAATCTGCACATCGCGCTCTTCGAGGATGTTGAACAGCCCGACCTGCACCAGTTCGTCGAGTTCGGGGATCTCGTTCATCGCAAAAATGCCGCGGTGCATGCGCGGGATCAGGCCGAAGTGCAGGGCGTCCTCGGTGCCCATGCTGGTGCCGGCGGCCAGCTTGGCCGGGTCGATCTCGCCGATCACGTCGGCGAACTTGGTGCCGGGAGCAAGGCGCTCGGCGTAGCGCTCGCGTCGCGGCCACCAGGCGATAGGCGTCTCGTCCTCGGCCCGCGCCGCGAGGAAGCGTTTGCCCATCGCGGTGATCGGCTTGAACGGGTCCTCGTGGACGGGGCAGCCGGGGATGTCGAGATACGGAAGCTCCTCGTCGAGGAAGCGCACGAGCGAGCGCATGAGGCGGCTCTTGGCCTGCCCCTTCTCGCCCAAAAAGAGCATGTCGTGCCCGGCGATGAGGGCGAGGTTGATCTCGGGGATGACGGTGGAGTCGTAGCCGACGATGCCGGGGAACAGATCGCCGCCGTCTTTCAACTGGCGGAGGAAGTTGTCGCGGATCTCCTGCTTGACAGTGCGGGACTGCCACCCGCTGTGCCGCAGCTCGGCCAGGGTGCTCGGTCGGGTGCCTGCCGGAATCACGCCCTCTTCTCCTCCGCTCGCGGGGTTCGTGGCGATGCGCGTCCTCTCACCCCTCCATTGTAGGGGCGATGGGGAAGGCCGCGGCGAGCGAGGGCGCGGCGATCGGTCACAGTTCCTCGTAGGGCAGGTCGAACAGCGCTCGCGCCTTGCTCACGTCGCCGGTCCGCAGCCCCTCCTTGAACCAGCGCATCCGCTGTGCCGACGTGCCGTGGGTGAACGAGTCGGGCACCACCACTCCGCGGCCCTTCTTCTGCAGCCGGTCGTCGCCGATCTGGAACGCCGCGTTCAGCGCCGATTCGACGTCGCCTTTTTCCAGGAAGTTGAACTTCTCCTGCCCGTGGTGCGCCCACACGCCGGCCAGGAAGTCGGCCTGCAGTTCCAGACGCACCGACGCCCGGTTGGCCTCCACCTTCGACCCGGTCCGCCGCACCCGGTCGACCGCCGCCGAGTAGCCGAGCAGCCGCTGGACGTGATGGCCGACTTCGTGGGCGATCACGTAGGCGCGGGCGAATTCGCCGGGCGCATCCAGCTGCTTTTGCATGTCCTTGTAGAACCCCAGGTCGATGTACACCTTGGTGTCGCCAGGGCAATAGAACGGGCCGACCGCCGAGTCGGCGGAGCCGCACGCCGAGTCCACCTGGCCGGTGAAGAGCACCAGCGTCGGCTTCTCGTAGCGCTTACCCATGCGGGTGAACAGGTCCTCCCACACCACCTCGGTGTCGCGGAGGATGACGCGGGTGAACTGGGCCTGCCGCTCCTCTTCCGGATCGACCGGCCGTTGTGGGGCCTCGCCCTGCTGGCCCGCCTGTGGTCCGCCGCCGGCCCCGCCGACCAGCTGCGCCAACTTCTGCGGATCGACGCCGAACACAAGTGCCAGCACCAGCACCAGCAGACTGCCGGCGCCGCCGATGGCGAGACCTGCTCGTCCCAGGGAGCGACGGTCCTCGACGTTGCCGCTTTCCTCACGCCCTTCCCACTTCATGACCTGCCTCCCGGTTGTCGGCCCCGCGGATTCCCAACGATGGATGATGGTGAGAAGTGCGCTTCCCGTCAAGGAGCGGCCGCGCCCGCCGGCAGCGGCCGCTCGACCACCACCTTGCCGCCGACCACGGTGAGCAACACTCGTGCCGAGCGCACGTCATCGACCGGGCACGTCAGTACGTCGCGATCGACAACGATCAGGTCGCCCAGTTTGCCGACCTCCAAACTCCCCTTGCGCGTCTCCTCGCCGGTGACGTAGGCGCTGCCCGTGGTGTACAGCCGCACCGCCTGCTCGCGGGTCAGCCGCTCGTCGGGCACGAGCACGCCGGCGCGCTCGGTGCGGCGGGTCAACGCCGTCCACATGCCGAGCCACGGGTTCCACGGGTTCGTCGAGTCGAGCGAGTCGTAGCGGAGCATGTGGTCGCTGCCCCCGCCGATGACGGTGTACTCCAGCCAGGTGCGGTACGGCTGGAACCAGCGCACCCGCTCAGGCGTGAGCAATCGGGCGAGCGTGGCGCCGTCCTTGTACAGCCACGCCGGTTGTACGTCGGCGACGACACCCAGCGCGGCATCGCTCCAGGTTCCGCTGCGACGGGAAGTTGGCGTGGGTGATGCAAAGGCGGAGTTTACGGATCGGTGTCGTGCGATTGGCGTGCTCGTAGGCGTCGAGCAGAACGTCCATCGCGCCCTCGCCGGCGGTGTGCGCTGTCACCTGCCAGCGACGGCGGACGGCCTCCTCGACGGTGGTGTTCAGCGTCTCCGGCGGAGGAACAGCAGTCCGCGGTAGTCCGTCTCGGTGATCTGGTAGGTCGGACCGGGCGGCCACGGTTGCCGCATGTAGGCGGTGCCGTTGAGCATTCCGCCGTCGAGGAACAGCTTGATCGGCCCGACGCGCACCCGGTCGTCGCCGGCGCCGGTCGGCCCGCCGTCGTCCCTGGCCAGCGCCTCGAGCCGGCGGACCGTCTCGTCGCGGGTCTTGCCGGGGCTGAAGCTCCGCGCCACGTTGACGCGCACCGTCAACTCGCCGGCCCGCGCCAGCTCACGGTAGAGCGCCAGCCCGTCCGCCGACCCGTTGCGATCGGCGACGCTGGTCAGCCCCTGTTCGTTGTACAGCCGGAACAGCTTGACCAGCGCCTCGCGGCGCGCCCGCGGCGTGACCCTGTCGTTTTCGCGCGGCACGCCCTTGAGCGCGCCGTAGGCGTTGCGGATCATGCCGGTCGGCTCGCCGGTCTTCGGGTCCTTGACGATCATCCCCGCCGGCGGCGACGGGGTGTCGCGGGTGATGCCGGAGACGGCCAGCGCCTGGCTGTTGACCATCCCGGCCGGTCCGGCGTGGAACAGGACCGGGTGATCGGGCGCCGCCGCGTCCAGCTCCGCGCGCGTTGGGAAGCGCGCCTCGTCGAGCCGCGTCGGGAAGACGTAGCGCAGGACGATCCACTGTCCCTTCGGCACCTGCCCGGTCTGCCGGCGGATGAACGCGAAGGCGTCCTTGAGCGAGCGGATCACCGGCGGCGGGTCGGCCAGCTCGGTGGTGACGGTGGCGACCGGGTGGGTGTGCGAATCGTACAGCCCCGGCAGAACCAGACGCCCACCGGCGTCGATCGTCCGCGTCTTCGGCCCGCGGTGTTGCAACACCTCTCTATCCGTGCCGACGGCGACGACATTGCCGTCGCGGACCGCCACCGCCTCGGCGAACGAGAAGCGCGCGTCGACGGTGGCGACGCGGGCGTGATGGACGATCAGGTCAGCCGGTTCGGCAGCACACGCAAGCAGCAGGGCGAGGACGGCGGGGACAGACACGGGGGCCTCCGAGGGTTAGAACGGCCGGGAGCGGTGTTCGTAGGTCGTGACGATCAGATGATCGGGAGAAGTGGAATCGTCAATCAGGAAGGTGAAGGTGTGCATCTGCCCGCCGTCCGCGACAGCGTCGAAGTAGAGGAACAACGATTCGTCTTCGGGGGTGCGCAGTCGGCGGAATCGGTCATACTGGCGGGGCAAGTCGTGCAGGCCCGTCAGCAAGCGCACGACTCCCTCGCGGGACAGCAGCCGGCCGAGCGATTGGCTCATCTGGGGAGAAACGAGCATCCGTCGCATCGGGTCACTCCCCGGTGATCGATTCCCCTCGCCGCAAGCGAGCGAGCAGGTCGCCGGTCGATTCGCACTCGCCCCGGTGGTAGGCTTCCCGCGCCCGTGCGACCGCTTCCCGGTCCATCAGCGGCCGCGGCTGGCCGAGCATCTCCCAGCACGCCATCCGCTCTTCCACCCACACCGGGAACGTCCGGGCCTGTTCCTCGAAGGCGGCGAGGCGGGCGACCTCGTGCCCCGACGCGGTCGCGTAATGACGCGCCACCGTCGCGACGCGACTGAGCGTCTGGCCGACCCGGTGCAGCAGGGTCCGCAGGCGAGCGCCCCGTTCCTGCCGGTCGGGGACGGTGCCGGCCAGAGCCATCGACCAGTGACAATCCCAGGCGCGAAGGGAGACGTGCCGCAGACCGATCCCCTCGTCGACCAGCAGATCGGCGATCGCGGCGGCCTCGTCCTTGCTGCCAATCACTCCCGCGGCGGGTTGCGAGGCGTCGAGCAGTTCCTCCAGCCACCCGCGCTTGCTCTCCTGCAACCGATCCAGCACGTCGACCGACATGGCTATCCCCTCCTCACCCCGGCCCGAATCGTCTCCCGGTCATGATACCCGACGTCCCCCGGCGCCACCATCGGCCGCGGCAGCTATGCTAGCTACCGACGAACCCAACCGATGCGCGACAGGACACGAACATGCAGCTGTGCAAGGTACGACGGCCAGACGGGAACCTCGGACTCGGCAGGTGGGAGACTGATCGGGTCCATCTGCTCGACACCGCTGGCCTGCCCGGCGGCGGGCACCTGTCCGCCATCCTGCATGCCGACGACCCGGCGGCGCTGGCCGCTTCCTTGCCGGTCAGTGAGACGCTGCCGGCCGATCGGGTGAAGCTGCTCGCGCCACTCGACGCACAGGAGGTGTGGGCGGCGGGAGTGACGTATCGGCGCAGCAAGGTCGCCCGCGAGGAGGAGTCGGCGAGCACCGGCGGGTCGCGGTTCTACGACCTGGTGTACACCGCACCGCGGCCCGAGCTGTTCTTCAAGGCGCCGGCGGGGCGTGTCGTCCACCCCGGCGACCCAGTGCGCATCCGCCGCGACGCCCGCTGGAGCGTGCCCGAGCCGGAGGTCGCCCTGGTGATCTCGCCGAAGGGGCGGATCGTCGGCTTCACCGTTGGCAACGACATGTCGTCGCGCGACATCGAGGGCGAAAACCCGCTCTATCTGCCGCAGGCCAAGGTGTACGACGGTGCCTGCGCCCTCGGCCCCGTTATCACGCTCGTCGACGCCCTGCCGCCGCTGGCCGAGGTGATCATCCGGCTGGAGATCCGCCGCGGCGGTACGGTGGCATTCGCGGGGACGACCGACCTGGGGCAGATGAAGCGGACGTTCGACGAGCTGGTCGGCTGGCTGACGCGCGAGACGAGCTTCCCCGACGGCGTGCTCCTGCTCACCGGCACTGGAATCGTCCCGCCGGACGACTTCACCCTCGCCGTCGGCGACGAGGTGAGTATCGACGTCACCGGCATCGGCCGGCTGGTCAACCCGGTCGGCTGAGGGCGAGCGCGCATGGACGCGAGGAAGGGCGACGATGCGACCCGCGGCGGCTGGTGGTGGGCGGCCTGGCTGGCGACACTGGCGGTGTTCACCTACGGACTGGTGATGCCGATGCCGCCGAGCGATGCGCCGCTGCTCCCGCCCGAGGTGCAGTTCGTCGTGCAGAAGGGCGTTCACGTCGGCGGCTATGCGCTGCTCGCCGCGCTGACGGCCTGTCTGCCGGCGTCGCGCGCGGTGCGGCTGGCGCTGCTCGCGTTCCTGGCGGTCCATGCCTGCGGGACCGAGGTGGCGCAGTCGTTCACCGAAACACGCACCGGGTCAGTGCGCGACGTGGGCATCGACCTGGTCGGGGTCACGCTGGGGACGGCGCTGACGCGGCGGCGGTGGCGGCGGGTGCCGCCGGAGTGAGCGCCGGCGGATCGGGCTGCTTCCGCCACAGCCACAGCCACAACATCAACCCGGTGGCGACCAGGAAGACGCTGCCATAGCTCTCCAGCCCGACCGGCCGCGGGTCGTCGCGCAGGATCTCGTTGAGGAAGCGGTGAACCCCGTACCCGACCATGAGGACGGCGCACACCTGGCCGGGGTTGTGGCGGAACGGGTAGTAGGCGAGCAGCACCAGCATGAGTAAGAGCATACTCACGACTTCGTAGAGCTGCGTCGGGTACAGCCCGAGCGTGCGCGGCTGGATCGTCACCGTGACCGGCTCGTCGGCCGGCGTCGGGCGGAACTCCAGCGTCAGGTCGCGGGCGCCGCGCGGCCGCCAGAAGCCCAGGTTGCCGAGCAGGCGGTCGAGGTCGCCGCGCGTTTGCACCGCCTCGCCGTTCACCCCGGTGACGATCGAGCCGGGGCGCAGACCGGCTGCGTAGGCCGGCGATTCCGGGTCCACCTCGTCGACACGGACCCCGTCGCGCAGGCCGGGAGCGCCGGCGGACACGGTGAACCCGGCGGCGGTCTGTGCCCCCGCCTCCACCAGCACGTCGCGGGCCGGCGCGCACATCGGGAACCCCACCGGCGTCACCGCCGCGCAGTCGGCGCACGCCACCTGCCCGAAGCAGCAGCCGTTGAGGAAGCAGCCCATCCGTCCCAGGCACAGCCCCAGTGCGATCGCCGGCGCGATGGCGTCGAGCAACCGCCGCGTGTGCAGCCCCTGCTTGCGGTACACCAGGGCGTAGGCGAGGAAATAGCTGGCGACGCCGCCGAGGATCGACCCGTACAGGACGATTCCACCCTCCCAGATCAGCGGCAGCTTGCGAACGAACTCGACCAGTGACGGCCGCGGGTTCTCGTTCAGCAAATAGGTGATGCGGGCGCCGAGCAGTCCGCCGATGAACACCCAGATCGCCAGGTCCTGCACCGTCTCCTTGCGAATCCCCTCGCGCTCGGCGCGGCGGCCAGCCAGCCAGGTACACAGCAGAAACGCCAGGAACAGCATCATGCCGAACCCGTAGATCGGGATGCCGTCGGGCGTGTAGGAGGTGACCACCGGGATTCGCCACAGCACCTGAAACATCGTCCGTCCTCGCTGATGAACCTGTCCCTGTTCTGCCGTCACCGCTTCTCCGGTACCGCCGGCGCGGTCAGCACGTCAAGCCCGCCTTCCTGCAACCGGTGGTCGAGCAGGTCGACCCCGCCGCCGTCGCGCAGGCGCGAGAAGACCTTGCCGCGCTCCTCCTGCCAGATCTGCCGCAGGTAGTCGGGGTTGTCGCCGCGGGCTGCCTGGTACTGGCGCAGCCGCTCGGTGAATCGCTGCGCGTCCTGCGTCGCCAGCACCCGCCGGCCGTGGGCGTAGGCGTGCGCCGACTGGTCGATGCGATACGCCTCCGCCCGCGCCGCTCGCTGCCGGCTGGCGGCTTCCTGCTCGGCCCGGTAGCGGAGCGTGGCGATGCCGGTCTGGGCGCGGGACACGCTGTCGAAGGCGTCGCGGACCTCGTCCGGCGGCGCCACCCGCGCTACCCGCGCGTCGAGCACCTCGATTCCAAGATGATACGGCTCGATAAACTCCCTGACGCGCGCAATCAGCTCGCTGCGCATCGCCGTCTTGCCGCGCAGCAGCACGTCGTCGACTGGCTTGCCGGCGGTCCAGCCGGCGACCGCCGCCTCGACGGCCCGCGTCAGCACCTCGGCCACCCGCCCGCCCTGGACGACGAACGCCGCCGCCTCCTCGGGCCGCACCTTGTAGTAGAGCACCGCGCGCACGTTGACGAGGTTGTGATCGCCGGTGAGCAGCTGGCCGGCCGGCATCACGCCGTCGGCCGTCGCCTGGTCGTCGCCATAGCCGACCTCGACGCTGCGCACCGTGTCCACCTCGACGCGGTCGACGCGGTCCATCCCCCACGGCAGGCCGACCCACAGCCCCGGCTCAGGATACTGGTCGAGGACGCGGCCGAACCGGCGGACGACGGCCCGCTCGCCGCGCCGTACCTGCACCAGCCCGGTCAGCAGGTAGAGGGCGACGGCGCCGATAAGCATTACTCGCAGTGTCCGCGTGGTCACTTTTCCGGCCTCCTCACGGCGGTCGGCGCCGTGGACGGCGGGGCGGTCGCGGCGGGCGGCTGGTACAGCAGGTCGAACAGCTCGCGGTGCGTCGACAGCAGCAGCGTCGACTTGCCGTCACCGAGAATGCGGCCGTAGTCCTCCAGCTTCTTGAGGAAGGCGTAGAACGCCGGGTCGGCCCGCTGCGCCTGGTTGCGGATGCGATCGGCCTCGGCGTCGGCGCTGCCGCGCAGCTCGATCGCCCGCGCCTCGGCGTCGGCCTTCAGCTGCGCCACCTCGCGTTCCGACGCGCTGCGAATGTCGGCCGCCAGCCGCTCTCCCTCGCTCTGGTAGTCGGCCGCCTTCTTGGCGCGCTCGCTGCGGATGCGGTCAAAAATCGCATCGCGAACGGCGAGCGGATGGCTGGTCCGCCGCAGCCGGACGTCGACCACCTCGATACCGTAGTCGTCGAGCACCTGCCGCAGCGACGGGGTGCCGCCATCGAGCAGCCGCTGCCGCAACCGCTGCCGCTGTTCGTCCACCCGACTCGCCTCGGTGCTCACCAGGTCGTCCAGCTCCAGCTCGGCGATGGCGGCGCCCAGCTCGCTGGCGACGCGCTGGCCGAGAATCAGCTGGGCGCTCTCCACCGACCCGAGCGTGCGGACGAAGCGATCGGCGCCCGTCCGCTCCGGCGATCCGCCAGCACACATAGGCGTCGATCGTCGGCGTCTTGTCGATGGTGTTGCCGCGCTGGCGGATCGCGGGTGAACGCTCGGCGCCCGTCGAGGTCGAACGACTGCAGCCGCCGGTCGAGCCGACTGCACCGCCTGCACCGGCCACGGCAGCTTGACGTGCAGCCCGGCCTGCGTCGGGTCGCCGCCGTCGAACACCGCCACCCGCCGGCCGAACTGCGTCAGGAGACGTATTCCGCGGCGTCGACGGTGAACAGCGCCCGTCCACGCCAGCCAGGCGAGCAGCGGCACCAGTAAAAGCCACTTCCACGACATGAAAACTCTCCCGTTCACGGTTCGTCGGTGGCCGGCCGGCCGCGGCGGTTCGGCAGCACGGCGGCGGGCGGTGCGGCCGGCAGCGGCGCCAGCCACAGCTGACGGCGGCCGGGTAGTCGGTCGGCGTCGATGAGGATCTTGGGCCGGCCGCTCAGCGGCGGCGGTCAGCGCGTCCCAAGTAGAGGCCGGAAGTCGGTCAGCGCGGCGGCGGACGCCAGGGCGGCGGTCGTCGCGGAAACGGGCGGCCAAGCTCGGTCGGCGTCCGGCCGTCGGCGACGCCCTGCCAGGCGGCCAGCAGCAGCGCGCCCTCGTCGACCCATGTCGAGGCCGGATCGGCCGGCGGTGCGGCGGAAGAACTCGGTCCGCCCGCGCGCCGCCAGCCGCACCTTCTCGTGCCGTTCGGCCTCCGCTTGCCGTACCACCTCCAGGCTCCGTCCCTCCTGTTCGCGGCGGCGGCGAGGCCGGTCGGCCTCCGCCTGCGTCACCTCGCCGGTCGCGCGCTCCATCGCCCGCGTGACGTCGTGATAGCCCTGCACCACCTCCAGCAGCAGGTGCAGATCGTGCAGCGACACTCCCTCCAGCCGCAGTCCCAGCCCGCCGCCGGTGTGCTCCACCAGGTAGCGGTTCCAGCCGCGTCGTCACCTCGCGCGCAACTCGCCGCGTCGGGCGGTCAGCAGGTCGGCCATCCGCCCGGCTGCCGACGACCTCGCGCGCACCGTCTCGGCAGCGTTGCGCGCACCTTCTCCGGCCGGGCGACGGCGAACAGGTGCGCGCGGGTCGGCAACAGTGTAACGCAGGCTGCCCCTGGACTCGAGCAGGTTGCCGTCGCCGGTGATCATCACCGCCTCTTCGGCCTCGCGGGCCAGGCCGTCGGTGCCGTGCGGACTGGACCACGACCGCGAGCGCGGCTGCACCGTCAGCCCCGGCAGCACCCGGAAGCCGACCTCGACCGTGACCACGCGCCCCGGCTGCACGCGCGTCACCTGCTCGACCGGCCACGGCCAGCGCCAGTGCAGCCCCGGCCCCAGATCGTCCGCCCGCGCCCGCCGAACCGCCGCACCACCCCGATCTCGCCTTCGCGGATCGCGTAACATCCCGAAAGCAGGTAAGCGGTTACTCCGAGGAAGGCAATGGTGGCGACGACCGATCGGGCATGGTGGCCCAGCCAGTGCAGCGCCTCGTCGGCGTCGAGGGCGTCGCTCCAGCCAGTCGTTCATCCCTCGCATCCGCGCGTACCAGCCGCCGGCCGCCGGACCCGCTTCCCGCTCGAAGCCGAGCAGACGCGCATCGAGTTGAGCAGCACCAGCAGCGAACCGAGTTGGTGGTAGATCACCGCCGCGATCGGCCCCGTCTCGTACCACGCCGGCGGCGCCAGCAGCGGCCACAGCCACGCAGTCAGGGCGATGCCGACCAGGTTGACGCCGAACGCGAAGACAAAAATGTTCTGGCGGATGATCCGCACCGTCTCGCGCGACAGGCGGATCAGGAACGGCAAGTGGCGGGTGGTTCGCGGACTGCCTCGCCCTGCCGCTGTCCCGGCCCGATCATCAGCACGATGTCTCGCCGGCCTCGGCGGCCACGTCGGCGCCGCTGCCGCCGATCGCCAGGCCGACCCGTCGCCCCGGCCAGCCGGCGGCGTCGTTGACCCCGTCGCCAACCATGCCGACCCGATGCGGCGGCGAACCCTGCTGCCAGCCGGCGACGAACGCCGCCTTGGCCTCCGGCAACTTAGCTCGGCGTGGTATTCGTTCAGCCCGACCACGCCTCGGCCACCGTCCGCCGCCGTTCGGTCGCCGGTGAGCATCGCCATTCGAGTAATGCCCAACTGGCACGCTCAGCCAGCACTTCCCGGCTCTCGGTACGCACCCGGTCGCGAGCGGCGATACCGCCCAGAACGCTGCCGTTGAGGCAGACGAGCAGCACCGTTTGCCCGGTGGCGTCGAGCCGGTCGGTCAGCGCTGCACCTCCGCCGGCAGGGCGATGCCCTGGTCCTCCAGCAGCCGCCGGTTGCCGACCAGCAGCCGGCCCTGCGGCACGGTCGCCGCCACGCCGGCGCCGGGGTGGGCGCGGAAGTCGTCGACCGCCGCCAGCGTCACGCCGCGGCCCACCGCTTCCTGCACCAGCAAGCGCGCCAGCGGGTGTTCGCTGCCCTGTTCGGCCGACGCGGCGAGGGCCAGCAGCTCGTCGCTCGACACGCCGTCGACCGGCAGCACGTCGCCCAGCTCCAGCTGCCCCTCGGTGAGCGTGCCGGTCTTGTCGAAGACGAAGGCATCGACGCCGGCGAGCCGTTCGAGCGCCGAGCCGCCCTTGAACAGCACGCCGGTGCCGGCCAGCCGGCCCAGCGCCGCCACCACCGCCGCCGGCGTTGCCAGGATCAGCGCACACGGGCAGGCGACCACCAGCACCGACAGCGCCGGATAGGCGGCGAAGCGCAGCGACGCGGCCAGCCCCGGCCGGCCCAGCTCCGACGGGCGGAGGATGCCGTAATAGTGCAGCAAAAGGGTGCCAACGAACGTCAGGGCCGCGAGCGCCAGCACCGCCGGCAGGAAGTAGCGGGCCAGCCGGTCGGCCGTCCGCTCCATCGGCGAGCGATCCTGCAAGGCGCGGGCGGTCAGCTCGATGACGCGGCCGAGGACGGTGTGCTCGGCCACGCGCCGGACCTCGACCGTCAGCGCCCCCTGGCCGTTGAGTGAGCCGGCGAGCAGCTCGTCGCCCGGCCCCTTGTCGATCGGCAGGCTCTCGCCCGTCAGCGGACTGACGTCGACCGCCGACCGGCCGGCGATCACCACTCCGTCGGCCGGCGCCTTGGCACCTGGCTTGACGACAACGCGGTCGCCGGCGCGCAGCTCGCCGACCTCGACCCGCTCCTCTGTACCGTCGGCGCGAAGCCGCCAGCACCGCCGCGGCGCCAGCTCGGCCAGCTGCCGCACCGCCCGCCGTGTCCGCTCGAAGGTGACGTTTTCCAGACACTCGCCCAGCAGGCCGACGAACACCAGCTCGGCGGCCACCAGCGGTTCGCGGAGCAGGATGGCGGCGACGACCGCGAGCGCCAGCGCAAGGTCGGCACCGACTCGCCCCTGGAGCAGCCCGTCGAGCGAGCCGTACAGCACGCGGGCGCCGCCCAGCACGGCAGCCAGCAGGGCGATGCGGTAGCCGCCGATCTCGTTCGGCCAGCCCGGCACGGCCACGCCGGCGCGGTCGAGCCAGCCGGCGACGATCGGCCACAGGTCGGCGGCGACGATCAGCCCGACCAGCCCGGTGAGCAGGTAGAGCGACCGGCGGCTCGGCGCCTCGCCGAACGCCCGGTCGGCGTGGGAAATCTCACGATGCATGCGACCGCCGGTCGTCAGGGGAGGGGGGGCGACGGGGGAACGACACGGCCCGCCCCCGGCCGGAGCGAGGGGCGGGCCGCGTGACGTCGGGCCGGCGGATCACTCGCTCGCGCCGCCCTTCTTGCTGTTGGTTTCCTTGATGAGCGTGTCGACCGCCTTGTCGAGCTGGTTCTCGCGGACGTTCTTGTAGCGGATCACGCCGTTGCCGTCGAGGACGTAGATGGTCGGGAAGAACTGCACGTCGAGCGTCTTGCCGATCGGTCCGTCCTGGCCGTTGAACCAGTGGGTCCACGGCATCTTTTCCTTTTCGAGGAAGTCGGTCAGCGTCTTCTTCTCCTCGTCGAAGCTGACGCTCACCAGGGCGAACGGCTTGTCCTTGAGCCGTTCCACCAGCTTCCGCTCGTGCGGGATCATGGCGCGGCACGGCGGGCACCAGGTAGCCCACAGGTCGAGCACCACCACCTTACCCTTCAGGTCGCTCAGCTTGACCTCGTTGTCCTTGAGGTCCTTGCTCGTCAACTCCGGCATTTTGGCGCCGACGAACAGATCCTTGATCATCCCCTTGTACTTGCCCTCGACCAGCTTGCGGTAGCCGCCGATCTCGGCGCGGATGGCGGCGGCCGCCTTGGCGTCCTCCGCTTTCACCAGCGCGCCCTCGCGGTTGCCGAGGATCGCCTTGAGGGCGTCGGCCTGCACCTGCTTTTCGGGGTTCTTCTCGATCACCACCTTGAGGAAGTCGATCACCCCCGGCTCGTCGCTCATGCCCAGCCGCCGCAGCACCGGGCCGAGTTCCTTGCTGTCGGCGTAGTTCTGCTGGAGGATCTGCAGCGCCTTGGCCTTCGGACCGTCTTTCGTGTCGGAGGAGGGCATCGACAGGACGGTCATCAGCGCCTGCAGCGCCGCCTTGCTCTTCGGGTTCGCCTTGGCGAACTCGACGAACTTGGGCGAGAACTGGTCGAGCACCTTGCGCTTCTCGTCCTGCGACTCGGCGGCGCGGAACGCCTTGACCGTCTCCTGCATCAGCGCCTTGTACGCCTCGTCGCCGCTCGGCTTGTCCTTGGGCTTGTCCGTGGCGTCGTCGGCGCGGACGGCGACTACCGCCAGCGCCAGCACCAGCGATCCGATCAGTAAGCGGGGCATTACGCAGATTCCTCGGGGAAGGGAGGGCAAAAGGGCGTCCGGCCGGCCGCGCCGCCGGGACTCTTTACCACCAGACGTCGACCGGCGGGGAATATTCGCCCAACGGTCGGCGAACGGCGGACCATGCGCCCATGATAGACGACCCGGCGGGGGGTACAAGGTAAAACTCGCCTTGAGCCGCCGGCCCGCCGCCGGTGTAATCACGCATTGCGTCGCACGGATCGCGACCCCGCCCGACACGGAGGTTCCCGCCATGACAGCCGCCATCGTCATCCCCGCTCGCCACGCCTCGACCCGCCTGCCGGGCAAGCCGCTGCTCAAGCAGACCGGCAAGTACCTGATCCAGCATGTCTACGAGCGCGCGTGCGCCAGCCGGTTGGCGAAGACGGTGGTGGTGGCGACCGACGACCCGCGCATCGTCGCCGCGGTGGACAGCTTCGGCGGGCATGTGATGCTCACCCGTCGCGACCATCCCTCCGGCACCGACCGCATCGCCGAGGTGGCCCGGCGGATCGACGGCGACATCCTCGTCAACCTGCAGGGCGACGAGCCGCTCATCGACCCGGCAGCGCTCGACACGCTGATCGAGCTGCTGCGCAAGGACCCGTCGGCGTCGATGGCCACGCTGGCGACGCCGATTCACTCCGCCGAGCAGTACCACAACCCGAACTGCGTCAAGGTGGTGCTCGACGACGGCGGCAATGCCCTGTACTTCAGTCGCAGCCCGGTACCGTTCGTCCGCGACGGCGCGGCGGACTTCACCGCCCGCCCGGCCCGGTTCCTGCAGCACGTCGGCATCTACGCCTATCGCCGGTCCGCCCTGCTCACCTTCGCTGCCGCCCCGCCCGGCCCGCTGGAGCGGCTGGAGAAGCTGGAACAGCTCCGCGCCCTGGGGCTGGGCTGGCGCATCCGTGTCGGGATGATTGAGCAATCGACGCTTGGGGTCGACACCTACGAGGACTACCAGCGCTTCGTCGCCGTGCATCAGCTGATGCAGGGGAAACAGGCAGCGTGACCGGGGCTGAACATTCGTGCCGAGGCGGCTAAGATGGACCGGAGGCGAAGCCCGGCCCCGCTCGACTCGATGGCACTCACCAGGAGGGGACAGGCTTGCCTTCCACCGTTTCGACCGCCAAGCAAACCAAACACATCTTCGTCACCGGCGGCGTCGTCAGCTCCCTGGGCAAAGGGCTGACCTGCGCCTCGATCGGCATGCTGCTCGAACACCGCGGGCTGCGCGTGCGGCTGCAGAAGTTTGACCCGTACATCAACGTCGACCCCGGCACCATGAGCCCGTACCAGCACGGCGAGGTCTACGTGCTCGACGACGGCGCCGAGACCGACCTGGACCTGGGACACTACGAGCGGTTCACCAACGCCGTGCTCAGCCGCGACTGCAACTTCACCACCGGCAAGATCTACCTTTCGGTGATCGAGAAGGAGCGCAAGGGCGCCTACCTGGGTCGCACCGTACAGGTGATCCCGCACGTCACCGACGAGATCAAGGCGGCGGTCCGCAAGCTGGCCACCGATGACGTGGACGTGGTCATCACCGAGATCGGCGGTACCGTCGGCGACATCGAGGGGCTGCCGTTTCTGGAGGCGATCCGCCAGTTCGCGCTGGACGTCGGCAAGACCAACTGCCTCTACATCCACCTGACGCTGGTGCCGTACCTGAAGGCAGCCGGCGAGGCGAAGACCAAGCCAACGCAGCACTCGGTCGGCCAGCTGCGGCAGATCGGCATCCAGCCGGACGTGCTCATCTGCCGCACCGAGCGCGAGCTGACCAAGGACATGGCGGAGAAGATCGCCCTGTTCTGCAACGTCGAGCCGCGGGCGGTGATCGAGGAGCGCGACAAGACGGTGTCGATCTACGAGGTGCCGGTCAGCCTGGCGGAGAGCAAGCTGGACGAGCTGATCGTCGAGAAGCTCAACCTGCGCGCGGCGTCGCTGGACATCTCCGACTGGATGGCGATGCTGCGGCACGTCTACCACCCGACCCGCGAGGTAACGATTGCGGTGGTCGGCAAGTACATCAAGTACCAGGACGCTTACAAGTCGGTGTACGAGGCGCTCGACCACGCCGGCATCTCGCTGGGCGGGCGGGTGGTAGTGCGGCGGATCGAGTCGGAGGACATCGAGCGCGAGGGCGCGGAGCGCGTACTCGGCGGGGTGGATGGCATTCTCGTGCCTGGCGGGTTCGGCTACCGCGGGGTGACCGGCAAGATCGAGGCGATCCGCTTCGCCCGCGAGCGCAAGGTACCGTTCTTCGGCATCTGCCTGGGTTTGCAGTGCGCCGTGATCGAGTACGCCCGCCATGTGCTCAAACTGGACGACGCCAACTCGACGGAGATCGACCACAACAGCCCGCACCCGGTCGTCTGTCTGCTCGATGATCAGTATTCGATTACTCAGATGGGCGGGACGATGCGGCTGGGCAAGTACCCGACGGCGCTGGCGGACGGCAGTCTGGCGCGGGCGGCGTATGGCGAGGCGCAGGTGGCGGAGCGGCATCGGCACCGCTACGAGTTCAACAACGTGTACCGGCGGCAGTTCGAGGAAGCGGGGCTGGCGTTCTCGGGGACGAGTCCGGACGGCAAGCTGGTGGAGGTGGTGGAGCTGCCGGGGCACCCGTGGTTCCTGGCGGTGCAGTGCCATCCGGAGTTCCGCTCGAAGCCGACGGCGCCGCACCCGCTGTTCAAGAGCTTCGTCCAGGCGTCGCTCGATCGCCGCGAGACGCGGCGCCAGGACGGCGCCGCGTCGGGGGCGGCGAGCTGAGCAGGGTGAGGGATGGGGGGCTTGGCTTTTATCGGCAGTCA
>JAXMAU010000050.1:0-44992 GCA_046350215.1 Gemmataceae bacterium | reverse complement strand
GACCAAGGTGGTCGACCCGGCCGATCGCGACCAGCGGCAAGGCGGGCTGGCGGCGACCGAGCCGGGGTTCGACTTCGCCGTCGAGAACGGGCAGGTGCAGCTGAGCTGGCAGAACCTCGACCGGGTGCAGGTCCACTTCTACCGGATGGACGTCGAGCTGCTGTTCAGCCGTAGCCCGTTCGTCCAGCAGCAGGGCGGGCAGTTCACCGCCATCCGGCCGAACCTGACGCGCGAGGTGAAGCTGGGGTCGAAGGCCGGCAAGCGGGCGATTCCGCTGCCGGACGAGCTGGCCCGGCAGAACGTGCTGGTGGAGGTGACGGCGGCGGGCAAGTCGCGGACGGCGGCGTACTACGCCAACGTGATGGACGTCAAGTTCCTGGAGAGTTACGGCCAGGTGCGTGTGGCCGATGCTTCGGGTAAGGCATTACCGAAGGTGTACGTCAAGGTGTATGCCCGGCTGGCGGACGGGTCGGTGAAGTTCCACAAGGACGGCTACACCGACCTGCGCGGGCGGCTGGACTACGTGTCGGTGAACACGCCGGAGCGGCAGGCGATCGAACGCTTTGCCGTGCTGGTGCTAAGCGACGACCGCGGCGCCCTGATCCGCGACGTCGCCCCGCCCCAACGGTGAGGCGGCAGAGGCGTTCTTCATCGGCGAAGAGGGAGCGACAACTTGAGCGAATCCGACTTGAGTCAATCTTGACAGCGCAGCGCGGTTTCATTATCAGCCGGCCTCTCTTGCGATTAGAGCGTGGTTTCACGGCGCAGGTGGCGACGTCTCCGAACAGGGGCGGCGCCCCGTCGCCGGCTCGCCGGGAGGCAGCGGATGCGTGTCAGGCCCCTCAGCCTGTTGGTGGTTGCACTCGTGGTCGGTTCGTCCGGCTGCGGGCTGATCCGCACCGGCACCAGCGTGGTCACTCACAAGACCTGGGAAGCGCTGGAGGACTGCGCCGAGAAACAGCGCAATGAGAAGTGGGCGAAGCTGGCCTGGAAGGAAGTGACCGCCGCATGCGGCGAGGCCGCCTTCTCCAAGCATTACGCCCACGGATTCAAGGACGGGTTCGCCAGCTTCCTCTACCGCGGCGGCGACGGCGAGCCGCCGCCGGTGGCACCGTTCGAGTATCGCAAGCTGCAGTACCAGACGCCGCAGGGGTATCAGGCGGCGCTCGACTGGTTCGCCGGCTACCGGCACGGCGCTGCTTACGCCCGCGACGGCGGATTCCGCGAGCTGGTCACCGGGCCATCGGCCATGCGGGCAGCCGCGGCACCGTCCGCGCCGCCAGCCGCACCGCCGACCGCGCCGAGCGACCACCGCTGGCGGCGCCGCTCCCGCCGCCGGCCGCGCAGCCGGCCGCCCAGGAAGCGGGGCCGAAGAAGTGGATCGTCACGGTCGATTTTACGCCGTGGAAGCGGGACCGATAAACCGGGCCAACGTGTCGGGGGAGAACGGCCATGTCTGCGGTCCTTGAGCGCCCGTCTCTGTCGGTCCTGCTGCGTGCCGGCGGGTTGACCGCGGTGGCGGTGGTGCTGGCCCTGTGCGCCGGCGGCTGTGCGGCGATCACCAACCCGGTGGCGGAGGGCGTGCCGGTCCGCAAGGTGCCCGACGAGCTGCTCGTCACCGCACGCAAGAACGCCGCCTGTACCATCCCGCTCAACCTGCTGTCGCCGCCTCGCCCCGACGTCTATCGGCTGGCACCAGGCGACGTGCTGGCGGTCTTCGTCGACGGATTCCTCGGCGCCGTCGGCCAGGCGATCCCGGTCAACCTCGGGGGGCTGAGCCTGACCCGTGACCAGCGGCGCGATCCGGCGTCGACCGGCTACCCGGTGCCGGTCCGCGCCGACGGCACGGTCTACCTGCCGGTGGCGGGGTCGTTGTCGGTCCAGGGCATGACACTGGTCGAGGCGCAGCAGGCGGTGCGGCGGCACTACATCTCGCGCAACCTGCTCCGCGACGAGAACGCCAACGTCCTCATCAACCTGTTGCAGCCGCGGCAATATTCCGTGGTGGTGCTGCGCCAGGAGGCGGCGTCTTTCTCCTATGGACAGAACGGCCAGTTCGCCGCCGGCCGTCGCGGCACCGGCTGGGAGATCGACCTGCCGGCCTACGAGAACGATGTGCTGCATGCCCTGCGCGCACCGGCGGCCTTCCGGGCCTCGATGCGTGCAACGAGGTGGTCATTCACAAGCGGCTGCTTTGTCACCCCGTCCGACCGGGCAGCGCT
The DNA here is from genome assembly GCA_046350215.1 of Gemmataceae bacterium. Taxonomy (GTDB): domain Bacteria; phylum Planctomycetota; class Planctomycetia; order Gemmatales; family Gemmataceae; genus JAXMAU01. Next base: position 42,770 of record JAXMAU010000050.1, on the reverse strand, counting down.
GCTGGCGGCGCTCGGCAAGGTGCCGGCCAACGCCAACCCGGTACAGTTCCTCGGCCTGCCCGGCGCCGTCATCCGCATCCCGCTGCACGCCGCCCGGACACACGCCGGCGATCCGGCCGGAAGACGTCACCCTGGAGAACGGCGACGTGGTGTTCATCGAGGCTGCCGAACACAACATCTTCTACGCCGGCGGATTGCTGCCGCCCGGCGAGTACCAGCTGCCGCGCGACCGCGACATGGATGTGCTGGAGGCGGTGGCGTATGTCCGCGGGCCGCTGATCAACGGCTCGTTCGGCGGCAACAACCTGTCCGGCGCCCTGGTTCAGCAGGGCATCGGCTACCCGTCGGCGACCCACCTGACGGTCGTCCGCCGGACGCCTGTCGGCGGCCAGGTGCCGATCGTGGTCGACCTGGCCACTGCCCTGACCGACAATCGCGAGCGGATCCTGGTCAAGCCCGGCGACGTGCTCATCCTGCAAGAGAAGCCCGACGAGGCATTCGGCCGCTACTTCACGCAGACCCTGGCGAACTTCACGGTGGTGTGGGACGTGATTCACCAAGTACGCCGCCGGTATCCTCGACGTCTCGGCGCCCGACCGGCTGCCGCGGATCCCGAATGTCAACTTCCTGAAACAATGACGGTCAGGCCGACGACGGCCGCGGGGACGGGAGAAACCCCGTCCCCGCGGCCGTTTCCTGTGCCTTGAATCGGCCGCGCCGCTGCGTACAGTGCATCAGGCGGGGGAGGGGTCGGCCGGAGAGGGGTTCATGGATATCGTCTGTCCGTATTGCGGCCACGCGATGAGCGTCGTCGGCGTTCAGGCCGGCCAGTACCCGATCCGCTGCACCCGCTGCCAGAAGACGTTCACCATCACGATCGATCCGCCGCCTGCCGTCGTCCCGCCGCCGGTCGCGGCCCCGCCCGCTGCCGTTCCCGTGCCGCCCGCGCCCCGGTCGCCGCCGCCGTGCCGCCGGCTGCGGACGTGGCCGACGACGAGCCGGCGCCGCGGTCGCTGGGCGGCTACCAGATCGTCCGCGAGCTGGGCCGCGGCGGGATGGGGACGGTCTACCTGGCGCGGCAGGTGTCGCTCGACCGGCCGGTGGCGCTCAAGGTGATGCGCCGGCGGTGGGCGCAAAACCCGGCATTTGTCGTCCGGTTCACCCGCGAGGCATATGCCGCCGCCCAGCTCGTCCATCACAACATCGTTCAGGTCTACGACGTCGGCTCCGACCAGGGGTGGAACTACATCAGCCTGGAATACGTCGAGGGGTCGTCGCTCGCCCAGGTGCTGGAGAAACAGGGCCGGATCGACCCGGCCGAGGCGGCGGGGTACGCGCTGCAGGCGGCGCGCGGGCTGCAGTTCGCGCACGAGCGCGGAATGGTCCATCGCGACGTCAAGCCGTCGAACCTGCTGCTCAACCGCCAGGGCGTCGTCAAGGTCGCCGACCTGGGGCTGGTGCGGACGCCCGGCCAGGACGAGCCGTCGGTGGCGGCGGAGGCCGAGCCGGGTGTCGCCGCCGGGTCGCTGGCAAGCCTGGGGCACGTCACCCCGGTGCGGCGCGCCGTCGGCACGCCGGCGTACATGGCACCGGAACAGGCGCGCGATTCCACCCGCGTCGACCCGCGCGCCGACGTGTACAGTCTCGGCTGCACCCTGTACGCGCTGCTGGTCGGCCGGCCGCCGTTCGGCGGCGGAGCGGCGCAGGAGGTGGCGGCGCGGCATCGCACCGAGCCGGTGACGCCGCCGGACCGGGTGGTGCCGCAGGTGCCGGCCGACCTGTCGGCCATCGTCGTGACCATGCTCGCCAAGCGACCGGAAGACCGCCCGGCGTCGATGGCCGAGGTCATCGCCGCGCTGGAGCGCGTGCTCGGTGTGCAGGGCCAGCGGGAACAGGAGCAGCTGGCGCCGCACGCGCAGGCGGTGGAGGCGAACGCCCGCGCGTTCCGTGAGGCGCCGACGGCAAAGCTGCGTTCGACGATCCTGTTCCTCTTCTTTGGCGCGTGTGCCGCCCTTCCGCTGCTGCTGGTGTTGCTCGGCGCGTGGCGGCTGGCGTTCGCGGCGGGCGGGTTCGGGCTGCTCACGGCGATCGCCTACTTCGTGTTGCATGGGCTGACGCACCGTTCGCCGCTCTTCGAGCGGGTCCGCGACCTGTTGCTCACCACGTCGCGCGGCGACCGCGTGGTCGTGGCGATCGTCGCCCTGCTGTTTCTCGCCGCGCTCTACCTGGGTGGGCAGCTGGGGGTGTGGGCGCTGGGCGGGCTGATCGGGGTCGGGCTGGCGACGGCGATGCACTTCCTCGTCGACACGCGGCTGCTCGACGAGCGCGACGAACCGCTGGAGAACACGCGAGCGCTGCTCAAGCCGCTGCGGCTGCGCGGCGTGGGCGAGACGGTGTTGCAGGACTTCGTCTGCCGCCACGCCGGCGAGCAGTGGGAGGAGTTCTTCGAGGCGCTGTTCGGCTACGACGCCAAGATGCAGGCACGTCGCCGGCTCGGCGGCGACCCACTCGCCGGTCGTCCGCGCTACGCCGCCTGGCGCGACCCGATCATCAGCTGGGTGGATGCCACGCTGCGGGCGCGGCGCGAGGCGCGCGAGCGGCGGCACCTGCAGGCGGTCGAACAGAGCGGATTGCTGGGCGACGGGATGACCGCCGACGCGGCGAAGCGCGAGGCCGAGGCGCGCGCCGCCGAACTGGTGCGCAAGGCGGCCGAGGCGAAGCAGGCGGAACAGGGTGGCAAGGGACCGCCGCGGCGGGTGAACGTGCAGGAAATGGTCGAGCTACCGACCGCCCCCATTCGCCGGCCGCTCCGGATCGGGCGAGCGGTGGAATCGGTGCTCGACACCGTGTTCGGCGGGGCGGTCCGGTTCATCGTCGGCGCGATGCTGCTCGCGGTCAGCCTGTTCTGGCTGCACGCGAACGGACGATTACCGACGATGGAGAACTATGCCGATCCGGCGATTTACCAGGCGGTGTGGGAGCAGCAGGGACAGCTGAAACCGCTCGACTGGCCGTTGCCGCCGCCGGTGAACACGGCGCTGGGCAGCCTGAACGCCGGGTTCGCTGGCCTGGCGCTGCTGCTGTCGGTCCGCTGGCTGAGCTGGAAGATCGGTGTGCTCACCCTCGCCGGTGCCGCGATCATGGTGGCCGGGCCGGTGAGCGGATTTGTTCCCGACGGGGCAAGCTGGGACGCGCGGCTGGTGTGTCTCGCCGCCGGCGGCATCGTCATGCTTGCGGGCTTTCTGTTCGGCCGCGACACCTGACGGGTCAGCTGACGTTCCGCAGTGCCGCGGCATTGCACACCGCCTCGGCGATCTCGGTCATCTGGGTGGCGTTCTGGCCGCGGTAGACGTACACCGCGGCGTGGCCGTGGTCTTCCGCCAGGGCGACGTGGTAGTGCGGCCGGTTGAGCACCATGAAGTACCAGATCACGCCGGGGATCACGCCCATCAGCAGCAGCGAACCGCACGCTAGGTACTCAAAGAAGCCGGGGTCGCGCTACACCGGTCGTCACCCCCTCGAAACCGACGACCTCGGTCACGGTCGGCGCCAGCGGGACGAAGAAGGCCCGCCACTGTTTCGTGATGCGCACGCGGCCGCGCCGGTCGCGTTCCAGCCGGGTGTGGTTGAACGTGCCGAGGGTGAACGCGAGCAAGAACGTCAGCAGCGGCCAGGCCACGACGAAGGGCGTCACCCCGACCTCGCTCGGCGCCGACAGCACGGCGAGCGACCAGTGAATCCCCTGGGCCACACCGAACGCGGCGACACGCTGAGCGAGCGAGTAATCGGTATCCCACGCGCGATCGATCGGCTCGTAGCGGCGAGCAACCCGCTTGCGCCGGCGCACGTCGAATCCGCACGCGGTGCAGACGACCGCCCCGCGAGCCATCTCCTTCCTGCACTGCGGACACGTCGGAATGTCGCGGTCGGCGAGGACGTAGGGCGACGGATCGTCGTCGTCCGGGTCGTCCAGCTGCATGGCGGGAATCACCCCCTCGGGCACGCCGTCGCAGTCGGGACACTCGCGCTGGCGGACGATCTTACGGCCACAGCGGCGGCAGGAGACGAGCAGTTCGCGGACCGGCTCGGCGGGCGGCGCAGGGGGCGGCGGGGCCGGGTCGTCGTCGAACAGCGGAGTCGGCGCCGGCTCCGCCAGCCAGCCGGCCGCTTCGCTCTCCGTCACCTCTCCGGCGGCCGGCGCCGACCGGCGGGAGGCCGAGCGCGGCCCGGCCGGTGCCCGGTCCCGCTCCTCGGGCACCGGACCGATCACCCCACAGGCGGGACACTGAATCTTGTTGCGGCGGTAGCCTTCCGGGATGGCAACGGCCTGGCCGCACCCCTGACAGACGATCATGACCCGCACTCCGCACCGACGATTCCCCTCCATTCATCCTACGCCAAATCACCTCCGGACGCCGCGCCACGAGGCAGGGTTCTCTTGCCGCGATTTGCCGCCGAATCTACAATGGGGCGAGCGGTATTACAAAGTTATCCCGATGCACGAGGCGGACGATGACGGCGGCATTTCGCATGACGGCACTCCTGGCGGCCGGGCTGCTCGCCGCGGTCGTCGGCTGCGGCCGGGCGGTCGACCCGTGGGACGGCGCGACCGGCTCGCCGCGGGTGGTGGTGACGATCGCCCCGCTGGCGGCGTTCGTCCGCGCCGTCGGCGGCGACCGGGTGGCCGTCCGCTCGCTCTGCACCACCACCGGCCCACACCACTATCAGCTGGACACCAAGGACGCTCGCCTGCTCACCCGCGCCGACCTGCTGCTCGCCATCGGCCTGCGGCTGGACGACTCGTTCGCCGATCCGCTGCGGCCGATGGCCAGCCGGCCGGACCTGCCCTACGTCAAACTCGGACAACGGCTGGCCGAGAAGAAGCTTCTGCAGGAGCTGAAGCACACCCACGAACACGGCGGCGACGACGACCATCACCATCACCACGGCAAGTACGACCCGCACGTCTGGCTTGGCATCCCGCAGGTCGTCGAGATGATCGCTGGTATCCGCGACGAGCTGTCGCGCATCGACTCCGACCACGCCGACGAGTACCGGGCCAACGCCGCCGCCTACGTCGAGAAGCTGAAAGCGCTGCAGGCCGACGGGCTGAAACAGCTCAAGGACGCCCGGACGCGGCGGCTCATCAGTTTTCACGAGGCGCTCGGCTACCTGGCGTCGTCGTTCGAGCTGGAGATCGCCGACGTGATCGAGCAGGGCCCGGGTGACGAGCCGACTTCGGCGCACCTCGCCAAGCTGGTCCGGCGCTGCCAGGACCCCAAGGCACCGATCGCTGCCATCACCGTCGAGCCGCAGTACCCGAAAAGCTCGTCGGCGACGATCGTCCAGCGCGAACTGCGGGCGAAGGGCCTGGACGTGCCGCTGGTGGAGATCGACCCGCTGGAGACGGCGGACGCCGAAGCGCTGCACGACGAGGGCGGCGACTGGTACGAGAAGCGGATGCGGCAGAACCTGCAGGCCCTGGCCAAGGCGCTGAAATGAGCCGACTGCTCCTGACAATGCGCGACATCCGGGTGAGCCTGGGCGGCAACCTCATCCTCAACGGCGTGAACCTTGACCTGGAACGCGGCAAGGTGTCGGCCCTGATCGGGCTGAACGGCGCCGGCAAGACCACGCTGCTGCGGGTGTTGCTCAAGGAGGTGTCGTATGGCGGCGAGGTCCGCTTCCTGTGCGGCCACGACCACACCCGGCCGACGCCGGAGCACATCGGCTATGTGCCGCAGAAGCTCCGCGTCGAGGGCAACCTGCCGCTGACGGGACTCGACCTGTTCGGCCTGTGCCTGCAGCGGCGGCCGATCTTCTTCGGGCTTGGCCGGCGCTTCCGCACGCATGTGGTCGATCTGCTCGGCGGGGTGGACGCCCGCCACCTGGTCGACCGGCCGGTGGAGAAGATCTCCGGCGGCGAGCTGCAACGGGTGCTTCTGGCGCTGGCGCTGGAGCCGCGCCCGGAACTGTTGTTACTCGACGAGCCAGCCGCCGGCGTCGACTTCCAGATGCAGCAGGGGTTCTACGAGCTGATCGGCGAGCTGAACCGCCGCACTGGCGTGACGGTGGTGCTGGTGTCGCACGACCTGAGCATGGTGAGCCGCGTCGCCCACCACGTCTTTTGCCTGAAGGATGGGCGGATCGAGTGTGAGGGCACGCCGCACACCATTCTGAGCGGTGACACGCTCGCGCGCACCTTCGGCGCGGAAGCCGGCGTCTATCACCACCACCCGCACTGACCGGCGGTCAGAACTCGATCGGCTCCGGCCAGGCGACCGGCAGCACAAAGATCTTGCCGTCACCCATGCGGCCGGTGCAGGCTGCCGCGGAGACCGCCTTGACGACCGCATCGAGCCGGTCGACGGGCACGCAGATGGTGATCTCCACCTTGGGCAGAAACGCCATGCTGTACTCGCTGCCGAGGTAGCGATCGAGGTAGCCTTTCTGCCGGCTGAACCCCTTGGCCTCGCGGACAGCGCCGGACTCGACGCCGAGATCGGCGATGACCTTGAGCACCGCTTCGGCACGAAACGGCTTGACGACGATGGTCAATTCCTTCATTGGCGTGCCCCCCAGACGCGGCTGCACCTATCCTATGGGTGCTGGAAAGGGAGTACCAGCTTCGAGGATAAAGCCAGTCCGGTGCGTTGGTTCGATCGTGCCCAGTGCCACAGCCGGGACTACCCCCGAGTCAACCGCTCGATGACCTCGACGTGTTCGGGAAACCTGGCGACCAGCTCGGACCGCGGCGGCATGGCGAAGTCGGCGAACTCGAAGCCGGGAGCGACGGTGCAGCCGACCAGGCTGTAACCGAGTGGGTCGGCGACGGTGGCGGCGAACAGCCAGCCGGCCGGCGCCACCGCCTGCGGCCGTTCGCCGGCGTCGAGGTTGCGACCGAGCCGCACCGTCGAGTATCGACCGGCCGGGTCGAGCAGATGCAGCACCAGCGGCGCACCGTCGTAGAAGTGCCACCCCTCGTCCTGGCGGATGTGGTGCAGCGCCGAGAAGTCCTGCCCTTCCAGCAGGTAGTAAATCATCGTCGAGAAGGAGCGGTCGCCGTCGAAGCGGGCCGGCAGCCCGGTGCGGGGGATCCGCTCGGCGGCCCGATACGACTCGCGAAACCACCCGCCTTCCGGGTGCCGTTGCAATTGCAGCGCTGCGATCCAGTCGTTGCTCGTTGGCATGGTACGATGCTCCTGTTCGGTGCTTGCGGATGATTGTCGGACCACGGCGGACGTTCGCTCAGCGTACGGGTCCGGCCAAAGGAGGACAGGGGATGACGCTCATCGTGCTGGCGCTGGCGGGAGTGGTGAGCGGCGACCCGGCCCCCGGCGGCCGCGAACGAACGGTTGCCGGCGCCCGAGAAGTGGTCGCCGCGATCCGGCAAGCGGGCGAGGAGAATCGTCGGCGGACTTCCCGGCTGACCGGCGACGCGCTGACCGAGCATTTCGTCCGTACCGCAGCGCGGGCGGCGGGTCGGCTACCGGCGGAGACGGCGGGGCGGGCGTTCCTGCTCGGCCTCGGCGTCGGGCTGGACCCGTCCGACCTGATGCGCCGAAACCTGCTGGTCGGGCGGACCTGGCGGCAGGTCGAAAGCGACAGCGAGCGCCGGGCGCGGCTGGCGGTGCTCGGCAGCCCGAGCATGCACGGGCGGGTCGACCTGGCGCAGCACTTCGCCGTGTCCGCCGCGCTGACCGCCCTGCTCGGCGAAGCCGCAGCCGAGTCGGCCGGGGTGGTGAAGGAGCTGCTCGACGCCCGCGAGGGCGGTAGCGGCTTCAGCTTCGCCGACCTGGCGGCCGACCTGTCCGGCATCGCCCTGGCGCGGCGGGTGCTGAAGGATGCGGCCACCCTCGGCGTTCTCATCCGCGGATTTCTAGTAACGGATTACTGCCTGTCGCCGCATGGGCTACCTGAAGGGCTGACGACGGCCGAGTTCGAGCGGCGCTACGGCGGAGTCAAGGACGACCGCTACCGGGCGATGCGCAACGACCTCGTCGAGCGGATCGCCGCCTTGCTGGGGTATCGCCGGGATCAGTGAGTCGAGCCGGTTATCGCCATACCGTTCGGAGGCCTGTCTTTAGCCCCCGGTGAACACACCGGGGGCGCGTGCGTGTCGACGACCACCCTCTCAGGGCGAACCGCACGCGCCCTCGGTGTATTCATGCGTGCGTGACGACGACCAGCCTTACGGGGCGAACCGCATTGGCCCCCGGTGTATTCACCGGGGGCTAAAAGATCCGGGGGCTATAAAGCCATATCCTCGCCGGCGCCGCGTGGCCCGATCGGACCTTTCGCAATCCAGGTAACCTGGGCAACCATCACAGATGAGAAGCTGTGGCGGCTGTAGCGGATCTGCACTCTTTTCCGCACTGCGGCGTCGTCTCTGCAGGAGCGGTGAGGACGGACCTGCGCCTCATCCGGGATTGATGGCCGATACAGGAGACATCGATCACCGGAGCTGGATCACCAGGGATGGTAACACGGATCCTTCAGGAAGATCAGGGAGGATGGTCATGGTGGTGTTGCGAGGGAAACGAATAGTAGCCGGCGCCGCGTTGCTGGCCGCGTTAGGGCTGACGAACCAAAGCCGACTGCTGGCTCAGGGTATCGAGCTGCCGCCAGTCGGTGCGCCGGTCCCGGTTCAGATGGCCCCGGCCTCGCCTGCCCCGGCGGCGACGACTCAGGCGGCCCCGGTCATCGTCGCGCCGGGGACGGCGCTGCCGACATCGCCCCAGCCGATCATCCTCGACGGTCCGGTGGTCCAGCCCGGCGGGGTGCTGGCGGCTCCGGCGCCCGCCGGCCAGCCCGCCGGCGACGGCAGCTGCGCGGCGTGCAAGGACGGCGCTTCCGATTACTGGGCGAAGTCGCCGCCGATCACCCCGTTCCCGCGGCCCGGCTTCTTCAACGTCTGGCCGTCCGGTCCGGGTTACTACTCGGTCGCCGACGTGCTCCACGACAACTGCCGCCAGGGTCCGCCCAAGTACCCGTACCCGGTCATCAGCCCGTTCCAGTGGTCGTTCTTCGACGCCGACTGGCGCTATCTCGACGACCCGAAGAACACCGAGCACGACTACGCCGATGGCCTGAAACGGCAGCGGTTCGGGCCGAACGACATGTTTCTGTTCAGCACCGGCGGTGAGCTTCGCGGTCGCTTCGACTACGAGAAGAACGGGCAGAGGTCGAATCAGCCGAACCTCCCCAGGCGGGTGCGCGGGATCGACGACCCCTACGATCTGTATCGTGCCCGCGTCTACACCGACCTCATGATCACCAACCGATTCCGGGTGTACGCCGAGTTCATCTCCGCGCTCAACCCGGACTACCGGGTGCCGCCGCTGGTGATCGACCGTGATCCGGGCGACCTGCTCAACCTCTTCGCCGAAATCAGCCCGCTCGACATCAACGACGCCCCGGTGTGGATCCGCATCGGCCGCCAGGAGTTGCTGTTCGGCTCGCAGCGGTTGATCTCGCCGCTCGATTGGGCCAACACCCGGCGCACGTTCCAGGGTATCAAGGCGTACTGGCACTCCGAGAGTGACTGGCTCGATGCCTTCCTCGTTCAGCCGGTCCTTCCCAACCGCTACGAGTTCGACTGGGTCGACAACAACGTCACCTTCGCCGGCCTGTGGTATACCCATCGGTTCGGCAAGGCGTCGAGTTTCGACCTGTATTACCTGATGCTCGACGACACCACCCGCTCAGCGGTGGGCGAAAACGGGGTTCGCGGCGTCAAGACCGTCCATACCTGGGGTGCCCGGTCCGCCGGTATCAAGGACAACTGGATGTGGGACCTGGAAGCGATGGTGCAAGGCGGCGACTTCTCCAACCAGTCGCTGTTCGCCCACGCCATCACCACCGGTGCCGGCTACGACTTCAAGGACGCCTGGGGCACTCCGCAGCTGTGGCTCTACTACGACTATGCCTCGGGTGACCCAACCCCCGGCAAGGGCAACCTCCACCAAACCTTCGAGCAGCTGTTCCCGTTCGGCCACTACTACTTCGGCTGGCTCGACCTCGTTGGGCGGAAGAATATCAACGACTTCAGCGCCTACATGACGGTGTTCCCGACCAAGTGGATGTTCACCCAGGTGCAGGTACACAACTTCTACCTGGACAGCGGCCGCGATGCCCTGTACGGCGCCAACGGCGTGGCGCTGCGGCAGGACAAGACCGGCCGGGCCGGGAAGCACGTCGGCCAGGAGCTGGATTTCATCGTCAACTTCCACCTGTCCAACCACTCCGACCTGCTGTTCAACTACTCGCACATGTTCGCCGGCTCGTTCCTGAAGCGGACGGCGACCAACTCGTACCAGGCGATGGACCCGCAGGCGTTCTACGTGCAATACTCCTACCGCTGGTGAGCCGCCGGCCCACCACGACACGCCGACCGGCCGCGAGACGCTTCCTCGCGGGCGGTCGCGTCGGTTCGCCCCAGGTCACGACCGGCCGTACTTCTTCAGCCGGCTGACCAGCGTGCTCCGCGCCACCCCGAGCACGCGGGCGGCCTCGGCCTTGTTCCCGCCCGCCGCCGCCAGCACGCGCACCAGCTGGTCGCGCTCCCGGCGCTCGCGGTCGGCCAGCTCCGCCTGTAGCACCGACGCCAGCTCGGGCATCGTCAGGCGCAGCGTCTGCTCGGCCGACCGCAGCCGGCCCAGGTCGTCCTCCGGCCCGGCGGCCGGGGTTCGAATGTCGGTTGGCAGGTCGTCGACGTGGACGATCTCCCCCTCGCACACCACCACCGCCCGCTCGATGACGTTCTCCAGCTGGCGGACGTTGCCCGGCCACGAGTAACCCTTGAGCGCTGCCAGCGCGTCGTCGTCGATGCCGCGGACCGGCTTGGTCAGCTTGCCGGCGTACAGGTGCAGGAAGTGAGCGGCCAGCTCCGCGATGTCCTCGCGCCGCTCGCGCAGCGGCGGCACCCGGATCGGCAGCACGTTCAGCCGGAAGTACAGGTCCTCGCGGAACCGGCCATCGGCGATCATCGCTTCCAGGTCGCGGTGCGTGGCGGCGACGATCCGCACGTCGACGTGGACCGGCTCGCTGGAGCCGACCCGCTCGAACGTCATCTCCTCCAGCACGCGCAGCAGCTTGGTCTGGACGTCCAGCGAGATGTCGCCGATCTCGTCCAGAAACAGGGTGCCGCCGTCGGCCGCCTCGAACCGTCCCACCTTGTCGCGGATGGCGCTGGTGAACGCCCCCTTGACATGCCCGAACAGCTCGCTTTCCAGCAGCCCCGGCGACAGCGCCGCGCAGTGGACCTTGACAAACGCTCGCCCGGCGCGCGGGCTGCCCTCGTGCAGCGCTCGTGCGAGTAACTCCTTACCCGTTCCGCTTTCGCCGCGCAGCAGTACCGCCGACGAGCTGGCTGCCACCCGCCGCACCAGCCCGAGCAGCTGCTGGACCTCCACGCTCGACCCGATCAGTCCGCCGCCGTTCGCCACCGGCGGCGCCGGCTCCTCGGCCGGCTCGTCGGCTGCCTCCGCCGCGGTCGTCTCGCGCCGCGACAGCTGGCTCTGCAGCGCCAGGATCCGCCGCTGCTGTTCGGCGATCTTCTCCACCTTCGCCTTCAGCTCGCGATTGAGTACCTCGATCGTCCGATGCCCCTCGGCGCTCACCAGCGCCAGCACCGTGATCCGCGAGCAGGCAGCCAGCACGTTGAGGTCTTCCGCCGTGTACGGCGCGTGCGGCCGGGTGCCGAGCAGCAGCAGCCCGAGCAACTGCCCCTCGTGCAGCAGTCCGCCAGCGACGGTGCCGTGCAGATACGCCAGCTGTCGCATGGCGGCCGGCGGACCGGGCAGATCGGGGCCGACCAACGGCTGCCCGCGCGCCCTTCGACCAGCGGGAAACCAGCCGACAGCTCGGTCAGCGGCGGCCGCTCGCCGACTGCGTCGCCCAGCCGGAACAGCCCACTCTCGCCGTCGCGCAGGTAGACCGCCGCCGTCGGCGTGGCGAACACTGCCGTGGCTGTTTGCACCAGCTGCCGGGCCAGCGTCGGCGGGTCGACCAGCTGCTCGATCGTCTCGCTCATCCGCTGCAGGGTGCGGTCCAGCTGGTGCTTCTCGCGGCGGAAGTGCCGCTCGACCACCCGCAGCACCCGCCCGCGGACCACGTCCATCGCCACCATCAGCACCAGCGCCGCGGTGGCCACGCCGAGGACATGCTCCAGCGACGGCCCCTCGCCGCCCTGGCTGCCGATCAGCAGCAGGCCGGCGAACACCACTCCGTAATAGCCGATCGCGGCCAGCGCACAGATCAGGAAGTACAGTGCCCCCGAACTGAGCAGCTGGTCCAGCTGCAGCAGCCGGTAGCGAGTAATACTGACCGCATACGCGAGGGTGATGCACACGCTGGCGGCGAACATCGGCCAGGTGGCGCCACCGGCGGCGAAGCGCACCTGCTGGAAGAACGCCAGGTACATCGAGTAGCCGATCGGCACCAGCGCCACCGCCGACCCGACCAGCAGCGTCTTCACCTGGTTTCGCTCGACCACGTTCGCCGCTCGCCGGAAGCTGTGGATCATGGTGGCGATGGTGCCCAGATACCACAGGGCGGCGACGGCGAAGTAGACGTACACCTCGTACAGAATCTCTTCCAGCAGCACCCGTACCCCGGTCGACGTGTCGCTGGCCTCGCGCAGATCGCCGGGCAACGCCGTCAGCCACGCCGCCCCACCCAGGTTCACCAGCCGGACGCGGAGGTAGCCCTTGAGGAACAGCGCCAGGAAGAACAGCGGCAGCCCGTACACCACCAGCAGCACCACGCCGCGGTGCCGCTCGAAGAACGCCTTGGGACGGGGGAACACCAGGTAGAAGTGGAGCGTGACCGCCGGCAGCAGCACGGCACAGCTCATGAACCCCACCAGCAGCATCGGCTGGGTGACGATGCGGAGCCAGTTGTATCCGCCCATGAACGCGCCGAGCGTTACCAGGCACAGCCAGAAGAACTGCGTCGCGGTGTGGTCGTCCGGCCGCTTCCACAGGATGACGGCGCCGAGGACGAACAGCCCGATCTTCAGGAAAAACCACAGGACCGACGGCACCAGCGATTCGATCGGCGGCCGGCCGAGCCGGCACCACAGGACGTGTCGCGCGACCTGTCCACCGTCTTCTCGCTCATACACCAGCCGCACCACCGGCTGACCGTCGAGTTCGACAAAGGTGGGATTACCCGGAACCCGGTCGTGGAGAAGGTCGGCGGCATCGAGGCCGGGGACGGCGGTCGGCGGGCGCTGGGTTAACTGGGTGATGCCGCGGAGCAGCTGCGACCAGGTGGCGACCGGGTGATCACCCACCTGGACAATACGATCTCCGTCGCGCAACAGCACCTGCCCATCGGGGAAGGCGTACTCGGCGTAGAACTGGTTGACCACCGGGGTGAAGGCACAGCGGATGCCGATCTCCGGCGACGCGACAACATACACCAGCACGCCGAACGAGTAGGCGCACACAAGTAACGAGGCGACGATGATCCACGCCCGCCGCCGCGCGTGCGGCTGGTGCCGCAGACTGCGGAGGTAGCCGGTCAGGTGCTCGCGAACCGTCGCCATCCGACAGCGTCCGGGACCAGTGTGCCAGGGAGAAGCAGGTGTCGATCAGCGCCGATTTTTCGGCGCCGGCGCACAAGGCAGGAATACGACTCCTTTTGCGCTCATGCGCCCAACCGCCGTCAGCCAGCGGTCGAGTGTCGATTGTCCCTCTTCTACCAGTCAGTCTAGTCGTAGCGAACGCATCGGTCAACAACCTTGCAGCCCAGTTCGCTCAAGGCCGCCTTCGCCGGAGGTCAACGGAGACAGGGGTTTAGGATCAGGCAGCGCACGCAGGTTACAGAAAGCACCTTCTCCTCTCCGCGTAACAGGTCACCCCAGATCACCCATCCTTACCATCCTCATCACGTCGCCACTGCCTCAGCGCCGAAACTCGTCTGATCAGCGCCGAACCGCACCGGCGACGAACCTTCGGCGCTTTTCGCCACTATTCGATACTCAACGCAAAGCCATCTGTAGCAATCTCTTGCGTCATCAAACATCGAATCATCATCCAATTACTCGTTTGGCATGAGGCGTGCATTGAACACCAACGCTTCCAGGAGGTGGCAGCAGGGAAACGCAGGGAGATCGTGCAGTGAAAGCAGCGATGGAGTGGCTGACCGAGTGTGGCGCAGCGTTCAACCCCGGCGCGGGGCGGACGGGAGTGGCCCAGTTGCGGCACTACCCGGCCCGCTTCAGCGTGTGGGGCGACGGCCCGCCGCTGGTGCTGGTTCCGGGGCTTGCCGGCGGCACGCAGCTGGTCGGTCCGCTGGCGCGCCAGCTGGCCCGCCATTTCCAGGTCATCAGCTACCAGCTGCGTGGCGAGGACGACTGCTTCGCCCTGCGCCGCCGGTTCGGCTTCGCCGACCTGGTCGACGACCTGTGCGAGTTCCTCGACTGGTTCGGGCTGGAACAGCCGGCCGTGATGGGCGTGTCGTTTGGCGGGCTGGTGGCGCTGGAGCTGGCGATCCGCCGGCCCGGTCGAATGCAGTCACTGCTCCTGCAAGGGGTTGGCGCCCGCTTCGAGCGCGGGCTGGTGCAGGAGGTGGCGGGGCTGGTGCTGGCGCGGTATCCGCTGCCGGCCGGCAACCCGTTCTTCAACCAGTTCTTCAACCTGTTCTTCGGCAGCCGTCAGCAGCCGGGGCCGCTGTTCGAGTTCGTCACCCACCAGTGCTGGCACACCGACCAGAGCGTGATGGCGCACCGCTTCCAGATGGTCGAGCAGGTCGATTTCCGCGGCCGGCTCGGCCGGGTGCGCGTGCCAACGCTGCTGATGGCCGGCGACCGCGACACCCTCGTTTCGGCGAAGGCGCTCAAGGAGATCGCCCAGCAGGTGCCGCAATCGGTGGCGGTGCAGGTGCCCGGTTGCGGCCACCTGGCGTTCGTCACCCACCCGGAGCGGATCGCCGCCGAGGTACGCACGTTCCTCGACAGCTGACGGCGGCATCATCGATCGGCGGGCGGCGGGGCAGGGCGTCAGTCCTTGATCCGCCGCCCTTTCGCGTAGCGCAGCTCGAACGTGCCCTCGGGGTCGAACGTCGAGGCTTCGTCCTGAGAGAACGGCATCCGGCCGGCCCGGTTCATCATCGCCAGCCACACCCGATCCGGCGGCAACACCTGCCGCAACCCGCTGACGTTCGGCTCGACCGAGGCGTCGAAGCCGAGGAAGCGTTCATTGAGCGGCAACGTCTGCACCATGCACACCAGGAACCCGGCGAGCAGGTAGCCGGTGAGCACCGACACGCCGATGCTGCTCACCTGCTGCACCATCGCGGGCAGATCCAGCTCCTGGGTCGCCAGGTTATTGGTCGTCACCCGCAGCACGGCCAGCGTGATGCTGAACAGGGCGAACAGGGCCGTGCCGTCCTCGAACCCGTCCAGCATCGTCCCGCGAAACACCGACTCCAGCTGTTCGGCGAGCGGCTCGAAGAAGTTGAACGCCACCAGCCCGGCGAGCAGGACGTTGACCAACCCGGTCAGGGCGGTGAGCAGTCCTTCCCGCGATGCCGCGTAGGCGACCGCGCCGATGACGCCCAGGCTCAGAAACAGGATCATGGAACGCGCCTCGTGACCGGGGTCATTTCGCCACCCGCAGCAGCTCGTCAATCGACGTGTCGCCCTCGATGACGATTCGCATACCGTCCTGCTGCAGGAAGGCCATGCCGTTCTTGACCGCCTCGTGGCGGATAGCGTCGATGTTCGGGTTTTCCTTGATCATCTCGCGGATCTGGTCGTTCACCACCAGCAGCTCAAACAGGCCGGTGCGGCCGCGGTAGCCGGTGCCGCTACAGAACTCGCACTGCTGGCCGTCCTCCCCTTCGTCCGGGCGTGGCGGGCGGTAGAACGCCTTGATCCGGCCGGCGGGCAGGTTGGCCTTGCGCAGCAGCTCCGGGTTGGGGCGGTACGCCACCTTGCAGCGCGGACACAGCACGCGCACCAGCCGCTGGCCGAGGATGGCCGACAGGGCGCTGGCCACCATGAACGGCTGCACGCCCAGGTCGACCAGCCGGATGATAGCGGTGGCGGTGTCGTTGGCGTGCAGGGTGGTGAACACCATGTGCCCGGTCTGGGCTGCCTGGCAGGCGATCTCGGCCGTCTCCTGGTCGCGGATCTCACCGATGTAGATGACGTCCGGGTCTTGCCGCAGGATGCTGCGCAGCTCGGTGGCGAACGTCTTGCCGGCCTTCGGGTTGATCTCGATCTGGGTGACGTTGTCGATGTGGTATTCGACCGGGTTCTCGACGGTGATGACGTTCTTCTGGTAGCGGTCGATCTCGGACAGGCAGGCGTACAGGGTGGTACTCTTGCCGGCCCCGGTCGGACCGCAGACGATGAACATGCCGTGCGGCTGGCCGACGACGGCGCGGATCTGGTCGCGGAGCCGGTCGCGCATGCCGAGGCGTGACAGGTCGTTGATCGCCCGTGACCGGTCGAGAATACGCATGACCATCTTCTCGCCGGATACGCTGCCGGCGGTGGCGACGCGGAAGTCCATCAGCCGGGTGATTAGCTGGACCGGCGGCTTCGACTCGTCGTCCTCATCCTCATCGTCGTCGTCGTCTGCCTTTTTCTTCGGCGGCGCCCCGTCGACCGGCGTCTGCACCTCGGCGGAGAAGCTGCCGTCCTGGGCCTTGCGTTTCTCGGTGATGTCGAGGTCGGCGAGCACCTTGAAGATGTTCAGCACCGCGTCGCCAGTTTCCCGCTCGAACGCCGGGGCCGGCTGGAGGATGCCGTCGATGCGAAGGCGCACGGTCATCTCGTCGCGGGTCGGCTCCAGGTGGATGTCGGTGGCCCGTTTGAGGATCGACTCGTGGACCAGTTCGAGCGCCGAGCGGTAGTATTCCGACTCCTGGGCGCGGCGGACACGGGTGGCGTCCTCGCCGCGGTCGTCGCTGCTCTTGCCGATGAACCGCACCGGGATCAGCCGCTTCCGCTCCTCGACCGCCTGGCGGCTGCCCTTCAGGCCGAGGTAACGGTTGGCCAGCTTGCTCAGGTGCCGCGGCGTCAGCACCTTCTCCGCCTCGTCGACGCGGTCGTTGCGGATACGGATGTAGAACAGAGTCGGCCCCAGGTAGAGGACGAGCAAACCGAGAAACGAGGCAGCGAACACCGGCAGCGCCCACACCAGCAGCAGTCCGACCAGCCCGCCGCCGAGCAGCAGCGGGTTCCACTGCGCGGTCGGCAGCCCCTGCTCGCGGCAGTCCTGGTCGACCCACCAGCAGGTGCGAACCCACGCCAGGTAGACCACCGCCACCGCCAGCAGCTTGACCGGGTGGAAGTAGAACCCCGGTCCGCGCGGGAACGAGTCGAGCAGCAGCAGGAAGGACGGGTCGAGTGACAGCAGATGCATGGTGCGCGTACCCCGTGACGGGCGGCGGGGCGTCCGCCCTCCCGGTCCAACCGACGGCCGGTGGCGCGGCCGGTTACAGGATGCCGGACGCCGCCACCTTGATCCCCTTGAAAGCCATTTTCAGCTTTTCCGGGTCCGGTGCCCACTCCAGCGCCGTCGCCTTGTCGATGTCGCCCCGCTCGGTCAGCTGGCGGAGGTTCTCGGTGAAGTCGATCATACCTTCACGGTAGAAGAGCTTGATGGCGTCGCCCAGCTTCAGATCCTCGCCTTCCTCGATCAGCTTCTTGATCGTCGGGTTGACGATCATGATCTCGTTGGTCGGCACGCGGGGTTTTTTCAGCCCCTTGACCAGCTTTTGCGCGATGATCGACTTGAGGTTGTTGGCCAGCGCCTTGCGGATGGCGTTGTGCTTCTCCGGCGGGAACAGGTCAAGGATGCGGTTGATGGTGGTCGGCGCGCTGGAAGCGTGGATGGTGCCGAACACCAGGTGGCCGGTTTCGGCGGCGTGAACGGCGGCCTCGAACGTCTCGACATCGCGCAGCTCGCCGACGAGGATGACGTCCGGGTCCTGACGGACGGCGTCCTTGAGCGCCTTGTGCCAGTCCTTGCAGTCGATGCCGATCTCGCGCTGGTTGATGTACGACTTCTTGTCGGTGAAGGTGAACTCGATCGGGTCCTCGCAGGTGAGGATGTGCAGCGGCTCGCGCTCGTTGACGTAGTCGAGCATGGAGGCGATGGTCGTCGACTTACCGGAGCCGGTAACGCCGGCGAGGATGACCAGTCCTTCGGAGAACTTGCACAAACTCTCGATCACGTCGGGCAGACCCAGCTCTCGGAAGCTGGGGATGGTGTTGTTCACCCGCCGGGCGACCAGCGACAGCTTGCCGCGCTGCTTGAACAGGCTGACGCGGAAGCGGCACTCGTCCTGGCCGACGACGTGGCAGAAATCGACTCCGCCCTCATCGTCGAGGATACGGCGATGCCGCGGCGTCAGCTGGCTGACCAGCAGGCGCTCCATGTCTTCCTGGCTGAGCGGACGCATCTCGACGCGGCGGATGTCGCCGCGCAGGCGCATCATTGGCGGCTGACCGACCTTCAGGTGCAGGTCGGACGCCTCGTGCTTCATCACCATGCGGAACAGCTTGTTACACTCCGGCTCCTTGCCGGGCGGGTTGGCCGGTGGGGCGGCGGGTTCCAGCTTGTCCGGTTCGCGGGACGACGATTCGCCGTGGCTCATCGGTGATGCTCCGGTTAAGCGAGCGCCGGCGCGGCGGCCCGGCGGCCCGCGATGCGGACCGGGACGCCCCGTTGGCGGAGGTATTCCTTGGTGACAGGGATCGAGTATTCGTCGTAGTGAAAGATGCTGGCGGCCAGCGCCGCGTCGGCCTTGCCGTCGGTCAGGATGCGCACCAGGTGCTCGGGGTGGCCGGCGCCGCCGGACGCCACCACCGGGATGCTCACCGCCTCGGAGACGGCGCGGGTCATTTCCAGGTCGTAGCCGTTCTTGGTGCCGTCGGCGTCCATCGACGTCAGGACGATCTCGCCGGCGCCGAGCCGCTCGACTTCGCGCGCCCAGGCGACCGCTTCCAGCCCGGTCGGCACTCGTCCGCCGTTGATGTGAACTTCCCAGACCGTGCGGCCATCCTTCTGGACGCGCCGCGGGTCGATGTTCACCACGGTGGCACAGCTGCCGAACTTCTGCGCCACCTGCCGCACCACCTCGGGGTCCTTGACCGCCGCCGAGTTGATGCTCACCTTCTCCGCCCCGGCCTGGATCAGCCGGGTGGCGTCGTCCAGCGTGCGGATGCCGCCGCCGACGGTAAACGGCATGAAGATCTGTTCGGCGACGCGGCGGACCATGTCGGCGAGGATATCGCGGCCCTCGTGGCTGGCGGAGATGTCGAGGAACACCAGCTCATCGGCGCCCTGTTCCTCGTAGCGCCGGGCGACCTCGACCGGGTCGCCGGCGTCGCGCAGGTTCAGGAAGTTAACGCCCTTGACGACCCGTCCGCGATTGACGTCCAGACAGGGGATGATGCGCCTCGTCAGCATCTGCGTGATTCGCCGCCCTTTGCGTCGTCGACTGGAATGGACCTTATCCACTTTAGGGCTTGTCGCCGGGCCGGTCAACGGCCCATCAGCTCGACCTCGGCGAACACCGGGAAATGGTCCGACGGGTAGCGGCCGGCGGAGGCGGTGCGGTCGATCTGCACCGCGCGCGGCATGACGTGAAACGTGGC
Source organism: Gemmataceae bacterium (assembly GCA_046350215.1). Classification (GTDB taxonomy): domain Bacteria; phylum Planctomycetota; class Planctomycetia; order Gemmatales; family Gemmataceae; genus JAXMAU01. The sequence continues at coordinate 23,149 of JAXMAU010000050.1, read as the reverse complement.
CAGCAGCCAGTCGATGCGCCGACCGAGCGGCCGGCCGGTGAAGTGGTGGTGGGTGCCCTCCGGCAGCGACGCCAGCAGGTCGATCAGCCGGGTAGGCGACGGCGGGCCGAACAGCGGGGCCAGCTCCGGGCTGCCCGGCTCGGCGTTCAGGTCGCCGAGCACCACCACCGGCTGCCGTTCGCCCAGCGCGTCGACCCAGCGCCGCATCAGCGCCGCCGCGCGCTGTCGCGCCTCGATGCTGCGGTGGTCGAAATGGGTGCTGAAAGCCCACAGCATCTGCCCCGGCACCGCCACCGACCGCAGCGCCGCCCAGCTGGTCATCCGCGGCACCGAATTGCCCCACGACCGACTGCCGGGCAGGTGCGGCGTGTCGCTCAGCCAGAAGTGCCCCTCGGTGACCACCTCGAACCGATCGCGGCGGACGAACAGCGGCACCATCTCGCCGCGCACGCCGTCGTCGCGGCCGACGCCGACGAAGGCGAACTCGGGCAGACGATCGCGGAGGAACGCTGCCTGGTGCGGCAGGCACTCCTGCACCGCCAGCACGTCGGGACACTGCCGCTGGATCACGTCGACGACCTGCTCGCGGCGGTGCTCCCAGGCGTCGGGGCCGTCGGCCGGGTTGTCGAAGCGGATGTTGAAGCTGCCCAGCCGCACCACCGAGCCGATGTCGCTCACCGCCGCCATCCTCGCCCCTCCTGCGCTCCGCCGCGTCCTACTTCGCCCCGGTCGACAGATCGGGCACGCCGAGGCCGTCCCAGTCGCGCTTGCCGTCGAGTACCAGCAACCACTGTGCCCCGGCCGCGAGCAGGTGGGCGTAGCCGCCAGAATCGGAGAACCGCTCCCACTCGTCGACGCCCATGCCGGTGGGGATGTAGCCCTTCTGCCAAAACACCGTGCGCCACGTCCGCAGCCCCTCGCCCAGCTCGCGGCGAAGCCAGGCGATCACCTGCTCCTCGGACGACGCGACGTAGAGGTTGCGCATCTTCTCGCCAACCCGCACCGAGTAGCGACCATGCTCGACGAGATTGGCCCAGGCAGCCTTTTGTGCGACGTGCGAGGTACAGGGCAGCCGGAGAGTGAAGGCGAAGCCGCGTCCCTCGCCGGCGTCGCGTGCCAGCCCCTCGACGACGAGCGTTTGCCCCTGGTCGTTGACCGCCTGGACCGGCCCGCGCGCGGGAATGGTGAGGCGGGCGAAGGAGCCGGCTCCGTCGGGGCGAGCGTAGACCGTCAGCGTCACGCTGGCCGCCTCCGTCTCGCCGCTGATCTCCAGCGCGTTGCCATGGACGCGGAAGCGAAGCATTCCCTCGCTTGCGAATCCCTCGCTTGCGCTTCGGGCTGCCGACACCCGAAGGTCTTTCGCGAACTCCTTTCGATAGCGCCGCTCCCACAATCCGGGTCGCTCGGCGAGCAGCTGCAGCGCGATGCCGCAGCAGACCATGTTCTGCGGCCCCATCCGCGAGCCGGTCGGCCGCGGCCGGCGATGCGGTCCCTTGCGCTCGGAACGATAATCCTCCGGTCGGCCGTCGCGGAAGAAGGTCGGGTGCAGGTCGAAGCGGTTCATCCCCGGCGCCGGCGGCCGTCGTCGCAGTAGAGGCGATACAGCGTCGGCTCGGTGAAGGCGTCGTAGACCAGCTTGAACGCCAGCGCGTCGGGCAGCTTGCCGCCGTGCCGGGCGACGCCGGCGTAGTAGCGATACTGCACATCGTCCGCGAAGCCGGGCGTCGCGTAGCGCATTTTCGGCTTGAAGGCGTACAGAGCACGCCACGCATGGTTGTCCGGCTGCCACAGCGCCGGCGCGTCGCCGTTGGGGACGTGCCGCAGCAGTTTCGCGTCGCCCAGCGCAACCGCGGCGGGGGCGTCACACATCGGGATGTGGCCGTGGTGGCGCATGCGGCACTCATGCAGGTGCTTCGCCGCTTGCGCCACCTCGGCGGCCAGCGCCCGGTCGTCGGCGTCGGACGAGCGGCGCAGGTGCAGCCAGCCGGTCAGCAGCATCACGCCCAGGTCCTGCGCCAGATGGTTCGACGACCCATGCGAGTAACCGGACAGGCGGAACGACGGGTTCGGCTTGCCGGCGTACTCGTCGGTGCAGGCGAACGGGCCGAGCAGGTTCTTGTCGCGCGTCCGCTCCAGGCTGACCGAGGCGCCGTCGTCCCACCAGTAGGGGACGAACCCCTTCTCCCCACCCTGCAGCGCGTGCTCCCGGTCGAATCGATGGGCGCCGGGTCGGGCGTCGTTGCGTTTCGCCGAGAACAGCGTGTCGGAGGCGTTGAGCATGCGGCAATAGAACGGCAGCAGGTGGCGAGTGAGCAGGTCGTGATAGGCCCGATCGCCGGTGGCACGATGGGCGGCGGTCAGCGCGGCGGCCAGCCAGGCGCCGTCGTGCATCGTGTCGAGCGCCTCGCCCTGCACCCACTGATCGACCTGCCCCTTGCGTGCCGGCGCGAAGTATTCATAGACCATGCCGCGCTGCGGCTATTTCGGATCCTTTTTAAGATGATTCGCCTCGACGTAGGCGAGCAGCTCCTTCATGAACGCCCGCGTCTCCTCCGCCGACAGCGGGCCGGCGTCGGAGGACGGGCACAGCAGCAGAACAGCGAGCAGCAGCGGAGACACGGCGTGTACCTCTCGAACAGGTCAGACCGGGTGGACGGTCAGCTCGACCGGGCCGTCGGGGGCGAGCGTCATCCGGGGACGGAACGCCAGCGGCCGGTCCGACGCCGGCCGCACCGCCCAGCGGCGCAGCAGCGTCGCCAGGACGAGCGTCGCCTCGATCAGCGCGAAGTTATTGCCGATACAGATGCGCGGCCCGCCGCCGAAGGGGAAGTAGGCGAACTTCGGCAATCGCTCGCGCATGGCGTCGGTCCAGCGCTGCGGGCGAAACTCGGCCGGCGCCTCCCAGAAGCGTGGGTCGCGATGCACCACCCACTGCGGCAGTAACAGCGTACTCCCCGCCGGCAGCCGATAGCCGCCCAGCTCGACCGGCTCGACCGCCTGCCGGCCGATGACGTAGGCCGGCGGGTACAGCCGCATGCCCTCCAGCACCACCTGCTCGGTGAAGCGCAGCCGCGGCAGGTCGGCGAACGTCGGCAGCCGATCACCCAGGCCGTTCACCTCGGCGCGGAGCGCGTCCTGGGCGGCCGGGTGGCGGGCGAGCAGGTGCAGCGTGTAGGTGAGGGTGAGAGCGGTCGTCTCATGGCCGGCGAGGAACAGCGTCATCGCCTCGTCGCGCAGCTGCTTGTCGGACATGCCGCCAGCCTCGTCGTGGGCGTGCAGCAGCAGCGACAGCAGGTCGGTGGCCGCGCCGGCGGTTCGCCGCTGCGCGATGATGCCGTAGAGGATGCGGTCGAGCCGGCGGATCGACCGCCAGGCGCGGACGTTGGTCGGGGTGGGCAGCCACTCCGGGGTGACGACCACCCGGAACAGCCGACGGATGAAGCTCTCCATCACGTCGCGCAGCGCGTCGGCGACGGCCGCCCCCTGACCGCTGACGTCGGCGCCGAATAGTGTTTTGGCGGCGATCTCCATCGTCAGTTGCCGCATGTCGGCGTGCATATCGCGCCGCTCGCCATCGCGCCAGCCGGCGGCCCAGCGATGGCTGTATTCGACCATCGTCCCGCCATAGCCGGCCAGTCGATCGCGCAGGAACGCCGGCTGGATCAGCCGGCGCTGGCGCAGCCACTCGTCGCCCTCGCTGGTGAGTAATCCGTTACCGAGTAGCATCTTATTCATTCGTAGCGCGTAGTGCTTGACGAACGCGCGGCTGGTGAGGACCTGCTCGATCAGGTCGGGGTGGCTGATCAGGAAGATGCGGCGGAGGCCGAAGCGCAGCGTGGCGACGTCGCCGTAGGTGCGCGCGGCGCGCTCGTACAGCTCGAGCAGGTCGCGGCGGAGGTCGGGCAGGTTGCCGGTCAGGAATCGGCCAGGAGGGCCGGGGGGCAGCGCGGTGGCGGCCATACTCATCGATCCACACTCTCGGCGGCGAGTTGCCGCAACAGGGGCGACACGTCCTGATAGCCTACCGAATCGGGCGGTCCCTGGGCGTGCAGGTAGGCGGCGTCGACCAGGCGGTCAGACAGAGCGATGATGCTGCTCGACACGGTGCCGCGGGTCGGGTGGCGGAAGCAGATCGGCGTGTCGGCCGGCTCGCGGCTACTGCACACCGCCTGCAGGGCGGCGATCGCCGGCGCGGCGGGTGCCGAGCCGTTCGCGCGCCAGCCGGTCAGCGGTGTAGACGACGCGCCGGTCGCCAATGTCGTTCACATCAAAGTTCGCCAGGACGTGCAGCCCCGGCGGCAGTGGCCGGACGCGCAGCCAGTCGCCGGCCTGGATCACCGTCGCCGACCGGTTCTGTCGATGCACAGCAGGTTACAGCCGGCATGGTTGCCCGTCTCCAGCGCGCGTGATCGCCGCCGCCGTCGCCTCGGCCGCCGATGGCTGGGCGAGCAGGTCGCGGACGAGCAGCCCCCGGCTACGCGGGACGGCCGGCTCGGTCGACTTGCGGCGGTTGGTGACGGCGACGAGGACGCCGTGGCGGTTCACCCCGAGCCAGGTGCCGCCGTGGTGCGGGTCGACGCCGCCGACGGCCGGCACGCCGTCGAGTCGCCGCGGCGGATCGCCGCCGCGGGCGTAGAACTCCTCGCGGTTGGCGGCCACCACCACCGGCGCATCGCCGGCCACGCGGTAGAGGATCGCCAGCAGACACATCGCTTCATCTCCGTCCGGTTGGTCGATTCGCCTCGCGTATTGTACAGTTCCCCCGTACCCGCCTGCGCTTGGTTTGCGGGTTGCGCTACCAGAGTAGGACCCTCGCCATGACTGACAAGACGCTCCGCTGGGGCATCCTCGGTGTCGCCAAGATCAACGAGCGGCTCATCCCCGCGTTCCACAAGGCGAAGCTCGGCCGGCTGGTCGGCATCGCCAGCCGCGACCTGGCGCGAGCGCAGGCGGCAGCCGCCGTCAGCGAGATCCCGATGGCGTTCGGCAGCTACCACGACATGCTGAAATGCCCGGACATCGACGCCGTCTACATCCCGCTGCCGAACACGATCCACGGCGAATGGACGCGCTTCGCCGCCGACGCCGGCAAGCACATCCTGTGCGAGAAGCCGCTCACCCCGACGGCGCCGGAGGCGCGCGAGCTGGTCGACTACTGCAAGGCGCGCGGGGTGCAGCTGATGGACGGGTTCATGTGGCCGCACCACCCGCGGACAGCCATGATCCGTCGTTTGCTCGACGATGGCGTCATCGGCACCGTGCAGCGCGTCGGCGGAGCGTTCACGTTCCCGCTGGAGCTGAACCCGGACAATATCCGGCTGAAGCAGGACATGGCGGGCGGCAGCCTGCTCGACGTCGGCTGCTATCCGGTGTACGGCATTCGCTGGGCATTCGGCGAGGAGCCGGTGCGGGTGTACGCGACCGCTCGGTACGACTACGAGGTCGACCTGGAGATGAACGGCATCCTGTGCTTCGCCGACGGCCGGGTAGGCACGTTCGACTGCGGCTTCACGCTGCCGATGCGCCAGTGGCTGGAGATCACCGGCACGAAGGGCGTGGTACGCGTTCGCGACCTGTGGCTGCCCGACGCCGAGGCGAAGTTCGAGATCGAGCACGCCGACGGCCGCGTCGAGACGGTGGCGGTGCCGGGGCACGACCAGATCGTCCACATGATCGACGACTTCAGCCGCGCCGTGTTGAGCGGCGTGTCGGTCGAGCCGTCGCCGGAGCAGGCGGTGCGCTCGGCGCTGGTGATGGACGCCCTGGCGCGGTCCGCCGCCGAGGAACGCGAGATCGACGTGTGACCGGCGTCACTCGAACACGATCGTGCGGTTCTCGACCAGGAACACGCGCTCCTCGAACACCCACTTGAGCGCCCGCGCCAGCACGCTCTTTTCGACGTCGCGGCCGGCCTTGGCCATCGCCGCCGGGCTATGGCTGTGGTCGACCGGGATCACGCTCTGGGCGATGATCGGCCCCTCGTCCAACCGCTCGGTGACGAAGTGCGCCGTCGCGCCGATGATCTTGACGCCGCGCTCGAACGCCTGGTGGTACGGGCGGGCGCCCATGAACGCCGGCAGGAACGAGTGGTGGATGTTGATGATCCGGTGCGCGTAGCGGGCGACGAACTCCGGGCTGAGCACGCGCATGTACTTGGCCAGCACGATGTATTCCGGGTCGTAGCGATCCAGCGTGCGTATCAGCGCCGCCTCGTGCTCCTCGCGGCTGATGCCGGCGTGCGGGACGTGGTGGAACGGCACGTCGAAGCGCGCCGCCAGTGACGCCAGGTCGGGGTAGTTGCCGACCACCGCCTCGATCGTCGCGCCGAGGTCGTCGAAGGCGTGCAGCATCAACAGTTCGCCGAGACAGTGCGGCTCGCGAGTGACGAGGATGACCACGCGCCGGTGCCCGGTCTGCGTCAGGCGCACTGTCGCCGGCTCGGGCAGATCGCTGCGCACCTCCTGCACCAGTCCGGCCAGGTCGGGCACGCCGGTGAACTCGGTGCGCATGAAGAAGCGGCTCTTTTCGCGATCGACAAACTCGTGATTGCTGATGATGTTGAAGCCGCGCTGAAACAGGATGCCGGTGACTTTCAGGATCAGCCCCGGCTGGTCCGGACAGTCGATGAGCAGCAGGTGACGGTCCACGGTCGCGTCCTCGTGGGGGCGGTTGTCTGCCCAAGCATACACCATCGAGCCGCCAACCGCCGGGCGTGGGCGAGCTACTTCGTCCAGATCGAGCGCAGCCGGTGCATCTCCAGCCCGACGATCGTCGCGTCCGCGCCGGTGGCGAACGCCGTCACCGGCCGCGGCCGGTCGCCGGCGCGGCTCGGCACCGACAGCGCCACCCGCCCGCCATTGCCGAACACCTCGATCGACCCGCGGTCGACGAAGACGTGCAACCGCAGCCGTCCCTTCTCCAAGGGCAGCGGCGCCGACACCCCGCCGCACTCCAGCCGGCCGCGATCGGCGTGCCACGTCAGCGGCACATCGCCGAGGCGGAACCCAACCGTCGCCGCCTTGCCGGGATCGATCTCGGCGACCAGCTCGAATAGCTCGCCGCTCACCGCGCCGAGCGGGTTTTCTGCCGGTCGAACGGTCACGTCCTTCCACCGCTTCACGTTCGTTCGCAGCGTCTCCAGCTCGCGGACCGGCCGGGCGTGCATGCGCACCGTTTTGCCGTCGCGGTGCAGCGTCAGCTCGACCGGCAGCGCCATTTGCTGGTTGAACGGCATGCCGGGGAACTCGACGCCGCTGCCCCAGCCGATCTGCACGCGCCGGCCGGCGGGGGCGTTGCTGAAGGTCTGCGCGGCGTAGAACCGGCCGTGCCACACCTGCCCCTTGTCGCCTTCCGGAGTGAACGTCTTGCCATCGAACCGGCCGAGCTGATAGCGGCCGTCGGCAGCGTACAGCACCCAGCGGGTATCCTTCGCGTCGCCGTCGATCGGCAGCTCGAACAGGTCGGGACACTCGAAATAGCCGACGATACGGCTCTGGAACGTCCACTTTTTCAAATCCGGCGAGGTGTAGAAGGCGATGTCGCGGTTCGACCCAGTCGGCGGTTTGCCGTCCTCGTCGTAGACCGCCATCACCCACTGCTTGCTCGCGGCGTGCCAGAGCAGGCGCGGATCACGGCCGTTGTGCCGCACCACCGGATTGCCCTCGTACTCCTGCCACGTCGTTCCGCCGTCGGTACTGGAAACGATGCACTCACCGCGGCCGGTGCTGGTGAACGCGGCGACCAGCGGCGGTTTGTCGGCGGTGCCCCAGCCGGACGTGTTACCGCTGTCGACGACGGCGCTGCCGGAGAACGCCCAGTCGCCCCACTTCGGCGGGTAGAGCGCGATCGGCCCTTCGCGCCAGTGGACGAGGTCGCGGCTGGTGGCGTGGCCCCAGTGCATGTTGCCCCACGCCCAGCCGTAGGGGTTGTGCTGGTAGAACAGGTGCCACACGCCGTCGTGATAGACCAGCCCGTTCGGGTCGTTCAGCCAGCCGCGCCGCGAGGTGAAGTGAAACTGCGGCCGGTCCTTTTCGCGGTAGAGCGTGTCCGCCTCCGGCAGCGCGTCACTCGCTGTGATGGCGTCGAGTCCGCCTTTGGGCAGCCGCGTCTTGACGGTGAGCGTCTTGCCCTTGAACGCGCTGACGTCGGCGAAGACGTGGAACTGCGGCCGAGTAATGGCATACTCAATCTCGAAGTCGCGGACGACCTGGCCATCGACGACGAAGCTCATCCGCCGTTTCGGCGCGCCGGTCGTCACCGGCAGGTGCAGGTAACGCTTATCGATGCGGATCTGCCGCGTCACCTCCTGGCTACTGCGCGGCCTGTCGCCCTGGATGATGTGGTCGACGTTGATGTGTCCCCATCCCCCCTTGCGCCGATCGACGATCTGAATTGTCGCCTCCTTGCCGAGGAACTCGCTCACGTCCCAGCTGGCCCAGTCGAGCGCTCGCTACCGCCCGGCGCGGTGTTCGGCCCGGTGGCGGTGCGGACGATCTTGCCGTCGACGAGCAGGTTGATGCACGTCTCGCCCTTCCACCCACCGCCGCCGATCAGGAAGTTGAGGTGCTTGCGGCGCACCCGAAATGGCGGCGAGGTGAGCGTGCCGGTCGAGCCGTCGCCCTTGTAGTACGAGTTCACCAGCCCTTTACCGAGGTAGCCCGACACCGGCATCTGGCCGGGCAGCGTGCCGCGCGCCGGGCCGGGGCCGAACGCCGTCCCCTCAACCTTCCACGCGCCGTAGTCCTCGCCCTCGAAGTCGGCGACGAGCAGGTCCGGCTCGGCCGCTCGCCCCACACTGGAGAGCGCTACGAGAAGCGGAATCAGTAGCCACGATGCGCGGCGCATGCAGTCCTCACTGGTGAACGGGAGGGGGAGCCGGTATCCTGCCTGGATTCGTCGTCCCGTGATCCGTCGGGGGGTGTCGCACCGTGTCGTCCGTTCTTTCATTCTGCCTTCTGCATTCTGCACTCTGCATTCTGCAGACAACGCCGAACGTGGTCGTGATCCTGGCGGACGACCTGGGCTATGGCGATGTACGCTGCTTCAACCCCGGCGGCAAGATCGCCACGCCGCACCTGGACCGGCTGGCGGCTGACGGGATGCGCTTCACGGATGCGCATTCCGGGTCGGCCGTCTGCACGCCGACGCGCTACGGCCTGCTCACCGGCCGATACGCCTGGCGGTCGCGACTGAAGCACGGGGTGCTCGGCGGCTACTCGCCGCGGCTGATCGAGCCGGGCCGGCTGACGCTGCCGGCGCTGCTCAAGCGGCACGGCTACCACACCGCCTGTCTCGGCAAGTGGCACCTTGGCATCGACTTCCCGCTCAAGGCCGGCGGCGTTGCGCACGACTACCCCGACGCCTGGAAGGTGGACTATGCGCGACGGTTCGCGAACGGTCCGACCGCCGTCGGCTTCGACACCTTCTTCGGCATCAGCGCCTCGCTCGACATGCCGCCGTATGTCTTTCTGGCCAACGATCGGCCGACGTCGGTGCCGACGGTCGAGAAGACGTGGATTCGCAAGGGGCCGGCGGCCGGCGACTTCGAGGCGGTCGACGTCTTGCCGACGCTGACGAAGAGGGCGGTTTCGTACCTCGCTGAGCGAGCGCGGCAGGACACGCCGTTCTTCCTCTACCAGGGCGCTTGGCCGCGCCGCACACACCGATCGTGCCGACGAAGGAGTGGCAGGGCAAGAGCGGGCTGAACGCCTACGCCGATTTCGTCCTGCAAACGGATGACGCGATCGGCCAGGTGTTAACGGCGCTCGACCGGCCGAGGGGCGCCGGAACACGATCGTCCTGTTCACCAGCGACAACGGCTGCTCGCCGGCCGCCGGCGTCGCCGAGCTGGAGGCGAAGGGCACCGGCCGAGCGGACCGTTCCGCGGCTCAAGGCCGACGTCTACGAGGGCGGACATCGTGTTCCCGCTGATCGTCCGCTGGCCGGGCCAGGTGAAGGCCGGCAGCACCTGCGCCCAGACGGTGTGCCTGACCGACGTGATGGCGACGTGCGCCGACGTGATCGGCGAACGGCTGCCGATGACGCCGGCGAGGACAGCGTCAGTCTGCTGCCGGCGATGCGGGAGACGGCGAAGGGTCCGCTCCGCGAGGCGATGTGCATCACTCGATCAACGGCTCGTTCGCCATCCGCCAAGGGCGGTGGAAGCTGTGTCTGTGCCCCGACTCCGGCGGCTGGAGCGCGCCGCGGCCGGGCAAGGCGACGAAGGGGTTGCCGCCGGTGCAGCTGTTCGACCTGCAGAGCGATCCCGGCGAGCAGGACGAACCTCAGCGATCGGCACCCCGACGTCGTCGACCGGCTGCGCCCGCCTGCTGACGCACTTACGTCGAAGGGCCGCAGCACCCCGGCCAGCCGCAGAAGAACACCACGCCGGTTCGGGTGGAACGCCGTCACACCCCGTAAGCGCGCCTGCCAGTACCCGAGCAACCGCGCCAGGTCCGTGGACCGAGGTCGATGCCGAAGAAGGCGTCGGCGTTCGGCTCTCGCCCTTTTGCCGGCCCTCAAAATCGGCGAGGTAACGAGTGAGGGCGGCGCGCGGCGTGCCAGTTCGCGTGCGGCGATCTCCACCGGGGCGAGGCCGGCGGCGTGCAAGCGCCAGGCGGTTTGCAGCTTGCCCTTGCGGATGCGCCGCGCTTCGGTCAGGAAGCGATAGCGCTCACCCAGGAACCGCACCGCCGGTTCGGAGGCGCGGAACCGCCGCAGCGACAGGCCGACGCGCGCCGTCGCCACCAGCGCCACCGGCGGCGGGTCGGCGAGCCAGCGGAGGTAGATCGGCCCCTCCTCCCAGACACGACGAACGCCGAGCGCCGCGTCGAGAGCGGCGACGGGGCTGTCCGGTCATGTGCAGCAAATGGTCGACGGTGCGCGACGGGCCGTCGATCAGCGCTCCGCCCTCCGGCTCGACGCCGCGGATCAGGATGCCGCCGAAGGCATCGGCGCCGGCGAACGTCAGGTCGAGGCCCTTGAAGCTGCCGCCACGGAGCGTGCCGCCGGTGCGGTGGAAGTACCATCGGCCGGTGTGCCGCTGCACCGGGTCCCGGTGGGCGAACGGGTCGAGGTGCGTCCCGCCGTGGTAGTAGAACTCGACCTCCGTCAGCCGATGCGCCACGCCGGCGACCACCAGCCGGGAGCCACCGAGCAATCGTTCGGCGATCGCCGCGAACCAGCGCGCCACCCGCGGCGCGTCGACGCCCGGCGGCTCGACGAGTAACGTGGTCCACTGATCGGCGTATGGCATTGGCGCATCCTTGGGCGAGCCTGGTCCCGTCAGGGCGGCTGTTGTGGCAAGGTCTCCCGACCTTGCCACGGCTGGGGACTGCAGGTCTCCTCTGGCCCCTCCCAGGCGTGGAGACCTTCCGGTCGGCGGAGTGGCCCGGTCAGGAGACCGGGCCACAACGTGCGAGCCTTGCCTGGAGCGCGATGTCGCGCTCCAGGTGCTGATAGCTGTTGTGGCTGTTGTGGCAAGGTCTCCGGCTGTTGTGGCAAGGTCTCCCGACCTTGCCACGGCTGGGGACCGCAGGTCTCCTCTGGAGTGGGGAGACCTGGGTCCGCCGGAGCGGGACCGAGAGCCGCCGAGCAGTCGTTCGGCGATCGCCGCGAACCAGCGGCCACCACCCCCTGGCCGTCGACGCCCGGCGGCTCGACGAGCAAGCGCGGTCCACCGATCGGCGACGAGAGGCGGCACGAGGGGTCCTCTTCGGAAGCGAAGATCCGCCGCGTCTGGCTGGCGGAGTGCGCATGTCGACGTCAGCACGCCGGCCGCGGTGCGGATCGGCGGCCGTCCGCCGCACTGGGGGCAGAACGCGCCGGCGTCTGCGAGCGTCGATCCGCCGACGCCCGCGCCCGGGTCGAAGCATGCGCCAGCGAGCAGGCGGGCGACGTCGGGCGCGGAACTGGCTCCTGGGTCACCACGGCCATCCCGCCGCGGGCGCCCTCGAAGGTGCAGCTCCATGCCGCCACCGCCTGGCCGAGCGCAGGGCGGCGAGGAGGTCCTCCACGCTGGCCGCGAAGAACCCGGCGGCGCCGCGGCGGGCGATGCGGTCGAGGAAGCCGGCTGTACACGCATCGCCGGCGCCGGCGGCGTCACCGAGCGGCCACCGGCGCCGCCGGCAGGTGATGCCAGGGTGACGAGCCGGCCGCCGGTCGCGGACACGCAGGCCGTCGACGCCGAGCGTCTCGATCACCAGGCCGCCGGACCAGGCGGCAGAGCGTCGGCGAAGCCGGGAAGCACGTCGGCGGACACCTTGACGACGTGGGCCACCGCCAACGCCGCGGCCAGGTCCACCTCCGGGCCGGCATAGTTCGGCTCGTAGACGACCAGGGCGCCGTTAGCACGACAATGCCGCGCCAGCTGCAGCGCCCCCGCGGAGTCGCGGTCGAAGAAGATCGCCTGCGCCACCGGCACCCGCGACAGCCGGTCGACGACCCTTTCCACAGGCACCGGCTCGTAGTCGGGCAACGGCAGATCGCAGAACGGACAGCGCGCGGTGAACGAGTGATTCGGCCCCGCCGGCGTCGACTCGATGCGGTGGATGACGACCGGCGTTTCCAGGCCGACGGGGCAGTCGATCAGGTCGAGGTGAACGCCGCAGCGAGCCAGGTCGCAAAGGATGCAGTCGCCGGGGTCGTCGACGCCGAGGTCGGCCAGCGGGTACGCCTGCCAGCCGAGGTACGCCAGGGCGGCGAGCACGTTGCCGCAGGTGCCGCCGGCTTGCCCGCCGATCACCTCGACGCGCTCCCCGCAGCGGACGACGGCGTCGAACGTCAGCCGGCCGGCGCCGACGACCACGGGACCGTGCTCCAGCGGAAGGATGGACATGCTATGGGGTCCGCGCAAGGACGACCGATTCCGCACAATGCACCGTAGCCTGGCGGATGCGCCGCGGCCGGTCAAGAGGGGCGCTCGATTCCGGCCGCGCTCCCGCTGGCGGACGGCACACCAACCCGGTACACTGACGTACCATCGGTTGAATCACCCCCGAGCATCTCTCCTGCCGCCCGAGCGACACCCCACCGACGCGAAACCCGACCGAAGGAGACCCTCCTGTGCTGCGACTCTCGCTGCTTGCCCTGACCTTGCTCGGGGCGAGCCTGACGTTCGTCACCAGCGCCGATGCGCCGAAGGCGCCGGCGAAGAAAAAGAAGGCGGCGAAGAAGCCGCCCGTCCCGCGCAACGCCACCCCGGCCGAGGCGATCGCGACGCTCCCCGATTTCAAGATCGAACTGCTGCAAACCGCCGACCCGACGACCGAGGGATCGTGGATCTGTCTGGGGAAGGACGGCAGCGGACGGCTGATCATCGGCGGGCAGCGGAGCCAGCCGATGCTGCGGGTGACGCTCGAAAACGGCCAGGTGAAGACGACCGACAAGCTCGACCTGCCGATCACCGAGGCGATGGGTCTGCTGTGGGCGTTCGACAGCCTCTACGTCAACGGCGCCGGGCCGAAGGGGTTCGGCCTGTACCGCTGTCGCGACACGAAGGGGAATGGTCAGTTCGATGACGTTCAATTCCTCAAGCGGTTCGACGGCGGCGGCGAGCACGGGCCGCACGGCATCGCGCTGGGGCCGGATCGCAAGCTGTACATCGTCAACGGCAACCACACGCGCGTGCCGGAGGGGATGTCCGCCGACTCGCCGCACCGCAACTACCGCGAGGACCTGCTGCTGCCGCGCCAGTGGGACGGCAACGGCCACGCCGCCGGCGTCCTGGCGCCGGGCGGATACGTCGTCCGCACCGACGCCGACGGCAAGCACTGGGAGTTCCTGCTCGCCGGCTTCCGCAACGCCTACGACCTGGCGTTCAGCCCCGAGGGCGAGCTGTTCACCTTCGACAGCGACATGGAATGGGACTGGGGCATGCCGTGGTATCGGCCGATCCGCGTCAACCACTGCGTCAGCGCTGCCGAGTTCGGCTGGCGGTCGGGCACCGGCAAGTGGCCGGCGACCTACCCCGACAGCCTGCCGGCGGTGGTCGACGTCGGCGTCGGCTCGCCGACCGGCGTCACCTTCGGCACCGGCGCGAAGTTCCCGGCGAAGTACCAGCGCGCCCTCTACGTCCTCGACTGGACCTATGGCCGCATCCTCGCCGTCCACCTGAAGCCGGACGGGTCGAGCTACAGCGGCACGTTCGAGAACTTCGTCGCCCCCGCCGGACTGGTCGGCAAGGGAGCGCGCTTGCCGCTCAACGTCACCGACGCCGTGATCGGTGACGACGGCGCGATGTACTTCACCGTCGGCGGTCGCAACACCCAGGCCGCCCTCTACCGGGTGAGTTACACCGGCAAGGAGTCGACTGCACCGGCACCGAAGTCGACCGAGGGCGGCTGCGGGCGGGCGCTGCGGCACCGACTGGAGCGGTTCCACGGCAAGGCCGACCCGGCCGCCGTCGCGGAGGCGTGGCCGCGGTGAACAGTCCCGACCGCCATGTGCGGCACGCGGCCGCGTCGCCATCGAGAGTCAGCCGGTCGCCGAGTGGCAGGCGCAGGCGCTGGCCGAGACGCGGCCGGTGGCGGCACTGACGGCGCTGCTGGCCGACGCCGCCTGCCGACGCCAAGGCGCAGCCGGCGCTGCTGGCCGCACTGGAGCGGTTCCCGCTCGACCGACTAACGCCCGATTTGCAGATCGACAAACTCCGCGTTCTGCAGCTGAGCCTCCGCCAGGGCGGCCGGCGCTGACTGCTGCCAACCGGATCATCGCCGACGTCGACGCCCAGTTCCCCTGCGCCGACGAACGGGTCAACCGCGAGGCGGTGCAGGTGCTGGTTTACCTGCACGCACCGAGCGTGGTCGGCAAGACGCTGCGGCAGATGGCGGCGGCGCAGACGCAGCCGGACATGATTCACTACCTGTTCCATCTGCGGACGATGCCGATCGGGTTCTGGACGCTGGAGCAGCGCAAGGAGTATTTCGCTTACTGGCGCAAGGACCGCAAAGGCTACGCGCCGCCAGCGTACATGGAGAAGTGGTTCGCCGACGCCGGGCGCAGCTACTCGACCGGAGCGAGCTATCCCAACTTCATGCGCAACTTCTTCCGCGAGGCAGTCGCCAACCTTTCCGACGCCGAGCGCAAGGAGCTGGCGGGATTACTCGATTCGATCGACAAGGCGGCGATTCCCAACTACGACATCAAGCCGCGCGCGGTGGTCAAGCAGTGGAAGGTCGACGAGCTGATCGGTCAGCTCGACCGGGTGGAGCGCGGGCGCAACTTCGAGCGAGGCCGCGAGGCGTTCCTGGCCGGCCAGTGCATCAAGTGTCATCGCTTCGGCGAGGAGGGCGGGGCAGTCGGGCCGGAGCTGACCGCCATCTCGGCCCGGTTCAGCCGCCGCGATATTCTGGAGTCGATCCTCGAGCCGTCGAAGGTCGTGTCCGACCAGTACCAGAATATTGCCGTCACCACCACGGACGGCAAGACGGTGGTCGGCCGACTGGTGGACGAGACGGACGACCGGATCGCAATTCAGCCCGACCCGCTGTCGCCGCAGCGCGTCGAGATCAAAAAGAGCGACCTGGAGACGCGCGAGCCGTCGAAGGTATCGCCGATGCCGGCTAACCTGGCCGACGTCCTCACCGGCGACGAGATCCTCGACCTGATCGCCTACCTGGAGTCGGGCGGCAACCGACACCACCGCGTGTTCCGTCGCTGACAACTCCGTCAGTGGGGGAGCGGACACCCGACGGCCCGTCGCCCGCGCTCGTCCGCCGCCACCCGTTACCGGGGTGCGGCGGGCGGGCCGGAATCCGGTCGACAATTTCTTGACATTCCCCTTCTCGTTGGTACACTTGTATTTCCTGACGCCTTAGCAAGGTACGGGGAGGGGGTAAGGCTTTGCCCCCCATATCTGTCCAGTCCTGGTCAGACAACCCACGTAGGGTATGCCATTCGGCACCGTTCGCCATCTCCCTTCAACTAGACGAACGTTCAGAACCGTGCTCGGCTTCGTGATTTGAGGCTGTGGACTGCCGTTCTGGTGGACGAGTCCCCTTCATGTTACAGGCGCACCCATGAACATCCGGAAGGGTTCCAAGCCGCTCCGTCTGCTCATCGTCGACGACTGCGAGGACACCGCTTCTTCCCTCGCCTCGCTGGCTCGGCTGTGGGGGCACCACGCCTGGGTGGCGCACGAGGGGGAGACCGCCGTTCAGCTGGCGGCACGGCAGCGGCCTGACGCGCTCATCCTCGACCTCGGGCTACCGGACATGAGTGGGTGGGACCTGGCCCGGCGGTTGCGGGCGATGCCGGGGATGGATGGACTGTTCGTCGTCGTCGTGACCGGGCAGGACGAACCGGCCGACCTGTTCGACGCACACAGGGACCAGTGTTCTTGCTGTCTGCTGAAACCGGCCGACCCGGTACGGTTGCGGCATTTACTCGAAGCTGGGTGTTACGAAAGGCAGGGACATGACTGCTGAACAACTGACGGCGCACCTCAATGGCCTGACGGCGGCTGCCGAGGTGGTCGAAGCGATCGACGACCGCGAGTTGCAGCGGCGGCGCGGCTGGGACCTGTCCGGCTGGGCCTACGAGCTGGTTCCCTGGGGCGTCCGCTTCCTGTACCGGCACCCGCACCGTCAGACCCGCGAAGAAGTCCTCGTCCGCCTCGGCCTCGATGGGGGCCATCGCTTTGTTCGGTATGAGCGCTAGCTGGGTGCTTGTGGCACGACGGTTGCTTCCTGTCCGGTGGCGGTGGTGGACAACCCCGACGCCGGACAGGAGTAACACGGACGGATGTGGAACCGATGGGTGCCCTGGCGGTGGTTCGTTTCGCGGCTGGCGCGGTCGCGCGGGTTCATCGACCCATTCGAGCTGCAGGCCCGGCTGCAGCGGTTCGCCCAGCCGGCCGAGGTCAGCGAACCGATCGAGCTACTCCGCGCCGGTGTCGTGTTTCACGCCCGCGGGCTGCTCAATGCCCGCGTCATCCAGCATAACCTCGACTGGGTCTGGCCGTTCTGGGTCGAGCGTCAGTTCTCCCCCCTCGACCCGGCGTTCGTCCCCCGTGCCTTCTCCATCACTCACGTCAACCTGACGCACCGGAACTGGACCGCCGTCGGCGTGCCGGACGTCGACGCGCTGCCCATCGTCGACCCGCGCGGGCTGACCACGCCGCATCTCGACGGCTGGTCACTTGACGCCTGGCTGGTGCCCGACGATGAGGAACCGCTCTTCCCATCGCGTGCCGCCGACGTGCGGCAGGAACTGCTCCTCGCCGACGTCCCGACGGTGCGAACGGTCGCTCGACACGCCGGCGCGGAGCTGGTCGGCCTGGTCGACGTTGCCGGCGGACCGGAGGAGGTCCGCTGCCGGGTCCGCTACACCGCCCGCTCGCCCCGCGCCGGCTACCTGGCCGTCGCTGTCCGCCCGGCGAACCCGGAAGGCGTTCACCTGGTTCACACCATCCGCCAGCGAGCCGACCGCACCACGTTCGTCGTCGACGATGAGGACCGCGTCCATTTCGACCGCGCGCCGCACCACGTCCGCCTGTCGGACTACCACCGCGGCGACGTCTTTCGCAATCTGCGTCTGGACGCGCATCAGACCGACGTGTCGTGCCCGGTCGGCCTGGCGACCGCCGCGGCGCTGTTCCGCGTCGACGCCGGGGTACCGCTGGAGGTCACCGCCGAGGTACCGCTGCCGGGAATGGCCGCCGATCCCGCCCCGGCAGCCTGGCGGCGCGCGCTCGACGGCGCCTGTCGGATGGAGGTGCCCGACGAACGCTATCGGTTCCTGTTCGACGCCGCCGTGCGTACTCTGGTGCTGCACTCGCCCGGCCTCGTCTATCCCGGCCCGTCCACCTACAAGCGGTTCTGGTTCCGCGACGCCGCCTTCATCCTCGACGCTCTGCTGGCGCTCGGACTGGTCGATCGGGTGGGCCGCTGCCTGGCGGAGTATCCCGACCGGCAGGACCTGCGCGGCTACTTCCGCTCGCAGGAGGGCGAGTGGGACTCCAACGGCGCGGCGTTGTGGATCATCGATCGGCACCGCCGCGTGACCGGCACTCCCCTCGACGCTCGCTTGCTTCGCGCCGTCGTCCGCGGCGCCGACTGGATCGGCCGCAAGCGCGTGGCGGACAGCGCCGGGGTACGGCACGCCGGGTTGATGCCGGCCGGGTTCAGCGCCGAGCACCTGGGGCTGAACGACTTCTATTACTGGGACGACTTCTGGTCGGCCGCCGGGCTGCGCGCCGCCGCGGCGCTCGGCCGCGACCACGGCCACGCCGCCGACGCCGGCCGGTGGGAGCGGCAGGCCGACGAGCTGCTGGCGGCCGTCGACCACTCGATGTGCGACAACGACGACTTCCGCGCCGGCCGCGGCGTGCCGGCGTCGCCCTACCGCCGCATGGACGCCGGAGCGATCGGCAACCTGGCGGCGAGTTACCCGCTGCGCCTGTGGCGAGAGCGCGACGATCGCTTGCTGCGGACGGTGGACTACCTGATGCGGCACTGCTGGGTACGCGGCGGGTTCTTTCAGGAGATGATTCACTCCGGCATCAACGCCTACCTGACGCTCCATGTCGCCCAGGTGTTGCTCCGCGCCGGCGACCGACGCTGTGCCGAGCTGATCCGGGCGGTGGCCGACCTGGCGTCGTCGACCGGGCAGTGGCCGGAGGCGATCCACCCGCGCACCGACGGCGGCTGCATGGGCGACGGACAGCACGTCTGGGCGGCGGCGGAGTGGGTGCTGATGATGCGCGCCCTGTTCGTCCGCGAGGAAGGCGACCGGCTGCTCGTCGGCACCGGCGTGCCGCCGGAGTGGCTCGCGGCCGGCGCCGTGCTGCGGCTGGGGCCAACGCCGACGCCGTTCGGGCCGGTGAGCGTCGAGATCGCCGCCGACGGCCCGGCGACGACCCGCGTCCGCTGTCGCGGCGCCTGGCGCGGCAGCCTACCGCCCCTCGAAGCTCGTCTGCCCGGCCACGAACCGCGCCCGCTGTCGGCGGACAGCGACGTCCTCGTCCCCCGCTCGGCCTGATTGACGGAGGAGAGAGAGCCGTGAACATCCTGATGATGACGAACACCTATCTGCCGCAGGTCGGCGGGGTGGCCCGATCGGTCGCCTCGTTCACCGACGAGTTCCGTCGCCGCGGCCATCGGGTGCTGGTGGTGGCACCCACCTACACCCATATGCCCGACACCGAGGTCGACGTCGTCCGCGTGCCGGCGATCCCGAACTTCAACGGCAGCGAGTTCTCGCTCAAGCTGCCGGTGCCGCTGGCGCTGTCGACACTGCTCCACGGCTTTGTGCCGGACGTCATCCACTCGCATCACCCGTTCCTGCTCGGCGACACCGCCCTGCGGGTGTCCGCCATCCTGAAGCGGCCGCTGCTCTTCACTCACCACACCATGTACGAGCAGTACACCCACTACGTCCCGGCGGCAAACGAGGTGGTCCGCAGCTTCGCCGTCCACCTGCCGACCGGCTACGCCAACCTGTGCGACCACGTCGTGGCGCCGAGCGAGAGCATCGCCGCCGTCCTCCGCGAACGGGGGGTGGAGACACCGCTCGCCGTCATTCCGACCGGCATCGACCCGCACCTGTTCAGCCGCGGCGACGGGCCAGCGGTGTGGCGGCGCCACGGCATTCCGCGCGAGGCGTTCGTCGTCGGCCACGTCGGCCGGCTGGCACACGAGAAGAACCTGCTCTTCCTCGCCCGCGCGGTGGCGCGGTTCGTCGCCTCGGACGAGCGGGCCCATTTCCTCGTCGTCGGCGGCGGGCCGGTCGAGGACGACATCCGAGCGGTATTCGCCGACGCTGGCGCGGCTGATCGGCTGCATCTGACCGGCCCGCTCTCCGGGCAGGACCTGGCGGATGCCTATCACGCGATGGACGTGTTCGCGTTCGCGTCCAAGAGCGAGACGCAGGGGATGGTGCTCGCCGAGGCGATGACCGCCAGTCTGCCGGTGGTGGCGCTGGACGCGCCGGGCGCCCGCGACGTGCTGGTCGACGGCGAGGCCGGCCGACTGCTCGACCACGAGGACGAGACGGCGTTCGTCGAAGCGCTGCAGGAACTGGCCGACAGCCCGCGGCGGCGCGCGCGGATGGCGCGAACCGCCCGCGCGACGGCCGAGGAGTATTCGCTGGAGCGGTGCGCGACGCGCATGCTCGACCTGTACGCCGGGCTGATCGACACCCCGGAGCGGACGCCGGCCGAGGGCAGCGCCTGGGACCGGGTGACGCGGGCGATCGAGGCGGAGTGGCACCTGTGGACCACTCGCGTCGGCGCCGCCTACAAGGCGATCGCCGACGGGGTGAACGCCGGTCACGAACGAGCCGACACCGACTCCGCCGATCGGTCCACCGAGGTGACTGCCACGCCCTGATCTTGCAGGACGTGTCGTGCCAGGCGGCCGATGTACAGCACCGCCACGACGATCACCGCCAGCAGCCCGAGACGGAACGCCCACCCCTCCGGGCCGAGCGGCGGGGCGCCGTCGGCCTCCCGCGCCCGGGCGCCGCGGTGGCCGAGCTAGCGGTACAGCAGCGTACCGGGGAGCATCGCCACCCAGGTGGCGGCCAGGAACGGCACCACGCACCGGCGACAGGCCGAATAGCAGGTTCTGCACCCCATACGGCAGCAGGTGAGCCAGTCGCACCGCCGCCACCACCTTCCACCCCTTCTCGCCGCCCAGCGCCGGTACAGCAGGTGGACGCCGGTAGCCGACGACCCGCGCGATCCAGTCGTGCGGCAGGTAGCGGCTCAGCACGAACGACAGGAACGCCGACAGCGTCGACGCGACGGAGATGGTGGCGGTGGCAGTCAGGGTGCCGAACAGCGCCCCGGCGGCCAGCACCACCGGGGTCGCCGGCAACAGCAGCATGGTGGTGACGACGAACAGTCCGCCGAAGACGAGCGGCCCCCACACGCCCAGCCTCGACCTCGCGGTTGAGCCGCAGCAGGGTGGCGTCGAGCGACACCGTCCGCGCCAGCAGCAGGGCAACGGCCAGCGCGACGAACAACAACAGCTGAACCAGGGTCCGCGTCGGACCCTGGCTGGCGCAGGCAGCTCCGCCGACATGATGGACTCCCTCACGGTCGAGCGCGTTAGCGGTTCTGCGGCTTGTCGGCAGCCGCCGTCTTCTCGCCGCTGGCCACGTTCTCGTAAGGCGAGCTGTCGGTGCCGGGGAAGCCGGCGCCGCCGGTGCCGCGGTTGCTCGCGTCGGGGTTGGCGTTGTTCGCCGCGTCTGGATCCTGCCCGACGGGCGGCTCGGCGGCGCGGTCGCTGGTCTGCTCGATGAAGCGGCGGGCCTCTTGCGGCGACTTCGGGTCTTTCATCCTTCGCCTCCTCGTCTGGGGATTCACCGCGCCGACGCCGGCGCCTGGTAACGAGGAATGTCGTGCAATTCGGATGCCGCACGGGCGGGACGTTGGTCCGCCGACCTCCTACGATGAGCCACCAGCCGTCGTTCCCCTGCCTCTCACCCCGGTGGACCTCACGCATGACGACCGTCCGCGCCTCCGCGGGGCTGTGTGCCTCGCTGCTCGCCTCTCTTGTCCTCAGCGTCCCGGCCGTCCGCGCCGCCGAGCTGGACGCCAAGCACGTTCACGACCTGTCGCTCCTCGTCTCGCCGCGTTACCCGTGCGTCTGGCCGGTCGGGATGACGCAGCACCTCGTCACCGCCAGCCAGACGTTCGGACCGGGCGCGTATCGTCGTGACCTGATCGTCATTGACGAGCACACCGGCACGCAGTGGGACGCCCCCGCGCACTTCGTTCCCCCGCCTGGCTCGGGTCTGCCGGGCGCCGGGCCGATGGGCCTTATCACGGGCGAGAAGGTGCCGGCGTGGCAGTTCATCGGCGAAGCGTGCGTCATCGACCTGCGCGAGCACATCGACCGCGCCGCCAACGGGCACAGCTTCCTGATCACTCCCGAGCACGTTCAGGCGTGGGAGAAGAAGCATCGCCCGGTCGGTCCCGGCGACGTGGTGCTGTTTCGCAGCGACTACACCGATCGCTATTATCAGCCATTCGCCCGTGGCGGTGAGCGGTTCGTTCACTTCGTCCTGCGCAAGGAGACGCCCGGCTGGCCGGCGCCGACCCCGGCGTGCATGGAGTACCTGGCCTCGCGGAAGGTGATGGCGCTGGGGATCGACAGCGCCAGCATGGGGCCGGTGCCCGACCTGGCGGTGGCGACGCACCAGGCCGGCGGCAAACATGGCATGATCTGGACCGAGTGCGCCACCAACCTCGGCGCCCTGCCGCCGACTGGCGCGGTATACGCCTTGCTGGCTGCCAAGCACGCTGGCGGGTCCGGCGGTGAGGCCCGCGCCGTCGGCATCACCGACCGCACCCTCGCGGCGCGACTGCTCAAGGGTGCCCGCGCCAGGCGAGTGATCGATCTGTCGGTGACGCTCGACGAGAACCTGCCGATCACCTGGCCGGGGCATTCCGCCGGCGAGGAGGCGAGCCGCTACGTCGCCAAGACGCTCAACGCCTTTAGCAAGGCGCGCGGGCCGTACTTCGCGCGCACCCACCTGCTCGACGGGCAGGCCGGCACGCACCTGGTGCCGCCCGCCTTCGCCCTGCCGCCCAAGGGGTTCGACAACCGCCGCTATGCCGCGCCGGTGCAGGCGGCGCTGAAGGAGTACGAGACGCGGTTCGGCCAACGCCCCGAGAGCAATGTCACCATCGAAAAGGTTCCGCTCCATGTGCTTCTGGGTGACGCACGGGTGATCGACGTCCGCTCACTGGTCGGGACGACGAAGAAGGACGGCTGGCCTGCGTCGCCGGTCATCCCGCTGGAGCTGGTGAAGGCGCACGAGACGAAGCACGGCACCATCGAGGCCGGCGAGGTGGTGATCTTCCACTCGGGGCACTCCGACCGGCACTTCAAGGCGCTGCCGGACCTGCCCGACCTCGACCCGCTGATGGCCGCCCCGCTGGCGGGCAAGGCGGAAGGGTGGCCGACGCCGGCGCTCGACGTGCTCGTCTATCTGGCGAAGAAGGGGGTGCGCTGCGTCGGCACCGACGGCCCGACGCTGGGCGGCGTCGACGCGAAACACGCGCTGCACGTCTACTGGACAGCTGCGAGCCATGGACTGTACCCCGTCGAACTGCTGACCAACGTCGGCAAGCTGCCGACGCGCGGTGCCACCTTCCTGTTCGCGCCGATCCGGATCGAGGGGAATCACGGCGGTTACGGTC
>JAXMAU010000049.1:0-49328 GCA_046350215.1 Gemmataceae bacterium | reverse complement strand
GGTTGTCGAAGGCGCCGCTGAAGAACGGCACCAGATCGTGACAGCCGGCGCACCAGCGCGACGCCCGCGTATCGCCGTCGCGCTGCAACCCCACCTTGCGGGTTTCGCGAACGCTGAACCGATACGGCGGATTGTTGAACGAGCTGAACCGATGGGCGGAATGGAAGTGATCGTTGTAGACGTCTTCATGGCAGCGTTTGCAGTACTCGTCCATCATCAGCACGTCAGCGCGGATGAACTTGCCGTCGGTGGTGCGCGCCAGCGACGGCTCGAAATACTGTGCCCCCTCGCGCGGGCCGATCTGCCCCCACTTGCGCGGATCCTGAACGTGGAGTACCGCCATCAGCGGGACAAACGCCGCCACGGCGACGCCCCACGAGATGCCATAGCGCCAGCGGATCTTCGGCCCGGCCTTGCGGTGGGCGACGTAGAGCAGCACCGTCAGCACCGGGGTGACGACGTGGATGCCCCAGACCACCCACCGCGATACCGACCCGGTCGGCAGTTGCGGCAGGCCAGTCAGCTGAATCAGCACCACGCCGCTGACGACGACCGCCACGCCGATCCAGAACAGCCACAGTCCCAGGCGAATCGCCCGTTTGTTCCGCCGGTTCCGGGAGGTAAGCCAATGCACGATGCCGAAGGCCAGATAAGGCACGGTGATGAGGACGCCTAAAACGATGTGGCCGACGAGCATCCACAGGCTGAACTGACTGGTGAACACCTCGGGCGCCAGCACCCACTCCAGCCCGCGGACAGACAGCAGGTACACGCCGCTCACGCCAAGAACGGCGGTCGAGAGAAAGATGACGAACAGGAACGCCTTGAGACGGAACCCGAGTGCCGGCTCATAACGCCGGCCCGCGCGGTCGAGCGTCACCGGCCGCGCCGCCGGCTGCGGTTGCATCGGAGTCATACGGAATACCACCCACCACGGATCGAGAAGAGGGATGAAAACGACGGACGATGCGCGACAGTGAGCACGCGCAGACGACGGCGCAGATACGCTGCGTCCTCGGCGGTGCGGGTTATCGCGTCGTGCGGCGGGGTGGGTGGAAGATGTCGTCGGTGGGGACGCGGAGACAAAGGAGGTTCAATGCGCAGGCAAGTCGGTCGGACGGCTCGAGTCCCGGCGGCAGAGCGAGCGGATTACTGCTGCAGCACAGACGATCGACCGGCGGTAACGGCACGGATGGCGGCGGCAGCGGCGCCGCCGGCGGTGCTTGACAGGCGGGGCCGGTACAGGGCTGCGGCACGGCCGGAACCAGCGGGCGGGCAGTCGCCACGTCCCCGGTTGCGGTCAGAGGCCGCAGGTGATCGCCACAGCCGGCGAAAGCGTCCGCGGAGAACACGAAACCCCACACCAGCAGGGTGACAAGGACCCCCAGGCATTGCGGCCGGTTGGTGTGGACTCGCGTTCCAGACATCGACACCGGACTCGACAGGATGTTCGGACCTGATCGTGTATCGAAGCTAGCACGGTCCGTGAGGAAGCACAAGCACTTTTCCCCACGCAGCGGCACTTTCCGGCAGCGGTGACGCGAAGCCGCCCCAGGTCAGTGTGCCAGCTTCTCCCAGGACGCATCGAAGTAGCGCTGGAAGCGATCGATCAGACGGCGGTCGCCGGTGAGAACGACATTCTCCGCGTTCACCCGGCCGGCGCTGCGCGTCCAGTTGTAGCTGCCGTTGAGCAACACGACGCGGTCGAAGAGGGCGAACTTGTGGTGCATGTGCGCCTCGGTGCGATCCACCCGCACCGGGATACCGGCCTCCTCCAGCCGCACCACATCCGAGCCGAGGTCGTAGACCTTCTCGTCGTCGGTCAGGATGCGGATCGCCACGCCGCGGCGGTGCGCCTTGAGGATCGCCTCGCTGATGCTGTCGTCGGTGATGGTGAACACGCACACGTCGACCGCCTTGCGAGCGGCGTTGAACAGGCCGACGATCCGCCCGGCGATGTTGTCGTCAGGCGAGAACTGCGCCTCCGCGACCGTCTCGGCCGGTTCCGCCAGGACGGGGTGGAGGAGCTTGACGACGTCCTCCAGCCAGTCGAGCACCGTCGCCGCCTGCGGGTCGCCGGTCGCCTCACGGGCGAGCCGAAACGCCACGCTGCGCAGCGCCGCGGTCTTCTGCCCATCCGGCGCCAGCTCACGCAGCGTCTCGGCCAGCGCTTGCCGCTCGCCGCCGGACAGCTTGTGATCGACCAGCGTGGTCGTGAGGATGCGCTCAAACTCCTGCGGCGTCATGCCGTTTCCTTCCCGCTGATCAGCTCGCGGGCTTCGAGGATCTTGCGAACCACCACCTCGACGTGTGTCTCGTCGACAAACGGCGACAGGATGAACGACTTCAGCCCGACAATCGGCGCCCCGTAGGTGGTGTGCCGGTAGCAGTCGGTGAACGACAGCAGTACGCCGCGCCCGGCCATCGCCTCGTCGTGGATGTAGTCGGCGACGCGGCGGTTGTAGGCGTTGTGCCGCTCCAGCGAATCGGCATAGGCCGGGTCGGTGAACTCTTTCCGCGTAATCTCGAACGTGTCCACCCCCGGCGGATAGACGCGGAAGATCGACACGGTGCCGAAGTTGTCACGGTTGAGCGTGGTGGTGGCGGCGTGGCCGTCGAGGTGTTCGCGGAGCAGCTAGGCCATCTCGACCATGTGGCCGAGCAAGGCCCTGTCCCCTCGACGCCGAACAGCAGGGTTGGCCAGCGCGCCAGGATGCCGGCGCTGAGCCGACGTTTCCAGGGTGAAGAACGCCGGGCCGGTACTCGCCGAACTGGTACAGGTAGGGCATCAGCTCGGTGTCGCGGCGGATCAGCTGGAAGTCGTCGCCTGGCGAACAGCACCAGGCTGGAGATGTAGGGCCGCAAGCCGGTCTTGTGGAAGTCGATGCCGATCAGGAGGTCGGCCAGGTGCAGATGGCGGAGGCGGCGGCGGGCGCCCAGCCAGCGCTCCTGGGTGCGGCGGCGGAAGCCGAGCGGGTTGGCCTCGATGTCGTAGTCGTTGAACACCGACCACGCCCAGCCGATCACCGCGTCGGCGTGGATGTGCGGGACGTAGGGCGCTGGAGACTCTGCACCAGTTCATCGCATAGGCGAACGATCGCTTCCAGGTTGTCCAGCCCGAAGGCGTCGGTGGTGCCCATCGTCGCGATGATGGCGGCGATTCGCTTGCCGGCATGCAGCGGCCCGCATCTCTGCTTGGGCCAGCACGTCGAGGTTCATCTCGTTGGCGTCGTTGGTCGGGATCGTCACCAGGCTGCTGGTGCCCATCCCGAGCCAGCCGGCGATGCTGTACTTGCAGTAGTGGCCGGTATCGGAGGCGAACAGCACCACCGGCGCGCGGATGCCGTCGCGCATGGTGCCGGGGCACGCCTTTTTCCAGACCGATGCGCACCGCGTACAGCGACGTGGCGGTGCCGCCGAAGGTGAACACCCCGCCGGCCTGCTGCGGATCGTAGCCGACCAGCTTCGCCGTCATGGCCGACACCTCGACCTCGGCCAGCGCGAACAGCTTGCTGTACTCGTCCCACGCCGGGTTCGGGTTGTACAGCGAGGCGAGCAGCACGCCGATCAGGCTGGGAATCGACGGCGGCGGCTGCACGTTTTGCTGCGTACAGGGGTGGCCGACGACCGCCATCCCCTTGCAGATACCGGACCAGCTCGGAGGTGACGTCCTCGATCGACGCCGGGGCGGTGCGGAGGGCAGCGCGCAGCGCGGCGGCGTAGTCGGACGTGCCGACGGCGCCGAGCACCGGCAGGTCGCTCTTGAGCGCGTCGACCTGGTCGAGCGCGCGCATGATCGAGTGGACGAAGTAGGAATCATGGACGCGAATCGGACACCGGCTGCGGGAACGCCAGGCGAATCCGATCGAGGATACTGCGGTAGGCGGCTGTCATCTGCGCGGCTCGTCCCGGATGAGGAGCGATGGGTGCATCGGCCGTCCGATGCGTGCCCCGGCACCATACGCGAACCGCCGCCGCCGGCCAACCTCAACCGGCCGGCTCGCGCGTTCCAGCCAGGCGTCCAGCCCGAGCACTTCACTTCACCTCGGCGAAAGTCATCATGTCCGTCAGCCCGTCGACCCGGCCGGTCGTCATCAGCGCGTCGATCAACCGCCGCACCGCCGTCGCCGTCACCAGCAGGCTCTCGATCGGGCAGACGACGATCTTGTAGCCGAGTCGCCCTAGCTCGTCGACGCTGCGGATCGGCGTCACCCCGCCGGTCAGCATGTTGACCAGAGTCGGCCGCGGCACCTCGCGCCGGGATGCGCTCCAGTTCGTCCACCGTCTGCGGCGCCTCGATGAAGATCACGTCGGCGCCGGCCTCGGCGTAACGGCGGGCGCCCGGTCGAAGGCACTGTCCGATCCCGCTGCCCTCCATCGCCGCGGGCGTCGGTGCGCAGGCGGCGATGAGCACCAGGTCGGATCGCGCCGGGCGTCCAGGGCGACGCGGGCTTGCGGCGAACCATCTCGTCGGCGGAGATGAGCGCCTTGCCCTCGAAGTGGCCGCAGCGCTTGGGCGTCACCTGGTCTTCGAGCAGGATGCCGGCGGCGCCGGCCTGCTCGAACTCACGCACCGTCCGCACCACGTTGTGCAGGTCGCCGTGGCCGGTGTCGCCGTCGGCCACCACCGGGATCTGCACCCGGCCGGCCATCCGCCGCACGGCATCGGCCATCTCGGTCAGGGTGATCAGCCCGATGTCGGGCACGCCGAGCAGGCTGGCGGACGTGCCGAACCCGCCGAGGAACACCGTCTCCAGCCCGGCGGCCTCGACCAGCCGGGCGGTGAACACGTCGTGTGCCCCCAGGCTGCGAATCACCCCTGGCCGCGCCAGCAGCTCGCGCAATCGCGTCGTCGCTCTCATCGTCTCCCTCGCCGCCGTCATTTCCCCGGCGCCTTGCTCATCAAAAAGGCGAACAGGTCCCGCACCTGCTGCTCGGTGAGCGTTTTCAGCTGCCCCTCCGGCATGAGCGACACCGGGGACGCACGCATGTCGTCGATGCGATCGCGGTCCAGGCGCACCGTGCGCCCCTCCTGGTCCTTGAGCGTCACCGTCGTTTTGTCCTGACCGGCGATGATGCCCGACAGGGTGCGGCCGTCGTCGGTCTGGATGACGAACTGGGTGTACTCCTCGCGGATCATCGCGCTCGGGTCGACGATATTTTCCATCCAGTACAGCGGATTGGTCCGCTCGTAGCCGGTCAGCTCGGGGCCAACGTCGCCGCCCTCGCCGAACAGCTTGTGGCACTTGCCGCAGGTGGTGGTATACACCGCCTTACCGGCCGCCGCGTCGCCCTTGCCGGCTTTCAGGATGCCGCCGACGCGGAGGATCTCGCGGCCCTTCTCCTGCGGGCTGCCGCCGCGAACGCGCCCCCAGTGCTTGGTCACCAGCCGCACAATCTCCTTGTCCGCGTGCAGCGCCAGCTTTTGCACGACCTCGGTCGGGATGCCGCGCGGGTTCACCTTGCCCGCCTCGATGCGCCCGAGCAGCGCCAGCGCCCACGCCGGCCGGCTGGCGAGCAGGGTCAGGGCGGCGGCGCGAACGCCCTCGGCCTCCAGCAGCCGGTCGGGGTACAGGTCGAGCACCGTTGCGGCGATGCGGTCGTCGCGATACCGCATCAGCGCCGCCAGTGCCTCCTGCCGCACCGGGCCGCGCCTGGAATCGCGCACCACGCCGAGCAGCACCGGCACACTGCGCGGCTGCTCGATCTCGCCCAGGATGCGGATGCACCCCAGCCGCGTCGCCGGGTCGGCCTTGTCGTCGGCGATCACCGCCAGCGCTCGCTCCAGTGACGGGGCGTGGCCAATGCGCAGACCGAGTAAGACGTTACTCGCCGTGCCAGTCGCCGCCCACGCGCGGACGACGGCGTCCCGCAGCGCGGTGGGCAGGTCGCCGGCAGCGCGGCCGGCGAACCCCTTTTCCAGCCCGGCGAGCAGCCGCGCCGTGTGCTTGGCCGTCGGCGCCAGCTCCAGCAGCCGGGCGCAGGCGAGCAGGTTGTCCTTGCCGCCGGCCATCGCCCACCGCTGCATCAGACGATCGAGGATGAAGCGGTCGACGACCGGCCGCGCCCACAGCGAGCCGTCGGCGAACAGCCGCAGCAGGGCGTCGCGTTCGGTTTCGGCGCGGACCTCGACGGCCCACCACGTCAGCAGCGGGATGTGCGGGTCGGCAGCGTCCTCGTCGTGCTTCCACAACCCTGCCAGGATCGGCAGCGCCACCCCGCCCGGCAGCCGTTTGGCGGTACTCGCCAGCTGACTGCGCACCTCGGCGTCGGCCTCGTGGGCCGCCAGGTCGGCCAGCGCCTCCGCCACCGGCCGCGCCGCCTCCCGTCGATCGCCGACCAGCCGCACCGTCCACCGCCGGACGTGCGGGTCGCGATGCGCCAGCGCGGCCAGCGCCGCCGCGTCGTCCAGGCCGCCCACCTGATGCAGCGCCCACAGCGCGTTGACCGCCGGCAGGCCGGTGCCGCGTTCGACGGCTGATTTAAGCGATCCGACAACGCTCGAATTCTTGCGATCGCCCAGCAGGCGCAGGGCGGTATCGCGCTGCCAGCGGTCGGGATGGGCGAGTAGTTCGACCAGGGCGGAGGAGGGTAGTGCCGCCAGGTCGCGCCGCGCCGCCGGCTGGTACTTCGCCGGCCGGACGCGGTAGATGCGGCCGGTGGCACGGTCCCAGTTGTCGCGCGGGTCGACGTGGTTGATCCGCGGTTCGTACAGGTCGGCGATGTAGAGCGCCCCGTCTGGCCCGGCCTTTACGTCGACCGGCCGGAACCGCTCGTCGGGCGTGGTCAGCAGGTACGGCTCTTCGGTGGTGCGGAAGCTCGATAACGCCTTATCCAGTCGCGTCACCTGCACCCGTCGCTGCAGGGCGTTGACGCCGACGATCTTGCTGCGCAGCTCCGGCAGCGCCGTCCCGCCGTAGACGATGAACGTGTGAACCAGCCGATCGGCGTTGCCGACGTGCGGCATGTGGTCGAAGTAGCCGAGCGCGTAGGGGTTGGTGAGCGGGCCGTGTTTGCCCCACCCCTTGATGTAGTAGCCGCCCTGAACGTAGTGCAGTCCGCGATAGACGCCCCAGTTGGTCCCCGAATAGACGCGGCCGAGGTCGTCGAACGCCACGCCGAAGGTGTTGCCTCCACCCTCACCGTAGATCTCAAAAGTGTGCTTCTCCGGGTGATACCGCCAGATCGCCTGACCGAGAAAGTCGGTGGTCGTCTTCGCGCCGGCGATCTCCACTTTCACCTTCGCCGTGCAGGTGCTGCCCTGCGCGCCGTAGATCCAGCCGTCCGGCCCCCAGCACAGGCTCGACGCGACCGCGTGCGTGTCCTCCAGCCCGAACCCCGACAGATGAACCACCGGCTTGCCCGGCGTGTCGGTGCGTTCCTTGTCGGGGTAAAAGAGCAAATAGGGCGGATTCATCACCCACACGCCGCCACGGCCGGGCAGGGCGGCGGTGGCGATGTTCAGCCCGTCGACGAACGTCGTGACCTTCGCGAACGACCCGTCGCCGCGGACGTCCTCGTGAATGGTGATGCGGTCATCGCCGCGGATGTGGTTCGGCGGGGGCGGCGGCACCTTGTCGAACCTGGCGCGGATGTACTGATCGTAGGACACCACCTTCAGCCCGGCCGGGAACGGGTACTGCCGGTATTGCGTTACCCACAACCGGCCGCGCTCGTCGAACGTGAGGTAGAGCGGCTGCCGAACCGTCGGCTCGTGCCCGATCAGGTCGACCGCCATCCCCAGCCGCACGGCGAACTTCGCCAGCGCTTCCTGCGGCGAAAGGACGGGCGTTTTCGCCATCGTCGCCTTGAGGTTGCGCAGCGCCGCTTCCAGCCCCTCGGCGCCCTTGACCGATTCGGTGATCTCATCCCTGCGCGGCGGGGCGACGGCCAGCGTGACGGCGGTCAGCGCCAGCAGGGCGAGCAGGCCGGTGGCTTTGGTCATCGCTTGTCTCCGGGCGCCGGCCAGCTCAGGTGCCGGTGCAAAAACTCGAACGTGCCCTTGCCGTTAATCGTATGCGGACCGACGAACCATTCGATAGCGGCGCGGTCCTTCAGCCCGAGCCGCGCTTCGTAGAGGAAGCGCACCTTGGCGAACTCCAGGCCGATGCGCTCGTCGGGGCCAACGCCATCGAAATGCCCGCGTTCGACCATGAACGGCCGCGGCGCGATCAGCGCCGCCATCTCGGCGTAGTTGAACGTGCTGCCCAGGTCGAACTCGAAGATCTCGTACTCCAGCGTCCACACATAGCTGTAGGGCGAGCGGGTCGAGGCGTTCTTCCACACCCAGTCGTTGAAGTCGGCCGAGCAGATCGACAGGCAGTAATTGCTTACCAGCGGTGGAATCCGCATCGCCGACTTGCCGCCGTAGCTGAGGCCGTAGAAGCCGATCCGCTTGCCGTCGACGAACGGCAGCGTTTTTAGCCAGTCGGTGATCTGCTGATGCTGCGGGACAATGACGGAGAAGAGCGTCTTCTTGATCGGGTTGGCTTTCCGCTGCAGAGTGCGGAAACGATCCTTGAAGATGTAGAGGTTTTGTGGCGCGAAGGTAACGAAACCGCGCTCGGCGAGCTGCGTGGCGAACGCCTTGTAGGCGTCGTACCCCGGCTTGCCGATAACGTCCTCGGGCCGGCCCTCCAGCCCGTGCTGACACACCACCACCGGCCGCTGCTCGCCCGGCTTGATGCCCTTGGGCACGATCAGCAGGCCGTAGGCGATGACGTCGGGGAACACGTCGAGGACGACCTGATACATCGTCCACTTTGACGATTCGGAATGGAGTTTGGTGCGCGGATCGGGCGGCAGCAGCTTGTGGTCGAAGCGGCCGATCACCTCGTTGGCGAAGTGGTTGCGATACCACTCGATCGACTTCTCGAACGCCGGCAGCGACGACACGTCGAGGTTACCCGGCCCGCCCCTGGTGGCGAACTGCGTGGCGATCGGCATGAACGCCTGGCGGGTGTAGTGCGCCTCTTCGAGCAGCTGCTGGTTGTGCCGGTCGATCTCGCGAAACTGCCGCTGCTGGCGTGTTGCGTCGAGAGGTCCGGGACGGGGCATCGGGAGCGGCTGCTCCCGCCTGGGTTTCGCCCCGAAGAAGCGGAGGAACTCCAGAAGGGTGTTGTCGGCGAACGGCTGGTTCGTCTCCCGGGTGGCGAAGGCTCGACTGCCTCCGACGTTGCCCTGGACCAGGGTCCGCATCCGGTCGAACTCCGCCTTCGCTTCGCTTCGCCCAGGTGAGCGCAAGATCGCCGGCGCGCCACCCTCCGAGGGCAATTTCAGCTCCGGCCCCCGGTTCGCCTCGACCAGAAACGACCGAGGCGCGATCATTGCGCCCAGTTCGGCGTCGCCAAATTGTTCCAGCAGGCCGAACACGTTGCGGTCGATCGGCTGCTCCCAGATGCGGTCACGGTTACCAAAGTAGCCGCTGACGCAGGTGGCCGTGATCCGCGGGTCGAGCGCCCCGGCGTACAGCGCCAGCATGCCGCCCTCGCCCCAGCCGACCACACCAATCTTCGCCTTTTCCCCTCCCTCACGGGCGAACCAGTCGACGGCCGCCAGCACCTTCTGCACCTCGTAGCCGATCAGGTGACGGCCCAGCTCGAACGCCGAGCGGTAGAGGAACTCACGGCTGGTCATCTTCGCCCGGCCGGCGCGCGCCGCGTAGGTGCGATCGATGAGCGTCGGCACCAGGACGCGGCAGCGGCTCTCGACCAGCCGTCGAGCGATTTGTGACTCCTTCGGCACCCCATCCGCCAGCCCGACCAGCTGCTCGGGCGTCTGGTCGGCGTCCGGGATGACGACCACGTCCGCTACTGGCTTCACCGGACCGTCCACCGTGGTGGGCACCAGGAGCAGCCCCTCGCCGTGGACGTCGCCGAACGCCGGCCAGCGGATCGCGAACACGTCGTAGGATTCGCCCTCGCCCACCAGGCCGCGGTTCCCCACCCTGGTGACCGGCTCCGGCGCCTGGAACGGCACTCGTGGGTCACGCACGCCGAGGATGTGCGCCAGACGCTTGCGGTTCGGCTCCAGCGACTTCGTGTACGCCTCGGGCGACGAGAAGTCGCGCTTCCAGAACTTCTCCCGATCCTTCGCCGCCCGCTCGATCTCGCGGAGCAGGAAGCGGTCGACGCCGTCGACCAGCTGCGACGCGATGTCGCCGGTCAGCGTCAGCGGCTTCGTGCCGGGGAGCGTCTTCGGCGGGTCGTCGGCGCGTGCGGGGGACAGCGCGGTCAGCAGCAGGAGCGCACCGAGCGGAATCGTCCTGAACATGGGGCACCTTGCGGGGGTCGAGCGGCGGCGAACGCGGCGGGTCGGTAACGAGGTTGAAGCGAGTCTACTCGGTCCGACCGGCGATGCAAGCGCCCGCCGACCGATTCGCGCCGGCGGGGCGCTCTTGTTTCGACTGCGCCGCCCCGTCTATACTCGCCTTGCCCCGTTCTCCCGTTCGCTGATCGCTGCACACCGGGAAGGAACCCGATGGACGCGCTCACCTGTGTACCCCTGCTGTCGCGGCCGACCCGGCACACGCGACCCGTCCGCCCCGGCTGGGACGCGCCGCGGCTGTCCGTGGTCATCGTTAACTATCAGCGATGGGAAGACACCAGCCGGCTGGTGCGCCAGCTACGGAACTCGCGCGCCGTCCGCATGGGGCTGGCCGAGATCGTCATCGTCGACAACCACTCCCCGCCGCACCCGGTCATCGGCCATTTCCGCCGCAGCGCCGACGTGTCGCTCCGCCGCTGGGGCCGCAATCGCGGCTTCGCTCGCGCCGTCAACGAGGGTTGCCGCCTCGCCCGCGGCGAGTGGTTCCTGCTGCTCAACCCCGACACCAGCGTTCCGCCACGGTTTCTTGACCAGGTGCTCGCTCAACTGAACGGCTACGACGCCCGCGCCGGCATCGTCGGCTATCGGCTGAAGAACCCCGACGGCAGTGTCCAGCTGTCGACCGGCCGCGATCCCGGCCTGTTTCGCACCCTCACCCGCCTGCTGCTGCCGCGGCACGCCCGCAAGTACGACCTGCCGGCGGCGGCCGGCCCGTGCCGCGTCGACTGGGTGACCGGCTGCTGCCTGCTGATCCGCCGCGCCTGCTTCACCGAACTGGGCGGCCTCGACACCGACTTCTTCCTCTACTACGAGGATGTCGACCTGTGCCGCCGGGCGCGGCAGCGCGGCTGGTCGGTGTGGTTCGACCCGACCGCCGCCATCGTCCATCACCGGCCGCTCCATTCACGACCCGTCGCCCCGTACCTGCGGCTGGTGACGCGGCATGCGCTGCTCACCTACGCCCGCAAGCACTGGGCCGGCTGGCAGCTGGCGCTGCTCGGGCGCATCGTCCGACTGGAGGCCGCCACTCGCCGGCTGCTGGCCCGCCACCGGCAGGACGCCGATGCTTGCCGCGTGTTCGCCGAACTGGACCGGCTGACAACCGACCTGGTCGCCGGACGGACCGACGAGGCGCGGTCGAATCTGCTGCAGGTGGTTCGCCACGAGGAACAGCACCGTGTCGCCGCGCCTGTCGATCGTCATCCCCACGCACCAGCGCACCGATCTGCTGTCCTGCTGCCTGTCCAGCGTCATCCGCTACCGGCCTTCGGACACACAGGTGCTGGTCGTTGACGACGGTTCGCCGGACGCGCGCGCCAGCCGCACCGCCGAGGCATTTGGCGTGGAGGCCGTCCGCCTGCCGGCACCGCGCGGGTTCTGCGTTGCCGCGAACGTCGGGGTAGCGCACAGCCGCGGCGAGGTGGTCGCTCTGCTCAACGATGACACCGAGGTGACCGCCGGCTGGGCCGACGCCGCCCTCGCCCCATTCGCCGACCCAACGGTCGCCGCCGTCACCCCGCTGGTGCTGCTCGGCCCGCCCGGCGTGCATCAGCCCGAACGGATCGACAGCGCCGGCGACGGCTACTCGGTTGGCGGAGTGGCATACAAGCGCGGCCACCGGCAGCCGCTCGCGGCCGACTACCTGGAGCCGCGGCCGGTGTTTGGCGCCAGCGGGTCGGGGTCGTTCTTCCGCCGCGCCGCCTACCTCGCCGCCGGCGGGATGCCGGAGGAGTTCGGCGCCTACTTCGACGACGTCGACCTGTCGTTCCGCCTCCACCACGCCGGGTACACCGTGCGATTCGAGCCGGCGTCACGGATCTACCATCGCGTGTCGTCGTCCTACGGCCGGCCGTCGGCCCGACTACTGCGGCTGCAGTCGCGCAACGAGGAGCTGGTGTTCTGGCGGAACCTGCCGGCCGGCGATCTCGTCCGCGCCCTGCCGTTTCACCTGGCGGTGCTGCTCGGCAAGGCGGTGCGCCGGATGCGCGAGGGCGGTCTTCTGCCGTGGCTGGCCGGACGACTGGAAGTGCTCGGCTGGGTGGGCGCCATCTGCCGCCACCGACGGCGTCACCTCCAGGCCCACCGACCCGTCGGCACGTGGGGCGTCGGCTGGCGGCTGCCGGTCCGCCGATCGGCGGCGGCTTGACGCCTCGGGTGAACGACTCTACGATCACCCCGTTCCGGGATGCGACGCTTCGCCGTCCGCGCCTGGTAGAGCGAGGAGGGGTGAGTGAGCACGAACACCGATCGACCGCTGGTCGGCGTCATCATGGGGTCGAAGTCCGACTGGGAGACGCTGGCACATGCGGCGGCCACGCTGGAGGCGCTCGGCGTACCGCACGAGGTCCGCGTCGTCTCGGCGCACCGCACGCCCGACCTGCTGTTCGAGTACGCCGGCTCGGCGATCGACCGCGGCCTGGAGGTGATCATCGCCGGAGCCGGGGGGGCAGCACACCTGCCGGGAATGTGCGCGAGTAAGACGGCACTGCCGGTGCTCGGCGTGCCGGTCGAGTCGAAGGCGCTGCACGGTATGGATTCGCTGCTGTCGATCGTGCAGATGCCGGCGGGCATCCCGGTCGCCACGCTCGCCATCGGCCGCGCCGGCGCGGTCAATGCCGCTCTGCTGGCGACGTCGATCCTCGCCGGCAAGCACCCGCAGTTTCGCGATGCGATCCTCCAGTATCGCATTACTCAGACGCAAACGGTACTCGATCACCCCGATCCGCGTGAGGCGTCATGAAGATCGGCGTGCTCGGCGGCGGGCAGCTGGGACGCATGCTGGCGCTGGCCGGCTACCCGCTGGGTTTGCGGTTCCGCTTCCTCGACCCGGCGCCGGAAAGCCCGGTGGAGGAACTGGCCGACCTGATCGTCGGCCGGTTCGACGACCTCGACGCGCTCGGCCGCTTCCCGGCCGGGCTGGACGTGGTCACCTATGAGTTCGAGAACGTGCCGGTCGAGGCGGTCGCCCACCTGATCCGGTCGGCGCCCGTCTATCCGCCGCTGCCGGCGCTCGAAACCAGCCAGGACCGGCTGCTCGAAAAGACGCTCTTCCGCCGCCTCGACATCCCGCCGGCGCCGTTCTACCCGGTAAACACCTTTGACGATCTGCAAACGGGTGTTCGCGAGCTGGGGTTGCCGGCGGTGCTCAAGACGCGGCGGCTCGGCTACGACGGCAAGGGGCAGACCGTGCTGCGCGAGACGCAGGACGTCGATGTGGCCTGGCGGCTGCTCGGCGGGGTGCCGCTGCTTCTGGAAGGCTTCGTCGCCTTCGACCGCGAAGTGTCGCAGATCGCCGTTCGCGGCCGGGACGGGGCGATCGCGCTTTATCCGCTGGTCGAGAACCACCATCGCGACGGCATCCTGCGGCTGACCCTCGCCCCGGCGCCGGACACTACCGCGGCGCTGCAGGAGCAGGCGGCACAGGCGATCCGGCGGGTGATGGAGGAGCTGAACTACGTCGGCGTGCTGGCGATCGAGTTCTTTCAGACCGGCGACCGGCTGATCGCCAACGAGATGGCGCCGCGCGTCCACAACTCCGGCCACTGGACGATCGAGGGAGCACGGACCAGTCAGTTCGAGAACCACCTGCGCGCCATCCTCGGCTGGCCGCTCGGCCCGACCGACGCCGTCGGCCACAGCGCGATGGTCAACCTGATCGGCCACATCCCGCCGGTGCCGGCGATGCTGGCGGTGCCCGGCGCCCACTTGCACCTGTACGGCAAGAAGCCGCGACCAGGCCGCAAGGTCGGCCACGCCACGCTATGGGCCGACACCGCCGAGCAGGTTCGCGACCGGCTGGCGGCGTTCCGCCCGCTGCTGGCCGAGCCTACCTGACGCCCTTGTCGCCGCGGTCGTCCTTGTCGCGCGGCTTCTCCTCGGCGGGCGGCTCGGTGGTGTCGAAGTGAATTTCGCGAATCCGGCGCACGGGGAACAGCGCGTACCCGGCCGGCACTCGACCGACGAGACCGACCAGGGTCGCCGCCGCTCCATCGATCGTGCCCGATGGCAGCAACGTCAGGCTGGAGTCATCGCCGTCCTTGCCGATGACGCGCCAGACGGGGTCGTCGCCGTCGTCGTCGGTGGTAGTGATCTTCGCGACCCTGGCGACATCGACGCGCAACGTCTTGCGAAACAGCAGCAGGGGCGAGCGACGCTCTCCGCCATCGCGGACCTGGTAGAGCGGTTGCAGGTCGTGGACGCGGAACGTCCGCCGGGCGTCGCGGTCGGCGGTGACGACCACGGCCGGCCGGCCACCGGCGCCCGCCTCGGGACGGGGTGCCGGGAAGCGAACCGCGCGAATGCCGCCGCGCAGGGTGCCGCCCTGAAACGTCACCTCGGCGACTCCGGCCTCACCCCGATCGACCTCCGCCTCCACCGCCAGTTTGTTGATGCCCTTGTACGCCGTGGTGCCGGCCAGGGTGACGTCCTCCTCCGGCTTCGCCGAGGTGACGACGCGGACGGTCATCGTCGTCTTGTCGGCGTCGAACTCGATCGACCGCACCCGGTCGAGCGGCACCAGGGTGAGGACGCCGGCGAGGAAGTGGAACTTCATCTCGTCGCGTACGACCAGCGCCTCCGGCGCGGAGGACGGCTTCCCCGGCGCCGCCAGCCAGCCGAGCCGACGGGTGCCGGCGGTGAACTTGTAGCCGCGGAGCTGGTGCTCCTTGCCGGCGGCATCGACGAGGATCAGCCCCCCGACGGCAGGAGGCGGGGCGGCCCCGCGGGACACGGGTGCGACGAATGCGGTCGACGCCAGGGTGAACAGGAAGGCACGGAAGACGGCAGGCATGACGGGTTGGTCCCCGGAGAAGGCAACGGGTCGTCTGTGGGGCATGTTCCCGGTTCTCCTGGCAGTCGGCAAGGCGAATCGCAGTCATTTCCGGACGATTCCGGTCGGTCGTCTGCCTGGCGCTGGGAGCCGGGCGTTCTCCGGGTTCCGTCCTTGCGTCCGCTTGACGTGGGGGACATAATCAAAATAAGTGAGATTGCGGAGCGAAGGGCCACCAGTCATGGCGACGCCGGGCGACACCACCGACGACATTTTTTTGCCGGGGGGCCGTCTTCGCCCAGATCTGCTCACCCCTACCGCCACCGAGGTGGTGCGCGAGGCGATCCGCCTGGCGTCGGAAACCCGGTGGGACAGCGTTCGCAGCCCGCATGTGTTCATGGGCCTCCTCGCCCGTCCTGATCGCAGCGTCTGTCTCTGGGGCCAGCGGCTCCAGGCCGACCTGCCGCGGCTGCTCAGCCAGTTTCAGGAGCTGTTCCACCAGGACGAGGGGGAAGAGGAGCCATTCCTCACCCTCAACCGCGAATTCTTGTCGGATAACGTGATCCGCCTGCTCCGCGACGCCCGCATGCGCGCCTGCGAGAACGGCCGGCACGCCGTCACGCCGATGGACCTGCTCATCAGTCTGTTGACCGCGTCAAAAAGCATCGTGGCGGAGTGTTTCGAGCGCATTGGCGTGACGGCGGCGAAATTGACCGAACAGGCGGTCATTGCCGAACATGCCAGTCGCGACGGCGAACCGGAAGAACGCACCTCGTGCTGAGTCGGTGCCTCTGACTGCCTGCGTCGATCCAGCCCCGATCAGCCAGTTCTGCCGGGTTTACCGGCAAAGCAGGCGTCTCGCTCATTCGGTTTCATGTCCTTTGCGGCTGAGGTCGAGTCCGATTTTCCGTCTGGACGATTTCTCCTGGCAGGTATCCCACCCGGCTATGGCAGCCCCCTCGACGGAGGGCGTGGAGGTTACCTGAACG
Organism: Gemmataceae bacterium; assembly: GCA_046350215.1. GTDB lineage: Bacteria > Planctomycetota > Planctomycetia > Gemmatales > Gemmataceae > JAXMAU01. Next base: position 33,245 of record JAXMAU010000049.1, on the reverse strand, counting down.
GCCACGCGGCATGACGCCGGGCCGTTCCCTTGTGTTGGCCTATCAGGTGAAACCATGCGAAGGATTGCACTGTCCACCTTGTTACTCATCAGTGCCGTCGCCCCGGCTCAAATCGTGCCCGGTAAGCCGATCGTCCAGACGCCGGCGCCGCCGCTGGTCGGGACGCCAGCCCCGGCAGTGGTCGCGCCGGCAGCCCCCCCGGCGCCGGTGGTCGCAGGTGCGGCAGTACCCGTGCTGGGCGATCACAGCTACATCGTCGGCGACGGCGTCGCGCCGATGCTCGGCGACGGCGGGCGAGCGCCGTTCGAGAGCGACCACGCCTTCCCGAACTTCATCGGCCCGATCTCCAGCCCGGTCTTGAGTAAGGATCCGCGGTCGCTGACCGAGGCCCGTGCCCTGTTCATTCAGAACTGGCTGCCCAAGGACCACGCTCTCGGCGGCGGCGAGTTCCAGGCTTACGGCATGCAGGCCCGTGTGGCGTTGACCGACCGGCTGACATTCATCGCCGACAAGGACGGCATCGTCCACCTGAAGACCGGCAGCGGCCCGGCTCAGACCGGCCTGCTCGACGTGGCCGCCGGCCTGAAGTACACCATCCTCCGCGACGTCGAGAACCAGCGGCTCGGGGCCGTCGGCTTCATGTACGAGATGCCGTCGGGTGAGGCGAACGTCTATCAGAACCACGGCGCCGGCGTGTGGACCGTCTTCGGCGTGTACGGTCAGGAATTCGGCTGCTGGCATGTGCTGTTCAACGAGTCGTTCCAGTTCGGCCAGAACGCCCGCGACAACGTCAGCTTCTTCTTCACCCAGCTGCACGTCGATCGCCAGCTGTTCGGCTGGCTGTACCCGGTGGCGGAGGTGAACTGGTTCCAGTACGTCTCCAGCGGCAACCGCGGCATCCCGGCCGCCGTTGGCGAAGGCGGCAGCCTGATCAACCTCGGCACCAGCGGGATGAGTGGCAAGTCGCTCTGCACCGGGGCGCTCGGCCTGAAGGCCAGGATCAACCGCCACCTGGACGCCGGTGCGGTGTGGGAAACGCCGCTGTCGAGCCGCAAGGACCTGATCGGCCACCGCGTCGTCGCCGAGCTGATCTTCCGCTACTAACGCTTCCTTCCCTCCCGTCCGCGACCGCGGGCCGCCTCCTACCGGGGCGGCCCGCGTCGTGTCATTTCCCGTTTTGTACCGACAAATCCCACCCGTAGGCCGAAGAGTGTCTGCCGCTTCCGCGTCTGCTACCATGACGGGAGGAACCGCGGCGCCGCCGCGGTGCCCCGTGGCCATTAGCTTTCAGGTGAATGATGCGGAAACGGCTCCTGCCCGTCCTGACCCTTCTCGTCGGGGCGACCCTCCTCCCGCCAATGCACGCCGCCGACTGGCCGGGTTTTCGTGGCACCCAGCGCGACGGCCGGTCTCCCGAAACCGGACTGCTCAAGAGCTGGCCGGACGCCGGGCCGAAGCTGTTGTGGAAGTTCGACAAGGCCGGGCAGGGCTACGCCAGCATGGCGGTGGTCGCCGGGGCCGTCTACACGATGGGCGCCCGCGGCGACGACGAATACCTGATCGCCCTGGACGACAAGGGCGGCGAGCGCTGGGCGACGAAGATCGGCCCAGTCCACGACTGGAAGGCGAACGCCTGGAGCCGCGGGCCGAACGCCACTCCGACGATCGACGGCGGCCTGGTATTTGCTCTGAGCAGCAAGGGCGAGCTGCTCTGTGCCCGCACCGCCGACGGTAAGGAAGTGTGGCGGATCAACCTGCCGAAAAAGATGGACGGCCAGGTGAACGCGGTCGGCGGCGGAGTGGACCACTTCGGCTGGGGCTACTGCTGGTCGCCGCTGGTCGACGGCGAAACGCTGATCCTCACCCCCGGCGGGCCGAAGGGGCTGTTCGCGGCGGTGGACAAGAAGACCGGCAAGCCGATCTGGCGGAGCACCGCGGCGACCGATGCGGCGACCTACGTCTCGCCCATCCTCGCCACCATTGGCGGGGTGAAGCAGTACGTCACCGTCGTGCAAAACGGCGTCGTGGCGGTGGCGGCGAAGGACGGGTCGGTGTTATGGCGATATACGCGCGACGACCCGTACCCCGACGTCGTCTGCCCGTCGCCGCTGGTGAAGGACAACGCGGTATACGTCTCGGTCGGCAACGGCGGCAGCGGCGACCTGCTCAAGGTGCAGGGCGACGGCAAGAGCTTCAAGGTCGAGCTGGCGTGGTCCGAGAAGACGCTCGCCAACAAGCAGGGCGGGGTGGTGCTCATCGACAACCACGTCTACGGGTTCAGCGAGGACCGCAACTGGGCGTGCCAGGACCTCGAAACCGGCCAGCTGGCGTGGCCGAAGAAGCGGACGCGGCAGGCGATCAAGGCGGGTTCGGTGATCGCCGCCGACGGCAAGCTGTACATCCTCGCCGAGGCCGGCGCCGTCGCGCTGGTCGACGCCACGCCGAAAGAGTTCAAGGTGACGAGCCAGTTCAATCTGCCGGAGGAGTCGAAGCTGCGCAAGGCGCGCGGCGGACTGTGGGCGCACCCGTCGCTCAGCGACGGCAAGCTCTACGTTCGCGACCAGGAGCTGATCTTCTGCTACCAGGTGAAGTGACCGCCCGGAGACTGGCATGCAGCCCGGACCGTTTCCCGAAGACCTCCCCCGCGCGGAGATCGATCGCCTCCAGGCCGACGGACTGACCAACCTGCTCGCCGCCATCCTGCCGCGGCACGGCTTCTACCGACGCAAGTTCGCCGCCGCCGGGCTGCTCGACCAGCCATTGTCGTTCCCCGGCGATTTGCCGCGTATCCCGTTCACCACCAAGGCCGAGCTGGTGGCGGCGCAGCAGGAGCGTCCGCCGCACGGCGAGCTGCTGAGCGTGCCGTTCGACTGGTGTACCCGCATGCACCAGACGTCGGGGACGGCCGGCAAGCCGCTGCGCTGGTACGACACGCTGGAAAGCTGGTCGGGGCTGCTGGACGTGTGGCAGTCGTTGTTGCGCATTGTCGGCGTTCGGCACGACGATCACCTGTTCTTCCCGTTCTCGTTCGGCCCGTTCCTCGGGTTCTGGTCGGCGTTCGAGGCGGGGGTGCGCTACGGCTGTCTGTGCCTGCCCGGCGGGGCGATGACCAGCACTGCGCGGCTGCGGTTTCTGTTCGACCACGCGGTGACGGTGGTGTTCTGCACGCCGACCTACGCGCTGCACCTGATGGAAGTGGCGGCGCGGGAAAAGGTCGACCTGGCTTCTTCGCCGGTGCGGGCGCTGATCGTCGCCGGCGAGCCGGGCGGCAGTGTGCCCGGCACGCGCGGCCGGATCGAGGCGGGATGGGGGGCGCGGGTGTTCGACCACAACGGGATGACGGAAACCGGCCCGCTCGGAATCGAATGCCCGGAGGCTCCCGGCGGTCTACATCTTCTGGAGAGCGTGTGCTGGCCGGAAGTGATCGACCCGGCGAGCGGCGACCCCGTTCCTCCCGGCACCTCGGGGGAGCTGGTCGTGACCACGTTCCGCCGCACCGCCGCGCCGCTCATCCGCTACCGGACCGGCGACCTGGTGTGCGTCGACCCGCGGCCGTGCCGGTGTGGGCGAGCACTGATTCGCCTCGACGGCGGGATTCGCGGGCGCGTCGACGACATGGTGATCGTCCGCGGGAACAACGTCCACCCGGCCGCGGTGCAAACGATCCTGCATCGGTTCCCCGAGGTGGCGGAATACACGGTGGAGATTGATGAAGCAGGGACGCTGGTTGACCTGAAGGTTCACGTCGAGGCCGTCCCTGACTGCGATGCGCGTGCATTGTGCGAGCGGATCGACCGGGCGATCCGCGACGAGTTGTTTTTCCGTGCCGCCGTGGTGCCCGCCGCACCCGGCGCTCTGCCTCGCCCGGAGCTGAAGGCCCGTCGATGGCATCGAAAAACGGCGGGGGGCGCTGCTATCCGCCCCGCCGGGCCATAAAACGTCCCCGAAGGACGGGTCTGCCCTCCGCTCCTGCCCCGCCGTCCGACGCCTGGCCGCTGTTTCGTTCACCCCCCAGCGAGAACCGACCTCATGAGACACACGTTACTGGTGCCGCTCGTCCTGTTCTGCTGGGCCGCCAGCGCGCCGGCCGGCGATTGGGCCTCCTGGCGTGGCCCCGAACAGAACGGCGTCTCCCGTGAACGCAATCTGCCCGACAAGTGGTCGTTGACTGCCAAGGGCGACGACAGCAACCTCGTGTTCACCGCCGCCTACGGCAGCCTGGGCACGCCGATCGTCCTCGACGGCCAGGTGTACATGCTCGGCAAGGTCGGCGAGGGGCTGACTCAGCAGGAGCGGGTGCTGGCGTTCGACGCCAAGACCGGCAAGCTGGCCTGGGAGAAGCGGTTCAACGTCTGGCACACCGACATCGTCGAGGATCGCCTGGCGTTCACCAACATGGTCGGCGATGCCGAGACGGGCAACGTCTACGCCCACCTGACCGCCGGCCAGCTGGTGTGCTTCAACAAGAAGGGCGACATCGTCTGGGAGCGCTCGCTCACCGAGGAGTTCGGCCGCGTCACCGGCTACGGCGGCCGCGTTACCAGCCCGATCGTCGACGAGGACAAGGTCATCCTCGGCATGGCCAACGGCAGCTGGGGCGAACAGACCATCGGCATGATCCGGTTCGTCGCCTTCGACAAGAAGACCGGCCAGGTAATCTGGTGGGGCGCCGGCAACAAGCGCGTCAAGGACACCTTCTACTCGGTGCCGGTCGTGGCCGTCATCGGCGGGCAACGACTGCTCCTGTCCGGCGGCGGCGACGGGCACATCCATGCGTTCAAGGTCCGCACCGGCGAAAAGGTGTGGAGCTACCTGTTCGAGGACGGCGGCGGGGCGATCAACTGCTCGCCGGTGGTGCAGGGCAACAAGGTGTGGATCGGCCACGGCGAGGAGAACGTCGGCAACGGCAGGCAGGGTCGGATCATCTGCCTCGATGCTTCCGAGGTGAAGGACGGGAAGCCGAAGCTGGTGTGGCAGCACGACGGGGTGAAGGTCAAGTTCGCCTCGCCGATCCTCCACGACGGCCTGCTGTATGTCTGCGACGAGGCCGGCAAGCTCTATTGCTTCGATGCCATGAAGGGCGGCGAACCGCTGTGGGACTTCGCCTACGGCAAGAACACCAAGGGTTCGCCGGTCTGGGCCGACGGCAAGATCTACGTGTCCGAAGTTGACTCCAAGTTCCACATCCTCAAGCCGTCGCGAGAAGGTTGCGAGCGGCTCAGCCAGGTGCGCTTCAAGGCGGTTGGCGTGGTGCAGACCGAACTGCACGGTAGCCCGGCGGTGGCGCACGGCAAGGTGTACTTCACCACCACTCAGCAGCTCGTCTGCATCGGCAAGAAGGACGCCAAGGAGGAGGCCGACAAGACGCCCGCCGCGCCCGCCGAGGACGCCGCGAAGACCGGATCGGCGCCGGCGCACCTGCAGGTGGTGCCGGCCGACGTGACGCTGCACCCCGGCGAGTCGGTCCAGCTCACCGCCATCGCCTACGACGCCGCCGGCCGCAAGATCGGCGAGACGAAGGTCGAGTGGGAACAGGCCGGGATGCTTGGCCCGGTGTTCCCCGAGGGGCTGCCTGCCCCCAAGGCCGCCGGCAAACCGACCGCGCCGCCGCCGATCGCCGGCGCGCTGTCGGCCGCCGAGGGCACTTCCACCCGGTTCACCGCAGCCAGGATGCCCAACGGCCAGTTCGGCCGGGTGGTGGCGAAGGCCGGCAAGCTGACCGGCTACGCCCGCATTCGCGTGGCGCCGACGCTGCCGTATGCGATGGACTTTGACAAGGTGCCGCTCACCCGCACGCCGGGCGCCTGGGTCAACACGATGGGCAAATTCGCGGTCGTCAAACTCTCTGACGGCAGTATTGTCCTCCGCAAGCGCAACGACAACGCCAGCCCGCTGATCGCTCGCGCCAACGCCTACATCGGCGACCCGAAATCGAAGGATTATACCATCACCGCCGACGTCGCCGGCACCCGGGTGCGCAACATCGACATGCCGGAGATCGGCGTCGGTGCCTGCCGTTACTCGCTGGTGCTGATCGGCAATGACCAGGAGCTGCGGCTGGTCACCTGGGACGCCCAGAAACGCATCGACAAGAAGGTGCCGTTCGCCTGGAAGCCGGACGTCTGGTACACCATGAAGCTGAAGGCGTCGGTCCAGGGCGACAAGGGTGTCATCCAGGGCAAGGTGTGGCGCGCCGGCGACAAGGAGCCGGACGCCTGGACGATCGAAACCGAAGACCCGATCCCCAACACCGAGGGCGCGCCGCTGCTGTACGGCTTCGCCAACGGCACCCGCGACGCCGAGACGCCGGGCGCGGTCATCTACTACGACAACGTCAAAATCACTCCCAACGGCAAGTGACCCCCCGCCCCCGGAACGCAAGGGACTCTCTACCATGCACACCGACAACCTGACCCGACGCTGGCTGGCGATCGCCGGCACGGTAACGATCCTGGGGCTGGTCCTGGTCGCGCTCGCCGTCACCGGCCCGACCGGCCCGTCCGCGCCGCTCACCGCCGCCGAGAAGGCCGCGGCGCGCAGCTGGCCGCTGTGGGGCGGCAGCCTGCAGCGCAACCTCGTCAACCTGAACGAAACCAACATCGCTCGCGACTGGAACTCCCTGCCCGGCAAGGAGAAGAACATCCGCTGGTCGGTGAACCTCGGCAGCAAGGCCTACGGCGGGCCGACGTTCGGCGGCGGTAAGATCTTCGTCGGCACCAACAACAACCTGCCTCGCAACAAGGACATTCGCGGTGACAAGGGCGTCATCATGTGCTTCCGCGAGGCCGACGGCGAGTTCCTCTGGCAGATGGTGCATGACAAGCTGGAAGCCGGCCGCGTCAACGACTGGCCGGAGGAAGGGATCTGTTCGGCGCCGGTCATCGACGGAAATCGGATCTACTATGTCAGCAATCGCTGCGAGGTGATCTGCGCCACCACCGAGGGAATGGCCGCCGGCAACATCGGGCCGGTCAAGGACGAGAAATACACGTCGAAGACTGACGGCGACATCGTCTGGAAGCTGGACATGATCGGCACGCTCGGCGTGTTCCCGCACAACCTGGCGACCTGCTCGCCGCTGATCGCCGGCGACGTGCTGTTCATCATCACCTCCAACGGCGTCGACGAGGGGCACATCAACATCCCGGCGCCGAACGCCCCGAGCTTCCTGGCGATCGACAAGGCGACCGGAAAGGTGCTTTGGCAGGACAGGTCGCCCGGCCGCAAGATCATGCACGGCCAGTGGTCCAACCCGGTGTACACGGTGGCCAGGGGCCGGGCGCAGATCATCTTCCCCGGCGGCGATGGTTACATCTACTCGTTCAACCCGAAGAACGGCGAGCTGTACTGGAAGTTCGACTGCAACCCGAAGGGTGCGGTCTACCGGCTCGGCGCCGCCGGCACCAAGAACGACTTCGTCTGTACCCCGGTGGTCGCTGGCGACCGGCTGTACATCGGCGTCGGTCAGGATCCGGAACACAAGAAGGGCGTCGGCCACCTGTGGTGCATCGACATCACGAAGGAGCCGAAGAACGCCGACAAGGACGTGTCGCCCTACAGCGACCCGAAGGCCGAGATTCCCGACAAGTTCGACCCGAAGGATCCGCGTAACAAGGACTCGGCGCTGGTGTGGCACTTCGGCGGCAAGGCGCCCGAGGACGCCGACCGCGACTTCACCTTCGGCCGCACCCTGAGCACCTGCGCCGTCCACGACGGCCTGTGCTACGCCGCCGACTTCGACGGTAACTTCTACTGCCTCGACGCCGAGACGGGCCAGCTGCACTGGACCACCTCGCTCGGCGCCGACACCTGGTCCTCGCCGTACTTCGTCGACGGCCATGTGTACATCGGTAACGAGAATGGCGAGATGCACATCTTCAAGCACGGCAAGAAGATGCAGCTGGCCAAGAAGGTGAAGATGCGCGGCAAGCTCCGCGCCACGCCGGTGGCCGTCAACGGCACCCTCTATGTCCTGACCGAGAACCCGTGCAAGCTGTGGGCGATCAAGTGAGGTCGAAGGGGCGGGAGGGGGAACGGCGGCCGCAAGTCGTCGCTCCCCTTCCTTCGAACGGTCTCGGGGGAGGGCGACGGATGCGGTGGCAATCGAGTGGACGGGCGGTGGGCGTTCTCACCGGGCTGCTGGCGTTTTCCCTGGCGGTCAGTCCGGCCGAGGAAGGGAAGTCCGGCGGGTCGATGCCGATGTTCGGCGCTACACCGTCGCGCAACCTCGTGAATACGACGGACATGGGCATCCCCGACAGCTTCGCCGTCCGGCCGAAGGGGAAGGAGAAGAACCTGAAGTGGACCGCCGCCCTGGGAACGATGGCCTACGGCGGGCCGGTGATCGCCGGCGGACGGATCTTCATCGGCACCAACAATGACAAGCCCCGCGACCCGAAGGTGAAGGGTGATAAGGGCGTGCTGATGTGCTTCCGTGAATCCGACGGCGAGTTCCTCTGGCAGATCGTCCACGACAAGCTGCCCGAGGAGAACGACGCGCCGAAGCAGGGCATCATCTCCGTGCCGTGCGTCGACGGCAACCATGTCTACTACGTCAGCAACCGCGCCGAGTTCGTCTGCGCCGATGTCGCCACCGGCAAGATTGTCTGGCTCTACGACATGGTCAAGGAGCTGGAGGTGTTCGTCGGCCAGGCGGTGTACACCTCGCCGCTGGTCCTTGGCGACCTCGTCTATGCCCTCACCAGTAACGGCGTCGAGGTGGGCAGCGGTAAACTGCCCAGCCCGAAGGCGCCGTCACTGGTGGCGCTGAACAAGAAGACCGGCAAGCTGGTGTGGTCGAACGGACTGCCCGGCGCCAACGTGATCCGCGGCCAGTGGAGCAACCCGGCGGCGGCGACGGTGAACGGCCGCACGCAGGTGATCTACGGCGGCGGCGACGGCTACCTGTACGGACTGGACGCAGCGACCGGCGAGCTGATCTGGAAGTTCGACTGCAATCCGAAGAAGGTCACCCCCTACAAGCCGGGCGGCGGCGGGCAGCGCTCGTTCATCGTCGCCACCCCGGTGATTTACGAGAACCGCTGCTACGTCGGCGTCGGCCAGGAGCCGGACGACGGCCCCGGTGTCGGGCATCTGTGGTGCATTGATTTCACCAAACAGCCGAAGAACGCGGCCAAAGACCTGTCGCCGATGGGTGACAACTTCGACCCGAAAGCCGAGGTCAACAAGGACTCCGGGCTGGTCTGGCACTACGGCGGGCCGGTGGTGCCCAAGCCGAAGGACGACGCCCGCGACCTGATTTTCGGCCGCACCCTGAGCACCGTCAGCGTCCATGACGGGCTGGTCTACGCCGCCGAGCTGGCCGGCTACCTGCACTGCCTGGACGCGAAGACCGGCGCGAAGCAGTGGGAGCACGACTTCCAGGAGGGGACATGGTGCTCGCCCTACTACGTCGACGGCAAGGTGTTCGTCGGCACCGACTCGGGCGACCTGTACATCTTCAAGGCGGGTAAAACGCTGGCCAACCCGAAGAAGATCTCCTTTGGCGTGCCGATCAAGGTGCCGCCGGTGGCGTGTAACGGCGTCCTCTATGTGAACAACGGCGCGAACCTGTTCGCGATCGCGCCTGGCAAGTAAACCCCATCCGACCGAGGTTTATCGTGACAGCGAAAGCCCCCGCCTCGCCTGAGCAACTGAAGAAGGCCAAGGACCAGCTCGACGCCCAGGTCCGCGAGGTTGTCCAGTGGCACTTCAGCCCGGACACCGGCACGCCGTTCTGGCTGGAGAAGGCGAAGGAATACAAGTTCAACCCGCTCAAGGACATTCAGACCTTTGAAGATCTGAAACTGTTCGGTCACTTCGAGGACGACTGGCTGCGCGGCGGGCCGGTGCGCCGCTGGGTGCCGAAGGGGCTGGCGAACCGGCCGTGGTACGTCTTCGAAACCGGCGGTACCACCGGCATCCCGAAAAGCCGGGTCGTCTGCGACGACTTCCGCACCGACTACGAGATGTTCAGCCACACGCTGCCCGACGACACCTTCCCGAAGGGGTCGAACTGGATGATGCTCGGGCCGTCCGGCCCGCGGCGGCTGCGGCTGGCGATCGAGCACCTGTGCCAGTACCGCGGCGGCATCTGCTTCTGCGTCGACCTCGACCCGCGCTGGGTCATCAAGGTGATCAAGAAGGGGTGGATGGAGCACCTGAAGGCATATCAGGAGCACGTCATCGATCAGGCGATGACGATCCTGTCCGCCGGGCACGACATCAAGTGCCTGTTCACCACGCCGAAACTGCTCGACGCGCTGGCGCAGCGGCTGGAAGCCCAGGGGTCGAGCATCGCCCAGACCGGCATCACCGGCATCTTCTGCGGCGGCACCGAGATGACCTCGCAGTGGATCCGCTTCACCATCGAAGAGTATCTGAGCAAGGGCATCTACATCGCCCCGACCTACGGCAACACCCTGATGGGTCTGGCGGCCGCCGACATGCCGACGGCCGACGACGGTTACAAGATCGCCTACTACGCGCCGCAGCCGCGGGCGGTGGTACAGGTGGTCGACTTCGACAACAATGACCAGGTCGTCGGCTACGGGCAGGAAGGGCGGGTGATGCTTACCACCTTGACGAAGGAGTTCTTCGTCCCCCGCTTCATGGAGCGGGACGAGGGGGTGCGCGAGCAGCCGTATGCCAAGTACCCGTGGGACGGCGTCAGCGGCGTCAAGCCGTATCGCGGCTTCGCGGCGACGACGACAGTGGGCGTGTACTAGTGGACCCTCGCTTACGCTTCGGGTTGTTGATCCCTCGCTTACGCTTCGGGTTGTTGATGAAAGGTCACCGATGATTCACATCCCAATTCTCCGCTGGGGCGAGCCGTACAAGAGCCTGGAGACCGACAAGGTCGCCCACTTCATCACCGGCGAGGTGCTGGCCGAGGTGAGCCGGGCGAACGCCTCGCTGGTCGCGCGCGACATGCGGCATCAGCAGCGGGCGCGCGACGTCCTCCGCCAGATGCCGATCCGCGAAATCCTGGAAAAAGCCAAGAAGGCGGCCGACCTCTACGTCGACGCCACCCTGCCGCTCGGCGACGGCACCCAGTCGCCCGAGGACTTCGTGCGCATGCAGTCGGCCACCACCGGGCTGCCCGAGCACATGGTCCGGTTCAACATGAAGAAGAACCACTTCGTGCTCAGCCGGATGGACCAGATCCTCGACGCGCTGACGCGCGGGCTGGACCTGGAGATCCTCGCGCGCGGCTACGGCGTCGAGTCGCGCGGCGTGCCGGTCAGCTACCAGGCGCAGTCGCCGGTGCTCGGGCTGGTGCTGCCGAGTAACTCGCCCGGCGTCCACACCCTGTGGCTGCCAATCATTCCAATGCAGATCGGTTTAGTCCTCAAGCCGGGGCCACAGGAGCCGTGGACGCCGTATCGGATGGCGCAGGCGTTCGTGCAGGCCGGTATCCCCAAGGAGGCGATCGCCATCTATCCCGGCATGGGCGACGTCGGCGCCGCCGTCCTGCAGCACGTCGGCCGCTCGCTCATCTTCGGCGGCACCGCCACCGTCGAGCAGTACAAGGGCAACCCGCGCGTCCAGGCGCACGGGCCGGGGTTCAGCAAGATCCTGCTGGCCGACGACGTCGTCGACAACTGGCCGAAGTACATCGACATGATCGTCGACAGCGTGTACGTCAACAGCGGCCGCGGCTGCATCAACTGCTCCGGCGTGTGGGCGTCGCGGCACACCGAGGCCATCGCCGAGGCGATCGCCGAGCGGATCGGGCCGATCGAGCCGCTGCCGCCGGAAGACCCCAAGGCCGGACTGGCGGCGTTCACCGTCGCCGGCCAGGCCGACGCGGTGTGGGCGAACATCGAGGCCGACTTCAAGCATGCCGGCACCCGCCACGTCACCGACAAGTTCGGCCCGCGGCTGGTCAAGAAGGAGCGCTGCGACTACCTGCGGCCGACGGTGGTGCTGTGCGACTCGCCGGAGGCGCCGATCGCCAAGAAGGAGTTCATGTTTCCGTTCGTGACGGTCGTCAAGTGTCCGCAGGACAAGATGCTGGAGGCGATCGGTCCGACACTGGTCTGCTCGGCGGTCACCGAGAACGCCAAGCTGCAGCGGCAACTGCTCGACGCCACGCACATCGACCGGCTGAACCTTGGGGCGATCCCGACGATCCAGCTGAACTGGCTGCAGCCGCACGAGGGCAACATCGTCGACTTCCTGTTCCGCGCCCGGGCGTTTCAGAGCGAAGGTACGATTCACGTCTAGGCCGTCCCGTGGTATGATGTCAGGGAACGCCCGCGCGGGGATCGGTCCCAATCCCCGCGCGGGCGCTGTCAACCGGCTCCCCTCTCCCTGCCCCCAGGCAGGCCGGCCGTTGGAGGGGGCCGCCAACCGGCCCGGGTGCCGCATCCGGGTTCTCGCCTTCCGGGGACGGACGGACTCATGACGCTGATCTCCCATCCCGCCGCTGTCATCGGTTCTCGTTCACACCCCACCAGTGCTCTGGCGTCGTTCGACAGCCACGCGGGCGCGCGGCTGGTGTTCGGCCCCGGTTCGCTGGGGCGACTCGGCGATCTCGTTAGCGAATACGGTGGCAAGCGCATCATGCTGCTGACCGACCGCGGCATCCTGGCTGCCGGCCACCCGGAGCGGGCCGTCGAGTCGATCACCGGCGCCCGGCTGCAGGTGTTCGTGTTCGACGCCGTCGAGGAGAACCCGACGACGCGCAACGTCCGGGCGGGAGTCGAGTTCGCCCGCCGGCACGCGATCGATTTTCTTGTCGCCGTCGGCGGCGGCAGCTCGATGGACTGCGCCAAGGGGGTCAACTTCCTGCTGACCAACGGCGGGCGGATGAGCGACTACAAGGGGTACGGCAAGGCGACGCGGCCGATGCTGCCGGCGATCGGCGTGCCAACCACCGCCGGCACCGGCAGCGAGGCCCAGTCCTATGCCCTGATCGCCGACGAGAAGTCGCACCTGAAGATGGCGTGCGGCGACCGCAAGGCGCTGTTCAAGGCTGCCATCCTCGACCCGGAAGTGACCGAGTCGCAACCGGCCGCCGTCACCGCGATGACCGGGATCGACGCGCTCACCCACGCGGTCGAGTCGTATGTTTGCACGAAAAGTAATGCCCTGTCGCGACTGTACTCGCGCGAGGCGTGGCGGTTGCTCGAGGAGCACTACGTCAAGGTGCTGCACCAGCCGAACAACCTGGTGGCACGCGGCCACATGCAACTCGGCGCCTACCTGGCCGGCATGGCGATCGAGAACGCCATGCTCGGCGCCGCCCACGCCTGCGCCAACCCGCTCACCGCCCACTATGGCATTACTCACGGCATTGCCGTCGGCGTGATGCTGCCGCACGTCGTCCGCTTCAACACCCCGGTGGTCGGTCACCTGTACGCCGATCTGGTCCACGAGGCCGGCCTGGTCAACGGCGACGCGCATTCCGCCGGCGAGGTGCTGGCCGCCCGTCTGACCGAGCTGCTGGAGGCCGCCGGTCTGCCCACCTGCCTGTCGGCGTGCGGCGTTAGTGCCGGCATCCTGCCGCTGCTGGCGGAGGAGGCGGCGACGCAGTGGACCGGCAAGTTCAATCCGCGGCCGGTCGGCGAGGATGAGCTGAAAGGCCTGTACGAGGCAGCACTGTAACGACTCCCATCCGGAGGCTGCTCCCATGCTCGTGACCGCTCGTCTGTCGGCCGCGACCGTCTTCACGGGGATTGTGCTCGCCGTCGCGGCAGCCAACCCCGCCCCGGTACCGAAAGGAGTCTGGCCGGTGTTCCGCGGCACGACGGAACAGACCGGAGTGGCCCGCTCATCCCTGCCGACGAAGCTCGACGTGTTGTGGACATTGAAGACAGAGGATGCCTTCGAGAACGCGGTGGCGGTCGCCGACGGAACGGTGTTCGCCGGCTCCATGGATGAGCACCTGTACGCGCTCGACCTGGCCACCGGCAAGGTGCGGTGGAAGTACAAGGCCGGGCCGTTCAAGGCGCCGCCGGCGGTGCGCGGGTCGCGCGTCTACGTGGGCGACCTCGACGGCGTGTTCCACTGCGTCGACGCCGAGAAGGGCACGAAGGTCTGGTCGTTCGACACCGGCGCCGAGCTGGGCGGGGCGAACTTTCACGGCGACGACGTCCTCGTTGCATCGCACGACGAGCACCTCTACTGCCTGAGCAATGCCGGCAAGCTGCGCTGGAAGTTCAAGACCGACGGGCCGATCTACGGGTCGGTGGCCGTCGCCGACGGGCGCACCTTCCTGGTCGGCTGCGACAGCCAGCTGCACATCCTCGATATCGCCACCGGAACCCAGGAGCGCTCCGTCGACCTGGAGGGACAGACCGGCGCGACCGCCGCCGTCGTTGGCGACATCCTCTACATCGGCACGATGAAGAACGAGGTCCGCGCCATCGACTGGAAGAAGGGTGCCCCGCTGTGGACGTTCAAACCCGGCCGCAACGCCCAGGCGTTCTTCTCCTCTCCGGCCGTGACCGACCGGCAGGTTGTCGTCGGCAGTCGGGACAACCGGCTGTACTGCATCGACGCGAAAAAGGGCGACAAGGTGTGGGCGTTCGCCACCGGCGGACGGGTCGACTCGTCGCCCGTCATCGCCGGGACACGGATCGTCGTCGGTTCCCTGGACGGCAAGCTGTACGTGGTCGACCGGACGTCCGGGAAGGAGACGGCCCAGATCGAACTGGACGGGCCGATCGTCGCGTCCCCGGTGCTGGTCGACGGCCGGTTGCTGATCGGCACCGAGAAGGGCACCCTGTACTGTCTCGGCGCCCGGAAGTGACTGGTCGCCTGATGCCGGTCGGATCGCTGCCGCCGCCCCGCGGTCATCCCCTTTCCGGGTCTGTGCTGTCCCCGCGCGCCCCTGCTGGGTGTATAATTGGCCCGTGGTATGCCTGGGAGAAACGAGACGGGTGGAGGTAGGCCGACCGATGCGGGTGCTGATCGCCGACGACGATCCGATCTTCCGCCGGCTGCTCGAACGCACCTTGCAGCAGTGGGGGTACGAGGTCACCACCGCGCGGGACGGCGCCGAGGCGTGGCGGTTCTTCGAGGAACGCGATTATCCGATCGTCATCACCGACTGGATCATGCCGGGCATGGACGGCATCGAGCTGGTGCGGCGGATTCGCACTGCTCCGCGGCCGGGCTACGTGTTCGTCCTGCTGCTGGCGGCCAGCTCGCAGAAGCACGAGGTGATCGAGGGGCTGTCCGCCGGCGCCGACGACTTCGTCAGCAAGCCGTTCGACCGCGACGAGCTGCGCGTCCGGCTGCGGACCGGCGAGCGGATCATTCATCTGGAGAAGGCGCTCATCGAGCAAAACCGCATCCTGAGCGAGCGGAACGCCGAGATGGAGGCCGACCTGCGGATGGCGTGCGAGGTGCAGCAGGCCCTCTTGCCGCAGGGCTACCCGAGCTTTCCGGCCAACGCCCCGCCGGAGCGGAGTACGCTGCGGTTCAGTGATCGCTACCGGCCCAACGGCGCGGTCGGCGGCGACTTTTTCGATGTCCTGCCACTATCGGACACCTGCGCCGGGCTGTTCATCTGCGACGTGATGGGCCACGGGGTGCGGGCGGCGCTGGTGACGGCGATGGTCCGCGCCCTGGTGGAGAGCCTGCGGCCGCTGGCGCACGAGCCGGGGCAGCTGCTCGGCGAGATGAACCGCGATCTTCAGGCGATTTTTGGCCACGCCAGCGTGCCGGTGTTCCTGTCGGCCTTTTACGCGACGATCGACACCGTGACCGGACAGTTCCTCTACGCCAACGCCGGCCACCCGTTCCCGCTGGTGGTGCGCCGCAGCGAGGCCGAGGTGTCGGTCTTGCCCATGCCGCCTGGAATGCCCGGTCCGCCGCTGTGCGTGCGCGACCAGGTTACCTATCAGGTGTCGTCGACCCAGCTTGCCCCCGGCGACTGCGTCGTGCTGTTTACTGACGGCGTGTACGAGGTAGTCGGCACCGACCAGGAGCCTTACGGCGAGCAGCGCTTGCAGCAGGCGATCATCCGCCGGCTGCACCTGCCGGTCGGACGTCTGCTCGATGAGGTGCTGGCGGAGGTGATCCGGTTTTCCGGTAGCCGGGGTTTTGCCGACGACGTGTGCCTGGTGGGGGTGGACCTGATCCGGTCGGGGGCGACTGTGCCGATTGTGCCGGCGGTGTAGGAAACGCCGACGGTGCCTGCCGTGCTTCGGGGAAGGAATGTACCGCCCCGGTGCCGATGACAGTACCGCGCGAATCGCGTGGACCGGAACCGATTGCCCGGCAAGGAAGCTGGCGATGAAACCGTTCGCACTCCCGCTGGTGGCTGCCGTCGTGGCTCTGTTCGCTGCTGGACAGGCGGCGGCGGACGGCCCCGTGCAGGGGAAACCGCTCCCCGAGCCAATCATCACGGTGATCGAGCCGACCGACCCCACCATCACGGCGCGGGTCGACACCGCGTGCAGTAACCTGGCCGCTCGCGACCCGTACTCCGAAGGGATGGGCAGCGTGCAGTTCCTGAGCGGCTACGTCACGCGCCTCGGCAGCGGGACGGCGGGGGACGACAAGCTCTCGTACACCCCGCAATCCCTGCGGCTGGGGTACATGGTGACGACGCCGCAGTGCGACAATTCGGTGTGGTATCGCGGCAACTTCGAGGTGCTGCTCGACTACACCTACGGGGCGATCGTGCAGGACTTCGGCAGCTACCTGACCGGCCCGTCGGTGCTGGCGCGGTACAACTTCGTGCAGCAGCACTGCCTGATCGTGCCCTACATCCAGTGCGGGGCAGGGGTGCTGTTCCACGACAGCTGGCAGGCGACTCCCTACGGCCGGGCGCTACTCGGCGGGGAGACCGCCGGTCTGTTCCGCGCCGACATCGGCGCGCGGCTGATGCTGACCGAGTCACTGTCGTTCGACGTCGAGGTCGGTTGCAACCATCTGGCGAACTGGGGCAACTCCGGCCGCACCGACGGCATCAACACCGTCGGCTTCGCGCTCGGACTGACCTACTTCTTCCGCCCCTGATAGAAGAAATTGAACCACAAAGGACACAAAGAGCACAAAAGAAAGAACAGAAAGAGAAGAATAAAGATCGGATAAGAGGAAAAGAGGATCAGAGGGTTAAGAGACGCCCGCGCCTCTCTGGGGTCATCCGCCACGCTGACCAATCGTGCCTGGCAGGCCACACACTTGGTCGGGCACAGGCCCCACAACCCTTCTTCCCAAACTATTTTTTCTCTCTCTTTTGTCTTCTCTTTCTGATCTTTCTTTGTGCTCTTTGTGTCCTTTGTGGTTATCTCTTTACCTGTGCTCGGCGGGCGTTCAGGTCCTTCATGTACTGCGACATCTGCGCCCGCGCCATCGGCGACGACGAGTCGAGGAATCGCTGACGCCGTTCGTCGCGCTGCGCGGTGGTCGGCTGCGCGGAGTTCCCTGTGCGTGTCTGGCGGGCGCCGCCAGCAGCTGGCCCGCCTGGCCCGCCTGGCCCGCCTGGCCCGCCTGGCCCACCCATCCGACCAGCAGCGCCGTTGGCCCCGCCGGCGACCAGACGCGTTTGCGACTGTTTCTGCATCTGATCCATGCGGCGGATCTGGTCGTCCAGGTGGCGGACCTTCTCCTGCGGCGTCATCTTGAAGTAACGGGCGATCTCCTCCTGCCGCCGCTTGCCCATGTCGGCCTCGATCTGCTGCCGCTGGGCCGGCGCCAGCTTGTCCATCGTCTGCCGCAGTTCGCGCCACTTCTGCTGCCGCTGATCGGGCGGCAGCTGGCGGGCGGCGGGTGAGGTCAGTTCCGCCTGCAGCGCCCGGGCGCGGGCAGCGTTGCGGTCGGGCCAGAAGTACCAGACGGGGCCGAGGAGCATGAGCACGGCCGCGGCGACCTGGGCCGGCCGCTTCCACTTCTTCACGTTCATAGTATCCTCTTTGATGATCTGTTAAGTGGCTTACTCGGCGCGGGCGGCAACATGGCCGTCGCCGAACAGGAACTGCCGCGAGGCGCCGGAAAACGCCGGCGAATGGACCGGGTCGAAGTCGTACACCAGCCACACCTGGCTCAGCCCGTAGCGGCCGTTTTCAATCTCCGGGAACGTCTTGCCGGCGATGCGCGGGGAGTATTCGTAGCTGATGCCGCACAGGTCGTAGTACGACTGCGCCACCGGCGCCCCGAGCGCGTCGTGCGCAGTGGCATCGGCCGGACAGCGGAAGATGCGGGCGTCGCGCCCGGCGTACTCGAACAGGCTGACGGCCAGGTTGTCGGCTGCACCCTTCACCGGCAGCAGGCCACTGTGGTCGCCCTCCTGAAACGGCGGCGCGCCGAGCGTCGGCTGCGGCGGCAGGCGGCGGTTGTTGGTATCGGCGTACATGTGAAAGGCCAGGCCGAGCTGGTGCAGGTTGTTGCCGCACTGCATCCGGGCGGCGGCGGCACGCACCTTCTGAACGGCCGGCAGCAGCAGGCCGATCAGCACACCGATGATGGCGATGACAACGAGTAACTCGATCAGGGTAAACGCCCGGCGGGCGGATGAACGCATGGGTTCCTCCAGTGCAGGTCGAGAGGGTGGTGGCGAGCGGGCAAGAGGTCGGGCGAAGTGGCCGGCAGGATGAAGTTACATATAAGCCGGGGCTGGTGAGAAAGCCGTGAGATGCGGCTGAGAAATGGAGGAGAGAACTGGCCCCGCCCATCGGGCCGGTCCCGAGACAGGACAGGCTCGATGGGCGGGGTCGAAAAAGGGCAGGGGGGGAGCGGTCAGCGCCGCGCGCTTTCGGCCAGGAACTGTTCGATGGCCTGCATCTTGGGGACGCGCTTCGGATCCTGGGCCATGTGCTCCAGTACCCCCCAGCTACCCCATTTGCTGTAGGTTCCCATCGACGAGAAGACGCAATACAATCCGCCGCCGGCGTCTCGCCAGTTGTGGAGGTCGGTCAGGTAAAGATCCTTCATCCGCGGGTGGCGGTTGGCGGCGTGGAACAGCCTGGTCAGCCGGTCGTTGTTCTCCGCCCCGTGGAACCCCGCCAGGTGTTGCCCGCCCTCGTAGGCCACCAGCTGAACGCCGCGCTTGCGAGCCACCTCGGCGTAGCTGCGGACAATCTTGACGTTGGCGGCGACGTCCTTCGCCAGCGTCTCGACCAGGGCGTCGGTGCTCATCTCCGCCACCTGCTCAGCGGTCTTCGGGCTGCCGAAGTGGTGGCCGAAGTACGGCGCGATGGCGACGGCGTCGGCGTGCCGGTGCGCCGACTTCCAGTCAAGCACGGTCGTCCCGGTCCACGGATTCGCCGATTGCGTGGCGAGCACCCGCACCAGACGTTTCTTGCCGCCAAAAACATCTTCCCAGATCGCGAAAATCTCCACAGACCGCTTGGAGTAGTAGCGCAGCTGGGCCTCGAACGCATTTGTCGACAGTCCGAGTTTCCGGCCCTGCTCGGCGCAGTAACGGGCCTGGGCGAACTGGCCGTTCCAGCACTCGTTGGAGTATTCGATGTACACCGTGCGCGCCGGGTCGAGCCGCTCCTTGACCATCGCGGCGAACTGGCGGACGAAGTCGTCGGACGCCCGGTGCGGCAGGCAGAACCACGGGTCGACCTTCAGCGTGTTGCACAGGTCGATCATGTACTCCAGCGCCACTCCCTTGATCGCCTGCGAGTGGTCGGTCGGGGTCGGCCGGTCGGCCCACTCCACCAGCGGCGAACCGTTGGTCCGCTGCCAGTCCATGAATCGGAACACCCGGAAACCGCGCCAGCGCCGCAGGAAGTCGTCGCGGAACGGCCTGTCGCGGTAGGTCTTCTCGCGCTCGACCGGAACGAGGCGAATATTGCGCACCGGGTCTTTCGGGTCGGTACGGGTGATGCGGAGGAAGGCACTGCCGCTGCGGGGCTTCACCTCAACTTCCAGCCGGCCCGGTTGCCGCTCTGTCACGCGCGCGTCGGACACGATATCGACATCCCCGTTGCCGTCGTACAGGCAGACGAAGCGGCCAGCCGGATAGCGGTCCTCGAAGCCGGTCCACACCACCGTTTCGGCGAACTGGCCGTCGGCCAGCGCCCGCACGTTGCCGCGGCTGTCGACGTCGAGCGGCCCGCCCTTGCCCCACGGCTTGCCCTTCGCCTGGCTGATCCAGGCGCGGGCCGCCTTGAAGGCGTCGACGAACACCAGCTCGCTGGAGTAATCGGTTACTCCACCCAGATTGAGGCCGAGCGGCGGGTTCGGCGGGGTGTCGCCGCGGCCGGCAGCCGTGGTCAGGGTGAGCACCGCCGCCAGCAGAGCCAGCCGGTTCACAGGTTGCGTCATCGGGGTTCCTCCGGGACCGGGCCGCCGGGCGAGCCGCGCGATTCGGTTGGGATGTACTTGTTGAACAGCTCGGCGTAGTCCTCGCGCACTGGGCTGAACACGTCGAGCACCAGCGCCGGCCCGCCGACTGCCACCGCCTTGTGCGGCGTGTTCGGCGGGATGATGAACATCGCCCCGGCCTCCACCACTCGCGTTTCCTCGCCGATCGTCAGCTCCATCCGCCCGCGGAGGAGCATGCCCGCCTGCTCGTGGGGATGATGGTGCAGCGGCACCACCGCGCCCTCGTCCATCTCCAGGTACGACAGCATGACGTTCTGCCCATACGGGGTGCGCAGCCGGCAACCGGGCAGCAAGGTCAGCGGCGGAATCTTGTCGATGTCAATGAACGGCATGAGTCGCCTCGCGGAAGGGCGGCGGATCGGGAAGGACTTCTGCCTTCGGTATTCCGCCAGTCGATGCGCGACAAGAGGCGCATCGTCCGCACTCGGTTTGCCGGCGCCACAGTTGCACACCCCGACTCCCAGTAAGGCAGTAATCCTGCCGATCGTACTTGAGGTGACCATGGCAACACGACTCCACCGACCCCGCGGCCGCTATCGGTTACCGAACGGAATGAGCGTCTACGGCCTGAGCTGGAGCGACACGCTGAACGTCTATCGCGATATCTTCGAGAGCGACTGCTATCGCCGCCACGGTATCACCGTGCGCGACGGCGACTGCGTGCTGGACGTCGGCGCCAACACCGGCCTGTTCGTCCTGTTTCTCAACACGCTGTGCCGCCGTGCGCAGGTGTTTGCCTTCGAGCCGATCCCGGCCATTTTCGAGGTGTTGACCCGCAATGTGCGAGCACACGACCGGCTCGGCACCACGGTCATCAACGCGGGCCTGGCCGACCACGACGGCGAGGTGCGGTTTACCTACTACCCGCGCTTCTCGAATGCCTCGACGATGTACCCCGACCAGTCGGACGAGCGGGCGCGGATGGGCCGGGCCTACATTCTCGATCAGGTCCCGACGCTCCCGCGCCCGCTTCCTTCCCTGATTGGATTGTGTCCGGCGTGGCTGAAACAGGCCGGGGCCGAGGTGATCCGCCGTTATCACCTGCGCGGCCAGCCGGTGACCTGCCGGGTGCAGACCCTCTCGGGGTTTCTGCGGGAACGCGCCGTTCAGCAGGTCGACCTGCTGAAGATCGACGCCGAGGGGAGCGAGCGCGCCATCCTGGCCGGCATTGAGGAAGCCCACTGGGACCGAATCCGCCAGCTGGTCATGGAGGTCCATGACGGGGCGAGCGAAACCCAGCGGATCCAGAAACAGCTGGAGGGCCGTGGGTTCGCCACCGCGGTGGGGCATAACCCGGCCCTCCCTTCGCTGTCGATCGTCTACGCTGTCCGCCCCCGGTGAGCAGGCCGCCGCGCCAACCGGAGAGGGCCGACTCCCGGACGGAGCCGGCCTCTTCCGTGGAGCCGCCGTCAGCACGGGTCCGGATGGCACGGTGGGCCGAGCGAGGTAATCGGGGTGAACGACGGCGGGTCGCTCGCCGGGAACGACTCGTCCGATGCCTCGTCCACCCGGTCGTCCAGCGGGGGCAGGGCGGACAGGTCGGCGGTCGCCGGGGTGACCGCGGCGTGTGGGGTACGAGCGATGCGCAGGTGGGTGTCGTCGAACATGGTTGCCTCCTCCCTCGGAAGATCGGTCCGGTCCACGGCGAGCCGACGCCAAACGCCGCGGAGGATGTTCCCTCCTCCGCGGCGTCCCGTGGTCATTGATGGCCGGGGTTGCCGGTGCGGGGGTGCTCGCCGGTGCCCCCGAAGCTGCCCAGGCGACGGTTGACGTCGTGCTCCTGCTGCGCATTGCCCATGCCGTGCGCCTGCTGATGACTCGGATTGCCGCCAGGCGGGTTCATGGTCCGCCGGGAAGCAAACGTTTTCTGCGATCCCTTTTTACTCTTTTTCGACATGGTCCTGGTTCGACGCCGGTTCTGCCGGCGTCAGGCCGCCTTTCCTCGGCCCGGAATCAGGCGATGGGCGATCGGTGCGTCAGCGGTCCGGTTCGTAGCTGGTGGGCGGGGCCGCCGCGTACTCCCCATCCGGCACCTCCAGATAGATCAGGCTTTCGTCCTCACTGGCCACCGCCTCCGCCTCGGCGATGGACAATCCTTCGCGGCCCTCGTTGATGGCGTCGGGCAGCTGGGTCAGACGTAACCCTTGCTTCTCGGCATACTCGATGGCGGAAAAACCAGTCAGCCGCATTGGCTCCGACCTCCTTTCACGCGGTGTAATCGCGATTGGATTCGACGATCTCTGCACACGGCACGCAGTAGCGGGCGTGGGGGAACGCCTCCAACCGTCCGTCGGGAATCTGCCGGAAGCACCGCTCGCACAACCCGTAGGTGCCGGCTTTCAGACGAGACAGCGCCGCCTGGCACTCGGCCAGCAGCAGTTCCTGGTTCTCCATGAGCAGGATGCCGACCTCCTCCTCGTGGTGGGCGGTGCCCAGGTCGGCCTGGTGGGTGGGGGCGTTGGAAATCCCCCCACCCGATTCGCCGCCCAGGCCGTGCGCCGCCTCCCTCCGCAGGCCGGCGGCCTGGCCGCCGTGCCGTTCGACAAGGGTTTCCAGGCGCTCCTTGCAGGCGTTCAAACGCTCGGGGTTCATCACGATGTCGACCTCTCGTGGCTCGTGTTCCGGTGATGTGTTAACGGCAGGCCGGCGACGGCCGGCTGGCTCGATGGGCAACCGTTTGGAGAAGGGAAGTGCAAATCAGATGCCCGGATCACGCTTCCGCCGTTCGGAGAACCAGATCCTGATCCACGGCAAGCGTCCGCGACGTGTCCTCACGGTCAACGACTGATCGAAGGCAGGAGGCTGCTCGGACGGGAGAACGTACCTGCTTGGGCACCTGATCTTGTGTCGAGAGATCGGCCGCTGCCCGTTCGCCGACGACCGCGAATGGGCGACCGGCGCCGGCACATCGTTTGCAATCCTCCGGACTTCGGAACCGTGGACGATCGAGTTTGTCCCTGGCCGATCGGACTCCGCGACGGCTCCGCCGTATGGGGGCGCCCCGAATAGGTCCGGCCGTTGATGCCACTTACCGAGGTGGTGCCCCACCGATGTGCCGGTTCCAGTCGCGGATAAGCTCCAGCTGCCAGCCGCGGCCGTTGGTGGCGGTGACGCTGTACCTGTCACTCTGCGGCGGGTAATCGAATACCCACATCGCCGCCAGTGGAACGCGAGCGGCATCAAGGGTGTTCAACAGTTTCCGGAAGGCGTCCCGCGCCTCGGGGCGATCGAGGTCAGCCACCTGGAACTCGCCGACGAACAGCGGCTTACCAAGCTGGCGGGCGACCGCTGCCGCCTCGGGGATACGGCCAAGGCTGTCGCCGTAGCAGTGGACGCTGACGAGATCGACCGGGGCCGGCGCGGTCAGCCGCAGCATGGCGGCAAACTGCTCGGGGCGGTCCTTCGTCCAGGTCCGTTCCTGCCGGTTGTGCCAGGCCGACGGCCGGGGGATCGCATCGCCGCTGCAGATCGGCCGATGCCGGTCGATGCGGCGAACCTCGGCGCCGAACGCCACCAGCGCGGTCGCCAGCATGTCGTGAGTCAAATCGTCTTTTTGCGATCGAGTCAGGGCGGTCCCCAGCTGCCTGACCACCTTCGGCCGGTGCTGCGCGGCGTTGGGCAGGTCGCACGCCAGGTTGTACTCGTTCCCGAACTCCCACGCCCACACCGCCGGCGATCGATGGTATCGCCCGACGACCTGGCGGGTATAGTCGCGGAGGAAGGCGTGTGTGCGACTTTTCGGGTCGCCCCACGCGCTCATCGGCTCACCCACCAGGTCGGGTACGCAGCCGTAGTACCAGAACAGCGACGGGATCAGCCCGATGCCGTGCTTTTCGGCCGACCGCACCACTCCGTCGAGCCGACGAAAGTACGCCTCCCGATCGGTCTGGTACAGCTTCATGTCGCGCGGCCAGAAGCCGGTGGCGGAGAAACGGACGAACGGGATGCGGTATGTCGCCAGGATGCGAAACCCGTCGTCGTAACTGACGTCGGCCCCATCGGCCAGCGTCCGCAGGAAGCAGTTGAAATAGTTCACGCCGATGCCACGGTACGGCCGCCCGCCGCGCAGCAGGACCCCGGCCTCGCTCACCCTCAGACCGGGGAGCGGCGTGGGGTCGGCGGTGGGAACGAGCAGGAATGCCGATACCAGGATAGTCGACAACATGGCAGACTCAGGAGGGCAGGGCGACACCGTTGGTATACGCGCAACCGGACGAGGCGGCTGAAACAGCGAGGCGGCGGCCGACACCCGATCGGTGCCGACCGCCGCCCAGTTGGGTGACAGGTTCCGTTAACGGGCGTCCTTGCGCCCAGCGTCCTCCACCCGGAGCACGAACGATCCGCTGTGGCCGCGGACCTCGGTCTGGTACATCAGCTCGACCCGCGCCGGCGGCACCACGAACTCGCCGGCCAGCTCGGCAAGGAACACGTTCCGCACCGACAGCGTTTGCGGCGTCTGTTCATGGTGGAAGCAGGTCATCGACTCGCGGTCTTCGCGGAGAACGTGCGGGGTACACTGCTGCCTGTGGGCGACGAACCGATTGTCGTCGGCCGGCACCGTCTCG
Source organism: Gemmataceae bacterium (assembly GCA_046350215.1). Taxonomy (GTDB): domain Bacteria; phylum Planctomycetota; class Planctomycetia; order Gemmatales; family Gemmataceae; genus JAXMAU01. The sequence goes on along the minus strand of JAXMAU010000049.1, from coordinate 8,385 downwards.
CCACTGCCCGGCTTCGGGTTCTCCACCAGCACATAGCGCATGGCGTCGGGTAGCCGGTGCGTCCCCTCGACGGTGCTGAGCACATAGCTGCCGCGCGGTACGGCGTCACCGCTCTTTAGCTCGCGCACCACCGTCCCCTTGTCGTCGAGCAGGTGGAACCGCCGCACCACCTTGATCCCGCTATCCATCGCGGCGATCTCGCGGCCGGCCTTCCAGTAACGGAATACTGCCCGGTAGAGGACGCCGGTCATGCGCGTGTCGAAGGTCAGGGTGTTTTGGCCCGGCCGCAGCTTCTCGCCGGGCAGGACCACCTTGCGCGTCAGCTGGTCGGCGAACTCGACCTTCTGCGGCTCGCCGTCGTTCACCGTGAAGGTGAGCGCCTTCGCCGCCTGCGGACTGTACTCCGATTTCGCCAGGTAGTCGGTCAGGGCGAAGAGGATCATCGCCGTGTCCTTGGTCGAGTTCCACCGATCGCCCCGCTTGGTGGCGGCGAAGTAGCCGAGGATGCCGTCGATGAGCGGATCGGTGTGATCGAAGGCGACCAGTGCCTTCATCGCCGCCGCGGTGATCTCGTGCCGATCCTCCGCCCAGCGCGAGAAACCGGCCGTCTGCCAGTAGACGTTGCCACCCACCTGGACGGCCCGGTCACGAAGCAGCGCGGCCAGTTCCTTCGCCAGCGGTCGCCGGTCGCGCAGCACCGCCATCTCCAGCGCCAGCGCCAGCGCGTAGTCCGACAGCGCCTTTCGTTTCACCTGGGTGGACAGCCACGCCCACCACGGCTCGGTCAGGTCGCGGCGGTGCGTGAAGACGTACATGCAGTAGATGCGATCCGCCGCCTGGGCATCGCCCATCTGGCCGATGAACACCTCCAGCCTCTGCAGGCCGCGCTGAATCGCCGTCTCGTTCGGGATCTGGTAACCGGCCCGTTCGGCCTGCAGCAGCCCATAGAGGGCATACGGCGTCATCATCTCGTGAGTCTGGCCGTTACCGTTCCAGCCCCACCCGCCGTCGGCCTGCTGCAGCTCCAGCAGCCGCTTGATGCCGGCCGCAGCCACCCCCGGCATCTTCTTTTCCAGCTCCGGGTGCTGCACCTTGAACTGACGCAGGATCTGCGCCACCTTGACCGCCGGCAGGAACCGGCTCATCGTCTGCTCGACGCAGCCGTAGGGGTAGTCGACCAGGTAGTTCAGGGTGTCGGCCATGTCTGCGGCCAGCGACGGAGCGAAGGTCACCTCCAGTCGGGCAGCGGTCAGATCGACCCCTTCGGGGATCGTGATCGTCGCGTTCTTCTTCACCGTGCCGGAGGCGGTGACCAGCTGCTCGGCAGCCGCCCGCACCACCGGCAACCGCTTGAGCGAGGCGTCCGACCCGGCCGGGCAGTCGGCGCTCATCAGCAGCTGGGTGAACCCGGCCTGGCCCGGCCGAAACGTCCAGTACACCGGCACGTTCGCCTTCGCCGGCACGTCGACCGTTTGCTCCACCGGGCCGAGGACGGCGCCGTTCTCGACCTTGAGCCGCACCTTGATCCGCTGCGGCTCGTCGCTGCGGTTGTGGACGCTGGCGAACACCTCGACCCGGTCGCCCTCGGTGAACGTCCGCGGCAGCATCGGCCACACCATCACCGGCTTGTACGTGCGGAAGCTGGCCTTCGCCGACCCGACGTGCATCTTCGGCGAAACGGCCGTTACCACCACCTGCCAGTTGGTGAGCGAATCGGGCAGCTTGACCGACACCTTCGCCTTCCCCATCTCGTCGGTGCGCACGGTGGCGTTCCAGTACGCCGAGTCGGAGAAGTCACGCCGCACCGCGATGTGCCCCTGGTCGCCGTCGGCGTCGAGCAGCGGCGTCGGGCCGGACAACGGCATGTGCGAGAGGACGGCCTGCCCCTCCGGCGCGAACGAGTGGACCGAGTTGCCGCTTACTGGACCGTTGAAGGCGAAGCCGGCGTCGCCGCGCGCCATCGCCCGGCCGGAATAGCTCCAGGTCTGCGATTGCAGCTGGTTCATGGCGTAGAAGTTGTTGACACCGCGGTAGGAGTAGAGGGCGTTGCCGTAGTACGGCGCGTCGAAGTTCCAGCCGTACACCGGATGCCAGGCGTACCCCTGGGTGACGTAGCTCGGGTGCGTTTCAGTAACGAGTAGCGTGTTACCGACATAGCGCGGCGCCAGCACCCAGCCGGACTGCTGGCCGCCGATCAGGTCGACCAGCCGCGGATCGGTTCCGACCGGCACCTGCTGATACCAGTTGGTGCCGTAGCGGAACGGGACGTAGTAGATGTCGACCCCGGCGAGGCGCAGCAGGGTGGCGATGTCGCGGGCGTAGAGGTAGCGCGACTGGTAGTCGGACACCAGGGTGGTCAGCGCCTGCTGCTCGATCTGGCGGCCGGGTGAATCGCCGCCCGACTTGCGTTTGAGCAGCTCCTGCGCCTTCTCGATCAGCGGCGTCACGCGCAGCCCGCCGAGGCGGCGGTGCAGCAGGGCGGCGTCGAGCTTGCCGGCGGCGCGGGCATCGGCGAGGAAGTAGTTGCGAATGTCGGTGGATCGATCGGCGGCGATCCCGAGCAGCGCCTGGTCGTACACCGACACCACCAGGTCGACCGGCTCCTTGCGGTTGACGGCCAGGTCCACTTCGACCGTCTCCCCGGGCCGCACCGTCTGGGGCGTCTTGACGTCGACGGTCAGCATCCGATCTTGCGGCACCACGCGGGCGAAGGTGTGGGCGACACTAGCCTGTTCGGCGTCCTCGGGGTAGGTGACGTCGACGGTACAACCGTAGCGCAGGCCGGCGGGCAGCGGTTCGTCGATCCGCGCGGAGCCGCCGCGCAGGGTGATCGGCTTGGTCAGGCGAATGCCGGTACTGTCGCGCACCGTCAGTAAAACGCGGGCGTCGGTGAACCGGCTGCGGATGACGCCGGTCAGCCGATCGTCGGCGGAGAACTCGTCGCGGTCGAGCCGCAGCGCCAGCGCCGGGACGTCCTCGGGCCGCTTGACGACCACGGTGGTTTCCTGCTGAATCGTCGTGCCGTCCTCGCGCGGCATCATGGCGATCAGCTTGTAGGCGCCGGCTTCGCGCAGCGCGACCCGCGCCACACTACCAGCGAACGGAACGGCGGTGACCAGCGTCCGCCGCACCCGCTCCGGGTTCTCCGACGGAGCGACGTCGAGGGTGCGCATCCGTGATCGCCAGGCGGCGGAGCGGTACGCCGGCAGCCGGCCGGAGTATGGGTCGTAGAAGCCACCCATGCTGGTAATCGTCGCGCTGGGCGTCTGGAACGCCAGCTTCATCACCACCAGCGTGCCGCCCTTACCGGCCGCCTGGCCTGTCGCCTTCACCTCGATCGGCTCGCGGACGAGGAAGCGCTGCCGCGGCAGGCTCAGTTCCAGCGTTTTCTGCCCCTCGGTAGCGGCGGACTCGTCGATCGGGATCGTCGCCGACGCCCGCTGCTCGCGGCCGTTGGTGTCGGTGATAACCCCCTGAACGACGAGCGAGCAGTCGCCGCGGCGCCACTCCGGTTTCAGGTCGACGGTGTGCGTCGCCGGCCGTTCGCCGTCGGGCTTCGGCTCACCGGACAGGTTCGCCAGCGCCACGTTGCCCAGTCCGGGGAACGTCTGCCCGCTGACACCGTCGGCCTCGGCGAGCAGCAGGTCCTCTTCCGAGAGGCTCTCGACGTCCGGCAGCGGCAACGGCTTCGGCTCGTGATAGACGAAATCTTCCGTCTTCAGCGTGAAGGTGCGCTCCTTGGTCCGCCGCACCACCTGGGCGGCGAAGCTGGCCTTGGCGATCGGCACCGGCTTGTCGAGGAAGTCGAGGGCGGCGAAGCTGAGCTTCAGCCGGTCGCCGGTGACGGTGCCGTCGATCTTCACTCGCACCTTCGATTTGCGATACTCGCCGAGCAGCACGCGGGCGGTCCCCTTGAACCCGGCGACGGTGAGGGTGTAGTGGTCGAGCGCGTCGGCGTCGGTGAACGGGTAGCTGCCGGCGATCCGGCCGTGGTCGTCGGACGTCAGCTTCAGGCGGGCGGCGCGGGTCTGCTTGCGCTCGGAGGTCAGGTCGACCTGCACCTCCTTGCCGGCGACCGGGACGAACTCGCCGGCGCCGTCCAGCTGGCGGAGGAAGCCGGCGAACTGCAGCCGCTGGCCGGGCCGGTATGCGGTGCGGTCGACGATCAGGAACACGCACGGCCCCGGCGCAGCCGGCGGCGGTTCGAGCAGCAGCGTGCCAGCGAGCGCCGGCTTGCGCTCGCCGTCCTCGACCTGCACCTCCACCGTCGTCGCTCGCTCGACCCGGTACGGCCAGCGGAAGGTGTTGTCCTTGCCGACGGCGACGGTCGACGTCTTGCCGTTGAGTTTGAAGGCGACCCGGCGGTCGGCGAACGAGTCGGTGCCGCTCACCCAGCCGATCACCTGCCGGCCGTCGGCCTGAAGCTGCAGGGTGACCGGGTTCTTCGCCGGTTCGGTGCGCCGAAACAGTGTCGTGCCAGGACCGGACGAGGACGTCGTTGTCGGGCCGGCGAACCCCCAGGCGAGGGCCGCGGCGGTGAGTGCGAGCGTCAAGGCCCCGAGGGCCGCGGGGCCGCGTCGGAGCGACCGACAGGCGCGTGAAAACATGACCGCCCTCCAGCAAGGGTGTTCCGGGGCGCGGCCAGTCGCGATGGCCAGCCGGCCCGGACGTGACACCGGCGAGTATACCCCTCCGACGACCGGGCCGGTGTAACGGTTTGTAACGACTGCACCGCCGGGCCGGTGGCCATCACGGCTGGGGTGGCGTCTCCGTCAGCGCGACGGCCGCCGGGCCGATGAACACGCGCACTCGCTGGGCGATGCGGAACGGCGCCGTCCCCGGATCGAGGCGGATGACGCATTCCACGGTCAGGACGTCGCTCAGCGCCAACGGGTCCGGCAGGACCGCCCGCCGCCGTCCGTACCAGCTGGCCACCTGCTCGACCGTGCCCTTCCACGACTGGGGCGTGGCGGTCTGAGCGTTGTCGTCGACCACCACGGCTGGTTGCCCGACCTGCAGCTGACCGGCGAACTCCTGCTCCACTTCCGCGCGGACGATGGCGGGGCCGTCGGCGGCGAACAGGACGGCCGGCTGCCCGGCGGCGCCGACCACGTCGCCCGGTCCGACCAGCAGTCGCAGCACGGTTCCGGCCGCCGGCGCCGTCACGGCGCACTCCTGCAGCGCCAGCCGCGCCTGGTCCAGCCGCGCCTGCCACGCGCTCACCTCCTGCTCCACCCGGCGGACGTCCGGCTGCGGGTCGTATCCCTTCAGCTCGGTCAGCCGGTGTTCCTCCGCCCGCGCCAGCGATTCGATCTCCTTGAGCTGGTCGCCGCCGATCTCGACCTCGCGGGCGTCGACCAGGTTCATCTGCTGGTGCCGCCGCTGGCGGGCGAGCGTCTTGCGCGCCGCCTCCAGGCGGGCCTGCATGGCATCGACCGCCGCCTGTTGCAGGGCCAACCGCTGCCGCTGCTGCGCCGGCAGTCGTCGCGCGGCGGCCAGCTGGGCCTCGGCTGCTCCGAGGGCGGACTCCGCCTCCGCCACCCGACTGCGCGCCAGCCGATCGTCCAGCCGCAGCAGCACCGTCCCCGCGGCGACGTGGCGGTTCTCCTCGACCAGCACCGCGGCCACCCGTCCGCCTTGCAGCGGCACCAGCGAGGTCACGCCGTGCCGCAGGTCCACCTGGCCATAGCAGACCACCCCGCCGGCCGTACTCGCGTCGTCCTCGGCCGTCGCCTCGCCGCCCGGCCCGCGACCAACCCGGAAGGCCAGCGCGACGACCAGCGCCGCTGCAAATAGCATTGCCAGGCTTACCAGTATCACCCATCCAGCACGCCGGAGAACAAGGGAGATGGAGATCATGGCTGGTCCGGGAGAGAAGGGTGCAGCGGTCGGATCATACCGTCCTGCATTTGCAGGACGAGATCGGCATATGGGATCAACCGGGTGTCGTGTCCGACGATGAAGGTGGTGGCGCCGCGGGCGTGCGAGGCGGTCCGCAGTAGCTCGATCACCCGCTCGCCGTGCGCCCAGTCGAGCGAGCTGGTCGGCTCGTCGGCGAACAGCAGCGCCGGCGCTTTGAGCAGCGCCCGGCCGATGGCGATCCGCTGCTTCTCTCCGCCGGACAGGCGGTCGACGCGCACGTCCGCCCGGTGCGTCAGCCCGAGCCGGTCGAGCATGGCGCTCACCCGCGCGGGACCGTCGGCCGCCCGCCCCTCGGTCCACTCGACGAACATCTCCAACTGTTCCCGCGCCGTCAGCGACGGCAGCAGGTTGAACCCCTGGAAGACGAACCCGCAGTGGCGGCGGCGAAACCGCAGCTGGTCGTCCTCCGACAGCCGGGCGAGCGGCTGGCCCAGCGCGACCACCTCGCCGCGATCGGGCCGCAGCAGGCCCGACAGCAGTGCCAGCAACGTCGACTTGCCGCTGCCGGACGGCCCCATCAGCAGCACCAACCGACCGGCCAGCACCTCCAGCGACACGTCGCGGATCACCTCGACGACCTCGTCGCCCTGCCGGAATGACCGGACCAGGTGGCGGGCGGACAGGCTGACCGGGGGAACCGCCATCGCCCTCACCGTAACAACGTGATCGGCTCGACCAGCCGCAGCGATCGCAGCGCCGTCAGGCCCGACACCAGTCCCATACCTACCGTCACCACGGTGCTGGCCGTCAGCAGCCACCAGGGCAGGGCGACCGTCGCGCCAACCCGATCGCCCGCCGCCGCCAGGGCGAAGCTGCCCGGCAGGCCAAGCGCCACGCCACTTAGCCCGATCCAGAACGACTGGGCCAGCACCAGCCCCGCCATCCGTCCGCGGGCAATTCCCAGCGCGCGCAGCACCGCGTACTCGCGCAGCGACGACACCACCGCGGCGTACAGCGTCTGGCTGGTCACCACCAGCCCGACCAGCAGGGCCAGGCAGGCGGTACACACCAGGGCGACGCCAGCATTCGTCCGCGTCATCCAGTACCACTGGGTGCGAATCGAGAACTCCCGCCGGGTGTATGCGGCCATGTTGGGGAACGCTCGCAGCCGAGCCAGCACGGCGGGTACATCCTCCGCCTGCCGGCAGCGGACCAGCAGGTACATCGTGCTGGTGGGGTGTTGCCAGAACAGCGGCATCAGCCGGCGGGCGGTGGCCAGCGAGCAGAACACGAACGCGGCGCCGGGGCTGTTGTAACCGCGCAGCACGCCGGCCAGTCGAACCCGGTGGCCGTAGATCTCGGCCACGTCGCCGATCCGGGTCAGCCCCAGCCGGCTTAGCTCGGACTCGTCGACAGCGATGCTGCCCGGCTCGCTCAGGCGCACACGCAGCTCGGGTGTCAAATCGCTGATCGGGCCGACGGCGCCGTCGCCCAGCCGGGAGCCGATCACCGCCACCAGCTCCGATCCGGTGCCCGGCTTCTTCCACAGGCCCACGCTGTAGACGTAGTTTTCCACCCGGTCGACCCCGGAAAAGCCGGCGGCGCGCGACAGCCAGCTTTCGGGGATCGGGAACCCCAGGTCGATGCTCGGCACGTTGGTCGCCGTCACCCAGATGTCGGCCCGGCTGCGGTCGATCGGCACCGACAGCTTGGCCAGGGTGCCGACCAGCAGCCCGACCTCCAGGGTGATGAGCAGGCAGCTGAACGCCACCGCGAACACCGCCGGCAGGTATCGGCCGCGATCCCGCCACAGGATCAGCAGGGCATACGCCCGTCGCATCCCCGGCCTCCGTTCCGCCGGAGCCGCTCGCATCAGCCCGAACCCGCCAGCGGTTCGGCGGGTGGGGCCGACGTTCGGCCCCGCTGGGGTTATAGGCGGAATCCGCCCCATCGGGAAGCGGCCGTCGCTTCAGTGACAGGGTAGTGTCATTGAGGCGCGCGACAGCACCGCCAATTGACAAGCCGTCGTCGTCGTCGTAATCCCACACAGTACGACCCAGCAGTCCCTTCTTCCTCGAATCGAGTCCCTTCATGGCGACCCGGACGACCATCGAGCGTGAGGCGCCGCGCGTGCTGCTCGAGGCCAGCTTCCGCCCGCGCGGGCGCGTCTTCCCCAGCCCGGTGAACTGGCGCGACCAGTTCCTTTACCAGCTGTTGCCCGATCGATTCAGCGACGGCCGGGAGGCGTCCCGCCCGCCGTTCGACCGCGCCCACCCCGAACGGTTCGTCGAGCACGACCGGCGGGCGTGGATGGAGGCCGGGTTGAAGTTCACCGGCGGCACCCTCCGCGGTGTGCTGTCCAAGCTCGACTATTTGCAGGGACTGGGCGTCACCACGCTGTGGCTCAACCCGCCGTGGAAGCAGCGGTGCGACCTGCAGACCTACCACGGCTACGGCATTCAAAACTTCCTGGAGATCGACCCGCGCTTCGGCACCCGGCAAGACCTCCGCGACCTGGTCGAC
>JAXMAU010000048.1:0-50393 GCA_046350215.1 Gemmataceae bacterium | reverse complement strand
CAGCGCCACCAGCGCCGTCAGCAGCGCCGCCTGGCCGGCCAGGAACAGCAGCGGCGCCAGCCCCTCGCGGCCGCGAAGCGTTCCTTGCCACGGCCGGTAGTGCAGCAGGTGGACCGGCCGCGCCTGCTCAAGTTGCCCGGCCATGCGCCTTCTCCTCTCCGTTCCCCCCCTCCCGGTCGGCCTCGGCCAGCACCCGGTGGAACAACTCCTCCAGCGTCTCGTCGTCGCGCTCCAGCCCGACCAGCGTCACGTCGTGCGGGGCGGCGAGCGCAAAGAACGCACGATTCGCCCAGCCGTCAGGAACGGCAACCCGCCACCGCCCCCGGCCATTGTCCTCCAGCAGCCGCACCCCTTCAAGCAGCAGCTCCTCACGAAACGCCTGCGGGTCGCCGCGAATCTGCAAGATGTAGCGGTCCTGCCGGGAAGCGCATAACTCCGACACACTGCCTTGCCGGAGAATTCGCCCCCGGTGGAGGATCAGGACCGTCTGGCAAACCCGCTCCACGTCGCCCAGCAGATGAGTACACAGGATGAGCGACTTGCCGTGTTCGGTGCCGACCGTGCGTAGCAGGTCGAGCATGTCGTCGCGGCCGGCCGGGTCGAGGCCGCTGGTCGGTTCGTCGAGCAGCAGCACCGGCGGATCGTGAACCAGCGCCTGCGCCAGCTTCAGCCGCTGCTTCATGCCGAGCGAATACTCTTCCAGCTTGCGATAGCGCGCCTCCTCCAACCCGAGGTTGGTGAGCACCTCGTGAGCGCGGCGGTGCGCCTCGCGGCGGGGCATGCCGTACAGTTCGCCGGCCAGCGCCACGTAGTCGACGCCGATCATGCCGGGGATCAGCCCGTCCGCCTCCGGCATGTAGCCGATGGCGCGGCGGAGGGCGGCGCCGCTGGTGGCGAGGTCCTGGCCGAGTACCTTGCCGGTGCCGGCGGAGGGCGGCAGCAGACCGAGCAGGATCTTGAGCAGGCTGGACTTGCCGGCGCCGTTGGGGCCGAGCAGCCCGATGCGGCCGGGCGGCAGCCGCAGGTCGATGTCGCGGAGGGCCTGAAAGGTGCCGTACCAGCGGGAGATGCCGTGCAGCTCGAGCAGCAGGTCGGCGGCGGGTGAGGCCAAGACGCGGTCCCTCCAGTGGCCCGATCGGTCGTACCGCTATTGTAGGACCGCGGACAGGCGGCGTGATCGACACGGGTACAGTCGTGACGCGACCGGGGCGGAAGATGCGTCGAGATGGACGACGGGGCAGAAGGGGAAACGGCACCCGCCGTCCGCCCCGCCAGGCTGCAGGAAAAACCGGGGGGAAATTTTCCCGCCGCGCGTTTGCATCCCGCACAATCGTAATCTAGATTACAGGTGTGACGCGACGACGCTCGACTTGGGAGCGGCGGCGCGACACGGAGACGCGGTCTTCCATTCACCGTTTCTCCTCGATAAAGGCAAACCCGTCGTGAGGCGGGGACGCAAAGCTATGGGCTCTTAACCGCCCCGAGGGGGGGGCGGATAAGGCTGCCAGGCTACCGAAGGGATGGACGGGACCCGTAAGTAAGTCTGGTGTCCGGGCCTCCGCAAGGGGGTCCGGATTTTTTTTGCGCGCCGCCTTCGCCGGCGGGTCGACTGGCGGTGTCTTCCCGCCCCCCTAGAATGCATTCGACGCGCCGGCCTCCGAGCGGGGGGACGGGCGGGGGATTTGTGGTCGCTTGCTGGTGAGGGAATGACGTGATGTCCGAGGTGAACCCCGAGGCGAGCGGCGGTGCGGCCGCCCGGCCGATGCGCAAGCTGATGGCCGCCAACCGCAGCGAGATCGCCATCCGCATCTTCCGCAGCGCACACGAGTTGGGCCTCCGCACCGTCGCCGTCTACTCGCACGAGGATCGCTTCGCCCTGCACCGCTTCAAGGCGGACGAGGCGTACCGCGTCGGCCGCCCCGGCGAGCCGATCCGCGCCTACCTCGACATCGACGGCATCGTCGCGGTGGCCCGTGAGCACGAGGTCGACGCCATTCACCCCGGTTACGGGTTTCTGTCCGAGAACCCGCACTTCGCCCGCGCCTGCCGGGCCGCCGGCATCGCCTTCGTCGGCCCGCGGACCGAGATCCTCGAACAGCTGGGCGACAAGGTGGTGGCGCGCAAGATCGCCGACCAGGCGCAGGTGCCGATCCTGCCCGGCGGCGAGGTGGTTCGCACCAACGCCGAGGCGAAGACGCTGGCCGAATCGCTCGGCTACCCGGTGATGGTCAAGGCGGCGATGGGCGGCGGCGGTCGCGGCATGCGCGTGGCGCGGTCGGCGGAACAGCTCGACGACGCCCTGGAGCAGGCGCGCCGCGAGGCCGGCAGCGCCTTCGGCATCCCCGACGTGTTCCTCGAACGCTACATCTCGCGCGCCCGCCACATCGAGGTGCAGCTGCTCGGCGACCAGCACGGTAACCTCGTCCACCTGTTCGAGCGCGACTGCACCGTCCAGCGGCGGCATCAGAAGGTGGTGGAGGTGGCGCCGGCGCCCAACCTGCCCGACGCCATGCGCGCGGCCATCCACCAGTCAGCCCTGGCCGTCGGCCGGGCGGTGCGGCTGGACAACGCCGCCACCGTCGAGTTCCTGGTCGACATGGACCGCAACGAGTTCTACTTCATCGAGGTGAACCCGCGCGTGCAAGTCGAGCACACCGTCACCGAGCAGGTGACCGGGGTGGACATCGTCCAGTGCCAGATCCTGATCGCCCAGGGCAAATCGCTGCACGATCCAGCCACGCGCTGCCCGCGCCAGGACGCCGTCCGTACCAGCGGCTTCGCGCTGCAGTGCCGGGTGACGACGGAAGATCCGGCGAGTAACTTCTTACCCGATTACGGGCGTCTGAGTAACTACCGCTCGCCTGGCGGGATGGGTATCCGGCTGGACGGGGCGGCGTTCAGCGGGGCGGTGGTCACGCCGTTCTACGACTCGCTGCTGGTGAAGGTGACGGCGCAGGGGCTGGAGTTCGCCGACGCCGCCCGGCGAATGATGCGATCGCTGCAGGAGTTCCGCGTTCGCGGCGTGAAGACCAACGTGCCGTTCCTGGTGAACCTGGTGACGCATCCGGACTTCCTCGCCTACAAGATCACCACCCGGTTCATCGACGTGACGCCGGCGCTGTTCGACCTGCCGCGCCGGCAGGACCGCGCAACCAGGTTACTCAGCTACATTGGCGAGGTGATCATCAACGGCCCGCTGGAGGCGGCGGCGCGGCTGCCGGCCGGTCGCACCGTCCCGCGCGCCCCGGTCCCGCCGCCGCTGGCCGACCCGGTCGGGCTGGGCGAGACGGCGCCGGTCGGCAAGGCGCTGCCGATCCCCCCCGGCACGCGGACCAAACTGCTGGAGCTGGGCGCCGACAAGTTTTCCGCCTGGGTCCGCGAGCAGAAGCGGCTGCTGGTGACCGACACCACGTTCCGCGACGCCCACCAGTCGCTGCTGGCGACCCGGCTGCGGACCTACGACATGCTGCGGGCGGCGCCGTTCTACGCGGCGAAGCTGGCCGACCTGTTCTCGCTGGAGATGTGGGGCGGGGCGACGTTCGACACGTCGATGCGTTTCCTCCGCGAGTCGCCCTGGCAGCGGCTGGCGGAGATGCGGCAGCGGATCCCGAATATCCTGTTCCAGATGCTGCTGCGCTCGGCCAGCGCCGTCGGCTACACCAACTACCCGGACAACGTCGTCCGCGCCTTCGTCAAGGAGTCGGCACAGGCCGGCGTCGATGTGTTCCGGGTGTTCGACGCGCTGAACTACCTGCCGAATCTGGAGCTGGCGATCGACGCGGTGCGCTCGACCGGCCTGCTCGCCGAGGCGGCGGTCTGTTACACGGGTGATATTCTCGATCCGAAAAGAAGTAAATACTCGCTGAAGTATTACGTCGAGCTGGCGAAGGAGCTGGAGAAGCGCGGCGCCAACCTGCTGGCGATCAAGGACATGGCCGGGCTGTGCAAGCCGCACGCCGCCCGGCTGCTGGTCCGTACGCTGCGGCAGGAGGTCGGTCTGCCGATCCACTTCCACACCCACGACTGCGCCGGCGGGCAGGTGGCATCGTATCTGCTGGCCGCCGAGGAGGGTGTGGACGTCGTCGACTGCGCCATGGCGCCGATGGCCGGGCTGACCAGCCAGCCGTCGTTGCAGGCGCTGGTCGAGGGGTTGCGCTTCCAGCCGCGCGATACCGGGCTGGACGCCGACGCCTTGCAGCAGGCGGCCGACTACTGGCAGGACGTGCGGGCGTACTACCTGCCGTTCGAGACCGGCCAGCTGGCGCCGCAGTCGGACGTGTACCGCAACGAGATGCCCGGCGGGCAGTACACGAACCTGTTCCAGCAGGCGCAGGCGCTCGGGCTGGACGCGCGCTGGCACGAGGTGTGCGCCATGTACGCCGAGGTCAACCGGCTGTTCGGCGACATCATCAAGGTGACGCCGACCAGCAAGGTGGTGGGCGACATGGCGCTGTTCATGGTCGGCAACAACCTGAGTCCGAAGGACGTGGTGGAGGGGACGCGCGAGTTGTCGTTCCCGGAGTCGGTGGTCGAGTTCTTCGAGGGGCGGCTCGGTCCGCCGCCGGGCGGCTTCCCCGAAGCGCTGCAGAAGCGCATCCTCCGCGGTCGCAAGGCGATCGAGGGCCGGCCCGGCGCCACCCTGCCGCCGGCCGACTTTGACAAGGCACGCAAAGACGTGCAAAAGCAGGTCAACCGGCCGGTGTCCGACCGCGAGCTGCTCAGCTACCTGCTGTACCCGCGTGTGTTCCCCGAGCTGGCGGCGCACCAGGCGAAATACTCGGACACCAGCGTCCTGCCGACCCCGGTGTTCTTCCACGGGATGGAGCCGGGCGAGGAGGTGTCGATCGACATCGAGCGCGGCAAGACACTGATCGTCAAGTTCCTGGCCATCGGTGAGCCGCACCCGGACGGCACGCGCACGGTGTTCTTCGAGCTGAACGGCCAGCCGCGCGAGGTGGTGGTGCCGGACCGCTCGCTGGGCGATAAGGCGAAGGTGCGGCGGAAGGCGGACCCCGGCAATCCGCTGCACGTCGGTTCGCCGATGCCGGGGCTGGTGGTGCGGGTGCTGGTGGCGTCGCAGGACCCGGTGACGGTGGGGCAGAAGCTGTTCACCCTGGAGGCGATGAAGATGGAAACGACCATCTACGCCGACCGGGCCGGCGAGGTCGCCGAGGTGCTGGTGCAACCGGGCACGCAGGTGGAAACCGGCGAGCTGCTGCTGCGCTACGAGAGCTGATGAGCGGCACGCCCACCCGTTGGCGCGGGTGGGCGTGTGGCGTTCGAGTTACAGTGTGCCGTCGACCGCCATCTGGTGGAAGGCGTGGGTGATCTTGTCCTGGTTCTTGAGCAGCCAGTCGATATCCGGCTCGTTGCCCATCGCCTTGGCGATCGCCTTGGTCGTCGCCTCGCGGTGCGTCTGGAACAGCAGGTTCGGATCGATCTTCTCGGTCAGCACCGCCGGGTCGAGCCACACCGAGACGATGATCCCCAGGTCGTTGGCCTTGGCCTTGGGGATGTGGCCAGCGCGAACGGCGTCGAGCACCCCGTTGGCGATCGCCGCCTGCACCGTGCCCATCAGGATGTTGGTGTACTTGGTCGAGTTGACCGTGACCTTACTCACCATGACGGTCACGGGACGAATCTGCACATCGCAGTTGAGCAGGGCGTAGACACGCGAGTGGCCGCGCGTTTGATCGCCCATCAGGTGAGCGATGGCGTAGCCGACCGGGCCATCCAGCTCGCCGATCACCACTTCCGGCTCGGCCGCTGACCACGCCGGTTCGGCCTCCACCAGCGCCTCGCCGGTCCGCAGCACGACCCGGCCGAGCGGGCGCTTCTTTTTCTTCAACGGCTGCTTCGCCATGTCGGTCCTTTCCTTCGCCAGTGGTTATCGTTCGGATGGAGGCCCATTGTAGACCGCGCCGCCCGGATCGCCAGCCGCTTGCCACCGGCGTGTACCCTGCCGACAATGAGCGCACCTTCCCGACCCGTCCTGACCCGCCGACGAGGTGCCGCATGTCCCCTGTCCGCCTGCTCTGTCGCGACATCTGGTGGTGCTTCGCCGTGATGCTGATACCGGCTGCGGTGGGGGCGGAACCGCTGCCGCCGGGATACCGCATCCCCGTCCTCGACCTGGCCAGCGACAAGGACCGGCAGGTGATCGTCGACCGCGAGCCGAAGCAGTACCTCGGCCATCCGACGACGGTGCTGCTGGAGGACGGGCGGACGATGCTGGCGGTCTACCCGAAGGGGCACGGCCGCGGCGCCATCGTGCTGAAACGGAGTGACGACGGCGGCAAGACGTGGTCCGACCGGCTGCCGACGCCGGCCAGCTGGAAGACGTCGAAGGAAACGCCGACGATCCACCGGGTGATCGACGCGAAGGGGAAGAAGCGGCTGATCCTGTTCTCTGGCCTGTACCCGATCCGGCTGAGCGTGTCGGAGGACGACGGCCAGACGTGGTCGGAGCTGAAGCCGATCGGCGACTACGGCGGGATCGTGGCGATGGGCAGCGTGGAGCGGCTCAAAAACGGCGACTACCTGGCCCTCTTCCACGATGACGGCCGCTACTTCCGGCCGGGCCAGAAGCCGGCGAAGAGCGGAGTGTTCACGGTGTACGGAACGGTGTCGAGCGACGGCGGGCTGACGTGGGGCGAGCCGCGGGTGATCGTCACGCATCCCCGGGCGCACCTGTGCGAGCCGGGGCTGATCCGTTCGCCCGACGGCAAGCAGCTGGCGATGTTGCTGCGCGAGAACAGCCGGCGGTTCAACTCGTTCGTGACGTTCTCCGACGACGAGGGCAAGACGTGGTCGCCGCCGCGCGAGCTGCCCGCCGCGCTGACCGGCGACCGGCACATCGGCCGCTACGCGCCAGACGGGCGGCTGTTCCTCACGTTTCGCGACACGACGCGCCAGAGCGCGACCAAGGGCGACTGGGTCGGCTGGGTCGGCACCTACGACGACATCGTCCGCGGCCGCGAGGGGCAGTACCGGGTACGGCTGATGAAGAACCACCAGGGGTTCGACTGCGCGTACCCCGGACTGGACCTGTTGCCCGACGGCACATTCGTGACGACGACCTACGGCCACTGGACGAAGGGCGAGCCGCCGTACATCGTGAGCGTGCGGCTGACGCTGAAGGAGCTGGACGAACGAGCGAAGAAGGGAAAAGCCGCCGATCGGTGACGGTTGCGGATGCCGACGCGGACCGCTACAGTAAGAGGGTGTCCTGGCGATTCGCTTCGGCCAGCCAGGAAGAAGAGAGACCGGGCCGCGGCCCCCAGGCCGCTGGCGAGGAAGGCGTAGCTCAGCCGGTAGAGCAACGGACTTTTAATCCGTAGGTCCTGGGTTCGAGCCCCAGCGCCTTCACTGCACTGCAATGAAACGCCCGCGGCGCGGGCAATCGCAGGCGGGATAGCGATGCCCTGGCGACCTCGCCTGGCCTGCTCTCCTGCGCGATGGCATGGCCGGGCGATGCACACGGCGTCGTCGCATCGACGAAGCAAACGGCACACCGTCGTCGAGGGGAAAGTGGACGCCCCGCGGAAAAAGTGGGTTCGCGGTGAATCCTTTTGCGAGCGGAGACATCTAACCACTGTGCCCGGTGAGTGACCCTCATCGGGATCTTTGACAACGCGGGAAAGCAAGCCAATACGCGAAGGGTGTGCAGGCCTAGCGGCCGACACATTCTTCGACAAGCACTCCGGCGGGCGACGCAAGTCGTTCGTCGGGTTCAAGCAAGTCAGACTTTGAGTCGGTCGCCAGGCGACCTCAAGCTCTTCCTATGTTCAGTCACGGGCCTTCGGGTCCGCGTATGTGCATATTTATTTGAAGGGTTTGATCCTGGCTCAGAACGAACGTTGGCGGCGTGGATTAGGCATGCAAGTCGCACGAATCCCACTGGGAAACTGGGTGGGGGAAGTGGCGAAAGGGGCAGTAAGGCATGGGTAACCTGCCCCGGAGTTCGGAATAGCCGTCCTAACGGACGGGTAATACCGAATGCCACCGAATGGGGGCCTCCCTGTTTGGTGAAAGCTCCGGCGCTCCGGGAGGGGCCCATGTAGTATTAGCTAGTTGGTGAGGTGACGGCTCACCAAGGCCAAGATGCTTAGCAGGTGTGAGAGCACGACCTGCGCCACTGGCACTGGGACACTGGCCAGACTCCTACGGGAGGCTGCAGTCGAGGATCTTCGGCAATGGGCGCAAGCCTGACCGAGCGACGCCGCGTGAGCGATGAAGGCCTTCGGGTTGTAAAGCTCTGTCGGGGGGGAGAAAAGGGCAACCTTGATCGACCCCCGGAGGAAGCACGGGCTAAGTTCGTGCCAGCAGCCGCGGTAAGACGAACCGTGCGAACGTTGTTCGGAATCACTGGGCTTAAAGGGCGCGTAGGCGGCTTCGCAGGTCAGGGGTGAAAGCCCGCGGCTCAACCGCGGAAGTGCCTTTGATACCGCGAGGCTTGAGGGAGGTAGGGGCGTGCGGAACTTCCGGTGGAGCGGTGAAATGCGTAGATATCGGAAGGAACACCGGTGGCGAAAGCGGCGCGCTGGACCCTTCTGACGCTGAGGCGCGAAAGCCAGGGGAGCGAACGGGATTAGATACCCCGGTAGTCCTGGCCCTAAACGATGGGTACTAGGTAGTGGACTTACATGGGTTCCCTGCCGAAGCAAAAGTTTTAAGTACCCCGCCTGGGGAGTATGGTCGCAAGGCTGAAACTCAAAGGAATTGACGGGGGCTCACACAAGCGGTGGAGCATGTGGCTTAATTCGAGGCTACGCGAAGAACCTTATCCTGGACTTGACATGTGCGAAAGCGGCAGGAAGTAGCCCGCGGAAACGTGGGGCCAACGGTAACCAGTCCGGAACCTGCTACAGGTGCTGCATGGCTGTCGTCAGCTCGTGTCGTGAGATGTCGGGTTAAGTCCCATAACGAGCGAAACCCCTGTCTCCAGTTGCCAGCGAGTAAAGTCGGGGACTCTGGAGAGACTGCCGGTGTTAAACCGGAGGAAGGCGGGGATGACGTCAAGTCCTCATGGCCTTTATGTCCAGGGCTGCACACGTGCTACAATGGCGGCACAGAGGGAGGCCAACGCGCGAGCGGGAGCCAATCCCAAAAAATACGCCCCAGTTCAGATCGAAGGCTGCAACTCGCCTTCGTGAAGTTGGAATCGCTAGTAATCGCGGGTCAGCAACACCGCGGTGAATGTGTTCCTGAGCCTTGTACACACCGCCCGTCAAGCCACGAAAGGGAGGGGGGGGCCAAGTCGCCGCGCCGACCGCAAGGGGGCAAGCGCCTAACCTCCAACTCCTGATTGGGACTAAGTCGTAACAAGGTAACCGTAGGGGAACCTGCGGTTGGATCACCTCCTTTCTAAGGATGATTTATCTCTGGTTTCACGACCGGAGACACCAAATTCATGTCCACACCCTCGCAGGCTTGCTAACCCCGTTGACAAGGATACACAGAACCCGTCAGGCGAAAGCCTGGCGGGTTTTTTTGTTACGGCTTCTCGGCAGTAGATGACGTCCTACCCGCCGCCTCCATGACGGACGGAGACGCGGCTTCCTCCGCGAGGCGGTCAGCACCGGGCGGAGCCGCGCGACCTCGTGTTCCAGAACGGTCAGCCGCCGGCGGCGGGAGCGAGGTCGCCCTGACGGCCCAGCGTCTCCAGGTGGAGAGCGGCGTCGACCGCCGGTCGGGCGGCGAACGCGCCCAGCCCCCCTTGAGGTGCGCTGCTCGCCGCAGCTGGGCGGCGTCGCCGGCCGCGACGGCGGCGCGGATCTCGGCCAGCCAGCCGGGACTTTCCGTCAGAAATAGCCCGGCCAGCTCGGCGAGCAGGTGGCGGTCGCCGCCGACCGTCGCCAGCGCCGAGGCCCAGTCGAGCGCGGTGCCTGGCGGCGTCGTCCCGGACGCCGGGGCGGGTAGGCGATGGCGTGCAGCAGCTCGTCGGCCGCAGCGGCTTGGCGACGTAGCCGTCCATCCCGGCGTCCAGGCACCGTTCGCGGTCGCCTTTGAGCGCGTGGGCGGTCATGGCAATGATCGGCTGGTGCCCGCCGCTGACCTGCTCGCGCGCGCGGATGGCGGCGGTCGCTTGCAGACCGTCCATGTCCGGCATTTGCACGTCCATCAGCACCAGGTCGAACGCCGCCCGGTCGAGGGCCGCCAGCACCTGCCGGCCGTCCTCGGCCGTCTCGACGACATGCCCTTGCTTTTGCAGGATGGCGACCGCCAGCCGTCGGTTGATGGCGTTGTCCTCGGCCAGCAGGATGCGCAGCGGTCGGACCGCCGGGACCGGTGCCGATCGCGTCGCGCCTGATTCCGCCGCCGGCACGCGCAACCCGAAGGCGTGGGTGATCTCCCGCAGCTGGTCGGCCTGCTTGATCGGCTTGATCAGGGTTGCGGCGATGCGCAGATCGCGGCAGCGCGCCGTGCATTCCGCCGGCCCCTGCGACGACAGCATCAGGATCAGCGTGCTATCCCACTCCGGGTGCGCCCGGATCTGCGCCGCCAGTGGAGGCCGTCGACCTCCGGCATCTGGTAGTCGAGCAGGACCAGCGGGAACGGAGTGCCGGCGCGGTGGGCGGCGTCGACCGCGGCCAGGGCAGCGGCCGCCCCGTCGATGCGGTCGGCTTCAGTCCGCGGTGGGTGGATGGATTCTCGCGGATACGGCGGTTGGTGGCGTTGTCGTCGACCACCAGCACCGGCAGACCGCGGAGTCGCCGGCCGGCCGGCAGCCGCCGCTCGCCGCCACCGGCTTGCCGCTCGAACCCGGCGGTGAACTGAAACGTGCTCCCCTGGCCCGGCGCGCTGATGACGGTGATCTGCCCGCCCATCATCTGTACCAGCCGCGCCGAGATCGCCAGCCCCAACCCCGTCCCCTCGTATTTGCGCGTCAGCGACCCGTCCACCTGGGTGAACGGCTGGAACAGCAGCCGCTGCTTCTCGGCCGGGATGCCGATGCCGGTGTCGCGGACGGAGAAGTGCAAGCGGCAGTCAGCCGGGTCGCCGGGCCGGACGCGGATGACCACTTCGCCGTGTTCGGTGAACTTGATGGCATTGCCGACCAGGTTGACGAGCACCTGGCGGAGCCGGCCGGGGTCGCCGACCAGGGCGTCGGGCACCTCCTCGGAGACGTCGGCGGCCAGCTCCAGCCCCTTCTGGTGCGCCCGCAGGGCCAGCGCGCTGAGGGTGTCGCCGAGCACTTCGCGGAGGGCGAACGGGGACCGCTCCAGCTCCAGCTTGCCGGCCTCGATCTTGGAGAAGTCGAGGATGGCGTTGATGACCGCCAGCAGCGCGTCGGCCGACTTCCGCACCATCTGCAGGTAATCGCGCTGCTCGGCGGTCAGGACGGTTTCCAGGGCCAGCTCGGTCATGCCGAGGATGCCGTTCATCGGCGTGCGAATCTCGTGGCTCATCGTCGCCAGGAACTCGCTCTTGGCGCGGTTGGCCGCCTCCGCCGCGTCCTTCGCCAGCCGCAGCTGCTCCTGCACCTGCGTCCGCTCGTCAACTTCCCGCTTCAGCTCGTCGTGTGCCCGCCGCAGCTCGGCGGTGCGGGCGGCGACCAGCTCTTCCAGGTGATCACGGTGCCGCCGCAACTCCTCCTCGGCCCGCCGCCGCAACAGTAGCTGCCACATGCCGTCCATCAGCAGCCGCAACTGGGTGACGTCGGAGTCGTCGTAGGACGTTTCCTTGTTCGCCACCCCGGCGACGGCGACGATCCGCCGGCCATCGAACACCGGGATGTTCATGTGCCGCGTCAGCTTGATGTGACCCGGCGGCGTACCCTTCACCCACGGGTTCGGGGCGGCGTAGTCGTTGGTGATGATCGGCCGCCGTTGCCGCACCGCCTCGCCCCACAGCCCGGTGTTGCACACCGGGTACACGATCGGCTTCTCAATCATGGCGCATTCGGCCATCGCCGACTTCGACCAGGCGTGCATGGTCAGGACCGTCTCGTCCTCGTTGAGGAACGCCAAATAGCCGACCTTGCTGCCGGTCAGGCGAATGCCTTCCTCCATCGCGAAGTGCGTCACCTCGCGTTCGGACGCCTCGGTCATCTCGGTGAGCCGCAGCAGCGTTTGCAGCCGCGACTCGTCGAGGCGCAGCGCCTCGTTGGCGCGGCGGAGGGCGGCGGTGCGCTCCTCGACTTGCCGTTGCAGCTCGGCCAGGGTCATCCGTGGCGGCTCGGCCTCGGCGGACGAAGCCGGTGGTGGGGGCTGGCCGTTCTCGCCCGTACCGGCGGCGAACGGGCACCGCGGTTCGGACGGGCGCGCGGGGTTGCCCCGGTTGCCGTCGCCGGTCATGACAGGAATCCTCCGTCCGGGGCCGACAGGGCGGGCGGATACCGTCGCCCGGACCGCGCGCTCGTCGGACCGACACCTGCATGGAGTAGGAGTAGAACTGCATATCAGCACCCGGCGTGCCAAACGGCTGCGCTGCCGCTCTGGCACACCGAATCGCACCTTTCGCCGTCTGTCGGCGCTTCCGGCAATGCAAAAACCGCACACCGGCGCCCCACTTCCGCACACCCCCCGGACGGGCGCCGGTGTCCGGACCGACCAGGGGCGGAATTGGCATGACAGGGCGGCATGATTCTTGCTAAAGGTCGAGTATGAATGCGCTTCCCAAACCCTCGCCCATCCCACTCCCGCGGACGGACGTCGCCCCACCGCTGTCGCATCGCACCGTCTGGGTGCTGGCGGTCGGCTGCGGGCTGGCGGTCGCCAACCTGTACTTCGCCCAGCCGCTGCTGGCGGAGCTTGCCGAGGCGTTCGACGTGCCGGCAGGGCGGATGGGGCTGGCGGCGACGCTCGCACAGGTCGGCTACGGGCTGGGACTGCTCTTCTTCGTTCCGCTGGGCGACGCGGTGGAGCGGCGCGGGCTGATCGTCGCCATGCTGCTGGCGGTGGCGGCGGCGCTGGTGGCGGTGGCGGCGTCTCCGGGGTTCGCGTGGTTCGCGGCGGGCAGCCTGGCGGTCGGGCTGACGACGATCGCGCCACAGCTGATCGTGCCGCTGGCGGCGACGCTGGCGCGGCCAGGCGAGCGGGGGCGCGTGGTCGGGATGGTGATGAGCGGGCTGCTGGTCGGGGTGCTGGCGTCGCGGACGTTCAGCGGGTTCGTCGCCGCCCGGCTGGGCTGGCGAGCCGTCTACCTGATCGCCGCCGGGATGAGCGTGACGCTGGCGGCGGTGTTACGGTGGTTGCTGCCGCGGAGCGAACCGGAGGGACACCGGCCGCCGTACCTGCAGCTGCTGACGTCGCTCGGCGAGTTACTCCGCACCGAGCCGGTGCTGCGGCAGGGGTGCCTGTTCGGGGCGATGAGCTTCGGCGCCATGAGCGCCTTCTGGAACACCATCGCCTTCTTCCTGGCCGGTCCGCCGTACCACTACGGCACCGACCGGGTGGGACTGTTCGCGCTGGTGGGAGTGGCCGGGGCGGCGGCCGCGTCGGTGTCGGGCCGGCTGGCCGACCGGGTGAACCCGCGCTGGATCATCGGCGGCGGGCTGACGCTCATGCTGGCGTCGTACGCGCTGTTCTGGGCGGCGGGCGATCAGCTGGGCTGGCTGCTGGTCGGTGTGGTGACCGTCGACCTGGGAGCGCAGGCGGTCCACATCGCCAACCAGACGCGCATCTATGCGCTGCGGCCGGAGGTCCGCAACCGGCTGAACACTGCGTACATGGTGTGCTTCTTCGCTGGCGGCGCCACCGGGTCGGCGGCCGGCGCCTTCGGCTGGGGGCGGTGGGGCTGGTCCGGGGTGTGCGCGGCGGGGTGTCTGTTACTCGGGGTTGGCGTCGTCGGCTACCTGGCGACGGCGAGGCAGACGGCAACGTCCGTGTGACGGCCGCTGCGTACCCGGGACGGAGCCGTGCGGCGGAACGGGAGTTGCTCGTTCGTCACGAGTGCTGTCCTCGCCCCTCGGAGCGTTCGCATGAGTTTCGCCGTCAACCCGCCTACCCCGTCGTTCCGCGAGTCGCGCCTGGGGTCCACGCCGATCCGTGACCTGGGGCTGACGATCGAGGGCACCCCGCTGGAGCCGGCCATCGCCGAGGTGCGTCGCGAGCTGGAGGCGGCCGGAATCCGCAAGCTGCGACCGCACTTCTACCTGACCACCGAATGGGTGGTGTACGACGACACCATCGCCGTCGGCATCCCGTTCTACCTGGCCCGCCCTGACTTGACCGAGGTCCACGCCGAGCGGGAGGGTCACCTGGAAGGGGTCGGCCGCGCCGAGTTGTTGCGCTATCTGCGGCACGAGGTCGGACATGTCGTGAATTATGCGTACCGGCTGTTCGACCGCGAGGACTGGGTGCGGCTGTTCGGGTCGATGACGCAGCCATACATCGACGAGTACCGCCCCGAGCCGTTCAGCCGGCGCTACGTCGTTCATCTGCCGGGGTGGTATGCCCAGAAGCACCCGGACGAGGACTGGGCGGAGACGTTCGCGGTGTGGCTGACGCCCGCTTTCGACTGGCGGGCGGCCTACGCCGACTGGCCGATGGCGCTGGCGAAACTGGACTATTGCGATCGGCTGATGCGTCAGCTGGGCGACCAGGAACCGGCGGTGACGGCGCTCGATCTGGAGGCGGAGGTCGGCAACCTGAGTTATCCGCTGGCCGACTACTACGAGGGGGACGCCGACGCCGAGGCAGTGAGCGTCCCGGGCCTCGACGGGGCGGTGCGGACCATCTTCGAGGCGCTGGGCGAGCCGGAGGACGCCACCACCCGGGCGGAACGGCTGCCGGCGGCCAACCTGATCCGCCGCTGGGAACGGACGCTGATGGCCGACGTGTACCGCTGGACCGGCCACTTCCCGGAGCGGACACGGGCGCTGCTGCGGCACCTGGCCGAGCGCGCGACGGCACTGCAGCAGGTGTACCCGGCCGACCGCGAAGCCCAGGCGGTGGCCGCCGTCGCCACGCTGGTGACGGCGCTGGCGATGAACCACGTCCACCGCGGCACCTACGCCCCCGATCACCCGCTTCACTCCAGTAGTCAGTAGCCAGTAGTCAGTAGGAAGACAGAAAACCGTCCCGGATGTCGCCTGGGTGCTTGGTGCCATGCCCACGCAAGCGTGGGCATGCGGCCTGCCACCGACCGGCCCCGTCAGTGAACGTGCCTCCGCATCCCATGCCTCCGCTGGTGGCAGGCATCCGGCGACGACCTCGACTCACGTTCACCGCTCGCCTCAGACCGGGAGGACGCCGCTTCCGCTCGTTCGGGCTAGAATGCCTCCGGTTCGCCCGCCACCGGGTCGGGGGGAAGGAGGTCATCATGCGGGGCCGAATCGGGCAGTTGGCGGCCGTGGGCGTGGTGCTCGCGGCGACCGGGCTGTTGTACACCACCGGGCCGCAGCCGGGCACGACGCCGGCCGGGTTCGATGGGCTGGACATGAACCTGGGCACCCTCGCCCGGCTGTCGAACGCCGAGACGCGGTCGATCAGCCCGGAGAACTTCACCGGCGAGAAGGGCAAGGGCGGGATGGCGACTGACGGCACCGGCAAGCACGCCGCGCGCGACCTCGGCCGCGGCTGGAAGGTGTCGCCGTCGGTGCGCATCAAGGCCGGCGCCACCTTCACCCTCGCCGACATCACCGGCCCCGGCGCCATCCAGCACATCTGGATGACGCCCGCGCCGCTCGACCGCACCCGCTGGTACATCCTGCGCTTCTACTGGGACGGCGAGGAGCAGCCGTCGGTCGAGGTGCCGATGGGCGACTTCTTCGCGTGCGGCTGGGGCAAGTACTGCCAGATCAACTCGCAGCCGGTGTGCGTCAATCCCGGCAGCGCGTTCAACTGCTACTGGCCGATGCCGTTCCACAAGAAGGCGCGAGTGACGATGGAGAATCTGGACGACCGGGACATGACGCTCTACTACCAGATCGACTACACGCTCACTCCGGTGCCGGCCGACGCCGCCACGTTCCACGCCCAGTTTCGCCGCGTGCCGACCCTGCCGGAGAAGACCGATTACACCATCCTCGACGGCGTCAAGGGCCGCGGCCACTACGTCGGCACCTACCTGGCGTGGGAAGTCCGCAGCCCCGGCTGGTGGGGCGAGGGGGAGATCAAGTTCTTCCTCGATGGCGACGGCGAATACCCGACGATCTGTGGCACTGGCACGGAAGACTACTTTTGCGGATCGTATAACTTTGAAAATCAGGAGACGAAGCGCTATCAGACCTTCAGCACCCCGTACACCGGACTGGCCCAGGTGCTGCCGCCGGAGTTGACCTACGTGCCAGGGCAGCGGTTCGGGCTGTACCGCTGGCACATCCCCGACCCGGTGCGGTTCAAGAAGGACCTGCGTGTCACCATCCAGGCGCTCGGCTGGCAGGACGGCGGCCGCTACCTGCCGCTCCGCGACGACATCGCCTCGGTGGCGTACTGGTATCAGGCCGAGCCGCACGCCGCCTTCCCGCCGCTGCCCGACCGCGAGACGCTGGCGGTCAAGCCGCTCAAGGTGACGCCACCGAAGCCGGCCGAGCCGAAGAAGAAGTAACGGGTTATCGAAAGGTTGCAGCCGCCCCGTCAGTCGTCCTTCTTCGCTCCGGCGGCCGTGGTGGCGCGGCGCCGCTTGCCGGTGTTCCCCGCCGGGACCGGCAGGCCGCGCCGCTCCAGTGCCAGCGCGGCGATGCGGTTGATGAGTGTCGGGTAGTCGATGCCGGCGGCCTTCGCGCCAGTGGCGAACTCGCTCCCTTCGGCCAGATCGCAGTTGGCGTTGACCTCGATCACGTACACCTCGTTCGTCTCGGTCAGGCGCAGGTCGACGCGGGCGTAATCGCGGACCAGCAGGGCGCGGCAGGCGGTCAGCGCCACCTGCTGCAAGCGGGCGCGGATCTCGTCGGGCAGCTCGGGGAGGACGGCGCGGGTGCCCTGGAATTCCGGACTGTTCTCGTCCCACTTGGCCTCGTAGCCGAGCACTCGGGGAGCGCCTTCGGGCAGGCCGGAGAAGTCCATCTCGATCGGCGGAAAGGCGATTGGCGACTGGTTGCCAAGTACGCCGACAAAGAATTCCCGGCCCTCGATGTACTCCTCGGCCAGCGCCGCGTCCTGCACGGTGCGGTGAATCTCCAGTACGCGCTCCATTAACTCCGGTACGCTGCGGACCAGCGCGTTGCTGCCGATGCCGACTGACCCGTCGCGCTCGTGCGGCTTGACGATCAGCGGCATGTGCAGGTTGCCGCCGGTCTCCAGCAGGGCGTCGCGCGAGAAGACGGCGAAATCCGGAGTTTTCAGCTTCTCATAGGCGAGGATTTTCTTGGCGACGCTCTTGTTGCCGCGGATGAACAGTTCGCCCGGCCCACCGCCGGTGAACGGCAGCCGCAGGGCGTCGAGTACGGCGGCGGTGGCGATCAGGCCGCACTCGCCGCCGAAGTCGTTGATCAGGTGAAACACCAGGTCGGGCCGCCGCCGCCTCAGTCCGGCGGTGATCGCCTTCAGGTCGTCGGGCACCAGCAGCGTGGACACGCGGTGACCGCCGTGGCGGAGGGCGACGGCCACCTGATCGACCGCCGGGTCGTGGCCGCCGTCGTCGTACAGGTCGGCCAGGATGGTGATCTTCATGACACCCCTTCGCGAACGGTGGGAGGACGAGACACGCCAACGGCGAAATCGACGAGCAAACGCCGCGCCACCCGTCTGCGGATCGGATGAGTCTGTGGCGATAATTTGGATCTGTTAAATCACTTCTATCGTCTCACGTTGGCACCACCACCGCTTGTGGGCCGTCGGCCTGGATCATGGTGTCGACCCACGCCTGCTGGCGCTGGTTCTGTCCGTACAGCAGCAGACACAGCGCGTGCAGGTCGTCGTCGCGCAGCTCGCGGGCGGCGTTTTTCACCACCTGGACGGCGACATGCGCATCGGTCACCAGCACCTGCAAGCTGTGCAGGTCGCGGAGCAGCCCGAATCCGCCCGCCCGCGGCGCCGGGAACAGGGTTTCGCGCAGGGCGTGCGGCTCGGTCGACCGCTGCTCGCCGTATTGGTCCACGAATGGCTTCAGCTGGTCGATCGCCTGCCGCGAGAAGGCGCCGATCACCCTGGCCCCCTCGCGGATCTCGGCGTTCTGCTGGTGCTGCGTCGACAGATAGTCGCACGCCGCCGCCACCTCCGCGCTGGCCGCGCGCAGATGGCCCAGATAGTCCCTCAGATGGCTCCGCTCCTTCGGATGGGTGCCGCCCATCACCGCGTCGGCCAGCTCCGCCGCCCGGTCGCGGACCTGACCCACCGCACCCACCACTTTCGACACCAGCGACTGGCTCCCCGCCTTCGCCAGCTGGACCGCGGCGTATTTGAAGGTCGGCTGCTTGCTCACCACGTCCCAGGCAGTCATCGTCAGCTCATTGGCTGCCCGTGGGCGACCGTTTCCGCCGTGGCGGTCGGTGTCGGCCTCGTCCCAGTAGCCATAGTGGAACGGCACGAACAGATGGCCTGGCAGCATGTCGCCGAGCCGCGCCGTCGCCCGGATCGATCCACGGCGGGACGTCACCTCCACCGCGTCGCCCTCGGCGATGCCGAGCCGCTCCGCATCGGCCTCGTTCACCTGCACGTACACGTCGGGGGCGGCCTGTTGCAGCTCGACGGCGCGGCCGGTCTTGGTGCGGGTGTGGAAGTGGTAGACGACTCGGCCGGTGGTGAGGAAGAACGGGTAATCGTCGTCCGGCAGCTCGTGGGGCGGATGGTATTCGGCCGGCTTCAGCCACGCCTTGCCGCGCGGGTCGTTCGCCTGGTAGTCGACCGGCAGAATGTGCCCGCCGGTTTCCAGGTCGTGCCCGAAATCGCCGCACTCGTGGTAGCCGGTCGGGAAGTGCAGGTTGTCGTACAGGCGCTCCTTCCCGTCGGGGTACTGCTGGTTGCACGGCCACTGGATGCCGGAGCGTTCGCTCAGCCGGGCGTAGCTCAGTCCGCTGTAGTCGCACGGCGTTCCCTGCGAGCACGCCTTCCAGCCCTCGAACGCGCCCTCCGGGTCGGACCACTTGACCAGCGGCGCGCCGTCCCTGTCCTTGAACCCCATGCGGCGGGCGAAGTCGAGAAAGATGTCCAGGTCCGGCCGCGCCTCGCCGGGCGGGTCGACCGCCTTGTGCGAGATGTGAACGGTCCGCTCGTAGTTGGTGAACGTGCCGGTCTTCTCGCCCCACAGGGCCGCCGGCAGCACCACGTCGGCCAGCCGCGCCGTCTCGGTCAGGAAGGCGTCCTGCACGACGACGAACAGCCGCTCCTGTTCGAGAATGCGGCGCACGCGGTGCAGCTCGGGCAGCGACACCGCCGGGTTGGTGGCGATGATCCACAGAAAGCGGATCGACCCCTCCTCGGCCAGCCGGAAGATTTGCAGGGCATGCGTCGGCGGCCCCCACGCCGGGATGGTATGCGGCTCGACGTTCCAGACGCGCGCCAGCTCCTCAATGTGCCGCGGGTTCTGCCAGTTGCGGAAGCCGGGGAAGTCGCCGTCGCAGCCGGTCTCGCGGGTGTTCTGGGCAGTCGGCTGGCCGTTCGACTGGATCACCCCGCAACCGGGCTTGCCGATCATGCCACGAATGAGTACGAGGTTATTCACTTGAATGGCGGCGGCGGTCGCCTCGTTCGACTGGTAGAAGCCCTGCAAGACGGTGCAGAGCAGCCGCCGGGTGGTGCCAAGCAGCCGGGCCGCGGCGCGGAGCTGGTCGGCCGGCACCCCGGTGATCTCCTCCACCCGCTCCGGCGGATAACCGGCGACCGTTTCGCAGAGCTTGTCGAAGCCGACGGTGTGGCGGTCGATGAAGCGGCGGTTGAGTCGGCCGTTGGCGATGACCAGGTGGAGCAGCCCGTTCATCAGCGCCACGTTGGTGCCCAGCCGCGGCGCCAGGTGGATGTCGGCCTCCCTGGCGGTGTCGGTGCGACGCGGGTCGACGACCACCAGCCGGGGCGGGTGCGGGCCGCGCCGCCGGTCGAGGATGCGCATCCAGGCGACCGTCTGGGTGGCGGCGACATTGTGGCCGAAGTGGGCGATGCAGGTGGCGGTGTCGTAGTCGGTCACGCTGGCCGGGTTGCCATCATTGCCGAACGTCTCGCGCAGGGCGAAGCTGGCGGTGGCGGTACACAGCCGGGTGTTGCCGTCGACGTGCTTGGTGCCCAGCCCGCCATGGGTGATGACGCTCAGGGTGTAATAGTCCTCGATGAACAGCTGGCCCGAGTTGTAGAACCCGATGCCGCCGCTGGTATAGCGTTCGCGCACCTCCTGACAGCGGCGAACGACGAGGTCCATCGCCTCGTCCCACGAAGCCTCGCGGAACGGCCCGTCGGGCTTTTTGCCGTCGCGGATGAGGGGACGGGTGAGCCGGTCGGGGCTGGCGTTCGCCTGCCAGGCGTGCATCCCCTTCGGACCGAGCCGGCCGTGGCTGACGCGGTCGTCCGGCCGGCCGCGCACGCCGACGATGCGGCCGTCCTTCACGCCGATCTCCAACCCGCAGCCGTTGGTGCAGAGCACGCAGCACGATTGCACCCAGTGGTCCGGTGTCTCGGTGACGTGCTCGTCGACGCGGGGGGGCCACTGGTTTTCGCCGTGGTACGGGGTACGGGCGCCCCAGACATCGTGGATGCTGTCACGGGTTTGACGCATGGGAGAAGTCTCGGCAGGGGCAGGAAGGGAAATGCGCAGCGGTGCGGCAGGAGTCTGCCCGCAAGCCCCGACCCGGTGGCCCGTTGGCCACGCGAGTCGAGGCCAGAGGAGGGTGCGGCCGCTCAGCCCTTGCCTTCGCGGGGAAGCGGGTGCGCGGACGTCGGGCCGGAGTCGCCGGCGGCTTGCGCTTCACCAGGCGGCAGCTGGCCGCTCTCGGGGGCGGCCGAGACGTCCGCCGCCGCTTCGTGCTGGCCGGTGGCGGCGGCGCTGCCGGCCGGTTTCTGTCTCCTATCGGGATCGTGTTTGTCGCTCATCGGTGGAATCCTCCGGGGAATGACGGCGGCGCGTCGGGCGGCCGCTGTCTGTCACGGTGCAACCGGGGTGCCGACCGGTGCCGCGGCGGTCGTATTTGGCTACCCGCCGGGTGGATGGCTCGCGAGTTGCACTTGCCTCCAGGCGGTGTGGCCGGCCGTGGCTGCGTGCCGTATGTCCCTTTCTCCGCAAGCGAATACCCATGACCATCACGTTGAAAAAGCTGAAGGACCAGGTGATCGTCATCACCGGCGCGTCCAGCGGGATCGGCCTGGCGACCGCCCGGATGGCGGCCCGCCGCGGCGCCCGCGTGGTGGCCGCCGCGCGCAGCGAGCACGAGCTGCGGCAGCTGATCGCCGAGATCGAGGGCCACGGCGGCCAGGCGGTGGCGGTGCCGGCCGACGTCGGCCGCGAGGGCGACGTGCGGCGGATCGCCGAGGTCGCCGTCCGCCGTTTCGGCGGGTTCGACACCTGGGTGAACAACGCCGGGGTGTCGATCTACGGCAAGCTGATGGAGGTGCCGCCGCAGGATCATCGGCAGCTGTTCGAAACCAATTTCTGGGGCACCGTGTATGGCTCGCTGACCGCCGCTGCCCACCTGCGCTATCGCGGCGGGGCGATCGTTAACCTCGGCAGCGTGGCCGGCGACCGGGCGCTGCCGCTGCAGGGCATGTACTCGGCGACCAAGTTCGCGGTGAAGGGGTTCACCGAGGCGTTGCGGATGGAACTGCAGGAACAGGACGGGGCCAACGTGTCGGTCACCCTGATCAAGCCGGCCAGCATCGGCACGCCGTTCCCGCGGCACGCCCGCAACTACCTGCCGGTCGAGCCGACGCTGCCGCCGCCGGTGTACGCTCCGGACCTGGTGGCCGAGGCGATCCTGTATGCCGCCGAACACCCGGAGCGCGAGCTGGCCGTCGGCGGCGCCAGCAAGGCGATCTCGACGCTGGGGGCCGTCGCCCCGCGGCTGATGGACCAGGTGACTGGCCGCGGAATGGCCGAGCAGCAGAAGACCAGTCGACCGGCGCCGCGCAACCGGCTGGGTAACCTGTTCGGCCCCAGCCACGACCTCGCCGAGCGAATGGCGGTGCCTGAGCGCACCACCCGCGAAACCAGCGTCTACACCACCGCCGTGCTGCACCCGCTCGCCACCAAGGTGGCCCTGCTTGGCCTCAGCCTGGCCGCCGGCGCCGTCGCCTACCACCTGACCAACGCCGTCGCTGGGGAGCGCGGCTGACGGCTGGCAGTCGAGTGCGCCGCGGCGGGAACCGCGGTGCTTACCCGTCGCCCCCTTTTCAGGAGATTGATGGATGTTCGAGCCGTCCGATCAGCCCCAGATCACCACCGAACCGAAGCCGCCGTTCCCGGAACAGCACCTGGACAAGCCGGGGCTGGAATCCGAGCTGGACCCGCGGCCGCGCTATCAGGCGCCCCGCTACCGGGCGGCCGGCAAGCTCCGCGGCAAGGTGGCGCTCATCACCGGCGGCGACAGCGGCATCGGCCGGGCGGTGGCCGTGCTGTACGCCCGCGAGGAGGCCGACGTCGCCATCGGCTACCTGCCGGCGGAGCAGTCCGACGCCGAGGAGACTCGCGCCGCCGTCGAGAAGGAGGGCCGCCGCTGCCTGCTCCTGCCCGGCGACCTGACCGACCCGGCCTACTGCCGCGAGGCGGTTGAGCGGACAGTGCGCGACCTGGGCCGCCTGGACGTGCTGGTGAGCAACGCGGCGCACCAGAACCGCAAGGCGAGCCTGGAAGAAGTGACCGACGAGGAGTTCGACCACACGTTCAAGACCAACATCTACGCCTACTTCTGGCTGGCCAGGGCGGCGTTGCCGCACCTGCAGCCGGGGGCGGCGATCATCGCCACCAGCTCGGAGACGGGGCTGGTCGGCAGCCGGCTGTTGCCCGATTATTCGGCGACCAAGGGGGCAATCAATGCGTTCACCAAGGCGCTGGCCCAGAGCCTGGTGGAGAAGGGCATCCGGGTGAACGCCGTCGCCCCCGGCCCGGTGTGGACGCCGCTCAATCCGGCCGACGCCGGCGCCAGCCCGGAGAAGGTGGCCACGTTCGGTCAGCAGGTGCCGCTGAAGCGGCCGGCCCAGCCGGAGGAAGTGGCCCCGCTGTACGTGTTCCTGGCATCCGACGCCGACTCCAGTTACATCACCGGCGAGGTGGTCGCCCTGATGGGCGGCAAGACCACCGCCGGGTGAGCGGCGCCGTGCCAATCTCCCGGCCGGGGGTGCGTGGGCAGAGAAGGGGGCGCGTCGCCCTCTTGGACTGTTTCTCAGGTGCGAAGGAGGGACCGATGCTGCGACGACTGGTGGCGTGTGGGCTGATGCTGGCGGTGGCCTTCGGGACGGCGGCCGCGCGGGAGGACCGCGACGACAAGACGTCGGGCGACCGCCACAGCGACAAGGCGTTCGTGCTGAAGGCGTCCGAGAGTGGAATGGCCGAGGTGGACACCGCCCGGCTCGCCCTGCGGTTGGCGAGTCATGACGCCGTCCGCAAGTTCGCTCAGAAGATGGTCGAGGACCACGGCAAGGCGAACGCCGAGCTGCTCGAGTTGGCGAACAAGAAGGGATACAAGCTGGCTCCGTCGATGGACGCCGACCATGCGGCGGCGGCCAAGAAGCTGGCGACGCTGGAAGGCAAGGCGTTTGACAAGGAGTACATCGCCGGCCAGGTGAAGGACCACGAACTGGTGGTGAAGATCTTCGACAAGCAGGCCAAGGACGGCTCGGACAAGGAGCTGGCGGCGTGGGCGAAGAAGACCGTGCCGCACCTCCGCGAGCACCTCAAGATGGCGAAGAACATCCACGCCAAGCTGGAAGGCAAGGGCGGGGATCGCAAGGATCGCGACTGATCGCGCTGCCGTCCGCGCCTCGACGGCGCGGACGGCCTCTTTTGTGATCCTAATCGTCGACTTTTTTCAACGGCACCGTCCACAGGTAGATGGTGCGGTGGAAGCCGTCCGCGCACTTCACCTGCTCCACCTTGTCCGGCTTGACGCCGCGCATGTCGAAGCTGTGCGACACGATTCGTGAGCCGGGCTTCATCTTCTCCAGCTGCGGGATCAGCTTCACGTTCAGCGTGGGCAACAGGTACAGGGTCACCACGTCGGCCTTGCGCAGGTCGAGGGTGAAGATGTCCTGGTTCTTGATCTCGACCAGTTTGTCGACCTTGTGCTTCTTGACGTTGTCGAGCGATTCCTCGATCCGCTGCGGGTCGATGTCGAAGCCGACCGCCTTGCAGCCGAACTTGCGGGCCGCCGTCACCGGGATGCGGCCGTCGCCGCAGCCGAGGTCGTAGACGACATCGCCCTTCTTGACCTTCGCCAGATCGAGCATCGCCTCGACCACCTCCTGCGGCGTCGGCACGTAGATGACATCGGGGCGACGTTTCGTCTGGCCCGGCTTGTCGGCCGCCGCCCGATCCGCCCCGAGCCACCCGCCGCTCGCCGCCACGCCCGCCAGCAAGGCCGCCGTCAGTATCCACCGCTTCATCAGTGACACCCTCCCGCCGTCCACCGAGCACCGCCCGAACCGTCCGGGCGGCCGTCTCGACTGGTGTCGTTGTACAACCCCGGCCAAGCCGTGACCGCCAGCCACATGGGGTGCGGGTCCACTTCATCCAACGGGGCCGGTCGGAGTAACGCCGCATGCCCACGCAAGCGTGGGCATGGCACCAAAGCGCCAGAGAAGTCGTCGGGGGTTACCATGCTGGGTGCCATGGCCACGCTTGCGTGGCCATGTGGAGCGAGTCGCCCCTCCCGACAGGGCCGGTCGGTCAAAGGCTGCCGTCCCTTGGCTCGTCTGCGGCATCGCGTAGAACAGGGGATACCGCCCGCCGTCCGTATCCCTGCCGAGGTTGTCGTCATGATCCTGTGGCTGCCGCGGCCCGTGTTTCCGCTCACCTTCACCCTGCTGCTCGTCCTCACCGGGGTGGCGCCGGCCGGCAAGAACCTGGTCGCCGACCCGTCGTTCGAGCGTCCGAAAGAGAAGGACCGCTGGGGGCATGTGTTTACCCACTGGGGCGGGTGGATCTACGAGGGCGAGTGCGAGTTCCGCGTCTCCTCGGTGGCGCACACCGGCAAGCATTCGCTGCTGATCGTCGGCGGCACCAACCCGAAAATCCGTGCCTGGCCGACTGGCCTGACCCTGCCGCCGGGCCGCTACCGGGTGACCGCCTACCTGCGCGGGCTGGACATCGGCACCGGCCAGTGGGGCGCCACCACCGAGTTCATGTTCGCCGAGAACTACATGCCGCTCAAGAAGAACGGCACGTTCGGCTGGAGCAAACTGACCTTCGTCGGCGAGGTAAAAGATCGAAAAGAGATCGCTCATCCCAGTTTTGGCCTGCTGGCGCCCGGCTATCTGTGGATCGACGACGTGTCGGTCGAGCGCGTGGACGACGCCACCCCGCTCACGCCGGCGCCGGTGATCGGCCGCGAGGAAGCAGCGATCGAGCCGCCCTATCCGCTCGCCGCCGACCCGGTCCGCTGCCCCGAGTGCGGCTATCGCAACAACCTGTCGTGGGGCCACTGTTACGCCTGCGGCGCCGCCCTCGGCGGCAAGGCGCAGGCGGCCGGCCCGCCGATGCGCCCGGTCGCCTCGTTCGAGGGCCGCAACCCGTTCTCCGGCGGCACCGTGGTCGAGCAGCACGCCACCGACGGCAAGCGCGCCCTCCGCGTCGACCGCGGCTTCGTGGCGATGGACGCCGCCCAGGACTGGACCGGCTACGACTACCTCAAGGCCGACGTCTACACCGACGCGAAGAAGCCGCTGGAACTGTACGTCGAGGTCCGCGACCGGCAGACGCGCGACTACTGGACGCGGGTCAATTACACCACCGTCGTTCCGCCCGGCCGCAGCACGGTCGTCGTCCCGACCGCGCTGTACGTCGGCGAGAAGTCCCGCCCCGGCCGCGCGCTCTTGCTCAACGCCATCACCCGGCTGGTGTTCTCGGTCGGTGACAAGCCAGAAGCGCCTCTGTATATCGACAATGTCCGTCTAGAACGCGACACCGAGACGGCGAAGGTGCTGTTCGACGGGCTGTGGGCGTTCGACGTCGGCCCGGCCGGCAGTCCGCTGATGGAGGGGTTCACCTCGCTCGACATGAGCAAGGGGTACACCCGCGCCCGCGGCTACGGGTGGAAGAACGCCCGGTTCTGGCGAGCGTTCGACGCGCTGCAGCCCGATCCGCTCTACCGCGACTTCCTCTGCGTCGAGGGCGGCGGACTGGCGATCGACGTGCCCAACGGCCGCTATCACGTCTTCGTCAACATGGACTCGCCGTCCGGCTTCTGGGGCGAGTACCAGAAGTACCGCCGCCGCGCCCTGATCCTCGAAGGCCGCCGCTACGAGGATCGCATGGACTTGACATCGTTTCGCGAGCGCTATTATCGCAACTGGGCCAGCGACGACTTGCCGACGGAGAACACGTTTGACCGCTACCAGGTGCCGTACTTCGCCGAGAAGCACCACGTCGTCGACGTCCGCGACGGCCAGCTGAATATCGACTTCGAGGGCGAGAACTGGGCGTGCTGCGTGTCCGCCCTCATCGTCTACCCCGATGCCAGGGCGGCCGAAGGGCAGCGGTTCCTCGACTTTGTCAAGGAGCGGCGGCGGTTCCACTTCGACAACGCCTTCAAGCGCGTGCTCAACGCGCCGACCGGCGACCCGCCCGCCCCGACCGATGCCGAGAAGCGGCGCGGGTTCGTCGTGTTCACCCGCGATTACATGGACGACGTCCATCACAACGACCGGCCGCGCGACGGCGAGCGCGTCGAGGCGCTGGCGGGGTCGGCGTTCGCCGGCGAGTACGAGCCGGTGACGGTGTCGGTGCTGCCGCTCAAGGATCTGGGCTATGTGATCGCGAAATGCAGCGACCTGAAGGGGCCGGGCGGCGCCATCGTGCCGGGCGCAGCGGTCGACGTCGGCCATGTGCAGCACCGCATCACCCGCGTGACCGCCGAGGGCAGTGTCTACACGCTGTCGCCCGCTACGTCATGCCGAACGCGGCGGCCAAGGTGCCGGCGGGCGTCACGCGGACGTTCTGGCTGACGGTGCGCGTGCCGGCGGACGCGAAGGCGGGCGCCTACGAGGGCACCGTCACGCTGGAGGCGGACCAGGGCGGACGGGTCGCCCTGCCGCTGCGGTTCACCGTCCGCAAGGGGACGCTCGACCCGGTCGACGTGCCGGCCGGACCGGGGCCACACGATCAACCTGCCGTGGTACGACGACGAGGTCCGCGACGTCAACCGGCAGATGGCGGTCAAGTCGCTCCGCAAGATGCGCGAGTATGGCTTTACTACCGCCACCGGCTTGCCGGTGGTGAGCTACGAGGGGTTCCGCAATGGCCGGCCGGTGCTCGACTTCCGCCAGGCCGACGAGCAGATGCGGCTCTTCCGCGGCACCGGCTTCCGCATGCCGGTGGTCAGCTACTGCCCGTTTCCCGGACTGAACCTGTACTACCGCGACGAGGCGGCGATGCGGGCGGCCGGCTTCAGCGACTACAGCCAGTTCGTCAAGGCGGTCTTCGGCGCGGTGCAGCGGCACGCCGACGCCAACGACTGGCTGCCGGTGTACTGGAACCTGGCCGACGAGCCGCTCGGCGACGACCTGGCGCGGAGTGCGGAGAACGCCGAGGCGTTTCGCAAGGCGTTCCCCGACGGCCCGCCGCGGTTCACCGGCGCCAGCTCGTTCCAGGGGACGAACCGCGCCGACCCGCACTTCCGGCTGTCGAAGGCGCTGCACGTCGCCAACTGGAACGTCCACGACGAGGCGGGGGTGAAACTGCTGCACGACGCCGGGTCGGAGTGGGCGTTCTACAACGGCGGCAACCGCTGGACGTATGGGGTGTACCTGTACAAGGCGGCGAAGCAGCACCGGATGAAGTTCCGGGCATCGTGGCACTGGAACGCCAACGCCGGCGACCCGTGCTACGCGCTGGACTGCCGCGAAGACGATTACGCCTGGTGCCAGGGCGGGCCGGAGGGGCAGCTGATGCCGGCGGTCCACTTCGAGCGGCTGCGTGAGGGGCTGGACGACTACCGGCGGCTGGTGACGCTGGCGCGGCTGGTGAACGAGCAGTTCGGCACCCCGGCGGCGCGCGAGGGCGACCGGCTGATGGCCGACATCCTCGGCAAGTTCCGCCTGGGCGACCGCGAGCTGACCGGCGCGACCAGCTTCGCCCACCTCCGCGCCCGCCTCGACGCCGCCATCGAGAAGCTGCGGGAAAAAGAGTGAACACGCTCACGGGCGCCGCCGGTGGTTGCGAGGCGAGCCGGTGGCAGGCGCATGCCCACGCGAGCGTGGGCATGGCACCCAGCAGGCCGTAGTTGTCTAAATGGATGCGGTTTGGTGCCATGCTCAGCCGCTCTGGGCTGGGCATGGAGAGCGGGGAATCGGACCATGACCGGAGCGATTCGGTGGGCGGATGCACGGGGGGATGGTGCGTTGGAGGGTAGGTTGATGCGTTCTATCCTTTTTGCCTGCGTCGCTGTGCTGGCGACCGGGGCGAGTTCGCCGCTGCCGAAGGCCGAGCAGAGCGGGGCGAAGGTCGAGTTCTCTCTCTGGGCGTGGGACGCCGACCCGGCCCGCCGCAAGGAGCACATTCGCCTCGAACCGGGCGCCCGTCTGGAGGCACGCACACTGCCGAAGGCGATCATGTTTCGCTTCCGCGTGCCGGTGGCGCACGACGCGGTGCGCTGCGCGTGCCGGTCGACCGATGCGTTCGACCGTGTCGGCTGGGGGCCGGAAACCGTGGCCCGCGATGGGTCGGCCGCCTGGCTGTACCGGGCGTTCGCCGAGTTTCTGTCGTACCCGCCGCAGGTCGGCGCCTACTCGATCGAGGTCGAGGCGACCGACCGCGGCAAACCCGTCGCCCGCGCGGTACTGCGCTTCGACATCGTCGACACCCGCCCGACGGTGCGCGATGGCGCCTATCTGGAGGGGAAAAAGGACTGTCAGGGGCATCCGGTCACCACGTCGCGGCCGGTCGAGTTGGGTGGGCTGAACGAGACGCCGGCGCTGCGCGACAACGATTACTCGTTCGAGCCGCAGCACGCCGCCAACGTCATCCACTTCGGCCGCTTCCCGTCGTTCCGCCTGCCGCCGCGGTTCTTGGCCGTCTACAACTCGCGCCGCTTCACCGACGAGGACCGGCTCGGCAACCCGCTCGACCGCGGGTTCACCCATCAGGCGACCGTTCACATGGCACAGGACAACTTGCCGGTGGCGCAGCGGCGTTCCACACCCCCGATCTGCAGGTGCATTTCATCAACCAGTGGGTGAAAAACGATCCGAAAAGGTGGCTTGATCTCAAGGCGTATGCCGACCACCGTTCGGCGTTCGTGTCGGCCGACGATGCGGCCAAACTGGGCAAGGCGTGCTACGAGGCGTGGGGCGCTGGCGGGTATGCGCCATACGACCCCGGACTGTACGGCTGGGACGAGGAGCAGAGCGCATGGACGATCGCCGCCAAGCTGCTCCGCGAACACCCCGAGCTGGTGCCCGAGCCGCTTCGCAAGCTGCGCGCGGACGACCCGCAGGTGAAGAACCCCGACAGTCTGGCGAAGCTGGAGCAGGCGTACAGCCAGGCGTGGGGCGACTTCGTCGGCCACACCTACCGCGGGGCGCGGGAGGCAGCGGCGGCGCGCGGGCGGACGTTCAAGGTGTGGCATTACGGGTCGAAGGCGCCGGGCGAGCACCTGTTCCTCGGCCGCGACGACGGCAAGCCCGACGCCGCCGGCCGCTTCGCCTACGAACAGTTGAGCGCCCTGTGGCCGTGGTTCCGCCGCGGCGAACGGATCGACTTCACCGCCAGCGAGTACTCCCGGCAGATCGACTACTTCCACAAGGACTTCTACTACCACACGCTGTTCCCCGAGAAGGCGTCGATGTACGAGCGCGACGCCGCCGGGCAGTACACGCTCGACGAACGCGGCCGGCGCAAGCTGCGGCGCGACGTGTTCGACGAGACGGTGTACGTCACGCCGACGAAGGTCGGTCACGAGGACTGCGAAATCGGCCCGGTGTTCCTCAAGGCGTTCATCGCCAAGGGGGAGAACGCGCTGTTCTGGATGAACGGCGGCAAGTACCCGAAGCGGAGCGGCACGCTTGTAACCGACAAGCGCCTGATCCCGGCGCTGCGGCCGGGCAATCAGGAGACGGGGCGAGTGCGCCAAGTTCGGGTCGCGGCCGGTCAACCCATATCTCGCCGAAGCGGCGGTGATCTACACGTTCCCGATGGGGCTGGAGGGGATGTACCTGTGGGACGCGCGCAACTACACCGGGCCGGCCGGGTTCGGCCGCGACGGCGAATCGAAGACCGCCGACACGCTCGGTGACATCGAGTTCATGATCAAGGGAATGCACCGGGTGTCGCAGCTGAACCGGCTGTTCGAGGGCGAGCACGCCTTTGTCCGCCCGGTGCGGCACTATGACACCTTTGACCGCGATCACCCGCTCGTCCGCGGCGTGCTCAACGGCCGGTATTCAGCCGGCGATGACCAACCCGTACCCTCGACCCCGGCGACGCAGACGGTCGAGTTGTGGTACGACGCGCCGTACGAGGGCGGCCGTGCGGTGGTATCGGCAGTGTGGCTGCAGGCGCGGCGGACGCACCTGTTCCAGTGCAAGCTGCTCGCCGCGCGCCGACGGCAAGGCGTACGACCCCGACCGGCTGTATCTGCGCTACACCTGCGCCGACGGCCGCCATCGCCGGACGTACACGGTGACGGGCAACTACGACGTGCCCTATCCGTTCGCGAAGTAGTGGCGCGGGGCAGGGTACCCGGCCGCTTACGCTTCGGCCTCCGCCGCCGCATGGCGGACCAGGAGGAGCAGGATCGGTAACTCGCCCGCCGGTGGGAGGACGTCCGCTGCCATGGTCGGCGGCACCTGGCATCCCTCGCCGGCGGGCAGGCGCACCCGCAGCCCCGGTAGCTCGACCAGGGCGGTATCGTCGCCCATATTGATGACCGCCCACAGGCCGCGCGGGTCGATCGTCCCGCCCGCACCGTGCCGGACGAGTTCGACCGCGGCACCCGTTGCCGGCGACAGCTGCTTGAACGTCAGGAACTGGCCGACCTCGGTCGCGAAGGCGTCAAAGTCCCCGTCCCCCTGCTCCACCAGCCGCCAGAGTGACGCGCACAGGTGCCCCGGCAACGCGAACAGCAAGACCGGGTCGGTCCGTTGCTCGGGCTGCCGCTCGAGGGTCGACGCATCAGAAGGCAGCGGTCGCCAGCCGTCGCCGTCGGCGACGAACACACGTTCCGCGAGTCCACCGGGCAAGTGGAAGTTCGCGGCAACGGCAACGGCAGCACGGGCAGTCATGCGGGGGTTTTCATCCGCTCGAGCTTGTCCAGCGACACATCGAGGCATACTTGCTTGTGCAGCCGGCAAAACAACGTCTCGGTCGAGGCAAAGGTGCCGTTCTCGAAGAACTTGTTGCCCGGCGGGCCGCCCCCGCAGAAGCGGAAATAGCGGCACTCCTGCCGGCACATCTCGATGCCGCGCGCGATCTCCTCGTCCAGCGCCAGGAACCGTGGCGACGCGAGGACCGACGCCAACGAATCGGTGGCGATATTGCCCAGGGCGAAGCCGCCGTGCCGCGGGCTGGGCAGGCCGAGCAATTCGGGGGAATAGGTCGAGAACGTTCCATCGCAGCCGACATTGACGATCGCGAAAGGTTTGCTTTCCTGAACCCGGTCGCCGCGGCCAGGACGCGGACCCAGCGCGGCGCCGACCGAACAGTCGAATTCCCGCACCTGCAGCGGCGGGTCGGCCGACAGGGCCAGGTCAAGGAAGCGCGACAGGAAGTGGCGGAACCGCTCCACGCTCCCGCGGCCTCCCAGCGATGACGTGGTGTTCGGCCCCTCGATCTCCTCGACGTTGAAGGCGACGTCGGTGATGCCGTTGGCGCGGTAGAAGTCGAACAGTTCGTCGGGATATGCCAGCGACTCGGCAGTCAGCACGGTGATGACGTGCAGGGGGATAGCGTTGGTTTGGAGTAAGCGAATACCCGTCAGGACTCGGTCGAGGGTGCCGGCCCCCTGCCGCGTCCGGCGGCAGCGGTCGTGCAGGAACGCCGGCCCATCCACGCTCACGCCGACATGAATCCCCCGGCGGCGGATCAGGTCGCACCATTCCTGGTCGATCAGCGTGGCGTTGGTCTGGAACGACTGGCAGACCAGGCTGCCGTCCGGATCGTGCGTCGCCAGCAGGTCGGCGGCGAGGTCGTAGAACGACGGCGGCATGACCATCGGCTCGCCGGCGTGCCACAGCAGGGTGAACGGCTCACGGACGAGGCCGCTGGCGAAGACCCAGTCAAAGGTCCGTTCCAGCGTCTGGCGCGCGATTTTGCGGCGATCCTGGCGTTCCGGGAGATAGCAATAGGAGCAGTTGATGTTACAGAACGGCGTGGGCTGGATCACCAGCAGCTCAAGCGGTCCGACCTCGACCTGGGTCATCGCGCCTTCTCCCCATCGCCGCCGGTTTACCAGTTGCGGAAGGCCCCATTGCGGAAGCCACCGTTGCGGAAGGCCCCATTGCGGAAGGCCCCGTTGCGGAAGCCAGCGTTGCGGAAGCCGGCGTTACGGAAGCCGGCGTTGCGGAAGGCGCCGTTGAGAAACGCCACATACTCGCCGCCGTCGGGCGGAACGGGCAACCCGTCGGCCAGGCGCTCCGCGCGCTCCGCGGGGTCGGTCGAGTCGGGAGGCGTGGCCGCCGCGCTCTCGGCCAGGACCGCCTGAGCCAGGACGACGCTGCCGGCGGTCGCCACACAGCCCGCTAAACGCTGCAACAATTGCCGACGGCTCAACCCGCTCATGGATTGGATCTCCGCGAGAGCACCCCGAAGTGAAACAACGCCGATTATAGAGCAGCGGTCGTGGAGAGCAATCAGGGATCACCCAGTTCCTCGATATTTCGGGTGGGCGATTGTCCTCGCCGCCAGGCTGTGCTAGAACAAGGCCGATCCGATTTCACCTCAAGGAAACCCATCATGATCACGACGGTGCGAGGGTTGCTGGTGTTGGCGGGGATGCTGGTGCTGAGCGCCGGGGCGGCCCGGGCGGACGAGGCGGACGGCAAGGCCGAGAATCCCAAGTACCAGTTCTGGGCGAACCACAAGCCGGGCGCCACCTCGACCTATCTCGAGAAAACCATCCTCCACGGTCCCGAGAAAGCTGCCGTGCCCGGCGGGGTCGAGCAGAAGACGATTACCTATCGCCTGCTCAACGTGAACAAGGATCGGGCGGTGGTGCTGACCACGGTCGTCGAGGAGGATTTCCTGCAGACGGTGGAATCGGCGCCGACCCGGATCACCTTCCCCGCCAAGGTGGCGAAGGCCCATCTACAGGCGTTCTTGCAGGAGTGGAGCGCCAAGGAGGGTGACGAGGAGACGATCACCATCGGCGGCAAGGAGATCAAGTGCAAGGTGCGGTCCGGCTCGCACAAGCTCGAGGAGGGCACGGCCGAGTTCAAGGTCTATTATTCCGCCACGGTGCCCGGCGGCTTCGTGAAGCGCACCCGCACCACCCGGGACGGCGACAAGGTCGTCGCCGAAACCACCATCACGCTGCTGTCCTTCGCCGAAGGCAAACCGGCCAAGCCGAAGGCCATCGAGTCGAAGGACAGGAAGTGAGCTTCCACCCCGCCCAGGTCGTTCAAGGTGCGGTGAAAACGGCATCCGGGCGGGGAACGGGGCAAGACCGCCAGCCCCGGTTCCCCACCCGGCTCGTCGCCGGGGTCGCACTGGGGGTGACGACCCGGCCGCGAGGCCGGTTGGTGTCGGCGCGCTGCTTGCAGCGCGCCGCGAAGCGATGACACGCCGACCGGCGGCTCAGTGCCGGCCAGCGGTGGCGAACTGTTCCTCCTCGGTCGAGCCGTGCAGGGCCGCCGTCGCCACCTCGCCGCCGGCGATGCACTGCACGATCTGGTCGAAGTAGCCGGTGCCGACGAACCGCTGGTGCCGGGTCGCCTGATACCCCTTCGCCTCCAGCGCGAACTCCGCCTGCTGCAGCTTCGAGTAGGCCGACATGCCCGACTGCCGATAGCCGCTGGCCAGCTCGAACATCGACAGGTTCAGCGCGTGGAACCCGGCCAGGGTGATGAACTGGTACTTGTATCCCATCGCCCCCAGCTCCCGCTGGAAGCGGGCGATGGCGGCATCGTCCAGCTTGGCCTTCCAGTTGAACGACGGTGAACAGTTGTACGCCAGCAGCTTGCCGGGGAACTCCTTGTGAACACACTCGGCGAACCGCTTCGCCTCGGCGACGTTCGGCTCCGACGTCTCGCACCAGATCAGGTCGGCGTAGGGGGCGTACGCCAGCCCGCGGGCGATCGCCATGTCCAGCCCGCCGGTGACGCGGAAGAACCCCTCCGGCGTTCGCTCGCCGAGCAGGAACGGGTGGTCGCGCTCGTCGATGTCGCTGGTCAACAGATGCGCGCTGTTGGCGTCGGTGCGGGCGACCAGCACGCTCGGCACGTCGAGGGTGT
The DNA here is from genome assembly GCA_046350215.1 of Gemmataceae bacterium. GTDB lineage: Bacteria > Planctomycetota > Planctomycetia > Gemmatales > Gemmataceae > JAXMAU01. The sequence goes on along the minus strand of JAXMAU010000048.1, from coordinate 15,990 downwards.
CGGCCGCCAGCCGGGCGGCCTTGAGGGTGCGCAGGAACTGGCCGGTCGGCACTAGCACCTTGCCGCCCATGTGCCCGCACTTCTTCTCGCTGGCCAGCTGGTCCTCGTAGTGAACGCCGGCCGCTCCGGCCTCGATCATCCCCTTCATCAGCTCGAAGGCGTTGAGCACGCCGCCGAAGCCGGCCTCGGCGTCGGCCACGATCGGCAGGAAATAGTCGATCCGATCATCGCCCTCGGCGTGGTGCAGCTGGTCGGCGCGGCGGAAGGCGTTGTTGATCGCCCGCACCACCGCCGGCACGCTGTTGGCCGGATAGAGACTCTGGTCGGGGTACATCTGACCGGCGAGATTGGCGTCGGCGGCCACCTGCCAGCCGCTCAGGTAGATCGACTTCAGCCCGGCCTCGGCCATCTGCACCGCCTGGTTGCCGGTCAGCGCCCCCAGGGCGTTGACATACGGCTCACTGCCGAGCAGCTTCCAGAGCTTCTCGGCGCCGCGGCGCGCAAGCGTCGATTCGACGTGAACGGTGCCGCGCAGCCGCGCCACGTCGGCGGCGGTGTAGTCGCGCCGAATCCCCTGCCAGCGGGGGGCGGTCCGCCAGCGGCGGTCCAGGTCGGCCGCCGTCGGCATCGTGTAGTTCTCCATACGCCAGTCCTCCTCCCAGGCCCGTCGGTCAGGGTCGTCAGAAAGGAACCCTCTCGCGCCGGGCGGCCGGTGAGGCGGGGCCAGGCGCCCCGCCGGCCGCCGGCGATTCACGGCAGATGGTCATAAGCCGGCAACGTCAGGAATTCGACGAACTCGTCGCTGGTGCTGACGGCGTCAAAGATCTGTCGCGCCAGGTCGAACCGGCCGCCGTCAAAGACGGCCGCACCCAGGTCCCCCCGGATCCGGTCCAGCTCCTCGCCCATCACCTGGCGAAACAGCGGGACCGTCACCTTGCGGCCGTCGGTCAGCACACCCCCCGGGTGCCGGATCCACTGCCACACCTGGGTGCGGGAGATCTCGCAGGTGGCGGCGTCTTCCATCAGGTTGAAGATCGGCACGCACCCGTTGCCGCGCAGCCATGCCTCCAGGTAGCGCAGGCCGACGTTCACGTTCACCCGCAGCCCCTGCTCGGTGATCGTCCCGGTGGGCACGCGCAGCAGGTCGCCGGCCGACACCTTCACGTCCTCGCGCAGCCGCGTCAACTGGTTGGGCGTCGGCATGCGGGCGTTGAAGATCTCCATCGCCAGCGGCACCAGCCCCGGATGGGCGACCCAGGTGCCGTCGTGCCCGTCGCCGGCCTCGCGTTCCTTGTCGTCGCGCACCTTCTTGAGCGCCGCCTCGTTCGCCGCCGGGTCGTTCTTGATCGGGATCTGCGCCGCCATGCCACCCATCGCGAACGCCCCGCGCCGGTGGCACGTCTGGATGCACAGCTGCGAGTACGAGCGCAGGAAGTGCGTCGTCATCGTCACCTGGGCACGGTCGGGCAGGACGAAGTCGGGGCGGCGGCGGAACTTCTTGATGAAGCTGAAGATGTAGTCCCACCGGCCGCAGTTCAGCCCGACGATGTGGTCGCGCAGCTCGTAGAGGATCTCGTCCATCTCGAACGCCGCCGGGATGGTCTCGATCAGCACCGTCGCCTTGACGGCGCCGACCGGCAGGTTCAGCTCGCGCTGCGCGGCGACGAAGACGTCGTTCCACAGCCGCGCCTCCAGGTGGCTTTCCAGCTTGGGCAGGTAGAAATACGGGCCGGTGCCGCGCGCCAGCAGCGCCTCGGCGTTGTGGAACAGGTACAGCCCGAAGTCGAACAGCGAGCCGGACATCGGCTGGCCGTCGACCTTGACGTGCTTCTCGGTCAGGTGCCAGCCGCGCGGGCGGACGAGCAGGGTGGCGGTGGTGCGGTCGAGCTGATAGCGCTTGCCGTCGGGGCTGGTGAAGTCGATCACGCCGCGGACGGCGTCGCGAAGGTTGATCTGGCCCTGCAGGGTGGCGTCCCAGGTGGGCGAGTGCGAGTCCTCGAAGTCGGCCATGAACATCCGCGCGCCGGAGTTCAACGCGTTGATGACCATCTTGCGGTCGACCGGGCCGGTGATCTCGACGCGGCGGTCGAGCAGGTCGGCCGGAATGGCGGCGACCTTCCAGTCGCCGCGGCGAACGTCCCGTGTCTCCGGCAGGAAGTCGAGCATTCCGCCGGCGTCGAGCCGTGCCTGCACCTGCTGGCGGCGGGCGAGCAGTTCGCGGCGGCGGCCGTCGAACCGCCGCTGCAGCCCGGCCAGGAAGCGCAGGACGGCGGGGGTGAGCAGGTCCGTACACTCGGCGGGCACCGGCGCGAGCACTTCCACCCCGGCCGTGTCTGCCGCAGGAGATAGAGCCATGACTAAGCCCTCAAGGTTCGGGTGGCGTGTCTGATGGGGACAACGGTTGCGACCGGGCCGGCCGACCGCCGCCCGGTCCGACGCGACAGCGAGCGGACCGACAGGATGCCATCAATCTAGCCATCCGGTCCGCTCCCCCATACGGACAATCCGCCAATACATACAATAACCCCTGCCAATACTCCCTCGTCCGGTCGGGCCGCGTGCCAGGAGGCCGCCATGCTCCGTACCACGCCTGCGGTAGACGATCGCAATTATCTGCAAAAGCTGCGGACGTTCTGCGCCGCCGTGCAGGCCGGCAGCTTCAGCCGCGCCGCCCGCGCGCTGGGGTTGAGCCAGCCGACGGTGTCGCTGCAGATTCAGGGGCTGGAGGCGCGGCTGAACGTGCCGCTGTTCCACCGGCACGGGCCGAAGGTGGTGGTGTCGCCGGAGGGACGGGCGTTTTACGACCTGGTTCACCCGCTGGTGGCGTCGCTCGACTCGCTGGAGGAGCGGTTTCACACCGGCAACCCGGCGCTGGAGTCCGGCTGGATTCGCATTGCTGCCGGCGAATCGACTATTCTGTATCTTCTACCTCCGTTTTTGCAGGAGTACGCGGCGCGCTATCCCGGCGTCGAGATTCGCCTGCACAACGTCACCGGGGCGGAGGGGTTGAAGCTGCTGCGCGGCGGGGCGGTCGACCTGGTCGTCGGGCCGCTGGTCGAGGTGCCCGACGACATCGTCTATCGGCCGGCGTTCACCTATGCGCCGATGCTGATCGTCGCCCGCGATCACCCGCTGGCCGGGCGAAAGCGCGTGAGCATCCGCGAGGTGGCCCGCCACCCGCTCATCCTGCCGCCGCCGCATTTGTCGACCTGGCGGGTGGTGGACTACGTCTTCCAGAAGTACAACCTGACCTACCGCGTCGCGGTCGAGGCGGGCGGCTGGGAGGTGATCAAGAAGTATGTCGAGTGCGGGCTGGGGGTGTCGATCGTCACCAGCATCTGCCTGACCGGGCAGGAGCGGCTGGCGGCGATCGACATGAGCCGTTATTTCCCCCGGCGGACCTACGGACTGGTGCTGCCGCGGCATCGGCGGCTCACCCCGGCCGCCGCCCGGCTGGCGGAACTGATCCAGGCGCAGTCTGGTAAAACAGTTAGAAAAAGTTGACGGTTCTGGTTAATCCTTTTTGGCACCTTCGCGTCGGTGCCGCTGAGCGCCGCGGCGATCACCGGCCGCCACACCTCGCGATCATTGACCCGCAGCAGGAAACCAGCCGGCGGCGGGTTGGGCGCCTCGACGGCGTGGTAGCGGCGGCGCGCCGGATCGACGTCCAGCCGCAGCGGGCCGTTCAGTCCGTCGACGCGCAGAGTGAACCGTCCGTCGCGCTCGGCCACCTGCGGACGGGCGGCGGCAAACGTGCGGGCGAACCGGGCGAAGCCGGCGTCGTCCAGCCCCTCGGCGGCCCGCAGCCACAGCGCCACCGTGCCGCGGCCGGCGACCGCCTCGCCCTCGCCATGCGTCACCGTCAGCCGCCGCGCCAGCCACCGCTTGCCGTCGTCGACCAGCTGGACCCTGGCTTTGTCCCCGGCGCATGTTCGAGTAGCCAGGTACTGGATGCCAATGGTCACGTCGCCACGCCGCAGGAAGATCGGCGCGCCCGGCGGCAGGGCACCGGCGGCGAGCGCGTTGCCGCTGGCGTCGCAAACGGTCACCTCGGTCGGCAACACCAGGTGCGACCACAGCCCGGCGAGCTTGTCGACCGGCCGCCGGTGCTTCGGCTGCACCGGATCATCGGAGGCCAGAAACAATACCTCCGCGCCATCCTGGGCGCTGGCGACGAAGGGGATCAGGTGCAGCGCCTTGGCATGCCCGTCCTTGCCGACCTCGCGCCGCTTGCCATACGGGTCGTCGCGGCAGTCCATCACGTAGTTCACCATCGGCGTGGTCGGTCCGCCCAGGTTGACGGTGAGCACCTTGTCGTCGAACGCCTTCGCCGCCCCGGCCGAGCCGACGCTGAACCGCCGGCCGACGTGGTGGGCGGCGCGTTGCCACGACTCCTTGCCCCAGCGCTGGTGAATCATGCGCGGCACCTCCCGCTGGAGCGGCCGGATCCACTCGTCCGCCGGCCGCCACGTCCGTGCCGTCACCGTCGTCACGGCGGGGGTGTTGCCCAGTCCCTCGCCGCTGGGCGGGCGTCGGCTCAGCCAGCCGGCCAGCCAGGCGTGCGCGTCGAAGGCGCCGCGGCCGGTCAGGTAGTCGTAGTCGCGACTGTGCGATCCGCCCAGCCGTTCACACGGGGCGAACCAGTGCGCCGCTGCCTCGGTCCAGAACAGCCGCAACCCCTGCTCGGCGATCCGCCGATCCTCGGCCCGCCGGGCGAACCGGGCGGCGAGCGCCAGGCAGTCGAGGTCGACGCCGGTATACGTCGGACTGTTGTACTCCGGCACGCCGTTGTCCGCGGTGAACGCAAACCACCGGCGCAGCATCGTTCGTCCGTCGTCAGCCAGTTTCTCGTCCCCGAGGTACTCGCCGAGCAGCAGACAGTTGGCCGCTTTCATCAAGTAGATGTTGGTGTACCCCTCGCCGACCCGGTGGCGCCGCATCCCCTCGGCGGCGTCGCGCAGGATTTGATCCAGTAACTTCTTACCCGAACTGGACAGGCCGGTGGTGTGGTCGCGGATGAGCACCGTTGCCGTCTGCACGACGAACTCGACGGCGTTGCGATCGCGCACCGTCGTCTCGCGGAGATACCAGCGGAGGTTGCCGAAGGTGGCGCTTTTCGAGTCGCGGTCCTGTAGCTCGCGGACCAGGCCGAGGGCTGTGTCGAGCCGGTCGGGGCGATAGCGGGCGGCCGCCCCTTCGGTGGCGAACAGCATCAGCCCGCGGGCAGTCAGGTCGCGGTCGCGCCGCTCGATGCGCCGCCACACCGCGTCCAGCGCCAGCCGCATCGCCGGCGGGTCGACCTGCCACGTCCGCGGCGCGTCCGCCGGTGCGGCGGTGATGGTGAACAGTATCAGGCAACAAATGGCTGTGAAAGATCGCATATGCACTCCTCGCCGATGCAGCCGGCCACGCCCCGCCGGTGGTTGTACCTCCGACCACGGCGGATGGCCATCCGCCGTCGCGCCTTGACGCTGTCGCGGCAGAAGGCCCTCTATAGTCTCTGACGGAACGACAGCGCCCATACCCCCTTGTCGTGTCCGGGAGGAGGTTGCCATGTTGAGCACGCTTCTCGTTGTGTGCCTGGGCGCGCTGAGTGCCGGTCAAAATCTCATCGCCAATGGTTCGTTTGAACAAATTGGCGGCAAACCCGACGTGCCGGCGGACTGGGCCATGTCAGGCAATCGGGCCGTTGTTCAGCAACTGGGGTTTGGTGTGGGCCGCGACGGCAAGCGGTGCGGGCGACTGATTTGCTCGGCCTTTCGCGAGGGCGGACCCGACCATCACGCCATGCTTTGCCAGGTGGGCAAGGTCGGCGTACGGCGCGGCCACTGGTATCGGCTGTCGCTTTGGGCGAGGGCAAAGGACCTCAAAGAGGGCGCGGTCGAAATCGGCCTGGTGAACACGCACGTCTGGAACAACATTGGCCTGGCCGAAGCCTTCCGCCCGCGGTCCGCCTGGCGACGCTTCGAGTTCATCTTTCGAGCGCGCGAGGACCTACCCGCCGAAGCCAGCCGCCTGCAATTCTGGTTCAAAAGCACGGGCGAGTTGTGGCTCGACGACGTGGAACTGGTCGAGACGGCCGCCGGGCAACGATGGCTGCCGACGATCGAGGGCAAGGGTGTCAAGAACCTGGTGCCCAACAGCAGCTTTGAGTGCGGCACTGCCAACTGGGGCAGTTTCACCTGGGGCCTGAGCGGGTGGGCGGGCAACCTGTATCGACTCGAAGGAGAGCTGGACGATGGCAATGCCCAGCACGGCCAAACGAGCCTGAAGATCGCCCTCAACCCCACGAACTATCCGGTCTTCTGGTTCGATTATTTCCAACCCGTGCGTCAACCCGTGAAGCGGGTGCTGGCGGCCAATCAGGGCTGGTTCGCGGTCGAGGTGGGCAAGCCGTTGACGTTGTCGGCGTATCTCAAGGCCGATCAGGAGAACGTGGCCGCGCAACTGGTGGTGCAGGAAGCCGGTGGCCGCATGCTCTCCCGCAAGGTGACCGTGGGCCAGTCCTGGCAACGGCATACGTTCACCGCCCGGCCCAGTCAGCCCTACGTTTTCATCGCCGCCGGCCTGGGACCTGGAAGCGTCGAAGCGTGACGCGGCGACGCTGTGGGTCGATGCGGTCCAGCTGGAACGCGGCGCCGAGGCGACGGCGTACGAACCGCGGCAGGAGGTGGAAGCGTTTGTGGAAACCGGCGTTCCGGGCAATCTGTTCGCGGACGTGGCCGGGGGTATGCAGTTTCACCTGCGCGCCTTCAATAATGCCGGGGCGGAGAAAAGCATTACTGGCAAGCTGGTCGTGACCGATTTCTTCGACCAGACCGTTCTGGACCAATCCGTGACGCTGACGGTGCCGTCGCGCAAGCGCGTCCAGCGGCCGGTGATTCGGACGGCCCAGGGCAAGCGCGGCTTCTTCCGTGCCCAATGGACCACGTCGGACGGGACGCAATCATTGCGCTGCGCCGTCCTCGAACCAATCCGGCCGACGCCCGGGGATTCTTTCTTCGGCTTCAATCACGCTTACCCCTGGGATTTCCTCGTGGAGCGTGCCCGCGATGCCGGGGTGGTTTGGTGGCGAGACTGGTCGGCGCGCTGGGATACGGTGGAGCCGGAGAAGGGCCGGTGGGACTTCACCATCCCCGACGAGCAGATTCATCGCCTGCTCAAACTGAATTGCCAGGTCGAGGTCCTGTTGCCGTTCCCTCGGCGAAATGGTCCACCAGCATGGACCCCGAGGTGTTGCGGACCATACCGGCCAGCAACACCTACCTGCGAACGCGCATCCCCCTGGCCTTTGCTCCAAAGAACCTGGATGACTTCGGCACCTATGCCGCCGAGGTGGTCAAACATTACAGGTCCGCCAGGCCGCATGGCGTGACGCACTATCAAATACTCAATGAGCCGGTGTACACGAATTACTCGCTGCCCAGGCAGTACGGTTATGGTCTGGCCGACTATGTGAAGCTACTCGGCGTGGCTTCTCGACACATGAAAGCTGCCGATCCCGAGTGCCAGATCGTCGGCGGCATCAGCGCGGGCCTGAAGTCGACCTACACCAGCGACTTCATCAAGGCGGGCGGGTTGCGCTTGCTGGACGTGTCCGATCTGCATGTGTATGACCCGGATCGGCCGGTGGAGAGTTACAATCAGCCGTTTGAAGATCTTCAAAGATTGCAAGCGAAAAAGGGTGGCGACAAGCCCGTCTGGATCACCGAATTCGGGTGCTATGCGGACGACGATCCGCCCAGTGTTCCCTCGACGTTCGGCGATGACACCATGAACCGATGCCTCTGGCCCAGCGAGCGCGCTGCCACCGAGCACATCATCAAGTTCGCGGTCGTGTCGATGGCGCGCGGGGTTCGCAAGATCTTCTTCCACGCCGGCACCTGCGGCACGATCAACGGCCCCGACGCCGGCGGCATACTCTTCGAGTACGGCGGTACGCCGCGACGGGCGTTCGCCGGCGTACATGTGTTCAATGCCCTCGTGGGCGTACCGAAAACCTGCCTTGGCAGCCGGCAGGACCGGGACGGCCTCCAGGTCTACCTGTTCCACACCAGCCGCGGCCCTGTCGGCATCGCCTGGAACACGGCCGAAACGCCGCGCCAGTTGGCCGTGGGTGATGGGGTCCGAGCGTTTGATGTAATGGGTAATGCGTTACGTGGAACGTCGGTCGAGGTGACGGAGTCGCCCGTTTACCTCGTGGCCCGCGACGCGAAGGCGTTGGCGGCGCTGCTGCGCTGACACCGTTCGGCAGTGCCGTTACCCGTCGCCCTTCACCGCCCCGAACGCGGCGAAGCACAGGTGCTTGTGCAACACCTCGACCTGATGAAAGCCGACCTGGCGTAACAGGTCCAGCTGATACACCAGCGGTCGCGGCGTGTCCTCCTGCGCGATGTAGGCGAACACATGGTCGCGGTACTTCTCGTCCTTCAGCCGCGTCAGGTACTCGCCGTAGCCGGCGCGCATCAGTTCCTCGACCGGCGGCAGTGTGCTTTCCACCAGGTCGAACACCCACACCGACCCGCCCGGCCGCAGTGCGCGGTGGAAGGCGGCGAATACCGCCCGCCACTCGGCGTCGGTCCGCAGGTGGTGCAGCACGGCGGCGGCCAGGATCACGTCGAACCGGCCCTCGCCCAGTTCGAGGTCGCGGACGTCGCCCTGCATGGCGGTGACGGCGCCGCGCGTGGCCGCGCTCACGCGCTCGACGGCGCGGTCGAGCATCGGCCGGCTCAGGTCGATCAGGGTGACGTCCAGGTCGGGCAACCGCTCCAGCAACTTGAGCGTATAGTTGCCGGCGCCGCAGCCGACGTCGAGGACGTGGCGAGCGTGCGGGGTGACGGCGGCCGCCGCGGCCGCCACCTGGGCCAGCGCCAGCGGTGCGTCGACCGTCGCCGACTGCCCGGTTTCCAGGTTGCTGAACCGCTCCACGTCGGCGTCGAACCGCCGCCGGATCTCGTCCACTGTCGACTTCATTGTGGTCGCCCCATGCGTCTGTATTCCGGGTAAGGGGTTATTTCGATCAGGTCGCCGGCGCGGTGGCGTTCCTGCACCCGTCGCCAGTAGTCGGCGGTGAGCAGGTCGCCGTGCGCCCGCAGGAACGTCGCGCGCAGCTCCTCGCGCAGACCGAGGAAGCGGATGAACTCCTCGGGAAAAATGTCGGTCGGGCCGACATAGAACCACGGTTCGGCGGCGTACTCGTCCTCGTCGCGGCCGGCCGGCAGGTCGCGGAAGTGGCAGTCGGTCACCAGGCACAGCTCGTCGTAGTCGTAGAACACCACGCGCCCGTGCCGCGTCACCCCGAAATTCTTCAGCAGCATGTCGCCGGGGAAGATGTTGGTCGCCGCCAGATCCTTCACGGCCTGACCATAATCGAGTATGGCATTACTGCACTCCGGCGCGCCCGCTTCCAGCAGGTACAGGTTGAGCGGGCGGATGCGGCGCTCGGCGTAGAGGTGGCGGATGGTGACGGTGTCGCCGTCGACGGTGACGCTGTCGGCGGCGTCGGCCTGCAGCTCGGTCAGCAGGTCGTCGGCGAAGCGGTCGCGCGGAAAGCGCAGGTGCTCGAACTCCTGCACGTCGATTAGCCGACCGGCGCGGTCGTGGCGGAACACCAGCTGATACTTCTCCATGACCTCGCGCCGGCTGGTCGTCTTGGGAAAGGCAAAGCGGTCGCGAATGATCTTGAACACGACGTCATACGACGGCAGGGTGAACACGATCATCACCATGCCGCGGTCGCCGGCCGCCACCTCGAACTTGGCGCCGGGGTCATCGATGTGCCGGCGCAGCTCGCGGTACAGCTCGGTCTTGCCGTGCCGGTTGTGGCCGATGGCGATGTACAGCTCGGCGGTCCGCTTGAGCGGCATGATCGACTGCAGGAACGCGATCAGCGCCGCCGGCCGATCGGTGTCGACGTGGAAGTACGAGTGGGTGAAGCTGAAGACGACGCTCACCTCGTCGGCGGTGAGCAGAACGGCGTCGACGACCACGCCGGCCGCGGGGTGGTGCAGCGCCAGCGCCAGTGGCTGTACCCCGTCGGCGTCGCGGAGGCGGCCGATCAGGTACGCCCCCTGGTTGCGGTAGAACACCGTCGGCAGCACCTCGACCGCGTCGATCGGCCGCGTCCGCCCAGTCGCCCGCCGCTCGCGCGCGACCGCGTCGGCGGCCTGCGCGGCATCGCGCGGCAGGTCGTCGAACGGAACGGCGAACCGGCACGCAGTCAGCATCGCCTCGATCACCGCCGGCAGCAATCCGGTGGCGGGGTAAGCGACGAACACCGCCCCGGCGGCGTCGGTGTCGCCGGCCGGCGGGGCGAGGAACTCGACGGCCGGGTCAACGCCGACGGTGCCGCAGGCGCGGCGGGAGACGGAGTTGAAGAAGGTGGCGGCCAGCTCGGCGTCGGCCCGGTCGGCGATCAGGCCGGTGTAGGTCGACTTCATGGCCGCCCACACCTCCGGCTGGTGAGCCGAGGCGCCGAGGTGGGCGGGCAGCTCGGCCAGGAAGGCGGCGACCGAGCTGCCGTAGAGCGACAGCCGGTCGACGGCGTCATGCTGCATGCCGTGCCAGTCGCGCTCCTCGAACCGCGCTTTGGCGCGGCGGGTGATGGCGGCGAACGCGCCGGTGTACTCGTGGAACGCGGCGAGGACGGCGGCGGCGCCGCGGCGGGCGATCGAGTCGAGGGTAGGGGGGGATGAATTCATGACGACGGTCCTCCGCGCCCGGTGGGGCGGCGGGAGGCGGTGTGCCTCCCGCCGGGGGCGGCCGCGGGGGTACATCACATGTGGGCGATCACCGCGTCGCCGAACTGGCTGCACTTCACTTCCTTCGCCCCCTCCATCAGCCGGGCGAAGTCGTAGGTGACGGTGCGGCTGCCGATGGCGCCGTCCATCCCCTTGATGATGAGGTCGGCCGCCTCGGTCCAGCCCATGTAGCGCAGCATCATCTCGCCGGAGAGAATGACCGAGCCGGGATTGACGCGGTCCAGATTGGCATACTTCGGGGCGGTGCCGTGGGTGGCCTCGAAGACGGCGTGGCCGGTGTCGTAGTTGATGTTGCCGCCCGGCGCGATGCCGATGCCGCCGACCTGGGCCGCCAGGGCGTCGGAGAGGTAGTCGCCGTTGAGGTTGAGAGTGGCGATCACGTCGAACTCGTCGGGGCGCGTGAGCACCTGCTGCAGCGTGATGTCGGCGATGGCGTCCTTGACCAGCACAGCGCCGCCGGCCAGGGCGGCTTTCTGCTCGGCGTTGGCGGCCGGTTCACCCTTTTCCGCCCGCGTGCGCTCCCACTGCTGCCAGGTGTACGTCTTGCCGGCGAACTCCTTCTCGGCGATGCCGTAGCCCCAGTTGCGGAACGCCCCCTCGGTGAACTTCATGATGTTCCCCTTGTGGACGAGCGTCAGGCTCTTGCGGCCGTTGTCGAGCGCATAGCGGACGGCGGCGCGCACCAGCCGATCGGTGCCCTCCTTCGACACCGGCTTGAGGCCGAGGCCGGACGACTCGGGGAAGCGCACCTTCTTGTACATCTGCGGGAAGGTGTCCTTGAGGAACGCCAGCACCTTCTTCAGGTCGTCGCTGCCGGCCTCGAACTCGATCCCGGCGTAGATGTCCTCGGTATTCTCCCGGAAGATGACCATGTCGACCTTTTCCGGGTGCTTGACCGGCGACGGCACGCCCTTGAACCAGCGCACCGGCCGCAGGCAGACGTACAGGTCGAGCATCTGCCGCAGGGCGACGTTGAGCGAGCGGATGCCGCCGCCGACCGGCGTGGTGAGCGGTCCCTTGATGCCGACCAGGTATTCGCGGAAGGCGTCGACCGTCTCGTCGGGTAGCCAGGTGCCGAGCTGGGTGTGTGACTTCTCACCGGCGTAGACTTCCATCCAGCGCAGCCGTCGTCGTCCGCCGTAGGCCTTCTCGACCGCCGCATCGAACACCCGCACGCTGGCCCGCCAGATGTCCGGCCCGGTGCCGTCGCCCTCGATGAACGGGATAATCGGCTGGTCGGGGACGACCAGCCGGCCGTCGCGAATGGCGATCTTCTCTCCCCCGGCGGGGACGTTAAGTGTGGGTTTGGCCATGTGAAACCGTCTCCTCGAATGGCGGGCCGGACGATGAATCTGCGCAGTCTATGGCGTTGCCCCGCCAGCGGCAAGGAGAAGCAGAGGACTCACCACAGAGGACACCGAGGGGCACAGAGGGAAGAAGAGGAGGAAGAGAATGAAGAGAGGGAAAGAAGGAATCAGCAGGGTGCCATGCTCACGCTTCGTGAGCATGAGGCGTGACACCGACGGGCCTGGTTCCCCTCGCCTGGCCAGACGGGCTGTTGGCGAGCGGGGTCCCGTGAGGGCCCCGAGTGCGTCGCCTGGAGCGCGACGTCGCGCCCTGTTGTGGCAAGGTCGGCTGTTGTGGCAAGGTCTCCCGACCTTGCCACTCTGCGGACCGCAGGTCTCCTCCGGCGTGCGGGAGACCTTCGGTCCGCCGGAGTGGCGGCTCTGCGAAGGGCGTGAGCGTGGGAGGACGCTTGACACGCTCCCACGCCCGTCGCTGCGCTCCGAGCGTGCCACCCGGAAACGGCCACCGTGCCGATACCCTCCCGGTCCCGACACGGGCGGACGATGCGTCCTCGTGGTACGCTAGCAAGGGGGTGGCGACAAAGGAGGAGCGGCCATGAGTTACGTCGCGCTGGCGACCGACCAGTTCGAGGCGGTGGTGGAGTTTTACGGCAAGGCGCTCGGCTTCCCGGTGGTTCGCGCCTGGGACCGCGCCAACGCCCGCAGTACGGTGTTCGACCTGTACGGGCTGCGGCTCGAAATCCTCGACGCGGCGCGGCAGAAACAGCCGATGCGGCTGCCGGAGCCGGGCGAGCGGATGCACCTCGTCGTCGAGGTCGACGACGCCGACGCGGCGCACCGGGCGCTGCCGATCGCCGCCCCGCCGCCGGTGACGACCAGCTGGGGGGCGCGACTGTTCTCCCTGCACGACCCCGACGGCGTGCCGGTGTGGTTCTTGCAGTGGCTCGACGGCCACCGGCAGTGACCGCCGCTCAGCGCACCCGAACGATCCGCTCCAGCTGGTCGCTCAGGTCGGTGGTCAGGTTGGCACGGCTCAAAAACAGCAGTGCCAGGCAGGTGTCGAGCAGCGGCGTCGAGCCGTGAAGTGCGCCCTCGGCCCACGACCCGTCGGCCTTCTGCCGCGGCAGCAGTTCCTGCGCGCCCCATGGATACCACTCCTTGCCGCCGATCGCCCGCAGCTTGTACAGCACGCCGACTCGTTCGACCGTCCACCAGGAAGTACAGGTTGAGCGAACCGTCGGACGGCTTACCGAGGTGTTTCGCCAGCTGCCGCCAGTCCACGGTCGAGGTCCGGGTCGCGACCCGGCTGGTCGGTGGGCGAGGCGTCGCTCACCCCATGTCCGACCGCCAGCCCGAGCAGCCCGACGCCGGTCATCGCCGGCGTGCCGTAGCCAGGGTTTTGGTAGCCCCATGTGCCGTTCTTCGCCTGACTCAGCCGGAAGCGCCGGCCGACCAGCTCCAGGCTGCGCTCGACGGGCGCCTCGTGGCGACGGGCGGCCCACAGGGCGAGGGTGGCGAACTGGGTGTTGGAGTTGTCCGACCCGGCCGACGGCAGGCGGGGTTTCGCGTCGGTCCCGGTCGCCTCCACCACCGGCAGCGCCCGTAAGCGCTCCGGCAGCGCCCGCCGGACGCGCCTCAGTTCGGTCGGGTCGAGCCGTTCGGCCGGTTTGGCGCCGTTTTGCCGGTCGACGGCGCGGAAGAAGTGCGGCTCGCGAGTGCGGGTCAAAAACTCCGCCAGCCGTGGCGCGTCCTCGGCCGACAGCGGTTGGCAGTCGTAGCCCCACCCGCCGTCACGCCGCTGGCCGGCGACCAGCCGCAGCGCCAGGTCGCGGATCAGCGGCCGGTCGGCCGGATCGCCGAGCCGGTCGAGGAAAAGGACGACGAGCGAGAGTTCATACGTCTCCTTCTCCGCCGACAGACGCGGCCCCTTCTCGCGCAGGAAGGCGGCGGCTTTCTGGATCGCCGGGTCGTCGCGGCGTACCCCGCACTCCAGCAGCGCCAGCCCCGGCAGCGCCGCCAGCCCGATGGCGTGGCTACCGGAGAACGATCCGTTCGACTGCTGCTGCTTGCGCAGGTACGCCACCCCGCGTTCCATCGCCGCATGGACCTTCGTCTGCACCTCGCGTGGCACCCACGGCGGGTCCGGCGGGCGCACCGGCGGCGACGGCGGGACACTGGTCGGCACGATCGGCGTCGACTCTTCGGGGACCGGCGGTGTCACCGATTCGGCCGGCGGCGGCGAGTCGGCGGCGTGGTCCTGCAGCAGCAGCGTCAGCCCCGCCGTCAGCCCGGCGAGCAGGACCACCCCCGCCAGCAGGCTGACGAGCAGCGCGACGATCGGCCGGGCCGGTTGCGGCGGCGCCGTCGCGACGGCGACCGTTTCACCGGACGACGGCGCTCCGTAGCCGAAGCGGTGCGAACAGCGGGGACAGACGATGCTGCCCTGGCGCGACGGCTCGGCCATCAGCTTGAGCCGCTTGTCACACACCGGACAGTGCAGCCGGATGACCGACATCGCACCTCCTCCACGCCGCACGTCAGTCAGGATGGGGTCTGCTGGCATTGTAGGGCGCAGGGCGGAGGAACGGCTCTGTTCACAGACAGTTGGAGGGGAGAGCCGAATCGTGGTCGGGTCAGTGCAATTTCGCCTGAGTGTCGCCCCAAGCCAACCCACCGGACGAGGGACAGCGGAGGTGGTCGCGATCGAACTCCAGGGTGGCGGCCTGCCGCAGCTTTCCGGCCGACCGCAGTTCGGCAATCCGCTGGTCGTACAAGGTGCGCACGCGGTCGTACACTCGGGCCGCCGTCAGCCCGTCCGCGAACGCTCTATCAATCTCGGCATCGCACTCGAAGAAGACGTCCTTCTCGGCCATTGTGAAGGTGAAGTTCTCGTCGTAGCCGAAGTACGCCCTGGCGCCATTGGTGACGAAGTCGCGGCCAAGACCGCGGGCGGTTTGACAGGAGAGCAGGTGGACGATCTTGCCGTTGGCCTCGTCCGGGTGGTAGTCGCCGGTCCGGAAGATGACGGCCCCATGGTCGCCGGTGTACAGGTCGTCCAACCCGTGTCCCACCCCGGTCAGATAGTCGACTCCCGGCTTCCGCGCTTCCGGGGCGACATAATGCCGGCGCGCGAGCGGGCCTTGCAGTTTGATGACCTGAAACCCTTTGGACTCCAGATACGGGTAGACGTTCGTTTCGCGGTACTCGCAGGCGGCGCGGGTGATCGGTTCGTAGTTGGAATCCACGCCGAGCGCGGTCACGTTGATTCGCCGGGTAAGCTCGCGGGTCCGTTTCGATCGACGGGGCATGGGCGGTCTCCTGGCGCGGTTAGCGATTCACCACCTCGTCCAGCAGGTTCTGCACCACGCGCTGTTCGATCTCCATGAGCACCCGACCGACGTCGGTGTTGGCCCGCACCTCCTGGATGGCGCGGTCGCGATCGATCAGGCCGCCGCCAAGCATGGCCACCTCGAAATCGGGTTGCGCCTCGATCCGTTTTACCGTCAATTCGGCCTGTTTCTCCGGGCTGAGCGCCGCCAGGGGAGCCAACGGGGCATGCCCCGGTTGGGTCGCTTCTCGCAGGGTCACAAGGTTGCCGGCTGGGTCGAAGGTCACCGGCATGTCCCATTGCTCGGGCGGAATCAGGATCGTATCGGTCGAATGGGATACGGATCGCTTGGCCATGACGCCTTTCCTCCGAGAATGTGCCCCAGGAAGCCAGGCCTCGTCGGGCTGTGAATAGAAGACGCCAGACCAATTCTATCATACCGCGGAGACAACAACCGCTCTCCACGCCGCACGTCAGTCAGGATGGGGTTCCTCCGTCATTGTAGGACATGGGACGAGGACGGCGCGGATCAAGGCCCGGTCGGAGGACGTGGCCTTGTGTGCGACCGTAGCGATCTGTCACCTGCCATTCTATG
>JAXMAU010000047.1:0-52858 GCA_046350215.1 Gemmataceae bacterium | reverse complement strand
GTGCGCTTCACGTTTCTCCCCACGCTCACGCCCTTCGCCAAGCCTCAGGGCGTGCCACCCAGAGCGGGCCGTTCGCCCGTGTTGTCGCCCTGAGGAGTACCCCGATGTCGGCCCCCATCCTCGTCCGCCACGAGGGCGAAACACCACGCGAGCGGTCCACCTGTGGCTGGCGGCACCTGCTCATCAGCCGCCAGGACGCCGACACCGCCGCCTGGGCGCACGTCGTCGACATCGACGGCGCCCGCCCGCACTACCACAAGCGGGCGACCGAGCTGTACTACGTACTCGATGGCGAGGGCACGCTGACGCTCGACGGGGTGGCCCACCCGGTCCGCACCGGCACCGTGGTCCACATCCCGCCGCGGGTCGTTCACGCCGCCGCCGGGCGGATGCGGGTGCTGGTGGTCGGCATCCCCGACATCCGCGACGACGACGTGTTCTACCCGGACGGCGACGAATCGGCTCAGTAACGCCTTACTTCGTTCCGCCGACGAGGAAGTACCCAATCAGCAGACGGTGGCCGGTGCTGGTGCGGTCGTGGTCGTCCAGTACTCGCAGCCGCAGGGTGTGCTTGCCCGGCGGCAGTCCGCACGTCAGCAGCGCGTAGTGGTTGCGCGGGAAGTACGGGCCGGGGGCGGTGTCGACCACGCCCCGGCGCGCCCCGCGCGGCCCGCCGTACTTCGGGTCGCCTTTCGCCGCCTGGCCGTCGTCGATCGTCCACTCGAACTTGCCGCCGTCCTTCTGCACGTTCAGGAACAGGCCGATCGCCGTGCCGTCGAACGGGAACGTCAGCGCGTCGCCCGGCTGGCGGGCGTTGACCGTCCCTTCGTGGTAGCGGGCGAGCAACCCGATCTTCGGCGCCGGCGGCAGCACCTCCCAGTCGCCGGTGAGGGTCGCCGCGGTCGGCTTGACCATGCGGACGTGGGCGAACTCGTCGCTCACCAGCGGGGCGGGCAGCGCCGGCGCCGGCGACGGGGCGGCGTCCACCTGCGTCTTCAGGTAGGCGATAATGGTGTCGGCGTAGATCGTGTGGCCGAGGTCGTTCGGGTGAACGCTGTCGCTCATGAACACCTGGCCGGGCGCGTTCCAGTCGAGCCGCCGGTCGGCCTTCTGCGCCGCGGTCGGCTGCGGCAGGTCGGCCCGCTTGAGCGCCTGCCGCAGCGGCGGTTGCAGATCGATCTCGGGGATGCCGTAGTGCCGGGCGACTGCCGGGTGACTGACGCGCGGGTGGTCGAGGGTGCGGCTGGTGGTGTACAGAAAGACGATCTCGGGGCGCGACGGGCTGGCCCACAGCTGGCGGACGATCCCCTCCATCGTCGCCTTGCGGAACTCGTTGCTCGGGCTGCCGTCGTTGATGTTGAACTCAACGAACACCAGGTCGGGACGATGCGCGACGACGTCCGCGGCGCAGCGAAACGCGCCGAGGTCGCTGCCGGTGCCGCCGATGGCGGCGTTCACCTCGCGGAGAGAGGCCTTTGGAAAGGTGTCGCGGAACCAGCGGAACGTCTTCACCCGGTAGCCCGCCGCGGCGGTGATGCTGCCGCCGAAGTAGGCGACCGTCACCGGCTCGCCCGCCTTGAGTTTGGCGAACACCCGGCCGAGCGTTCGCCGCGGCGGCGCCTCCGGTTCGGCGGCCGACACGGCGGCCAGGACCAACCCCAACGCCAGCGAAACGGCGTTCATGATGAAGCTCCTTGTGAGGTGGAAAGTGTAGCCTGATCTCTCGGTGGGTCACGCCGTCAGGGCGGCGCGGACGGCGGTGGCGAGGCCGGCCAGGATCGGCTCGACGCGGCGGCTGGCGGCGGGGTACAGGCGGCACTTGTTGTACAGGCTGATGCCGGCGTGGATCAGCTCCGGCTCGAGCCGGTAATCGACCGGCACGCCGACCGCGCGGAGCCGCTCGGCGTAGGCCGCGCCTCGTCGCGGAGCGGATCGCAGCCGCCAGTCAGGATCAGCGCCGGCGGCAGCCGTCCCAGGTCGTCGTCGGCCGCTCGCAGCGGCGCCACCTCCGGCATCGACCACAGCCGCCGGGTCGGGCGTAGTAGCTGCGGAACTGCTCGCAGCCGCGTGGTCAGCCAGTGGTCGGCGCCCATACTGGCGGAACGATGCGGTGTCGGTGCGGCCGATGTCGGTCGACGGGTAGATCAGCAGTTGCAGGCGCAGCGGCAGCCGTTCCTTCGCCAGCCGCATCGCCACCACGGTCGCCAGATTGCCGCCGGCGCTGTCGCCGCCGACCACCAGCCGGTCGCGGTCGACGGCGAGCAGGTCGGCGTTGCGGTACGCCCACTCCAGCGCCAGGTGAGCGTCCTCCAGCCCGGCCGGGAAGGGGAACTCCGGCGCCAGCCGGTAGTCGACCGACAGCACCGCCGCCCCGCTCAGGCGCGCCAGTCCGCGGCACAGGCTGTCGTAGGTGGCGATGCTGCCCAGGCTCCAGCCGCCGCCGTGGTAGTAGACGAGCAGCGGACGGCGGCCGGCGCGGACGAGGCCGGCGTCGTCGGGGACGTACAAACGGACCGGGATCTGCCGGTTGCGCACCGGCACCCAGGTGTCGCGGACCTCGGCGAGCGGCAGCGGGGCGAGCGGACGGGCGACGAGCAGCTCGCGGAGGAACCACAGCCCGGCGACGTTGTCGCGGGTCATGGTGTCGAGCGGATTGCCGAGACGGGCGAGGTCGTCGAGCACCTGCTGCAACTCCGGAGCGGGGCGGTACGGTCGGTCGGAGGCCATGGGGGCTCTCGGGGGTGGGTGGAGTGAGCAATCAGCCGCCGAGCGGCGTTCCTTTACTGTCATACTGTGGGTATGCTTTTCGTCACGGCCGGGCGGGATGCCCGCCGAAGACATCCACGACGAGTCGAACGCTGCGACGGGATGCGGAAATGGATTATCCACGTTCGTTCGCGCGAGTGTTCCGCCGGTGGCGCGCCTATTTCGCTCCCCCGTCGTCGCCTCGCCCCGCCCGGTTTACCTCGGTGGCGCTGGAAGGGCTGGAAGACCGCTGCGTACCGGCGGCGCTGTCCGGCATGCAGCCGCCCGTTCACCCCCTCGTGTGGGGCCGCTCGTCCGACCAGCCGCTGATAAAACAGGATGGCGGGGCAAGCTGGGAAGCGCCGCCGGTCGTCCAGGCGCCGCCAGGCGGCAAGGACGGCTGGTGGACGTCGCCCGACACGTTCGACGACGCGCCGGGGCCGGAACCGGAGCTTCTTCCGGGCCAGGAATCGTCTCTCGACTGGACGGGCGATTTCGCCGCCGAGACGCGAACCGACGGTGCGCCGGTGGTCGGTTGTCCGCCCGGACCGTTCGACGCGACGACGTCTCCCCCCAATGACACGGGTGGCGACCGGCCGGCGGAGATCGAATCGACCTCTCTCCCCCGCTCCCCCGCGCCCGCCGCCGGACCGATCGATTCCCCGACGTCGCTCCCGGCGAACGAACCTCGGGCCGCGAGCCACACGACGGTCCCCGACCCGGCCGCCGTGGCGGCTGCCGCGCGTCCGGCGGTGACGGTCGGACTGGTGCCGGCGGTGAGTCAGGAAACCCCAGCGGCGTTTCGCCTGACGCGAACCGGGTCCGCCGACGGCCCGCTCGAAGTCCCTTACCGGCTCGCCGCGCACGACGCCACGGGCACCGTGGTGCGCGATGGCGTCGCCACCCTCCCCGCCGGGACGGAACACGTCGACGTGCCGGCGACCGGGACAGCGGAGGTCGTCACCTTGACGCTCGGCGGCGACGGGCGCGGGGCGACGGCGACGGCGTTCCTCGCCGGCGACACCAGCCGGTGCAGTGAGGCGGCGCTGTGGGAGGCGTACCGCGCCGGCGGATCGACCGAGGCATTCGCCGGGCTGGTCGAACAGCACCGGCCAGCGGTCCTCCGCACCTGCTTCCAGGTACTCGGCAGCTGGCACGACGCCGAGGACGTCAGCCAGCTGGTGTTCGTCGCGCTGGCGCAGCGGCACGTTCGGCTGATGACGACGCTGGCCGGCTGGCTGGGCACCGTCGCCCGCAATACGGCCCTCACCTTCCTGCGGGCGCGGAACCGGCGCGCACGGCACGAACAGCGGGCGGCCCGGTCGGGCGAGCACAAGCCCGACGACGCCGCCGAATTGCGCGAGGAGCTGGAGGCGGCGCTGGCGCAGCTGCCGGCGGCGCTGGCGGAGGCGGTGCGGCTGCGGTATCTGGACGGGCTGTCACAGCAGGAGGCGGCGGCGGTGGCTGGCTGTCCACGCGGTACCCTGTCGCAGCGCGCCGCCCACGGCGTTCGCTGGCTGCGCACCCACCTGGGGCTGGCCGACTCGGCGTGAATCGTCCGCCGCAAAGGTGCCCGTGAGCAGACAGGCAGCGGCCGGCGTTCTTGTTGTGGAAACGGGGATCAACCCGCCGCCGCATCGACCTCCCGCCACGGCCCTCTCATCCGTGGCGGCTGGGTGATCCGCACTGGAACGGGGAACGAAACAAGATGCGTGACACAGCGAAACGTGGTTGGCGTCGTCTGCTCGACCGGCTGCGCGGCGGTCCGTCCGCCGCGGCCACCCGGCGGGCGTCCGCCCTCCGGGTCGAGGGGCTGGAGAACCGTAACCTTCTGTCGGCGACGCCCCTTCTGGCGATCTGTCCGGCGGCGCCGGACATCCAGATCGTCAAGGAGACGCCGCCTGTCGACGACGTTCCTCCCGCCGATCCGGGCGACGACCTGCCCGTCAAGATCGTCGACGATGGCGCGGACGGCGTCGACCCGCTGCTGTACACCTGCTGGATCAACGACGGCGACGACGGCGGAGAGGTGCTCGACCCGCTGCTGTACACCTGCGGGATCTACGACGGCGGGGACGGCCAGGGAAGCGACGACGGCGCCGCGTTCTGGACCACCGACCTCGACCCGATCGACGTCCCCCTGCCGGACGGCGAGGCGCCGATCGACGGGGTCGTCGACACGACGACGGTCGATGACTACCCGCCGGAGTGGGCGTATCGTGGTCCGATCATGTACTGCTTGGGCGGACTGGTGCCGCCAGGCGCGGCGGACGCCGGCGTCGTCGACGCCGAGCCGCTACCGGCGTACGGCCCAGGGATCGGCGGTCTGCAGACCGATGTCGCCAACACGAGCGGCGAGGTGACAGACGCCGGCGATCTGGTCGTGACCAGTCTGGACACCCCCCTGACGACGGTGGCCGACCCGCAGACGACGCGGCCGGCCGACACCGCCGACCACGGCGTGACGACCCCATCCGCGGACACCAACGCTGCGCTGGCGTTCACGCTCGGCTCGCTCGACAAGCAAGACGAGCCGGCCCCGACCGACACGGGGGCCACACACGACACCAAGCCGGCAGTCGACGCCGGTATCCCGAGCGCGACGACGGCGCACGACAAGGGCGATCACCCGACCGACGTGTCGGCGCCGGCGGCCGACACGCCTGCCGACGGACACCTTGATACCACGATCGACACGACGATCTGACCGGCGCTGCGACCGCTGCATGGCACCGTGCCCGGGGGGAGGTTTCGACCGCCCCCGGGCACGGCGTTGTTTTGCCGTCTCCGTCCGCACATGTCGGCTCGATGACGGACGGTGGCGAAATCGGGAGCCGCGAGGAGACGGTTGAAGGTCGGCCCGCCGGTATATAGCATGCCCCTTTCCGCACCGTGGCCACGGGACTCTCCGCATGTGGATCGACCGCCTCGTCCGGTTCGTACTGCCGCGACAGGACCGCTTCTTCCTCCTGCTGGACCAGATCGCCGCCAAGATGATCGTGGCCGCCGACGTGTTCACCGAGCTGGGCACGGCCACCAGCCACGCGCAGATCGCCGCCGTCGCCGCCCGGCTCAAGCCGATCGAGACGGAGGCCGATCACCTGTGCCACGAGGTGTACGAGGAGCTGGACCGCACCTTCGTCACGCCGATCGACCGCGAAGACCTGGCTCACCTGACCAGCGCGATGGACGACGTGATCGACGACATGGAGCACTCGGCCGCGTTCGCCGTGCTGTTCCGCTTTGAAACCCTCACCGACCCGATGCGGCAGCTGGTCCGCATCACCCGCCAGGCGGTGACCGAGCTGGAACGGGCGATCGGCAAGCTGCGCCAGTTCAGCGACCCGGAATCGATCCGCGAGCCGACGGTGGCGGTCCACACGCTGGAGAACGAGGCCGACGGCGTCTACCGGCAAGCGATCGCCCGGCTGTTCGCTGACGGCACCGAGGCGCGCGAGCTGATACGCCAGAAGGACATGCTGGTGTCGCTGGAGAACGGAATCGACCGCTGCGAAGACCTGATGGACACCATCCGTTCGGTGGTGGTGAAAAATGGCTAGCACCTGGGTGCTGCTGGTGCTGGTGGTGCTGCTGGCGCTGGTGTTCGACTACATCAACGGGTTCCACGACACCGCCAACGCGGTCGCCACCGTGGTGTCGACCAACGTGCTGCCGGGCCGCACGGCGGTGTTACTGGCGGCGGTGTTCAACGTGGTCGGGGCGCTGCTCACCGGGTCGGGGGTGGCGGCGACGATCGGCACCGGGATCGTCGCCAACCCGGAGGCGGAGATCACCCAGACGGTGGTGATCGCCGCCCTGCTCGGGGCCATCGTGTGGAACCTGCTGACGTGGTACTTCGGCATCCCGTCCAGCTCGTCGCACGCGCTGATCGGCGGGATCGTCGGCGCCGTCTGGAGCCACCAGCTGACCGAGGGGGCAGCGGCCGGCGAGGCGCTGATGGCCCTGATCGGCTCGCGGGGAGTGACGCTGGCGCTGAAGGCGCTGGTGCTGTCGCCGCTTCTGGGGCTGGCCGGCGGGTTCGTGCTGATGATCCTGCTGCTGTGGCTGGTGGTGCGGATGCGGCCGTTGGCGGTCAACTACCACTTCCGCCATTTGCAGCTGGTGTCGGCCGGGTTCATGGCGTTCGCCCACGGATCGAACGACGCGCAAAAGTCGATGGGCATCATCTTCATGGCCCTGCTGACGCACGGAGTGGCGGCGCCGGGCGACCCGCTGCCGTACTGGGTGGTGCTCAGCTGCGCCGCGGCGATGGGGCTGGGGACGGCGTCGGGCGGGTGGCGGATCATGAAGACGATGGGGCACAAGATCATCAAGCTGCGACCGATCAACGGGTTCGCGGCGGAGAGCGCGGCGGCGGCGGTGATCCTGGCGGCGACGGCGTTGCATGCCCCGGTGAGCACCACGCACGTGATCTCGGCGAGCATCATGGGGGTGGGGGCGTCGAAGCGAGCGTCCGCCGTGCGCTGGGGGGTGGCGCGGAACATCCTGATGGCGTGGCTGCTGACCATCCCGGTGGCGGCCCTGGTGTCGGCCGGGTCGTACCTGGTGCTGCGCGCGTTCCTCGGTGGCTGAGCGGCCTGTCGTGCGGCGATTGGCATTAGCCCCCGGTGAACACACCGGGGGCAAGTGCGTGTCAAGGACCACCCTGGGGAGGCGCTCCGCATCCGCCCCCGGTGAATGCACCTCGCTTGCCCGCGGCGCTGCTCTTTTCTCGCGAAGGCGGCAATGGGTAGGATGGGCTGCGCCTTGTCGGGTCTAGAATGCCGGTAGCCAGCGCGGTGGCGTGGGACGGAGGGGAGACGATGACCAGGCACTTCCAGATCGGCGACCCGGTGATCTATCGCAAGCAGAAGTTCTCGCGGCATCCGGGGCGGAACGCCGTCGCTATCAGCCCGGCGTCGAACGGCGACGACTACTGTTACGCGGTCGACAAGTTCTGGCGGGTGACCGAGGTGCTGGCCGACGGAACGGTGAAGATCTGCACCCGCCGGGGCAAGGTCCACCAGGTGGCCGTCACCGACCCGGCGCTGCGGCCGGCGTCGTGGTGGGAACGGTTGCTGTACCGGCGGCGGTTCCCGAACGCGCCGGCCGGCCGCTGACCGCCGCGCGCGAAGAAAGCGCGCCGCGCGAGCGAACCTGTGCCGCGGCGGGGTGTCTGTCCAGTGTCGGCGACGCAAACGACGGAGAGCGACGAGCGACCCCGCCTTCGCCGGCGCCTCTTTGACAGCATCGTCCGACCAAGGCACCCGTGATGCAACCGGCAGCATGCCGCCCGGCCACGGCGGAGGTGCGGGTTCGACTCCCGCTGGGTGCTCTGGCCACCGTGCCCCACGGCAGAAGCGTACACACCGGCGGGTTCGACTCCCGTCAACTATACCTTTGATAGTTGCTGCCTCGGGTGAGGCACAGACTGCAAAGTCTGCGTTACGACCGCTTCCGCGACTCGCACGGGGCCTCTTCTCGGGATGTGGACCAGTCTGGAGTGGTCGCCTGCCTCGGACGCAGGAGGACGCTGGTTCAAATCCAGCCATCCCGACTCGTGAAAAAGGTTGTCACGTCCGCCCGCGACCTCCGTACAGGAGGGTAACAACGGGCGGCGAAACGGAGGGGCAAGCCAACAGGCGATGGCACCCGGTTGCTAGCCGGGCGAGGCGACCAGCCCTTGAGGGTTCGACTCCCTCTCCTTCCGCTGTTTCGACCTGTGAACCGCCGGCGTGGTACGCAAACCGGCAAAGCGGCCTGTTTCAAAAACAGGTGCTTGTGGGTTCGACTCCCACCCGCGCTACTGTATGGCCTTGTCGCTCAACCGGCCGAGCATCCGCCTCTTAAGCGGAATCATGTGGGTTCGAGTCCCACCGGGGCCACTGTTTGCTTTCTGGGCGTGTCGTCCAATGGGAAGACGGCCGGCTTGCACCCGGCAAATGAGGGTTCGACTCCCTCCACGGTCCACTGTCCGCCGGCCAGGACACCACACTACTTCTTGCCGCCGATCAGCACGACTCGTCGCTTTTGCCGGTCGTCGACTGGCTTACCCACGGTGACGACGATCGCGCCGTCCTTCGCCACCGCGTCGGCGTAGTCCGGCACGCCCTTCGGGTAAACCGCCTCCGCCGTCGGGTTGTCCGGCTTCTTGCCGTTGACCACCGGCGCGCCGAAGGTGACCGTCAGCTTCGGGATGTCGGCGACCGGCCGCCGCCGGCCGTAGATCTCGACGAAGTTCGCCACCCGCCGGGCCAGCGTCAGGTTCTCACCGGGGAACCGCAACGCGCCGACGAAGACCGTCTCGTCCTTCGCGTGGGAGTAGACGAACGCCCCGACCCAGGTGGTCAGCTTGCCGCCGACCTCCTCCCGGTCCATCCGCGTCAGCCGGTAGGTGTATCGCCCCTTCGTCCAGGCGAACGGCCGGCGGACGCTGACGAAGTCGCCCTCGTGCCCCGAACTCTGGCAGAAGCCGCCCTCCGACGGCCGAATGGCGTCGTGGCTGCGCTCGCCCCACATCGAGAACAGGTAGCCGGGGCCGATCCCGCGGAGCTTGCGATCGGCGCGGGTGTAGCCGTCGCTCCGCGTCTGGATACCGCCATAGAACGCGGACTTGTTCAGATGGCCCAGGCCGATCGGCGCCAGGTACAGGCTGACCGAGGAGGGCACGTCGTCGCTGATCGTCACGTCGACGGCCAGGCTCTCGAACGACGTCGCCCGGCCGAGGTCCCACCAGGTATCGACCAGGTGCCACGGCATCCGGGCGTACTTCGATTCGTCGGCAGCCGACCTGTCGTCGAACCCCGGACTGGCTGACAGCCCGAGGATGAAAAAGCCTGCCAGTGCGAGCATCGTCCGTCGCATGCGCCTGCCTCCCGGTGGGACGGTGTCATTTCGCCTCGGGCGGCGGCACCTGATAGTGGCCGGCGCCCCAGACCTTCTGGTTGTACCCGGCCGACGCCCCGCGCGGAATGGTGAGCGTGGTCCACTGCTCGCCGGCCAGCACGCGAGCGATCAGGACGATCTGGCCGACGTGGTAGCCGCAGTGGGCCAGCGATCGCTGCACCGCCAGCGGCACGGTGTGCGACTCGCCGCGGATGGGGACCGTTCGGCCGAGGTCGGCGGCGGTGAGCGATGCCAGCGTGGCGAACAGCCGGTCCCAGCCGGACTCCCAGTCGGCGAGCAGGGCGGCGCGGGAGGTGAAGGTGTCGACGAACTCGTCGTCGCGGTTGCGCTACGGCTTCTCGCCGTCGGTGGTCAAGAAGTCGGTCCAGCGCGACCGCAGGTTGCCGGCGACGTGCTTCATGATGACGGCGATGCTATTCGTGTTGGCGTCGAGGGCAACGTGCAGCCGGTCGTCGGGCAATTGCTCGATCGCCCGGTCGGCCAGCGCTTGTTCGATCGGAACGCCGTCACTGTGCCGTCGAGAAACGTCTTCGCCAACTCGTTCGCGTCTGCCGTCGTGCTCATGGCTGACTCCGTCAGTGCCGGCGAGGCGATCCCCGAACTGTCCTATGCCGGGCGATCCGATCCGTCATCCCCTGCCCTGGTGCGGCCAGCCGGGCAAACCGCGAACCTGCCCCTGGTGCCGGCCAGTCGAGGCCGGTACGATGCGGCATGCTTCGAGGGCAAGGCATGAGACGCTGGGTTGCCGGGTGGATGGGGTTGCTGGCAGTCGCCGCGGCGTACGGCGCGGCTGACCGGCCCAACGTGCTGCTGATCGTCGGCGACGACATGAAGCCGCCGACGTCGGCTTCCACGGCTGCAAGGACATCCCGACTCCGCACCTTGACCGACCTCGCCCGCCGCGGCGTGCGGCTTCCACCAGCGGTTACGTCAGCGAGGCCCGTACTGCTCGCCAACCCGCAGCGGGCTGCTTACCGGCCGCTACCAGACGCGGCTTCGGCCACGAGGTCAGCCCGCCGGCTGGCCGGCGTCGGCCGCCGGCCGGGAAACCACCCTCGCCGACCGGATGCGCGCGTCCGGGTACGCCACCGGGCTGGTCGGCAAGTGGCACCTCGGCTCCGGCCCGCGCTATCACCCGCGCCGGCGTGGGTTCGACGAGTTCTTCGGCTTCCTCGGCGGGGCGCACGACTACTTCCGCGCCGGCACCAAGAACGACCCCGTCCTGCGCGACACGACACCGATCAATGAGACAGCCTACCTGACCGACGCCTTCGGCCGCGAGGCGTTGGCGTTCCTCGACCGCCACAAGACCGACCCGTTCTTCCTCTACCTGGCATTCAACGCCGTCCACACGCCGCTGCAAGCGGACGACACCCGGCTGGCCCGGTTCGCCGCCCTCACCGACCGGCGCCGGCGCACCTATGCGGCGATGATGACGGCGATGGACGACGCCATCGGCAAGGTGCTCGACAAGCTGGCGGCCGATCGGCGGCTGGATGACACGCTGATTGCATTCCTGAGCGACAACGACAGGCCGACGATGGCGGGGACGACGATCAACGGCTCGATCAATACGCCGCTCCGCGGGTCGAAGCGAACCACGCTGGAGGGCGGCATCCGCGTGCCGTTCCTGCTGGCGTGGCCGGGGCGATTGCCGGCTGGCAAGGTGTACGACGCGCCGGTGATCCAGCTCGACCTGGTGCCGACGGTGCTGGCGGCGGCCGGGGTGTCGGTGAAGGCGGAGTGGAAGCTGGACGGCGTCGACCTGCTGCCGTATCTGACCGGGAAGGCGGCCGGCGTGCCGCACGACGCGCTGTTCTGGCGGTTCGGCCAGCGGTGGCGATCCCGCAAGGGCGACTGGAAGCTCGTCCGCTACGACCTCGCCGCCGACGGAGAGAAGAACGCCCTCGGCGGCCAAACTGTACCGCCTGAGCGACGACGTCGGCGAGGCCACCGACCTGGCGGCGAAGCATCCCGAAACGGTGAAGGAGCTGCAAGCCGCCTGGGAACGCTGGGACCGCGGCAACGTCGCCCCGCTGTGGGGCGAAGAGTGACGCGGCGGTCTTCGTCACGACCTGTCAGGACACCGACCATGCAGCGGCGCGCCTTCCTCCTCGCCGGCGCCGGGTGGACCGCGGCGAACGCCCTGGCGGCGGACGACCAGCGATCCCTTGCCATCGTCGACACGCACACCCACTTCTACGATCCGACCCGACCGCAGGGCGTGGCCGGGCAAGGGCGACAGGGCGCTCTACCGCCCCGTCCTGCCCGACGAGTTCAAGCGGTTGGCCCGGCCGCTCGGCGTCGTCGGCACGGTCGTCGTCGAGGCCAGTCCGTGGGTCGAGGACAACGGCTGGCTGCTCGACCTGGCGGCGGGGACCCGTTCCTGCTCGGCGTGGTCGGCCGGCTCGACCCGGCGGCGGATACGTTCGACGCCCACCTGCGACCGGTTCGCCCGCAATCCGCTCTACCGCGGCATCCGCATCGGCCACGACGACCTGCGAGCCGGGCTGGAGGGCAAGCTGGTCAAGCGCTGCCAGCGGTTGATCGACC
The DNA here is from genome assembly GCA_046350215.1 of Gemmataceae bacterium. Lineage (GTDB taxonomy): Bacteria > Planctomycetota > Planctomycetia > Gemmatales > Gemmataceae > JAXMAU01. The sequence goes on along the minus strand of JAXMAU010000047.1, from coordinate 40,654 downwards.
ACGACCTGACGGTGGACGTCAACGGCGGACCGGACCTGCCGGCAGACGTCGCCCGCCTGGCCGCCCGGTTGCCGAAGCTGCGGATCGTCGTCAACCATGCGGCGAACCTGAAGATCGACGGCCGGCCGGTGCCGCCGCGGCTGGCGCGACGGGATGCGCGACGGCACGGCACGCGAACGTCTTCTGCAAGGTGTCGGCCCTGGTCGAGCAGACCGCCCGCACCCCACCGCCGCGCGACGTCGACTATTACCGGCCCGTGCTGGACGCCCTGTGGGCCGACTTCGGCGCGGACCGCCTGCTGTTCGGCAGCAACTGGCCTGTCTCGGCGACCAAGGCGCCGCTGGCGACGGTGGTCGACATCGTCCGCGTCTACTTCGCCGACAAGGGCGAGCGCGCCGCTGTCCGCTTCTTTCACGACAATGCGCCGGTAGCATACCGCTATCGTGCGCGATAGCCCGCCGCCCGCGCTTTCGAGAGGTTTCCGAATGTCCCGCTCCGCGTTCCTGCTGCTGGTGTGCCTGCTCCCCGCCGCACGCGGCGCGACCCCCGGTCCCGGCTTTCACTCCGCGGTGAAGGTGCGACAGCCGACCCGGCTGGACTGGACCTTTGTCGTCTCGACATAAAGCGTCTCTCGCCCGCCGGCCGACTGGCTGGGCGACTACGACTCGGCGGCGCAGGCCTACGACCTGTTCGTCCCGCCGCGGAGACGCGAAGGCGCCGCTCCCGCTGCTGCTCTACCTGTCCCCCGGCCCGGAGGGGAGCTGGCAGGCGTTCGAGCGACTGGCCCGCGCGCGGAACCTGCTGTACGTCGCCCCGCGAGCCGCCGGGAACGACTGTCCGCCGCGGCGGCGTGTCCGCATCGCCCTCGACGCGCTCGATGACGTCCGCCGCCAGTTCCCGGTCGACCCGGACCGCACCTACCTGGTCCTTCTCCGGCGGCGGGCGCGTCGCCTGCGCCATCGCGTTCGCATTGCCGGAGCTGTTCGCCGGGTGATCCCGATCTGTGCGTCCGGCGATCTGCGGCAGGAGCCGTGGCTGCGGCAGCGGGTGATCGACCGGCTGAGCGTCGCCCTGCTGACCGGCGCCACCGACTTCAACCGCGGCGAGGTGGAGCGGCTGCGCGGGCCGTACCTGACCGAGGTGGGAGTGCGGTCGCGGGTGTGGACCGTCGCCGGCATGGGGCACGCGATCCCCGGCGAGCGCACGCTGACCGGGCGGTGCAGCGGATCGACGACGGCCTGAGCAAGCGGCAGCAGCTGGCCGCCGAGTGGCCGGCCAGCCGGTACGCCGACCTCGACCGGGACGGGCAGGCGCGGCGGCTCCTCGATGAAGGGCGGAAACGGATGGGCCGGCCGGCGACCCGGTACGCCGGGCTGATGCTCTTGCAGGGGTGATGAAGCGGTGGCCGGATCTGGACGAGGGCAAGCAGGCCCGCCGCGACCTCGAAGCGGTCGAGGCAAAGGGGGACACCGCCTGGGAGGCCGAGGACGTCGCCGAACAGCGCCGCTTCCTGGTCGCCCAGGCCCGCGCGCTGGATCGCTACGCCACCGGCCCACTCGACGCTCGCTATCGGGACCAGAAGGCGGACATGCTGCGCCAGGCCGTCCGGCTGTACCGGCAGGTCGTCGCCGACAGCCCCGACTCCCCTGCCGGCCGCGAGGCGAAGAAGCGGCTCCCCGTCCTCGAAAAGCTGGTGGGCGACGAGTGATCGCATCTCCGCGCGGACGTCCACGGCCGGACATAATCAGATACCAATACGGGTAAACGAATCTATGCCGATTGCCCATTTCACGCTGGCCACGCGCGACGTCGCCCGGTCGGCCGCCTTCTTCACCGCCGCCCTGGGCTGGCGGTCGATCGACCGACCGGCGAACGTCGGTCGACCCGCCGCCTGGCTGGAGGTCGGGCCGGGGCAGGAGATGCACCTGGTCGAGGTGGCTGGGTTTGAGCCGTCGCCGTTCGAGGCGGAGTTCGGCCGGCACGTCGCCGTCACCGTCCCGGCGGCGACGCTGGACGGACTGCGGCGCCGGCTGGCGGCGGCCGGGGCGGAGCTGATCGAGGCGGAGCGGCCCACGCCGTTCCCCCGCTTTCTTCCGCACCCCCGACGGCTACGTGTTCGAGGTGCTGCCGGACGAGCGGCCCACCGAGACGTGAGGAGGTTTCCCGTCAGCGGTCGGCGACGGTGGTTTGCCGGTGCAGCCACGGGCCGACCCGGTCCGCCAGCGGGCGGCGTGCGCGCGGAGGCCGGCGCCGCTGAAGTGGACCCCCTTGCCGCCGGCGTCGCGCAGCTCGCCCTTGAGCGCGTCGGTGTCCGGCCCCTGCAGGGCCACGCCGTCCGCCCACAGCGCCGCCTGGGCGGCACGGATGTCGGCCGACGCCTCGTCGCCGGGGCCGTGGTAGCTGACCTGGGCGACGAACCACGGCACGTCCCAGCCGACGTCCCTGCGGCTGGCACGGAGGAGCTGTTCCAGGTAGGCGCGGTAGAGACGGCCGGACAGGGTGCGGCTGGCGTCTCGCTGATTGGCGTCGCTCTCGCCCTGGTGCCACAGCACCGCCCGGAAGCCGTGGGGACCGAGCTGCTTCAGCCGATCGCGGAAGGTGGCGTACAGTTCGCCCTTGCTCTCCCAGGTGCCGTCCGCCCGCCGGCGCACCGGCCTTCCAGTGTCCGGTGGGTTGGGGAACGTTGCACCGGCGGGCAGCCACTCGCGCACGCTGGTCGCACCGACACCGCACGCCACCAGCCCGACCGGCACGCCGAACCGCTCGGCGATGGCGTCTCCGAACGGCGGCAGGAAGCTGCCGCCGGTGCCGCTCGCTCCCGGCTGCGGGTCGGCGGCGAGTTGCCACCGGCTGCCGTCGAACGCCGCCACTCGCCCGGTCTTTGGGACCTGGCGCTCGGCTCCGTGGTTGGCGGCGTTCGACTGGCCGGCGACGACGAACACCTCGCCCACGCCGATGTGTGCCACGGCTGCCTCCGCCACCGGCTTGCCGCCGGCCGTCGCCCGCACCTCCAGCCGTGCAGACCGCCGGCCTTCACCTCGATCGTCGCGTCGAACCGGCCTTCCTTGAGCGCCGCGTCGAGCTTCCGCCACGTCCCCGGCTGGCCGTTGGCGAGCCGGTACTCGACGACGTCGGCCGTCCGGGCGGACGTGCCCAGCCGGCCGCGCACCGGACGGTGCCGACGTTCTTCGCGGTCCGCTGGATAACCTGATACTCCGGCGGCGCATCGAGCCAGCCCGACCCCGGCGTGGGCGAGGACGAACGCCACCAGCTCCTCGCACCGGAAGAAGCCGGGCCACATGCTGTACCCTGGCCGCTTGCCGGGACGACGACCGTCATCGTCCGCCCAGGGCGGCGCGCGCGTCTTCAGCCGCCCGCTGTTCGCCTCCAGCGGCACCACCGTGTCGGCGTCGCCGTGGACGGCGAACAGCGGCACCCGCGCCTTCGCCAGCCCCGCCAGTCGATCGACCGGGTTGAACTCCCGCAGCCGCATGTACCTGGCTCGTCCGGCTTCAGGCCGAACGCCGGTGCCGCCCGCTCGACGCCAGGGTAGCTGCTCAGATCGCACACCGGGTAGATGCCGGCGAACCCGCCGACCCGGTCGGGGTTGGCGGCCGCCACGACAACGCCATCAAGCGCCGCGGCTGCGGCCGAACAGCACCGGCCGCGCCCGGGTAGCCGCGGGCGGTCAACGCGCGGTGGAGGGCGTCGAACGCGGTGCCGGCCGGGCTGCCATACGACTCGCCGGCGTCGACTCCGGCAACGGCGACCCCGGCGGCGCGGAAGCGCTCGAACATCCAGCGCTCCTCCGGGCCGGGCAGCCCCGGCAGCGTCGGCGCGTACCACACCCACGGCTTCGCCGCCGCCGGGTGCGCCGCCGGGATGAGGAACGCGACCCGGCCGGCCACGGTGAACACCTCGCCGGGCAGCGGCAACGCCTTCTGCGGCGCGTCGGCGGCGAGCGGGCCGGCCGCCGTCAGCAGGACAAGAGCGAACGACGAGGTCATGGAAACACGCTCCGCAAGGGCCGGGGAACCGCCGGCCTCGGGCCAGCAGGTCGGGATGGTTCATGCAGCGTCCCGCCGCCCCTCGCCAGCCTCGTGCTGCCGATCCTCGCGGCCTGCCGTTACTTGCCGCGATCCCGGTGGTGCCGGTGGTGCTGGTGCGACAGTGGCACGGGGTCCAGCTGTTTCCGGGAACGTAGCCGCGTCACGGCTTCCCGGAGCGTTCGCCGGTGCCGGTTTGGCCGGGTATTCGAGCACCTGCCCGTCGCGCAGCAACCGCGCGCGGAGCTTCGGGTACGCCACCTCCTGCACCGCCGTGCCGCCGTCGATCGCCAGGGCGGCGGCGGTGGCGGCCGACTGGCCGAGCACCATGAACACTGGCTCCATGCGAATGCTGCCGAAGGCGATGTGCGAGCTGGACACGCACACCGGCACCAGCAGGTTGTCGCACTGGCCCCGCTTCGGCACCAGAGCGCCATAGGAGATCTGGTAGGGACCGTTCGTCGGCACGCCGATGTCGCCCTCGTTCTGCACGTAGCCGTCGGCGGTGACGTAGCGCTGGACGTTGTGCGAGTCGATGGTGTACGACCCCATGCCGACCGACTCCGGGGTCGGCCGCTTCTTCAGCAGCTCGTGCTCGGTCATGACGAACCGCCCGACCAGGCGGCGCGCCTCGCGGATGTACAGCTGGCGCGGCCAGTGGCCGTTGTCGGCGAACTCGTCCTTCGCCAGCCCCCACCGCTGCATCGCCGTTCGTACCTCGGCCGGCACACGCGGGTCGGTGGCGACGAAGTACAGCCAGCCCTGCTGATAGCGCTCCGTGCTCGCGGACGATCGCGCGCCGGCGCTGGTACGACGCTTCCGGGTACTCGTGGCTGAAGCCGATGTTGTCGGTGCTGAACGGCCCGTGGTTGTTGGTGTCGGTCTTGCGGTTGGGGATCGGGTCGAACTTGTCGAACGTCTCTCGCCAGCCGGCGGCGTAGACGCGCGCCAGCAGTTCGTACTGGTCGGGGTCGTAGCCGTCCGGTTTGGCGAACGGCACGCGATTGTCCGGGTGGTCGGTCAAACACATGCGGAAGCAGTATGCCTGGACGCGCCGGTCGCCCTCGCCGAATGTGCCGGGCGGATCGGCGCTGATTCGCGGCAGCAGACCGCTCTTCGGATCGCCGGGCACGCGATACGGGCTGATGCGGGTCTTCAGCACGCCGAAGTGGTGCCGGTGGTGCAGCACCCCGGTTTGTATCCCGTTGTACCGCTCGCCGGCGCACCCGGTTCGCCTCGCGGCCGACGTGGTACGACACCCCGGCGGCCGCCATCAGATCGCCCTCGTAGGTGGCGTCGATGAACATCTTGCCGGCGTAGCGAGCGCCGCTCAGGGTGCGGATGGCGGTGATTCGTCCGCCGATCTTTGTCCTTCCAGCGGCGCGGTCGAGCCACTCGTCCCGGTGGACCGGAACCTTGTGTTCGCGGACCAGGTCCTCGAACACCCGCTCGGCGACGTGCGGCTCGAAGATCCACATGGTCCGCTGGCTGCCGTCGATGGCCGGGGTGCCCTGCCCCTTGTTGCCATAGTCTGCCTTCTTCTGCCATTTCCACGCCGCGGGCCGATCGTAGTGCTGCCTCGCTGGTGGGAGCTCGCGGGCGGCGCCGCCGATGACCGCCTTGTTGCCGGTGTCGGTGAATCCGAGTCCGCCGCTGGACGGCCCGCCGAGGTGCCGGTCGGGGCAGACGAGGACGCAGGTTGCCCATTCGCTGGGCCTGCACGGCGGCGATCACCCCCGCCGACGTGCCGCCGTAGACGACCACGTCGACTTCCGCGCCGACGGTAGCGGGAGATCCGCCGAGCGCCCAGGCAGAGCAGGACGAGGAGAGATCCGCACCGTCGAGGGCCAGTCGCATGGGCTGTTACCTTCCGGGTCGCCGCGTTTGCCACCTCCTCCTTCCTATCCGCGGCCGGCGCCGGTGTCCGCTCACCGGCCGGAAACCGCTTGTCGGCGCTGGCGCACCGTTCATAATCGGGGCGAACCGATCGCGACGACACCGGGAGATACGCATGAGCGGGACGGCTGTACCACGACCGCGCGAGGGATGGCGTTTCGCTGCCGTCGTCATCACCGCCCTGGTCGCCTCCGGCATCGCCCGGCCGGCCGCCGGACCGGCGGGAGTGGCGCGGTGGGCCGACCGCCGACGCTGCCGGTCGCGCGCCGGGCTGGTGCTGTGGCTCGACGCTGCCCGGCTGGCCGAGGCCGCCGGGCGGCCGGCCTGCCGGCGCTGAAGCCGGGCGACCCGGTCGACCGCTGGCCCGACGCCGCCGGCGGCAAGCGCGACGTCGCTCAGGTGACCCCGGCCGCCCGCCCATCTACCAAGCCGGCCGATGGGTTCGCCGCCGTCCGCTTCGACGGCCGCGCCGCCCACCTGCGCTGGTCCGCCGGCGGACCGGCCGCCCGCGCCGTGACCGTATTCGTGGTCGCCGCCCCGTACCCGAACCGCGACGGGTTCCCGGCGTTCGTCTCCTTCGGCGCTGCTGGCAGGAACGACTTCGAGACCGGCCTGAACATCGACCAGGCCATCGGCAGCCCGCCGCGATTCGAGGTGGTGAACGTCGAGACCGCCGGCGGTCAGGGGGCGAGGAATCTGGCGAAGGGCGTTTCCGCATGGCGGCGTGGTGCGGTTATGCGTCGCCTCCGACGCGGGCAAGGGCAAGGAACCGTTCTGTGGCTGCTCAACGGGGTGCGGCAGAACGCCCGCGACCGCGCGCCGGCGCGTCCTCCGCATGGACGAGCTGCTGATCGGCGCCCGCCACTACACCCTCGGCGGCCCGCCCCGGCCGCGCGAGCTTCGTCCACGCCGACGTGGCCGAGGTGCTGGTGTTCGATCATGTCCTGCCCGATGCTGACCGGGTCGCGGTCGAGCGCTATCTGGCGGACAAATACGCGAAGGTGCCGCCGCGGCCGGTTCCCGGCAGCGTGGCCGGCGGCGAAGCCGCTCGTCCCGGTCAAGGACCCGCCGCCGGTGCAGGTGCTGGTGCCGGGCTTCACCGTCCGTCCGCTGCCGGTCGACCTGCCCAACATCAACAACGTGCTGTACCGCCCGGACGGCACCCTGGTCGCCCTCGGCTATGACGGCCGCGTGTGGCTGCTCCGCGACACCGACGGTGATGGCCTGGAGGACCGCGCCACCCTGTTCTGGGACAACCGCACCGGGATGCGCTCGCCGATCGGCATGGCCCTCACTCCGCCGGGCTATAAACATGGCGACGGCGTGTTCGTCGTCGGCAAGACGCGGCTGGTGCTGATCACCGACACCGACGGCGACGGCAAGGCCGACCGCGAGATCACCGTCGCCGGCCCGTGGAAGGAGAGCTTCCACGCGGTCGACGGGCTGGGGGTGGCGTTCGACCGCCGCGACGGCAGCGTGTACTACGGCCGGGGGACGTACAACTTCGCCGACCCGCTTTTGCGCGACAAGGACGGCAAACCGCACTATGCGCGCACCGACGAGGCCGGGGCGATCCTGCGCGTGTCGCCTGACTTCAAGAAACGCGAGGTGATCGCCACCGGCATCCGCTTCCCGGTCGGTCTGCGCTTCAACCGCCACGGCGACCTGTTCGCCACCGACCAGGAGGGCGCCACCTGGGTGCCCAACGGCAATCCGCTCGACGAGCTGCTCCACGTCCAGAAGGGCCGCCACTACGGATTCCCGCCGCGGCACCCGAAGCACCTGCCCGACGTCATCGACGAGCCGAGCACGTTCGACTACGGACCGCAGCACCAGTCGACCTGTGGGCTGTGCTTCAACGAGCCGGTGCGCGCCGGCGGTCCGACCTTCGGCCCGCCGGCGTGGGCCGGTGATGCGTTCGTAACGGGTTACTCGCGCGGCAAGCTGTGGCGGACCCGGCTGGTGAAGACGCCGGCCGGCTACGTCGCTCGCTCGGACCTGTTCGCCTGTCTGACCATGCTGACGGTGGACGCCTGCGTCACCCCCGACGGCGGACTGCTCGTCGCCTGCCACAGCGGCGGCCCCGACTGGGGCAGCGGGCCGACCGGCAAGGGCAAGCTGTACAAGATCACCTACGCCGACCGCACCCACCCGCAGCCGGTCCTCGCCTGGCCGGCGGGTCCCCGCGAGGTGCGCGTCGAGTTCGACAGGCCGATCGACCCGCCGCTGCTGCGAGACGTGCTCCGCCAGACCGACCTGACCGCCGGCCGCCACGTCCGCGCTGGCGATCGGTTCGAGGTACTGGCGCCGGGGTACGCGGCGGTGCAGGAGCAGAAGCTGACGCCGCGGTACGACGTGCCGGTGCGTTCGGCCCAGCTCACCCCGGACCGCCGCACGCTGATCCTGGCCACCGACCCGAGCACCGCCGCCGTCGCCCGCGCCCTGACGCTGCCGGGGATGGGTCGGCCGGCTGCGGCGAAGGGAGAGGTGGTGCAGCAGCCGGCGGTCGACCTCGACTTCGACCTGTCCGGGTGTGAGGCGACCTGGACGCCAGCCGGCGGCGGGGCGGGGTGGACCGGCTGGCTGCCGCACCTCGACTTGCAGGTGGCGCGGGCGCTGACCGCCGGCAGCGGCGGGCACGATGCTCTGTGGGCGGCGCTGACCCGGCCCGGCGAGTTGCGGCTTCGCGCCAAGCTCGACCTGATCGACATGCTGCGGCCGGCGGTCCAGCCCGGCTCGCGCATCGACTACGAACTGCCGCCGGAGACGGTGACGGTCGCGTTCGATGGTCCGGCCCGGCTGCGGCTGATCGCGGCGGGTGCCAGCGGACACGCGCTCACCGTGCGGCCCGAGCGCGACCGGCCGATCGTCGTCGAGCTGGTGCTGCCGACCGGCGGCCGTCCGCCGACCCTTGGCGTCCGCTGGACGACAGCCGAGGACCGCCGTCCGCGGCCGCTCGCTCTGCACCGCGTCCTCGTCCCGTGGGCCGACACCACGGCGCGGGCGCTCACTCCGCCGCCCGTCGCGGTTCGCCCGCCGGAGCTGGAGGGCGGCAGCTGGGCACGCGGGCGCAAGGAGTTCTTCGGCGAGCAGGCCGGCTGCAGCAAGTGTCACACGATGCACGGCCAGGGCGGCGACCTCGGCCCGGACCTGTCGAACCTGGTCCATCGCGACTACGCCTCCGTCCTCCGCGACATTACTTCGCCCAGCTTCGCCATCAACCCCGACCACCTGACGTATGTCGTCAGCTTGACCGACGGCCGCATCCTGACCGGCGTCGTCCGCACTGTCGGGGACACGGTGCGCATTGGCGACACCCGCGGGCAGGTGACGGTGGTCCGCCGCGACGCCGTCGAGGAGATGCGGCCGTCGCCCGTCTCCACCATGCCGGAGGGTATTCCGCAGCTGCTCGGCCCGGCGCGGATGCGCGACCTGATGGCCTTTTTGCTGACGACGGCGCCGGCACTGCCGCGCGATTACCCCGGCCCGCGGCCGAAACCGCGGACGCTTGCCGAGGTGAACGCGGTCCTGGCCGGGGCGCCGACTCCGCCGGCGAAGACGCGGCCGATCCGCGTGGTGCTGGTGGCCGGGCCGAAGGACCACGGGCCAGGCGAGCACGACTACCCGGCCTGGCAGAAGGCGTGGGCCGAGCTACTGGCCGCCGACCCGTCCACCGAGGTGGTGACCGCCTGGGAGTGGCCGGCGAAGGAAGAGTTCCGCAAGGCCGACGTGATGGTGCTCTACCAGCACGGCGACTGGGACGCGCGACGGGCGGCGGACGTCGACGCTTTCCTCGACCGTGGCGGTGGGCTGGTGTACGTCCACTGGGCGATCGACGGCCGCCGCGACGGCCGGGAGATGGCGCGGCGGACCGGGCTGGCCGCCCTGGGGGCAGTGCGCTTCCGCCACGGCCCGCTGACGCTGGAGTTCAACCGGGACGCGAACCACCCGGTCACGCGCAACTTCGCCCGGCTGGCGCTGACCGACGAGAGCTACTGGCAGATGGCCGGGACGCTCGGCCGCGACCGGGTACTCGGCACCGCGTTCGAGGACGGCCGGGCGACGCCGCAGCTGTGGTCGCTGGAGCGCGGCCGCGGCCGGGTGTTCGTGTCGATCCCCGGTCATTACTCGTGGACGTTCGACGACCCCTTGTTCCGGCTGCTGCTGCTCCGCGGCATCGCGTGGGCGGCGAAGGAGCCGGTGGACCGCTTCAACGACCTGGTGTGGCCCGCCGCCGACGTGGCCCGCTGAGCGGCACACGTCCGCCACGAGCGGGAAGACACTCATGGCACCCGTATTTAGGCCGGTCAGGGTCACAACCTTGACCGTCTGCCTGCCGACTTACGGTGTCGCGTCGGGCATCCGGCCCAGTTCCGTCTCGATCTGCTCCACGGACGGCAGGTTGTCGCGGAGCGGCGCGGGCAGGGCGTCGCGCCTGAGCTGGTAGCTTGCCACGCCCATCGGCTTGGTCGTGTCGCGCAGAGAATACTCGACGACGACGCGGTTCTTCCGCCGGCAGAGGATCAGGCCGATCGACGGGCGGTCTTCGGGGTGACGCACGAGGTCATCCACGGCCGACAAGTAGAAGTTCATTTTCCCGGCGTGCTCCGGCTCGAACTCGTCGAGCTTGAGTTCCACCACGATAAAGGATCTCAATCGAAGGTGATAGAAGAGCAGGTCGAGGTAGAAGTCCTGCCCGCCCACCTCCAGGTGGTGGCGGGTGCCGACGTAGGCGAAGCCAGTGCCCAACTCGACCAGGAAGTCGCGGAGGTGCTGCAATAGCCCACGGCGGATGTCCTCTTCCTTGACAGCCGGCCCCAGCGCCAGGAAGTCGAAGTGATACGGGTCTTTGAGCACCTCGCGGGCCAGGTCCGACTGCGCCGGCGGCAGGGTTCTGTCGAAGTTGGTGATGGCCTGGCCCTGCCGCTCATGGGCGCCGGTTTCGATCTGGTGCAGCAGCACGGCCCGCGACCAGCCGTGCTCAGTCGTCTTCAGCGCGTACCACAGGCGCTGAGCGGGATCTTGGAGCTTGGACAGGAGTTGAATGTTGTGGCCCCAGGGGATAGCGGCCACTGCGGCAGGCAGGCTCGCTCCATCCAATTCTCCAACAGGCTGTTGGAGTTTCATCACCTCCTCTGTCCACGCCAGGTAGAAAGAACGCATGTACCACAGGTTCTGCCGGGAAAACCCAACAACGCCGGGAAACGCTTGCTGCAGATCCCGCCCGAGACGGTCGATCACCGCACTGCCCCACTTCTCCGCCTTCTGCCGCTCGACGACCTGCTTGCCGATGTCCCAGTAAAGGCAGATCAGTTCTCGGTTGACCGAGAGGGACGCCTGGAGTTGCGCAGCGCGAACACGAGCTTTCAGCTGGTCGAGGGCCTGCGCGTACCCCGCGGGGAGGACGCCGCCCGCCGGCGAGGAAGGGGTCGACCTGGCAGGTTTGGCGGGAGGAGTTTGCTTGCGGGCCATGCGTTACTTCTTGTGGGTGTTCGATGCTCTCATCCTACCCGCCCTCGCGAGCGCGACCACAAGCTGCTTTTGGGGTGTGGCTACGCCACGCCGACGCAAACCCTATCTGTTCTCCACCGGGCTGGGGAAAGCGAAAGGGCTTACGGCCTTGTTCGCCGTAAGCCCTTTACTGTCAAGGTGCCGTAGAGAGGACTCGAACCTCCACGACCTTTGCGGTCACCAGCTCCTGAAGCTGGCGCGTCTGCCAGTTCCGCCACTTCGGCTTGGCACATTGCCATCTTAAAGACGTCTACCCGAGCGTCAAGGGCGCGCCGGCTGCCTTTGACAAGAAAAACGGCCCGGCTCGCTTCCCGCTACACCGCCAGCGTGGCGGTCGGCCACCGGGCGGCCGCGGCCACCAGGGCGTCGCGGGTCCGGGTGACGATCTCCTCGGTGTGGTGGACCGCCATGAAGTGTCCGCCAGGGTACAGGGTCAGCTCGGCGCCGGACAGCCGGCCGGCGACGTGCCGGGCCAGCAGCGGCGGGACCACCGCGTCGTGGCTGCCGTGCCACATGAGCACCCGCGCCGTTGGCGGGACGTCTTCCAGCCGGAACCCCCAGCGCGAGTACAACCCCAGCTCGGCCGCCAGCAGTGCCGCCGCCTGGACGTTCCGCAGCACCTGCCGCACATCTTCGAGAAACAGCGTGCGCAGCCAGGCGTCGCCGAACACCTCCTGATCCGCCGCCGGCCAGCGCCGCATCAGCGTCGCCAGCAGCTCCTCCGGGCTGTTCTCGTAACAGCGGAGCTGCACCCCCAGCAGCCCCTGCACCACCCACGGCATCCACCGCGCCAGCAGCAGAATGCGGCGCTCGGTCGGGTCCATTTCCTTCAGCAGCCCCGGATCGGCCACCGGCCCCAGCCCGCTCAGCAAACTCCCCACCCGGACCCGGTGCGGCAGGTCGGACAGGCACGCCAGCGCATACGGCGCCCCGCCGGACACGCCGATCACCCCGAACCGCTCCAGACCGAGCTGGTCGGCCAGTTGCACGACGTCGGCGACATGCTCGCGAATCGTCCGCCGTCCCACCGGCGTCGACCGGCCGACCCCCGGCCGGTTCACCGCCACCAGTCGAAGCCCGTGCGCGCAAGCCGCTGGGTGCGCGAACGCCGCCTGCCGGATCGATCCGATGAAGCCGTGGAAAAACAGTAGCGGCAGCCCCGCCTCGTCACCGTAACTGGCGTACTCCAGGTTCCGGCCGTCGGCGAGGCGGACCAGGGCGGCAGGGGGAAGCGGGAACGCGGTGGACGACGGCATGACTGGCTCCAGGTCGACGACCAGCCCCGGACGCGGCCGGTGGCCGCGTCGGCGCGAGGGCGTGGGGGGAAACGCCCGCACCGCGGTGTTCCGGTCCGCGGCACGGGCGAACAGGTCACCCGCGGAAGCCGTCCGGCGGACGATCGACGAAATAGGTGTCGTGGTCCGGCCAGCAGCCCGGGGTGTGGATGTCGAGCAGATCGAGTCCCTCCGGCCCGGCCAGGAAGCCGTGCCGCGTCCCCGGCGGCAGACGGAGGAAGTCGCCGGAGCGGAGCGGGTACTCGACATCATCCAGAAGAGCAACTCCCGTGCCCGCCAGCACAAAATAATACTCCTCGGCGATGCGGTGGTAGCTGACCGCGGTCCGCTCGCCGGCGGCGATGTGGACGCGGTAGACGGTGCCGGCGCGGGCCTCGTCGCGATCGAGCAGCGGTTCGATGCGGTACGGGCCGAGCTGGCTGGCGCGGGCGGGGTCGCCGCTGGCGCGATGGACAACCTTGGTCATGACGATGACACCGAAAGGGCGACCCGGAAACCGTTGTAGTTGTGGCGAGCGTCGGGCGTGTTGTGGTCGCGAGCGGCGGATCGGCACAGAGACTCCGGCGAACTCCAGCTGCCGCCGCGCAGGACACGGCGTGCGCCCGTCGGCGGGCCGGGAGGATCGGCCGCGGGAGAGTGGGCGTAGTACGTCGCGTCGAACCAGTCGGCGCACCATTCCCACACGTTGCCATGCAGGTCATACAGCCCGAACAGGTTCGGCCGATGCGACCGCACCCGCATCGGATGGCCGTCGCGTCCGCGGCCGAACCGGGCCGTCCGCAGGGATAACCGCGGGCCGAAGTGGTAGGGGGTGTGGCACACGCCGGCGCGGCAGGCGTACTCCCATTCGGCCTCGGTCGGCAGCCGGTACACGCGGCCGGCCGCCCGCTCGGCCGGCACGTCTGACAGCCGGCGGCAGAACTCGATCGCATCGAGGTAAGCGATGGTGTCGACCGGCAGCCGCGGCCGGTCCCTTTTCGGGATCCGAAAGCGTAGGGCGGGGCTGAAATGGCTCGGGTTCAGCCCCATGACCGCCTCGTACTCCTGTTGCGTGACCTGGCAGATACCGAGGTAGAACGGGCGAGTGATGGCGACGCGGTGCTGCGGAAACTCGTCGGCGTCGACCTCCTGAGCGCCCTCCGGACTGCCCATCCAGAACACCCCCGGCGGAACCAACGCCAGCTCCATCCCGACCGCGTTGAGGATCGTCGCGACCGGCGGCAAGACCTTCGCCCGGAGCAGATGTTGTGCCCGCTTCTCGAGCGTTCGACGTGCGTCCGGGGCGTCGTCGTCTCGTCGCAGGAGAACCTGCAGCCGCGCCAGCTCGGACCGCTCGGGCTGACCGTTCTCCTCCAGCCAGTCGGCCAGCACCAGCCAGGAGGAATCGTCCTCCGGCCGTTCGCGAATGGCGTCCAGAAAGGCAGCCTCGGTGAGCATCCGCGCGGGGTCTCTCGACGACACGACGATGATGGTATCATTGTAACCGTTCCGCTCAATTCGCCCGCCCGAAAGGAGATAGGCCTCCATTCGGCTGCGCGAGCGCGTCGCCGGCGAGGGTGCGGTTGAGAAAGATGGCGCAATTTTCTAGTAGCCAGCAGAAAACTGGAGTACAAAATCCTCTGCAGGGGGAAGCGGAGGTGAGGTCATGTGCTGGCTGCTGGTGGGTTTGGCCGCTGCCGCCGTGGCGAGCGGCAAGATGGAGGTGATCCAGGGGACGACCGGCTCGCGGTCGGACACCCTGGAGGTGCGCGCGGGCGGCCTGGTCGTCCGGGAAAGCGAACCGGGCGCCGCCTTCGGCAACGTGCGGGTCGGCGAGGCCGACCGGCAGTGGGCCTATTTCGTCGTCTTCAAGCATGGGCTGGGCTGCGACGGACGGCTGGAGTGGGCGGAGGAGACCGCCGCCGACGCTACCACCGGCCGCGGCAAGCAGATGCTGGCGATTGACGGCCGAACGCTGCACCTCGATTATCGCGTCGAGGTCGGGGCGAAGGGGCTGAAGGAAACGATCCGCCTCAACGATCGGCCGGTCGACCTGGCGCGCGGGCGGGTGTTCCTGGTCGACCTGACCGTCCACCCGCCAACGTGGGAGCAGCGGCAGCTGGCGCTGCCCGACACCGTGAGCCGGGCGGCCACGCGCAAGGAAGCAGTTGAAACCGTCCAGCAGGTGTTTGCCTCGTTCCGCCGCAAGGACCGCAAAATGAACACCTTCCTCGAATCCGCCCGCCGCTGAACTGCCTTCACCCCGTTTGCTTACTCTCCCGCTAGAATGCCCCCATAAGGGGTTCCGCGATCGGACAAATGGTTGAACCGGAGAGGTCGGGATGACCGGCTCGGTGTGGGATGTTGTCATCGTCGGGGCGGGGGCGGCCGGGCTGACGGCGGCGATCCGGGCGGCGGAGACGGGGGCCCGTGTGCTGGTGCTGGAGAAGACGCGCCGGCCCGGCGTCAAGATCCTCATGTCCGGCGGCACGCGCTGCAACCTGACCCACGCCACCGACAACCGCGGCATCGTCGCCGCCTATGGCCCGCCCGGCCGGTTCCTGCACTCCGCTCTGGCAGCGCTGAGCGTAGCTGACACCGTCGCCCTGTTCGAGGCCGAGGGCGTCGCGACCAAGGTGGAAGAGACCGGCAAAGTGTTCCCGGTGAGCGACCGGGCAGCCGACGTGCTGGCGGCGCTGCTCGCCCGGCTCGACCGCAGCGGCGCGGTGCTGCGGACCGAGACGCCGGTCAGCGCGCTGGAGCGGACCGACGACGGCTTCCGGTTACACACACCCACTGGCCCGATCGCCGCCCGTACCGTCGTTCTCACCACCGGCGGTCAGTCGTACCCCGGCAGCGGCACCACGGGCGACGGATATGCGTTCGCGCGCCGATTCGGCCACACGATCGTTCCGCCACGACCGGCGCTGGTGCCGATCACCGTGGCGATTCCGTGGGTGCCCGAGCTGCGCGGCGTCACTTTACCCGACATCGCCGTCCAGGTCCGCGAGGGCGAGCGAACCCTGACCGCCCGTCGCGGCGCGGTGCTGTTCGCCCACTTCGGGCTGACCGGGCCGGCGATCCTCGACGTCAGCCGGGCGGTGAGCGGGCACCCAACGCCGGCGGCGCTGACGCTGGAGATGGACTTCCTGCCGGCAGTCAAGCAGGTGGACCTGGACGAGCGGCTGCGCGTGGACAGTGCGGCGGAGGGGAAGAAGCTGCTCGCCGGGGTGCTGGCGACGTGGCTGCCGCGCCGGCTGGCCGAGACGCTGCTGCCGGTGGTCGGACTGCCCGCCGACCGCCGCGCCGCCGCCCTGAGCCGGGCCGACCGCAGCCGGCTGGTCGAGGCGGTCAAGCGGCTGCGCCTGCCGGTGAGCGGCACCCTCGGATTCGGCAAGGCGGAGGTGACCGCTGGCGGGGTGGCGCTGGACGAGGTCGACTCGCGGACGATGGAGAGCAAGCGCGTGCCGGGGCTGTACTTCGCCGGCGAGCTGCTCGACCTCGACGGGCCGATCGGCGGATACAACTTTCAGGCGGCGTGGAGCACCGGCTGGCTGGCCGGAGGCAAGGCGGCCGCCGCCGCGACCGGCGGAGGCGAACGGAACTTTTCTTGACTGCACGGGTCTAATGGATAATGGTTCTGATCCTCGATCCGTGCCGGTGCTCTGGTCAGGCGTCCATCAGGCCGACCGGGCATGACGGGACACGTTCGCCTTCTCAGGGAGATTCGTCGATGTACCGCCGACTCATCGGGATGGGACTGCTGGCCGCCGCATTGCTGTCCCTGCCCGCGATGGACGCCCACGCCCAGAACAAGAAGCCGAACGGCAAGGGCGCCAACCTGGGCGAAGTGATCGACGGCGCCAACCTGGGGGTGAACGACGTCGTCGGCAAGATCCGGACCACCCCCGGTAGCGACCGGCACTTCTCGCTGGAGGTCGACGTTCCGCAGGCGGCCCAGGCGACGCAAAACAACCGCAACGTCAGCCGGATCGCTCAGCTGCAGGTACAGCTCCAGCAGGCTCAGGCTCGCCTGGCCAGCGCCCGCACCCCGCAGCAGCAGCAGCAGGCCGCCCACCAGCTGCAGAACGTCCAGCGGCAGATCACTCAGGCGGCGAATACCGTCAACCGCAGCGCCGGCAACGTGAAGACGACGAAGAAGGAGATCGACTTCCAGGCGTCGGAGAATGTCAAGGTCCGCACCCTGGTGATGCCCGACCAGTTCGACGAGAAGGGCAACATCAAGAAGCACACCAGCGAGGAACTCGCCAAGCTGAGGGGGAAGGACAAGGGACTGCCCGGCTTTGAAAGCTCGCTGGAGAAGGTGACCGCCGGGCAGAAGGTCAAGGTGACGCTGGCCGCCGCCCCGGCCAAGGCCGCCGGCAAGGACAAGGAGGACGACAAGCTGGTGCCGGACAAGAAGCGGCAGGTGAAATTGATCGTCATCCTCGAAGAAGGTGTCGGCGAGCCGCCCGCCAAGAAGCCCGGCAAGAAGAAGTAACCGCGGCGATTCGCGAAACTACCGACCGGCCCGGAGGGGTATCCTTCCGGGCCGGCTGGCGATTGGTGGGTTCCTATGCCCCACGCCCGTCGCTGCGCTCCGAGCGTGCCACCCCGCAGAGCCATCGGGGGCGTCTTTCTGGGTGGCACGCCCTGAGGCTCTGCGAAGGGCGTGAGTGCGAGGACACCTGACACGCATCCACGCCCGTCGCTGCGCTCCGAGCGTGCCACCGAGCAGCGAGCCATCACGAATTCTGCTGAGTGCCATGCCCACGCTTCGTGGGCATGCGGCCTCTCCCCGACCGGCCCCGTCAGGAGGACGAGCAGACGCACTACATGGCCACGAAGCGTGGCCATGGCACCCAGAGAAGACGCTGCTCGGGGTGGCACGCTCAGAGGCTTTGCGATGGGCGTGCGGCCGCTCCAACACAGCGACTCGCTGAATGTAGTTGAGTGTCACGTTCCTTGACGCCGCTGCGGCGACGGCTTACGCTCACAAGTGCCACGGCGGCGAACGATCTTCGGGAGGCTCGGGTGATGCAGTCAGGGTGGCGATTGGGGACGGTGGCGGTCACACTTCTGGCGGTCCTGTCGGGACCGATCGCGTCGACGGCGCGGGCCGACGTGGCGGACTATGTGAAACAGCCCGACACGGCGTTCGCGTGGAAGCTGACCGGCAAGCGAACGATTCCGCTGGTCGGCCGCACCTACGACCTGGAGCTGACCTCGCAGGTGTGGCAGGGGATCACCTGGAAGCACGATCTGCTGGTGGTGGTGCCCGACAAGGTCGAGCCGAAGGCGACGCTGTTCCTGTGGAACACCGGCGGCAAGCCGAGTCCGGCCGGCCTGGCGCTGGCCGCCGACCTGGCGCGCAAGATGCGCGCGCCGGTGGCGTTCCTCTACGGCATCCCCAACCAGCCGCTGTTCGGCGGCAAGACCGAGGACGCGCTGATCGCCGAGACGTTCGTCCGCTACCTGGCCACCGGCGACGCCAGCTGGCCGCTGCTGTTCCCGATGGTCAAGAGCGTGGTGCGAGCGATGGACGCGCTGCAGGCGTTCGCCCGCCAGGAGTGGAAGACAGAGGTCAAGCAGTTCATCGTCTCCGGCGCATCCAAGCGCGGCTGGACGACCTGGCTGACCGCCGCCAGCGATCCGCGCGTCAAGGCGATCGCTCCGCTGGTGATCGACACGCTGAACATGCAGAAGCAGCTGCCGCACCAGCTGGCGTCTTACGGCGCCTATAGCCAGATGATTCACGATTACACCGAGCGGAAGCTGGCGCCGCCGCCGCAGACGCCGGCCGGCCAGAAGCTGTGGGCGATGGTCGACCCGTGGGTCTACCGCGACCGGCTGACGCTGCCCAAGCTGATCCTCAACGGCACCAACGACCCGTACTGGACCCAGGATGCGCTCAACCTCTACTGGGACGACCTGTCGGGTGAGAAATGGGTCTGCTATATCCCCAATGCCGGCCACAACCTGCAGCAGCGCAAGGCCGACGGCAAGAACGACCTGACGCGCGCCTCGTCCACCCTGGCGGCGTTCGCCCGGTCGCAGATCCACGGGGTGCCGTTCCCGCAGCTGAGCTGGAAGAACCGCCGCACCGACGAGGCGGTCCGGCTCACCGTCCACAGTAGCCTGCCCCCGGTGGCGGCCCGGTTGTGGACCGCCGAGGCGGCGACGCGCGACTTCCGCAAGGCGAAATGGACGGCAACGCCGATCGAGGTCGGCAAGGGCGACCTGAACGTCGAGGTGAAGGCACCGGCCGACGGCTACCGCGTCTGCCTGGTCGAGTGCGAGTACGACATGGAGGGGCTTCACTACTTCCTGTCCACCCAGGTGCGCATCCTTGCCGCACCCGGCCAGAAGTGACACGCCAGCGACATGGACGGCGACGATGACCTGATCCTGTTCCGCCAGGCCCGCGCGGGCGACTACGAGTCGTTCGAGCGGCTGGTCGATCGCTACCAGGGCCGCGTGTTCGCGCTGGCCTGGCGGATTCTCGGCCAGCGGCAAGACGCCGAGGACGTCACCCAGCAGACGTTCCTCGGCATGCTGGAGAACCTGCACGCCTTTCGCGAGGAGTCGGCGGTCGCCACCTGGGTGTTGCGGATCGCCGCCAACCACGCGCTGAAGACGCTCCGCAAGCGCCGCGGTCTGCCGCTCGTCCCGCTCGACCCGGACCCGCAGGACAGCTACGCCACGCTGCCGCACCCGGAGTACATTGCCCAGTGGCGGGACAACCCCGAGCACCTGGCGCACCAGGCCGAGGTCCGCGCCCTGGTTGAACAGGCGCTGCAGGAGCTGGACGACAAGTACCGCCTGGTGTTCGTTTTGCGCGACATCGAGGGGTTGTCGGTACGCGAGACGGCGGAGGCGCTGGAGCTGACCGAGGCGAACGTCAAGGTGCGGCTGCTGCGGGCGCGGCTGCTTCTCCGCGAGCGGTTGACTCGCACGTTTGGCGACGAGGCGACACGGCTGATCCCCGACCACCGGCACGATTGACGGTGTGCCGCTTGTCTTTCCGCCGCCTGTCGGGAACACTGTAGAAGAGAGCCACTCCGGAGATCGGCCATGACGTGCGAGGAGTTGCTGCAAGCGCTGAACGCCTACGTCGACGGCGACGCGCTGCCGGCGTTCTGCGAGAAATACGCAGCGCACCTGGCCGAGTGCAACCCGTGTCAGGTGGTGGTCGACAACATTCGCCAGACGATCCGCCTGTACCGGGCCGGCGAGCCGTACCCGATGCCGCCGGAGTTTCAGGACAGCCTGCGGCAACAGCTGCGGCGGCGCTGGCTGGAGCGGTTTGGCAAGCTGCGGCCGACGTCGGCGCCGTGAGGAGTCGGGAGAGCAGCCGGTTTACCCCGTCGCAGCGGCCGCCGGCCGCTGTCGTCGTTTCCTCCTCTCCGCGGGCGATCCCGAGGTTTCCTGTAACCTTCCGCCCGGTCGTGGATCGATTCTCATGTCCACCGGACACAAACCGGCCCCTTCCCCGCATGGGGGAAGCCACGGAGGAACGAGAGATGAGCGTGACGACCATCACAGCGCGAGAGTTGTACGACCTGCAGCAGCAGGGCAAGGCAGTCGACCTCGTCGACGTGCGCACGCCGGCGGAGCACCGCGAGATTCACGCGGTCGGCGCTCACGTCGTCCCGCTCGACCGGCTCGACCCGACGGCGTACCTGGCATCGCGCGGGACGAACGGCGCGTCGGTCTACCTGATCTGCAAGTCAGGCAGTCGGGCGCGGCAGGCGAGCGAGAAGTTCGTCGCCGCCGGGTTCGCCAACGTGGTGGTGGTGGACGGCGGCACGCAGGCGTGGGAGCAGGCCGGGCTGCCGGTCAACCGCGGCAAGAAGACGATCTCGCTGGACCGGCAGGTCCGCATCGCCGCTGGCTTCCTGGTGTTCACCGGCACGCTGCTGGGCGGGCTGGTCCACGAGGGGTTCCTGGTGATCCCCGGTTTCGTCGGCGCCGGCCTGATGTTCGCCGGCATCACCGACACCTGCGGCATGGCGATGCTCCTCGGCCGCATGCCATGGAACCAGGTGAAATGTACCGACCCACAAAAATGCTGTTAACCACAAAGACCAGATTGTAACCACAAAGATCACAAAGAACACAAAGGAAAGAAAAGACAAAGAAGAATTAGAAAGTAGGAAATGCAGAGCAGCCAGTTGTGAGCGTCGCCGTCCAGGCAACGGGGCTGCAATCTCAACATCCTTTTTCCTTCTTCTTTCTCCTTTTCTTTCCTTTGTGCTCTTTGTGATCTTTGTGGTTCACTTCTTCTCTTCCTTCTGCCACCTTTCGAGCCATTCCTTGGCGGTGGCGGCGGCTTTGGTGGCGGGGAACGCCTCGATCAGCGCTTCGAGGGTGGCGAGGCCGTCCTTCTTGCGGCCGGCGATGTACTGGGTGCGGGCGCGTTCGAGGCGGACGGCGGCGTCCTTCTCGCCCTTGCCCTTCAGCGCACCGTCGATCCGCTTACGGCTGCCCCACACCTGCTCCATCACCTTGTACCCGGTCGGATCGTACTCCTTCAGATCGTCGGCGGTGTGCGGGAAGTAGTACAGCTTGTCCAGGTAAGCGCAGGTCAGTTCGGCGAAATACTCGCGATCGTTGGTGGCGGCGTAGGTCGGTCGAAGCGTGCGGCCGTAGACGTCCTTTGCCTCGGCGTACAGGCCGCGCTCGCGGGCGGCCCGGAAGGCGGAGCGTACCCCCGCGTTACTCATGCCGATGACCTGGTGGTGGACGGCGTGCGCCATCTCGTGCAGCAGCACGCACCGCTCCAGCTTGACCCCCGGCTGATGCTCGCGGGTCAACGCCTGCATGTTGACCACCTCGATGTTGTTCGCCTTGAGCGGATGCTTGTTCTTGCCGAGCGACCACAGCGCCAGGTTGCCATACACGCCGTAATACTTGGCGACCACGCCACGGTCGAGATCGGGGTCGCTCTCGTCCGCCCACTCGATCCAGACGAGCAGGCGCCGCAACGCCGTGACCGCCCTGGGCGGTAGTTTCTTGACAATGGTGGACAGCTCCAGGTCGAGCACGTCGAGCGGCTTTCGATCCCATTTCGGGTCGTCATTGTTCTTGAACACATCCTCGTGGATGTACAGGGTGAACCCCTGAATCGCCTGTTTGCGATAGCCCGCCGGGCTGCCCCCCGCCTTCGGCTTCGCCGGCCCCTTCGGCTTCACCTGCCCCGGCGCGTCGGCGACGACCAGCCCCAGCAGCAGCAGCACCGCCACCCACCGCGCGATCATACCGCACTCTCCCCGGCTGCGAGTGTCGACCCCTGACCTCGTTTCGACCCCGCAGCCGTCCATTTTACTCCCCTTGCGCGGCGGTTGTCCAAGTGGATCGGCCGCCGACGCCGTCACATCCCGGACGGCCCGCCGTAGGTGTTGCCGGAGCGGTGCGTTCGCGCCCGCCCGGGCCGGGCCGCCGGTTTTTTGGTGGACTCCTGCTCGCCGTTCCGTTCGTATGAATGGTAGACTTTCCCGTCTCGACCGCCGGATACGAGGTATAGCCATGTCCCGCCTCGTCGTGCCGTTCCGCTGGCTGCTGGCCGGTTCCCTGTTCGCTGTTGCGCCACTGATCCTCGGGCCAATCCACGCCCAGGACGAGGGCCGGCGCGGCTTCGCCCTGCTGGTCGGGGTGCGCAACTACGACCACGCCGACCTGGCCCCGCTCCAGAACACCGAGAACGACGTCGAGGGGCTGGCGAAGCTGCTCGACCGTCCCGGCTCGCCGTTCCACGGCAATGTGCGGCTGCTGACCACCACCCGCGGCAAGCGGACGGCGGACGACACGCCGACGGCGGCCAACATTCGCAAGGAGGTCGGCAAGCTGATCGCCGGCCGCAAGCGAGGCGAGCTGGTGCTGCTGGCCCTGTCCGGCCACGGTATCCAGCTCGCCGTCCGCGACCCGGCCGGCCAGGAGCGCGATCGCAGCTACGGCTACTTCTGCCCGGCCGACGCCGATCTGGTGCGGCCCGACTTCGCGACCGGCCGGCACGCGCGCCTGGTGCTGCTGGCCGATCTGTTCGAGGAGCTGGGCGGTTGCGGCGCCGGGTCGAAGCTGGTGCTGATGGACGCCTGCCGCAACGAGATGAAGGTGCGATCGCGGTCGCTCAAGGTGAGCCGCGAACTGGTGCCGGAGGGCGTCGATGCGCTCTTTAGCTGCAAAACGGGTGAAGTGGCGTATGAGTCGGAGAAGCTCGGCCACGGCATCTTCTTTCACTACGTCCTGCAGGGTCTGAAGGGCGAAGCGGCGAACCGTCGCGGCGAAGTGACCTGGTCGCGGTTGGCCGAGTACGTCACCGACAAGGTGAGCGACGAGGCGCCGACGCTGGTCGGCAACGGCGCCAGCCAGACACCGCAGCGGCTGATGTACGCCGCCGGCAAATCGCCGGTACTGCTGACCGGCATGGGCAAGGAGATGGTCAACTCCATCGGCATGAAGCTGGTGCGCATCCCCGCCGGCAAGTTCGTGATGGGGCTGTCGGACGACGAGGACCGGCCGGAGGTCGAGATCAGCAAGGAGTTCTACCTCGGCCGCTTCGAGGTGACCCGCGGCCAGTTCCGCAAGTTCGTCGAGGACACCGACTACGTCACGCAGCAGGAGAAGGACGACGGCGTCGGCTTCGTGTGGAACCCCGACACGGAAACGCACGACCGGCATGCGCTCGGCTACAGCTGGCGGAAGGTCAGCTTCACGCAAACAGACAACCATCCGGTCGTCCTGGTCAGCTGGCACGACGCCCGCGAGTTTTGCACCTGGCTCAGCAAGAAGGAGGGCAAGGAGTACCGGCTGCCGACCGAGGCGGAATGGGAGTACGCCTGTCGCGCCGGCACGACGACGGCCTACTACTGGGGTGACGAAGATTCGGGTGCGCGGGACCACGCCAACCACGCGGATCAGTCGCTCGACAAGAAGGCGGGGGCCTGGCTGACGGGCTGGGGTACTCAGCCCTACGACTGGGACGACAAGCACCCGTTTACCGCGCCGGTCGGGAGCTTCAAGCCGAACGCCTGGGGCCTGTACGACATGAACGGCAACGCCCTGGAGTGGACCGCTGATTATCGCGGTCCTCTCCAGGGACTGAGCCGGAAAGATCCGCATCGCGCCGAACCCGCCGAGGGCGAGGAATCAATGATCGTGATGCGCGGCGGCGAGTTCAACCGGCGGGCGGTGCAGTCGGGGTATCGCGGCCGCTGGTTCGGCCCTGCCGCCCGCGCCGACTACGCCGGCTTCCGGGTGGTGTGCGTGCCTGCGGCCGGCGAGTAAGGCGGGGACCCCGCCCCCGGTTCCACCCGGCCGGATGTGCCAAGTCGCCCGCGCGGTGTGCGATCTCGCCCATCGAGGCGCAGCCACGCCGGCACGGAGGCTGCGGCGACTCTGGTGCAAGCGGTTGCCGGGAAAAGGGATAAATCGCTCGCTTTGCCCGAACCTGTGCGGCATGCAAGTTGCTCCTCGTCTCCAGCACAGCGCTCGTGTCGCGCATGACCAACGGGAGGGACCGCCATGTCCATGCACACCATTCGGGAGTGGGTCCGCACGTTCGTCTACCTCGACTTCCTGGGGTTCCTCGCCTGGAGCCTGGTGGCGGTCGTTCTCGGGACGCTGACGCTGCTGATGCTGCTGGTGATCGGCCACTTCAACGGGCTGACCAACCTGATCGTGTCGGTCGCCACTGGATTGGCCGCTCTCGCTCTGTTCTGCTGGATGACAATGGATGCGCGCCGCAGCCGTGCGCGGATTCACAAGGTGCATGTCAAGGAAGCGGTGCCCACCCCGGACGGCGACATGTCCGCGGTGGCCAACCTGCCGAAGATGCCTCCGTGGATGGGCATGGGACCCTGACCTGGTTTCCCGGCCCCGACGGGATCAGGTTCGCCAGGACAAGCCACTCGCGACGGCGCGCTCCAGCCAAGGCTCACACGTTGTGTCCCGGTCTCCTGACCGGGACACTCCAGCGGACCGAAGGTCTCCGCGGCAAGCCGGAGGAGACCTGCGGTCGGCCGAGCGGCAAGGTCGTAGAGACCTTGCCGCAACAGCCGCGGCGAGCACGCGCCCAGCCGCAACGGCTCACCCGTTGTGTCCCGGTCTCCTGACCGGGACACTCCAGCAAACCTCTCCCGGCATCCTTCGCCGACGCAAACGCATCGGTCCGCCCGATGCGCGACGTGTCGTGTCACCGCCAATGCCGGCGATTCTCGGGGAGATGTGGCAAGCGAGCGAAGCGGGGTAAACTACCGCCGCCGATGGCCTCGCGGCGCCGCCACTTCCTCGGGAAGAAACTGCTCTGGCGGCAACCATAGGCCGATGATTATACCAGGGGTCCGGTCCTACCGGGACTCCGGGTCGTTTGGGCTTGCGCAGGACGCGCTGCCGGGCACCTGGAGGCTTCCACTCCGCCAGGAGTGTTCGTCATGGCGATCGCGAAATCAGTTCACCTCCACCCGACCGCGGTGATCGACCCGGCGGCCGAACTCGGCAAGGATGTCCGGGTCGGGCCGTTCGTGGTGATCGACGGCCCCGTCCGCGTCGGACCGGGGTGCGACATCCGCGCCGGGGCGCACCTGTTCGGCCACCTGACTCTCGGCGAAGGCAACGTGGTCCACAGCCACGCCGTCCTCGGCGACGCCCCGCAGCACCTGAAGTTCAGCGGCGAACCGACCCGCGTGGAAATCGGCGACTTCAACACCTTCCGCGAGGGTGTCACCGTTCACCGCGCCGCCCAGCCCGGCGGGGCGACACGGATCGGCAACCGCAACTTCTTCATGGCCTACAGCCACATCGCCCACGACTGCGTGGTCGGCAACAACTGCGTGCTGGCCAACAGCGCCGTCGTCGCCGGACACGCCGTGCTGGAGAACAACGTCACCCTGTCCGGCAACTCGGCGGTGCATCAGTTCTGCCGCGTCGGTCGGCTGGCGCTCATCAGCGGCATCTCCGGCACGACGATGGACCACCCGCCGTTCATGATCGGCCAGAAGATCAACACCATCTGCGGCGTGAACGTGATCGGCATGCGCCGGGCCGGCATCAGTAACCTGGCCATCGAGGCGATCCGCCGCGCGTTCCACATCATCTACCGCAGCGCCAACGTGCTGCCCTGCTCGCTCGCCCAGCTGGAGCGCGAGCTGGGGCACTTCGACGAGGTGACGGAGCTACTCCAGTTCATCCGCAACAGCAAGCGCGGCATCACCCTCGACCTCGACTCCGAACGGCACGCCGCCTGAGCCGTGCTCAGTCGGCCTTGCCGCCGAGGGCCGCGGCGATCGTGCGGAGCAACAGCTTCTCGCACGGCGCCGCCAGTGCCACCGTCGGCTCGTAGCCGCCCTCCAGGTAGCCGCGATCGGTCGGGATGTAGCCCATCCCGCCGTCGCCATAGCCGGCGACGAACACCGCCCGATCCGGCCGATGGCGCTGGGCCGCGAGCTGGTATTCGATAAACGGCTCGCCCGGCAGGTGCAGCACGGCGGCCGGACCGATCTCCAGGCAGCAGACGTCCACCGGACGGTCAATGCGCTCCAGCCAGGCGAGCTGGAAGGCCGCGTTGCCGCGCCGCGCCGTCGACGCCTTCGGGTCGTTCAGGTCGCGACGGCTGATCTCGACCGAAAAGCTCGCCTCGCGGCGCGGCGCCAGCCGCAGCCGCTCCACCCGCCAGTCCCACGACGTCACCGGATGACGAACCGTCGCCTGCCACGCCGCCCTCATGCCGGCGAGGATGCGATCGCGCAGCCGCGGCCGATTGTCGCGCGCGCCGTCGTTGTACTTGCCGGCAGTGACATTGCCGGCGCAGCCGGTGAAGTACGCCTGGAACACCCTGTCGCCCTCGGCGGCGCGGGCGTCGCGGGCCAGGCCGCAGAAGTCGCTGGTGACGCGGCCGTCGCCGTAGTAGCTCATCGGGTGAGTGGCGTAGTAGTGCAGCGCGGCGAGCGCTTTGCCGCCGTCCCAGAAGCTGAGCGTCCGCAGGTACGGGTCGATCGTCCCTTCGGGAGCGGCGCGGGCGACCGGGTCGCGAGTGGCGCTGGTGCGGGTGAATTGCACCTTGCCGTCGGCGCCCAGCACCCGACGATTTGACGCGACCTGTTCCACTTTTGCCCGGCCGATGCCGATGTGAGTAAAAGGCGCCGTTTTCGCCAGCGCCGCGCGGACGGCGGCTGCCGTCGCTGCCACGGCCCGGTCGAAGTAGGGTAGGTCGAGCGTCGGCGGCGCCTTGGCGGCCGCTGCCAGCTGCTGCGCCCGTGTGTCGGCGAACGGCGCGTTGTGCGGGTGGACGGCGTGGACACACACCCGCTCGACGGTGGTGTGCGCCGCCTTCGCCAGCGCCTGCCGCCAGGCCAGGTGAGCGTCATTGCGGATGCCACACCAGTCGACCGCGCACAGGACGACCGGGGCGGACGGACCGAGCAACACCACGCCGACCGCGCGCAGCGGGTCGTCGACAACGCGGGCCGGCTCGATCCACCCGCCGCACAGCGGATGCCCGAGCGGACAGGTGACGTCGGTGCGAAACGTGGCGAGGTGGAGTGAGGGCATCGGGTCGAGTCCCGGGGCGACCGGCGGGGTTGGTACAATAGGTAAGGCGCGTCGGTTCTGTGATGCCATGCCGCGCCGCCGTTGTCAACCGCCCGGTTCCGAGAAGCACGCAGCGAGGAAGTCATGACACGCTTCGACCTGAAAACCGGCGTCACGCTCGCCGCCCTGATCCTGCTCAGTGGTCGCGCCCCCGCCCAGCAGATGGGCGGCGGCGGCTTCGGCGGCGGTGGCATGGGCGGCGGTGGCGGCGGCCTCGGCGGCAGTAGCTTCGGCGGCAGCAGCGGTGGCTTCGGCGGCAGCAGTTTTGGCGGCAGCAGTGGCAGCTTTGGTGGCAGCAGCGGGTTCGGCGGTAGCAGCGGGTTCGGCGGCAGCAGCTTCGGCGGCAGCGGCGGCTCCGGATTCGGCGGCGGCGGGGCGACTGGCATGAGCGGGTTCGGCGGCCTGGGCGGGACCCGCGCCGGCACCAGCACGTACGGCAACACCAGCCCGTTCGGCCGGTACTACGGCAACCCGCTGGCCGCCGGCCTCGTCACCGGCCGGACCACCGGCACCACCGCCGTCGGCATCACCGTGCGCGACTTCCCCGTCCCGCTCGCCTTCGGCACTCTGCTCTACGATAGCGCCACCATGTCGCGGACCGGCCTGGGCGGCACCACCGGCCTGGGCGGCCTCGGCGGCACCGGCGCTGCCAGCCTGTCGCAGGTGCGCGTGGTCGGCGCGTCGAGCGTCGGCATCCGCCGCGCCCCCGGCTACCTCACCGAGCCGGTCTTCGACTCCCAGCCAGCCCGGCCGACGATCGAACAGATGCGGCCGGAGCTGCAGGACATCATCAGCCGTTCCAGCCGGCTGCCGTCGCGCGATCGCATCCAGGTCACCGCCGCGGACAAGGTCGTCGTCCTCCGCGGCGAGGTCCGCGACGAGCGCGAGAAGCGCCTGGCCGAGCGCATCCTCCGCCTGTCGCCCGGCGTGACCGACGTCCACAATGAGCTGAAAGTGGCAGACAAAGCCTCGTCCGGCCGCTGATCGCCGTCGGGCAAACTGCCATTGTCAGTCCCTCGCCCCCCCGATATACGTCCCGCTCTCATCACGACACAACGGCGAGAACGGGACGAGACGGCGTTCGGCGTCTCCGCCAGGGGATCGCGCCCAGAGGGTGCCCCTGCGCCGCCGGACGGGAGGGGGAGTGGCATGCTGCCGCGGAGCGAGCTGAATCAGATCCTGACCGACGAGGGACTGACCCGGCATCTGGGGGATGCCGAGGCACGGGTTCTCGTCGAATGGCTGGTGGACCAGGCCGAGGCGATGGGCGACGACCTGCCGCCCGACGCCGTTGCGCCGCGGGTCCGTTCGCTGTGCCGCCGCGGTCGGGCCATCTCCCGCTTCGTCCAGCTGTGGGCACTCGATTGCCGCCCCGGCGCGGCCCTGCAGCTGGCCGCCAGCGAGCGGTTCGACTGGCCGCTGCCCGACGGACCGATCGACCCGGACGTGCTGATGTACCACATTGTCGTCTGGGAGACCAACCGGCTGATCGACCAGGCTAACCGCATCTGATCGAGCGGCGGCCTTTCCGATCGCGCCGGTTTCGGGCAAGCTGGCTGAAGGAATCCTGCCACGTTTGCCGACCCTACCTTGCGTGCCGATTGACAGCGGCGGTATGCTTGAATATACCGCACCGGCTTACGCGAGGACCTCTCTGATGAGCGCTGGACCCGACCCGCGGACCGCGAACGCCCAACTGATTGAGCAGGAACGCCGTCGGCTTAGCCAGCGACTGGACGAGGTGGCTCGCCTGTGCGAGAGCGGGGCGCCGCCATCGGTCTTTTACGGCGAGATGCTGCAGCGGCTGATCGAGTCGCTCGCCGCCGTCGCCGGCTGCGTCTGGCTGCGCACGCCGCAGGGCAACCTGCAGCAGCAGTTCCAGATCAACATGCAGCAGGTCGGCATCGACACCGCGGAGGAGTCGCGGCAGAGCCACGACACGTTGCTCCGCGGCGCGTTCGCCAACGGCCAGCCACTCCACCTGCCGCCGCGCAGCTTCGCCGGCCCGGCCGAGGACGGCCGCCCCGCCCCCGGCAACCCGACCGCCTGCATTCTGCTGCTGGCGCCGATCCGCCAGAACGAGCAGGTCATCGGACTGGTCGAGGTATTCCAGGGACCGAACCGGCCGAGCAGCGCCGTCCCCGGTTTCCTGCAATACATGTCGCTGATGGCCGACCTGGCGGCGCGCTACCAGCGCAATCAGCTGGTCGGCCAGCTGGTCGGCCAGCAACAGCTGTGGACCCAGCTCGAAGGGTTTGCCCGCGCCATCCACGCCAGTCTGAACCCCACCGAGGTGGCGTTCCAGATCGCCAACGAGGGCCGCCGGCTGATCGAGTGCGATCGCGTCAGCGTCGCCATCCGCCGCAATGGCGAGAAGGGCCGCATCGAGGCGGTCAGCGGCAGCGACGTGGTCGAGCATCGGTCGAACCTGGTCCGCCGCCTGCGCATCCTCTGCGACGAGGTGCTCACCTGGGGCGAGCGGCTCGTCTTCAGCGGCACCAAGGACGACACCCTGCCGCCCAAGGTGCTCGACGCCCTCGACGCCTACCTGGCTGAGAGTCATTCCAAGTTGCTCATCATCATGCCATTGCGCGACGAGCGCGACGGCGACGGCAAGGACAAGCCGAAGCAGCCGCCGCGCAGCGCCCTGGTGATGGAGCATTTCGAGTCGCCGCCCGACCAGCAGCAGACGATCGCCCGGCTCGACGTGGTCGCCCGCCACGCCACCAGCGCCCTGTACAACGCCGTCGAGCATCGCCGTATCCCGATGCGGTTCTTGTGGATGCCGCTGGCGCGATTGCAGGAGGGGCTGGGCGGCAAGACGCGGGCGATCGTGCTGGCGGTGGTGGTGGCGCTCAGCGCCGTCATTGCCGCCCTGTATGCACTGCCGTACCCGCTCAAGATGGACGCCACCGGCCAGGTGCTGCCGGTGGTCCGCCGCACCGTCTACTCGCCGGCGCCGGGCACCATCGAGCGGTTCGAGGTCCAGCCCAACGAGGTGGTGCCGGAGAACAGCGTCCTGGCCCGCATGTACGACGCCAACCTGTTCCAGAAGTACAACACGCTGATGGCCGAGCTGACCGCCGCCGAGAAGGAGGTCATCGACCTGGAAGCGCGGGTGGAGCGGGAATCGGGAGTGTCGCAGAAGCTCGACGTCCGCACCAAGCTGGCGTCGCGGCGGGTCGACCAGGAATCCAAGCGGCGCGAGATCGACGAACTGGTCCGCCGCGACAACGCCCAGCGCGACCAGCCCGGCTGGTTCAACCTCCTCGCCCCGGTGATGACCGCCGAGGAGCGGCGGCAGGTCCGCGACCCGCGCTGGACGGTGCTCACCAGCAACTTCAAGTGGGACCTGGAAAAGCGCGAGGTCAAGCCGAACGACCCGGTGATGCGGCTCGGCGCCAAGCAGGGGCCGTGGGAGCTGGAGCTGAAGATCCCGCAGAAGCATATCGGCCAGGTCCGCAAGGCGTTCAACCGGCTCGGCCGCGACAAGCCGCTCGACATCGACTTCCTGCTGCTGAGCGAAACCACCGTCATGTACAAGGGGAAGCTGTACCTCGACCGGGTCGCCGGCGAGGCCACCCCCAAGACCGACGACGCCCAGGACAACGAGCCGCACGTCCTCGCCTACGTCCGCATCGACGGCGACGACATCGACGACGGCTACAAGATCGACACGTCTCGGCTGACCAGCGGCACCGAGGTGCGCGCCAAGGTCCGTTGCGGCAACGCCCGCGCCGGCTACGCGCTGTTCTACGGCGTGTGGGAGTTCCTGTACGAAAAAGTCGTCTTCTTCCTGTTCTGAGCAGATGCGTCCACCACTTCGTCCTCCGGGCCGCGGCCACGGTTCGCCGCCCGCCACCTCTGATTCGAGGGCCTGCTGATGCTTCGTTTCGTGGCGCTGTGCCTGGTTCTGGCCGCCGCCGCCGTCGCCGGCGTTCTGGCGGTCGGCCAATACGTCTACACTCCGGACCGGGGCGAGAATCCGCCGGCCGAGCAGCCGGTCAAGCCGGTGGCGGTGGCCGGTCCGGTCGCGCCGCCGGCTTCCTCGTCGTCCAGCCAGCCGGCCGAGCCGTCTCGACCAGAGGCGCCGGGTGACGACCAGGCGGTACAGGTCCGCGAGGCGCCCGTCGACGCCGGCCTCGCCCGGCCGCTGGTCATCCGCGACGGCCGCGTGCTGCCGATGGAGCGCCAGGACGTGCCCAGTGAACGCGACGGCAAGCTGCTCATCCTCGGCACTCCAGTCGACCAGACTGAGTATCAGCAACTGCCGGCGGAGCGCCGCGCCGAGCTGGTGGTGGCTACCCTGGGCGTCCGCATGGCGCCGGGTGAGCAGATCGAGGAGCGCGAGAAGATCGTCGACCCGGCCGGCGGCGCGGTGCAGTATCGCCGGCCGCGCCCGACCGACAGCTTCGAGCCGGGCACCACGGCGATCATCCGCCAGAAGGTGTACTTCCGCAAGCTGTACGAGGACGACTACGTCAAGAAGGACGACATTCTCGGCGTCATCAACCCGGTGGTGCAGCTGGAGAAGATGGCGCAGGCCCAGTCGAAGGTGGAGGCGGCCGCCGCCGAGGTGCGGGCCAGCTCGTCGATGAAGGAAGAGTCGACCCGCCGGCTGGCCGCGATTCAGAAGTCGCGGTCGGCAGTGGCCGGCTCGGTGACGCTCGACGACCTGGGCGCTGCGCGCGTCACCGTCGATCGCTACGCCGCCGAGGAAGTGGCCAAGCGGGCGGCGGTGGTGCAGGCGCAGCGCGACCTGTCGGCCACCTGGGCCGAGCTGGACATGTACCTGGTCCGCTCCACCATCCCCGGCCAGATCCGCACCATCTACAAGCAGTCCGGCGAGATGGTTCGCTATCTCGACCAGCCGATCCTCCAATTGATCAACACCGACCAGCTGCGCGTCGAGGCGCAGGTCGACGTTCAGGACGCGCTGCCGCTGCGGAAGCGGATTCGCGAGGCGGCGAAGATGCGCGAGGAGGCGAACCGGCTGATGCGGCTGGCCCGCGGCGGCGAGGAGCCGGCGCCGGCGAAGGCGCTCCGCGCCCAGGCCGGCCGCTTGCTGGCCGTCGAGGTCGAGGCCAGCCGGCCCGAGCCGCCGCTGGCGGTGCTGTCGGGCCACCTGCAGGAAGTGACGGCGGTGGCGGTCAGCCGCGGGCCGATGCCGCGGATCGTCTCCGGCAGCGAGGAAGGCATCGTCCGCATCTGGGAGCGCGTCGCCGGTCAGGATCGATGGCAGGAGCGCTACCGGCTGGGGCACGGCGCCGGCGTGCGGGCGATCGCCTGCGTCGGCCCGACGGCGAAGGAGAACCTATTCGCCACCGGCACCGCCGCCGGCCGCGTCCGGCTGTTCAACCTGGACGATCTCAAGGGCGGCGAGCGCGACGTGGCCGGCCGGCACGCCGGGGCGGTTAACGCGATCGCCTTCAACAAGGATGGCACGGTGTGCGCCACCGCCGGCGACGACCGGGCGATCTGCCTGTGGGACCCGGCCACCGGTGAACTGCTCGCCAAGAAGACCAACGCCCACCGAGCGGCGATCACCTCACTCACCTTCACCCCGGACAACCGGCTGCTGTCCGCCGGCCGCGACAAGCGGCTGGTGGTGTGGCGCATGGATCGGCCGGAGGGCGGCAAGCCATCGCTGCTGTCGGCGGACGAGTTGACCGAGCGGTCCGGCGACGTCGCCCAGCTGGGAGTCGACCCGACCGGCGAGTACGTATTATTCGATGAGCGGCGCGAGCTGCGGGTGATCTCGCTGAACACCCGGCGCATCGAGGGCACGCTGGTGAACCCCGGAGCGGCCGGCAGTTTCTCGACCACCGCCCAGTTCTCTCCCGATGGGCGCATGATCCTGACCAACGGCAACGGCCCCGGCCGGCTGCAGCTGTGGCGGGCGCCGACGGCGAGCAACCGGGCCGCCGAGGTGCGCCAGCTGCTGTGGAGCAGCGGCACCGTCACCTGCGGGGCGTTCGATCCGGCCGGCGGATTCATCGTCACTGGCACGTCGGACCACCGGCTGCTGGTGTGGGCGATGCCGTCGAAGGCCGAGGCGGAGAAGCCGTTGCCCGGCGAGCTGACCTATGTCGAGGACTTCCTCGACACCAGCCTGAAGCGGGTGACGGTGCGGGCGATGCTGAAGAACCCCGGCTGGGTGATCCCCGGCGCGTCCGCCACCGTGGCGGTTCCGCCCAACGCCGATCGGTAAAGTGGCTGACCACGAGTGGGGGAGAGGGCGACACGCCCTCCCCCACACCCGAACCGCCCCCCTCCTTCCCCTTATCGTGAGCCGCCGGACGCCATGACAGACGCCCCCGCCGCGAGTGACCTGGAACGCCGCAAGCGGTTACGCATCCGCCTCCGCCCCGACCTGACTATTGATGCACATCGCTACGAGGGCCGCACGTTCTACGTCGTCAAGGATCCGGTCAGCCTGCGCTATTACCGGCTCAAGGACAACGAGCACTTCCTGCTGCAGTTCCTCGACGGCAAGCACACGCTGGAGGAGGCGCAGAAGGCCTACGAACGGCAGTTCCGGCCGGAGCGGCTGCGGCTGGAAGACCTGGAAGGGTTCGCTCAGCAGCTGCTGACCGCCGGGCTGGCGATGAGCGAGTCGCCCAAGGCCGGCAAGCAGTTGTTCGACCGGCGGGTGAAGCGGCGCCGCCGCGAGCTGCTGCAGACGGTCAGCAACATCCTTTACATCAAGATCCCGATCTTCGATCCGGAGTGGGTGCTGCAGTGGATGCTGCGGTTCCTGGGCTGGATCTTCTCGCTGTGGTTTTTCGCCCTGAGCGTGGCGCTGGTCGGGGCGGCGGTGATGCTGGTGCTCACCCACTTCGAGACGTTCCGCGCCCGGCTGCCCAGTCTGCACGAATACTTCACCTTCAAGAACGTGATCTACGTGTGGTGGGCGCTCGGCATCGTGAAGGTGATTCACGAGTTCGGCCACGGGCTGAGCTGCAAGCGGTTCGGCGGCGAGGTCCACGAGATGGGCGCGCTGCTCATGTGCCTGTCGCCGGCCTTGTACTGCAACGTGTCCGACGCCTGGATCCTGCCGAACAAGTGGCACCGCATCATCATCAGCGCCGCCGGCATCTACGTCGAGCTGGTGATCGCCGCCATCGCCACGTTCGTCTGGTGGAACACCCCGACCGAGCCGTTCATCAACAACGTCGCCCTCAACCTGATGATCATCTGCTCGGTCAGCACGGTGGTGTTCAACGCCAATCCGCTGATGCGCTTCGACGGCTATTATGTGCTGGCTGACTGGCTGGAGATCCCCAATCTCCGCGAAAAGGCCAACCGCTACCTGCAAAACCTGGTGCTCGATCAGTGCCTTGGGGTGGAGGTGCCGCCCGAGGAGTACATGGAGCTGTGGCGGAAGGTGCTGTTCCTGGCCTACGCCATCGTCAGCTATGTCTACCGCTGGGTCGTCACCTTCAGCATTCTGTACCTGTTCTACACCTTCCTGCGGCCGTACAAGCTGGAGGTGATCGGCAACTTTTTGACCCTGGCGGCGATCTTATCGATGACGGTCTGGCCGGCGTATCGGCTGGGCAAGGCCATTCACCGCCGCGGGAGGCTCCCCGACATGAAACGTCTCCGCGTCGTGCTGTCGTCCGCCGCTCTGCTGGCGCTGCTGCTGTTCCTTGTCCTCGTCCCGGTACCGATGAGCCGCATCCGCGGGCTGGCGCTGGTGCAGGCGCACCCGGACGCCTCGTCGCAGATCACCCTCAAGCGCTCGGCCGTCCTCGAACAGCTGAAGGTGAGTCCGGGCGAGCACGTCCACAAGGGGATGGTGCTGGCGGTGTTCCGCGATCCGGACCTGGAGGAGAAGCTGGCCAAGGCGCAGGCCGAGCACGACAACTACCGCGTCGCCCTGAAGCAGCTGCGGCAGCAGCGGAGCGACGCCGGCGACCCGCGCGAGCGCGCCAGGGTCGACGACGACATCCTCGCCTACACCGGCAAGCGCGAGGTGGCGCAGGCGACGGTGGAGGCGCTGCAGCGGGTGAAGAACGAGGAGCTGGTGATCGTCTCGCCCCGCGACGGGCTGATCGGCCATGCCCCGCGGCCAGACGACATCGGCCGACTGTTCGAGGGGGTCCGCGAGCAGTCGCAGGCACCGCCGGTGTTCACCGTTCACTCCGGCCAGCTGCGAGTGTGTTTCCCGCTGGTGACGTCCGAGTACAACCAGCTGGTGGAGAACCTGAACGAAAACGCCCGCGAGCTGCGCCAGACCGGCAAGACGCGCGAACTGGACGTGAGCATCCGCATTCACGGGCTGGACGCCGGGGTGTGGGAAGGCCGCATCGACCGGCTGGACGAGTCGGAGGCGCGGACCATTCCGGTCGCCCTGTCGACCCGTGGCGGTGGGCCGGTGCCGGTGCATCCGCCGAACAACAAGTCGCCGGGGCTGATGCCGCAGACGCAGCACTACATGGTGTACATCGACCTGCTCGACCCCGACCCGGCGATCGCCGTCGGCGCGATGGCCCAGGTGAAGATCTACCTGCGCCCGGAGACGTGTCTGCACTGGGCCTGGCGGACGATCAACAACGTGTTCAACCTGCGGCTGCTGTAGGCTCGCTGACGCTCGCAGTTATCAGTTGTCAGTTGTCAGTTCTCAGCAAGAAGAGAGCAGACAGCACGCAGCGTCGCCGATCAGGCTTGCCAGGCGAGCGGGAGCACGTCCGTGCCCCGAGTCGCCGCCTGGCGCGCGACTTCGCGCTCAACGGCAGAGCGGCAAGGTCTCCTGACCTGCCGCATTGTGGACTGCAGCGGTCTCCTCAGGTGCCGAGGAGACCTGCGGTCGGCCGAATGGCCCGGTCGGGGACCGGCCGAGAACGTGCGAGCAGCGCCCGACGCACGACTTCGCGCTCAACGTGATGCCCTCGGGGGACTTACGTCCTCCCGCTCGCCAACAGCCGGCCGTTGCGCAAGGTCTCCTGACCTTGCCGCTGCGGACCGAAGGTCTCCTCCGGCGCGGGAGACCTGCGGTCCGCCGAGGTCCCGGTCGGGAGACCGGGCCACAACGTGCGCGTTGCCCGGCCAGCGCCCGACTTCTCGCGCTCAACATGATGCCCTCGGGGGACTTACGCCCTCCCGCTCGCCAACAGCCAGACCTCCCCTGTGCCCCGAGGCAGCGTTCGTGCTACGTCCTCGCGGTCTATTCCGTCGTTTGCGTGAAGACGGCGCCGTGGTTGCACGGCCGGGCGACTGCCACGTCAGGGCGGAGCTGCGCCACGTCGGTCTGCACTCGTCGCACCAGGTCATCCGCGGTGGCGTCGTCGCCGACCAGGGCGAACATCTCGGTCCCCATGAACTTTGTCCGACGCCACGCACTCCCAGCTGGCGCAGGAACCGCACGGTCTGTTCCACCGCGGGGCTGCTGTAGGTGCCGCCCTGGACCGTGGCGAACACCTCGCCGACCCGCCGGTTGAACTCGTACACCGCCTCGCCGAACGCCGGCAAGTCGCTCTCCGCCAGCGCCGGCAGCATGCCGAGTAGCACCAGCCGGCATAGCTCGCCGCACACTTCCGGCGGCATGCTCAGACCGGCGAACGCCGCCTGCTCGCGCGACCCGTGAACGCCGGGCGTCGTGTCGGGACGAATCAGGACGATGCGCCACGCCGGCGGAAGCGCTACCCGTGCCACCAGCGGCGACAGCTCCTGTTCGGCGCGCTTGCCGCCCTCGACAAGAAATCCGCCGCCGGCGAATCCGTGGACGCCCAGCGCCGACCGCAGTCCGCGGCCACACCAGCGGGCCAGGCGGGCGGCATCGGCGGGTAGTCCCCAGGCGTGCGCCAGGACGCCGGCAACGGCAAGACCGAGTTGCGTGCCGACTCCCAGGCCGATGTGCTCGGGTGGGGCACGGTCGATGCGCAGGTATTGCGGGATGAGGACGAGAGAGGGGTGTTCGGCACGAACGGCGTCGGCGACCCGGCGCGCGAACGCCAGGGCACGGGACGCCAGCGGGCCGTCTGCCGCCCAGGTCGACGCCGGGGCGGCGTGGAGGACGATGCCGGGGCCGTCGATCATCAGGCCGACGCCGCCGAACCGCCGCATCACCGGAGACCGAGCGTCGCCGGCCGCGGGCAGACTGAGCAGCCCCAGGTGCAGCCGGCTGGCGGTTTCGACGCGCCACATCGCGGGACGGCTCCTCCGCGGCGGACCGGGGCTTGCCGACGACGGTTACAGGCGATTGCTGTAGCGCTTCACCCGCCGGCCGTACACCGGAGCCGTCGGCTTGGGCGGCTCGGCGGCCGCCGTCGGCTCGACACGGACTCGCGGGGCATACGTCTGGAACCCGTCCATGCGCTCCTCGGGGATCTGCTTGTTGATGAACATCTCGATGTTCGTCAGCTGCAGACCCTGGTCCGGGGTGGCGAACAGGATGGCGATCCCGTCGGCGCCGATGCGGCCGGTGCGGCCGATCCGGTGGACGTAGTTTTCCGGGTCTTCCGGGATGTCGTAGTTGATGACGTGCGAGATGTTGCGGACGTCGATCCCGCGGCCGACCACGTCGGTGGCGACGAGGTACTTGATCTTGCCGTCGCGGAACCCCTGCATGATGCGGTTGCGCATCGACTGAGGCAAGTCGCCGTGCATGCAGGCGACGCGGGGCCGCACCAGCCGCAGCTGGTGGTAAACGTCCTCCACCCACCGCTTTCGCTCGCAGAAGATGATCACCTGGCGCGGCTCGCCCTGGTCGAGCACGCGCACCAGCAGCTCGAACTTCCGCGCCTCGTCGACGGTGTAGAACGACTGGCGGATCTTCTCGACGGTGACGACTTCCGGCGCCAGATTCTGATGCACCGGGTCGATCATGTAGCGTTGCGTCAGCCGCAGCACCGGCGGCGGCATGGTCGCCGAGAGCAGCATGGTCTGCCGCTGGGCGGGACAACGACGGAGGATGCGCTCGATGTCCGGCCGGAAGCCGATGTCGAGCATGCGGTCGGCCTCGTCGAGCACGACGTACTTGACGTGGTCGAGCCGGAGGGTACCGCGCGACAGGTGGTCGAGGACGCGCCCGGGCGTGCCGACGACCAGGTCGCAGCCGTGCTTGAGCTGGGTCAGCTGCTGGCGCATGCGCTGTCCGCCATAGATGGCGAGCGCGCGGCACTTCGGATACGGGTTGAGGCGGGTGGCCTCCTGGGCCACCTGAACGACCAGCTCACGGGTCGGCACCAGGACGATCGCCTGCGGGCCGGCGTGCGCATCCTCTTCGTGCCAGTTGTTCAGGAACGGGAGGAGGAAGGCGGCGGTTTTTCCGGTGCCGGTCTGGGCCTGGCCGATGACGTCCAGCCCCTTGAGCGCTTCCGGAATGAAGGCGGCCTGAATCGGCGTGGGATTGTGGTAGCCGGCACGGTCGAGGGCGGCGAGAACTTCGGGGTTCAGCGACAGACCATGAAAGCCGGCGACTTGCGGCTCTTCGAGCATGGCAGACGTCAAAAAGACCTCCAGTGACACACCAATGGCACGGCATCGATTGCCGGGACGGATCGTTTCACCTATTGAGTGTAGTTTACCCCCGCTGGCGCCCCCTGTCCAGGGCCGTTCGCCGGCCGGCGGCCCTACGATTTCCGCCGCGACCACCTACAATGCTCGCAATCGTCGGTCATCGCCCGTCCCGGCACACGGCAGTGAGGCGCCATGAGTTTTGATCCGTTCGGCTACCACCCGGATGCCCCGCCGCCCGGCGGAGCGATCCCGCCCACCCCGCCACTGGGGTACGGCCCGCCGCCTGACCTCTACCGGACGCAGGCGCGGGAACGAGTGCAGATCCCCGGCATGCTGCTGATCGCCGTCGGCGTGCTCAACCTGCTGGTCGCCCTGTATGGCGGGTTCGCGACGGCGCGCGTGGCACTGATCCCGGCCGACCGGCTCTATGCCGAGACGGTCGAACAGCTCGAGCGGACAGGCGACCTGTTTCCGACGTTGCGCAAGCCGCTGATGGAGTCGATCGAACAGTCGACCCCGCAGCAGCTGAAGTTTCAATCGCTGATCCAGGCCGTCGTGCCGACCGTCCTCTGGCTGCTGAGCGCGGCCCTGATCCTTTTCGGCGGCGTGCGCATGCTGGCGATGCGATCGTTCGGGCTGTGCGTGATGGCGGCGATCGTGGCGGCCGTTCCGTGTGTGTCGCCGTGCGGCACCTGCTGCATGGGCAACCTGGTCGGGCTGTGGGCGCTGATCGTGCTGCTGGCGCCCGAGGTGCGGATGACGTTTCAGTAACGGGCGCCGTTGCATGAGCGACGGGGCGACGGTTATCGGCGGGGCGGGTCGTCCCTGGCTCGCCGTGTCAGGCAAAAGGCGGACAATCCATGACCAGGCAGATCATCACCGTCGGGCACAGTCCCGACCCCGACGACGCATTCATGTTCTACGCGCTGGCGCACGACAAGCTGGACACCGGCAATCTCGAGTTCCGCCACCAGCTGCAGGACATCGAGACGCTCAACCGCCGCGCCCTCCGCGGCGAGCTGGAAGTGACCGCCGTCAGCCTGCACGCCTACGCGCACCTGCTCGACAAGTACGCCCTCTTGCCGTCGGGGTGTAGCATGGGTGATCGCTACGGCCCGATGGTGGTGAGCCGCAAGCCACTCACCCCGGCCGACCTGCCGGGTATCAAGGTGGCCGTTCCCGGCACCATGACGACCGCCTACCTGACGCTGCGGCTGCTGTACGCCTCGCTCGGCCATCCCGGCGAGCCGCGCCACGAGGTGCTGCCGTTCGATGAGATCATCGCCGCCGTCGCCGACGGACGCTACGACGCCGGGCTGATCATCCACGAGGGGCAGCTGACGTTCCAGAATCAGGGGCTGCAGCTGGTGGTCGACCTGGGGGTGTGGTGGCAGGAGCGGACGGGTCTGCCGCTACCGCTGGGCGGAAACGTGGTTCGCCGCGACCTCGGCGCAGCGACGATCCGCCAGATCAGCCGGCTGCTCAAGGAGAGCATCCGCTATGCCCTCGACCACCGCCAGGACGCGCTGAGCTACGCCCTGCAGTACGCCCGCGACATGGACCGATCGCTGGCGGACCAGTTCGTCGGCATGTACGTCAACGACTGGACGCTCGACTACGGCCCCCGCGGCCGCGCGGCGGTCCACCGCCTGCTCGACGAAGCCCACAAGGCCGGCATCATCCCCTCCCCGGTCGCCGTCGACTTCGTCGAATGAGAAGAGTGTGAACCACAAAGGACACGAAGAACACAAAGAAAGAACAGAAAGAAGACAAAGAAGAGAGAGAGTATACAGGAAAGAAGGAAGAGGATTCTCGCCCGGACCCGTCGACGGAGGCTTCGATGCGCTGCTCCCTGCTGTCGTGGGCGTCCGTTGCCCT
>JAXMAU010000046.1:0-55958 GCA_046350215.1 Gemmataceae bacterium | reverse complement strand
GACTGGCCGCGACCGAGCGGCGGTTGACGGCGGTCCTGCACCAGGAGCGTTCGGTTCACCCGGCGTAACTCCGCCGCCAGTTCGTCGGCCGGGCAGGGGAAGCTCAGGCGGCCGGTCAGGAGAGGGTCGCCGTCGACGGTCCACCACCGATCGACCCCCTGCCGTTCCAGCCACTCGGCGAGGGCAGCTGACGAGACGGTGACGTGCGGCTCGGCACGGATGCTCATGGTGATCCTCCCGACGGCGGGGTTGGCCTCGCTCACTCGAACAGCTTGCTCACCGACTCATTGGCGTTGATCCGCTTGATCGCCTCGGCCAGCAACTTGGCGACCGACAGCACGGTCAGGTTCGGCAAATGCTTGTTCGGCGGCAGCGGGATGCTGTCGGTGACGACGATCTTGTGCAGCGGGGAGTCGCGGAGCCGCTCGATCGCCGGGCCGCACAGCACTCCGTGGGTGGCGCAGGCGTAGACCTCGCGAGCGCCGGCGTTGCGGGCCACATGCGCGGCGCCGACCAGGGTGCCGGCGGTGCTGATCATGTCGTCGAAGATGACGACCGTCTTGCCCTCCAGCGGCGCGCCGATCAGGTTGGCCTGCCGCGTCTCGGTGGCGCTGCTGCGCCGCTTGTCGACGATGGCGATGGCGCCGCCCAGCTTCTTCTGGTAGATCAGCGCCTTCTTGACGCTGCCCTCGTCCGGGCTGAGGACGACGAAATCGCGCGGCGGGATGTCGAGCGAACGGACGTACTCGTTGATCACCGGGATGGCGTGCAGGTGGTCGACGGGGATGTCGAAGAAGCCCTGGATCTGGGCGGCGTGCAGGTCGAGCGCCAGCACCCGGTCGGCGCCGGCCTTGGTGATGATGTTGGCGACCAGCTTGGCGGTGATCGGCACGCGCCCCTGGTCCTTGCGGTCCTGGCGGGCGTAGCCGTAGTACGGGATGACGGTGGTGATGCGGGCGGCGCTGGCGCGCTTGAAGCAGTCCAGCATCACCAGCAACTCGAGAATGTTCTCGTTCACCGGCGGACAGGTCGGCTGAACGACGAACACGTCGCGACCGCGGACGTCCTCCTCGATGCGGCAAGAGATCTCGCCGTCGGGGAAGTTGTCGACGGTGATCTTGCCGAGGGTGTCACCCAGGCAACGGGCAATCTTCTCGGCCAGCGGGATGTTGGCCCGGCCGCTGAACACTTTGAGCTTGTGGTACATCGTCGCAGCCGCTCCCGACCCCGCTCCATCCCGCCATCCCGGCGGGGAGGCGACACTGGCATTATCCGGGGACAGGGGGGGAGCGTCAACGCGGCGCGGCGACCAGCCGGAGACGATCGGCGGCGGCGTGGCCGTCGAGGAAGCCGGCGACCAGCCGTTCAGCCAGGTCGGCCGGCCGCGGGCGGTCGCCAAAGCGGATGACGGCGCGCACTCCGCCGAGCAGCATCAGTGCCGCCAGATCGATGTCGTCGACGGCGAACGGTCCGGCGGTCAGCAGCTCTTTGACCAGGGCGAGCGTCCGCGTCCGCGCCTGCTGCCAGGGAAAATCGACGCTCGGGCGAAGCATCACCTCGGCGTGCTGGATCAGGTCGAACAGGTGCGGCTGCTCGTCGAAGTAGGCGATCAGGGCGGCGACCACGGCGACCAGCCCGTCGCAGGGCG
This sequence comes from Gemmataceae bacterium, assembly GCA_046350215.1. Taxonomy (GTDB): domain Bacteria; phylum Planctomycetota; class Planctomycetia; order Gemmatales; family Gemmataceae; genus JAXMAU01. The sequence goes on along the minus strand of JAXMAU010000046.1, from coordinate 54,310 downwards.
ACCGGCCGGTAGCAGTCGTCGAGCCGTGCGGCCAGCCCGTCGGAGGCGTGGCGGAGCAACGCCAGGTACAGTTCGTCCTTGTCGCGGAAACGACCTCGGCGAGAGCGATATCCTCCATGCGGGCTTCATGGAAGCGATGGGTGGCGGGCATGGCTCCGGGCGGCGGCAGCGAAAATCAGTTGGCGGGGGGAAGTGCTGCGCACGGCGACGACCCGTCAAGGTTTGTGGACGGCGGATCATGTCCAAGAAGGAGAGACTGACCAGTCAGTATCGGAATTCTACCCCGCTCCCGACCGTCGGACAAGGCATTTCCCCGTCCGCCGCCGGGCACTCTATCGCGAGGGTCTTGTCATGCCCATGACGGTGAACGGGTTCGGGACGTCGGTGTGCGGCGGTCGCGGCGACGTCGGCTGGGGCGCTTACGACGCGATGGAGTGGCTGACCGCCGTCTACATGCCGTTGATCCCGATCAAGGCGGTCCACACGTTCGACTGGAACGGCAACGAGTACCGCATGATTCCGATCCGCTGGTCGCGGGAACTGGTGGTACGCACCTTCCTCGGCCGCTGGCTGTGGGGCATCGGCCTCCTGGGCGTGATCCTCGGAATTGTCTTCTTCGCCGAGCTGAACCACCAGGCGCCGAACCTGATCCTGCTGGGGTCGGCAGTCGGTCTGGTGCTGGTGAGCGTCCTGATCGCCCTGGTGCTGCACTGGACGGACGACCGCAACAAGCGGATTCGCCGCGTGCTGGGCGCGATCACGGTGGGCACCTGCGACCCGGCGCACCTGACCGGCAAGCTGCTCGACGAGATGGCCGGCGACCCGCGGATGTCCTACAGCACGGAAACGTTCGCCGGCGCGGTCGAGCCGCTGATGGAGCACAGGGCTTACGCCAGGGCGATGTGGGCGGCCCGCATCGCCCAGCACCGCGCTTGGAGGACCGTGCCGAGGGCGAGGCGGCCGACCGCATGAACGACCGGACGTCCAGGACGCCATCGAGATCGTCCGCAAGACGCCGGACCGCTGGGAGAAAGTGATGCAGCCGGCGAACACCCCGGCGCCCGACCGCCCCGGAACCGCTCGACGTCGAGGAGATGACGAGTCCTCCGGCCAGGACGACCATCCGCCGCCGCCGCGCCCGCGACGACGAGTGAGCGACGCCGACGGCCAGGAGGGCGACCCGCCACTCAGCGTGCGGCTTCGAGTTGCAAAGACCTTGATCGCGAGACCGATCGGCTTTGCCTGGTTCGGCGTGCATTACTCTTGACCGACGGCTGCCTGAACGGCCTGCTCCAAGATCGCGGCGACCTGCATCGGGTTGGCGTGCAGCACCCTCTCGGCCAGCTGCTCAAGTTGTGCCCGGGGTCGTTGACGAAGGCCGCCAAACGCTGCTCATTCCACGACGGGTCAGTCGGTCGCCCCCGCCTTGCGGCACGCGGAAACGCGGCGACCTCCGCGGCCAGTTGAACAGCCCCGAAATAGCCGCTTGTTGACTTGCCGCATCACCCTGCCCAGGTCGCAGTCAATTCCGTATTCGTGGCGTACTCATGTCTGTTCCTCCGAGAAGTCCCGGAACGCCAGGTACTCGTCGCCGATGACCAGCCGGTCGCCCTGACGGGCCTCGCGGTATCCGCCGGCAAGCTCCCGAGCAGACCGAGCCGAGCCGAGTCCACCAACGATCCGCGGGGTGTGGGTATCGCCAGTGGATGACGACGAGTTCGTCGCCAATACCCGTTCGTCGTCGCGCCCACCCCTCTGGCCCGTGAAGCGGTGTACCGAAGAGTTGTCCGACATCCTCAAGGCCGCATCGACCCAGTACGCCTGGTTGATCGTCTTCAACACGCTGGGCACGAACAAAACGACAAGGACAGCTTTACGTACAACTGATGACCTCCTGAACGATCAATATGGTCGTTTCAGCCCGGGAACCACCGGGCTGGCTTCGCTTCGTCTTTTCCGTCGCCGAGCGACCCAGGTCCGCAGTGTCGGCCTCTCCGGGAACCGTCATGGTGAGGAGAGCCGAGGGCGGGGGCGTCTCAGGGTATCCGCAGCAGGCGGCAGGTGTCCTCGTAGCTCGTTTCGAGGTCAGGGCACCTCCGCTCCGCCGTTGTAGGCGGCTGCGCCCTGGCCGACTGACGAGGGGATACGGCCAGGTTTGCAAGCAGGTACGGCGCGCCGGGCTTCTGAACCGCATCAGCGACGCGGCATGGGTGATGGTGGCTCCGTGCCGAGAGACGGGTCGTGTTGCCCGATCCATTCGAGGCAACTCGGCATAGAAGTTGGCGGACCGTCACCAGGTCCACCAGGGCAACGCCGACACCCTGGCGCAGCAGGGCGAAGCGCGTTGGTCACCAGGGCGCGCGATTCCGGCCAGTCCTTGTTCGCCGGGCTGACCAAGCTCGACCGCCGCCACCAGATGCCGCTCGCGTTCCTGGTCGAACAGGAAGGCCATACTCGTACTGGTCCGGCCAGTCGGCACCTCGATGTCCAGCAGCAGCGGGTCGCGCTCGGCGCCCGTGGGCCCACCCTCTGCGGCGGCTGCGGGTGGGGGCTGTGGCTGGTCGCGCTCGAACGTCGCCACGTCGATCTCGAAGTAGGGGCCGAGATGAGCGGTTCAGCCCGTGGCGTCGGGCGGAACCGGGTTGAGCCGCTTCCTGACCCCGGGCCACTGACCAAACCCTTCCCAGGAGGCGCGCTTCGACACCGGGCGTGGTCTGGGCATGAGTGACTCGGTTATAACCCATCTCGCCGTCGGATCAGTCCAAAATGACGCCCTCGTCTTGGTGCGGTGTTCGGCGTGGCACCGTGGCTGGCATCGTCGTGCCGGATCGCTCATAATGACGAGCATGAGCGACACGCCGATCGAGATCACCTTCGAGGACGGCACGCTGGCGCTGCGCGGCGGCACTGCGGAGCTGCTGGCGGCGCTGCCGGGCAGCCGGTTCGACCCGCGGACCAACGTCTACCGGGCCGAGGCGCGGATGTACCGGGCCATCGTCGAGGGACTGATCGCGCAGAAGGTGCCGTACCACGACGCGGCGCGGGCGTATGAGAAAACGCCGTGGCCGCTGCGCACCAGCCGCGACCCGTTCCCGCATCAGCGCGAGTCGGTTCAGACCTGGTGGCAGACCGGCGGTCGTGGCGTGGTGGTGTTGCCGACCGGCACCGGCAAGACGTTCGTTGCCATCCTCGCCATTCACCCTCGGCCGGCCGGCATGCGGGTCGTCACCCCGACCATCGACCTGATGTCGCAGTGGTACAGCGAGCGCGAGGTGGCGTTCGACGTCGAACTCGGCGGCGGATATCGTATTCAGCCGCTGACGGTGAGCACCCATGACTCGGCACACCTGCACCTGGAGCGGTGGGGGCGAAGTTCGAGCTGATCGTATTCGACGAGTGCCACCACCTGCCCGGCGCGTCGCCACCAGATGAGCGCATCAGCGCCCATCGCCTGCCGGCTGGGGCTGACCGCCACCCCGGAGCGGGCCGACGGGCAGGAGGTGCTGCTGGCGTCGCTGATCGGGCCGATTGTCTACCGCAAGGAGATTCGCAGCGCTGGCCGGCGACTTCCTGGCGGGTATCGCACCGAGCGGCTCTACGTCGAGCTAACGCCGGATGAGCAGGAGGCGTATGCCCGCGCGCGACCAGTACAAGCAGTTCTGCGCCGACCGCGGCATCAGCATGGGTAGCGGCAACGGCTGGCAGCGGTTCATTCAGGAGACGAGCCGTTCGCGCGACAGCCGCGGCGTTTCTCGCCTACCAGGAGCAGCGACGGCTGGCGGCGGCGCGCCCGGCGAAGCTGCACCTGCTGGGCTTGGCTGCTGGAAGTACCGCCGCGACCGGGTGCTCATCTTCACCTACGACAACGCCACCGTCTACCAGATCGCGCGAGCGGTTCCTCGTGCCAGCGATCACTCACCAGACGAAGACAAAGAGAAAACGGAATGCCTCGATAACTTTCAGACCGGCGAGTACAACATCGTCGTCACCAGCCAGGTGCTGAACGAGGGGGCGTGGACGTACCGGCGACGAACGTCAGCATCGCTGTCGGGCACCAGCACGGTCCGCGAGCACGTTCAGCGGCTCGGGCGGCTTCTCGCAAGCATGGCGACGAAGCAGGCGCTTGCTGGTCGAGGTGGTCACGCGGCACGGTCGAGGAGTTCATCACCGAGCAGCGGCGCGGCTTGTACGTACAAGTCTTAGTTCTCAGTTGGGAATTGTCGTTCTCAGCCAGATAACAGTGGTGGACGTCGCCGATCAGACTTGCCAGGCGAGCGGGAGCACGTCAGAGCTTCGAGTCAGCGCACACGGCGCGACGTCGCCCGCTAAACGCTCCTGCGTTGTGGCCCGGTCTCCCGACCGGGCCGCCGAGGTCTCCGCACTACCCCGAAGGAAGCCTGCGGTCCGCAGAGTGGCAAGGTCAGGAGACCGCGCTACAGCAACCACCCCCGAGGGCTTCGTGTTAAGCGCGACGTCGCGCCTGACGCACTGACTCGGGGCACGGACGTGCTCCCGCTCGCCTCGCCTGGATGACCGGCGACGTCCACCAGTGTCTTCTGGCTGAGAACTGACAACTCCCAACTGAGAACTACGCAAATCACTCCGCGTTGCTGCTGCTGGCGGCGCGGCCGCGGCGCGGGGTCGGCGTCGGCGCGGGGGCGGCCAGCTCGGCTGGCTCCTCCTCGTCGTCCTCCGACTCGTTCAGCACCAGCTGACTGTTCAGCAGGTTGCGCTTCTCCAGGATCTTGCGCGTCAGCTCCTCCATCACCGTCGGGTTCTCGCGGAGATAGTCCTTCGCCTTCTCCGAGCCGTTGCCCAGCCCGATGTCGCCGTAGTACAGCCAGTTGCCCTTCTTTTCGATCAGCTTGTCCTCCTGCGCCAGCAGCAGGATGTCGCCCTCGCGACTGATGCCGCTGTCGAACATCAGCTCGAACTTGGCCTGGCGGAACGGCGGCGCTACCTTGTTCTTGACCACCTTCACCGACACCTCGGCGCCGACCGGCTCGTCGCCGCGCTTGATCTGGCCGGCACGGCGGACCTCCAGGCGCACCGAGCTGTAGAACTTCAGCGCCAGCCCGCCCGACGTCGTCTCCGGGCTGCCGAAGAACACGCCCACCTTCTGGCGGATCTGGTTGATGAAGATCATGCAGGTGCGCGTCTTGGCGATCGTCGGGTTGAGGATGCGCAGCGCCTGGCTCATCAGCCGCGCCTGCAAGCCGACGTGCGCGTCGCCGATCTCGCCGTCGATCTCCGCCTTCGGCACCAGCGCCGCCACCGAGTCGATGACGATGAGGTCGACAGCGTTCGACTTGATCAGCAGCTCGGCGATCCGCAGCGCCTCCTCGGCGTACTGCGGCTGGCTGACCAGCAGGTTCTCCAGGTCGACGCCCACCCGCTTGGCCCACGACGGGTCGAGCGCGTGTTCGGCGTCGATGTACGCCGCCACCCCGCCGGCCTTCTGGGCGTTCGCCAGCGTCTGCAGGGCGATCGTCGTCTTGCCGCTCGACTCGGCGCCGTAGATCTCGATGATGCGGCCCCGCGGCAACCCCTTGCCGCCGAGCGCGATGTCCAGGCTCAACGACCCGGTTGAGATGCCTTCGATGCCCTGCGTAAAGTTCTCGCCCAGGCGCATGATCGCGCCCTTGGCGACGTCCTTCTCGATCTGCGCCAGGACGTTCTTCAGCTCGCGTTCCCGGTCCTTCGACATTTCCGCCATGCGTCGCCTCGCGTTGATGGGTAGAGGAGGGTGCGGCCGCCGACCGCGTGACTGCGTTCTTCTGTCCGCCTCGACATCTGTACAGAAGTATAATCAAATCGACCCGTCGCTCAAGCTCAGTAGGCGAGAATCGGCGACGGTGAGCGTCAATCCGCGTCGCCGTTCCGCTCGGCCAGCCGCCGTACCAGCGTCAGCGCCTGGTCGCGGGTGGTGACGGTGCCGTCGAGCTGGGCGTTGCGCGCCTCATCGAGCAGGGTACGAAACGCGGGTCCCGGCTCCAGGGCGAGGGCCAGCAGGTCGTCGCCGGTGTTCAGCGGAGGCGGGCACAGGGTGCCGTCCTCCGTCCACCCGCGCCGCAGGCGGGCGGCGTGTTCGACGTGGTCGAGTGGCCGGCCGCTGGCCAGCGCGTCGGCGGTGCAGGTCGAACAGCTCGTCGATGCCGCGGTGAACGAACAGCCGCTTCAGCTTGGCCGGCCGCATCCGCGCCACGTCGGCGAGGATCTGGTGCTTCTCCACCAGCCATTCGATCCGCTCGCGGTCATCGGTCGACAGCTTGAGCCGCCGGCAGATATCGCCGGCCATCCGGGCACCGACGTGCTCGTGGCCGTGGAACGTGTAGCGGTCCGGGGTGCGGCCCACCGTCCGCGGCTTGCCGACGTCGTGCAGCAGCGTCGCCATCGCCAGCGGAAACGACGGCTCTTCCAGATGACCGAGCGCCGCCAGCACATGTTCCCACAGGTCGCGCATGGTCGCGCCGGTGGCTGTCACCGGGGGACCGGGCCGTCCCGGCGGCGGCAGCGGCGGGCCGTCGGGACGCGGCAGCCCCTGCGGCAGCCCGCACATCGGCACCAGCTCCGGCATCACCACCGCCGCCAGTCCCAGATCCATCAAGAGCCGCATGGCAGCGGCCCGGTGGCGGTCGACCAGCATCTTGCGCAGCTCGTCGGCGATCCGCTCGGCGCTCACCCCGCGGGCCAGCTGCGGCCCCATTCGGCGGACGGCCGCCTCGGTGGCCGGGTCAATGGTCAACCCGAACCGCGCGGCGATGCGAACGGCGCGGAGGATGCGCAGCCGGTCCTCGTGGAACCGCGCGTGGGGATCGCCGATGGCGCGGAGCACGCGCGCACCCAGGTCCGATTGCCCGCCGACGTAATCGATTACTCGATTCTCGACCGGGTCGAAGAACATGCCGTTGATCGTGAAATCGCGGCGCTTGGCGTCTTCCTCGGCCGACGAGTAGACGATGCTGTCGGGCCGCCGGCCGTCGCTGTACACCCCGTCGGTGCGGAACGACGCCACCTCGACGCGGATCGGCCGCGGGCCGAGCACCTCGATGACGCCAAAGGCAGCGCCAACCGCCACCGTTCGCATGAACAGTCCGCGGACCTGTTCCGGCCGGGCGGAGGTGGCGACGTCGTAGTCCTTGGGCGGCAGGCCGAGCAGCTCGTCGCGGACGCAACCGCCGGCGAGGTACGCCTCGAACCCGGCCCCTCGCAGGGTGCGGATCACGTCGACGGCGAACTCGCGGGCGGTCTTGCGCGGCATGAGCGACTCGGAACAGGTCGGGAGCGGCCACCGTCCCCTTCAGGGAAGAGCCGGACCGGCCGGCCGGGGTTCACGCCGGATCGGCCGGTGGTGCCGCCTCGGCTGGCGGCGCCGCCTCGATCGCACCGGGCATCGGCTTGACCCAGAACAGCAGGTGGTTGCGGCCGTACACGCGCTCGTCCCAGCTGGCCCGATCGGGCAGCTGTTCGAGCACCGGCGTCCGTTCGGCCTGGAGGATGAGGACACTGCCGGGGTGCAGCCGCTCCTGAAGGGTGGTGATCAGCGCCAGCATGTCGGCGGGGCGGCCTTCCAGGTCGGGGAACGGCGGGCTGAGGAAGACGTTGACCGGCTCGGCCGGCGGTAGCCAGCGGTCGACCCAGCGGTACACGTCGGCCCGGACGATGCGGGCGGCGGACAGCTTGAACGTCCGCAGGTGTTTTTCCAGGTGATCGATCAACCGGAAGTCGCGTTCAACAAACGACGCCTCGCTGGCGCCGCGGCTGATCGCCTCCATGCCGACCACGCCGGTGCCGGCGAAGACGTCGAAAAACGGTCGGCCAGGGACGGCGTCGCCGAGGATGCTGAACAGCGACTCGCGGACGCGCTGCGGGGTCGGCCGCAGTGCCGGGCTGACGTCGCAGGTGACCTTGCGACCGCGGAGTGAGCCGGCGACGATACGAATCTGGGTGCGCATGAACGTTCATCCAAGCGAAGGGGACCCGTCAAGCAAAGCAGATCCCGCCGCCGGTGGCAAGAGACGTCGCCTGCCCATCGGCAAGCAACGGGCAAGTGACGTCTCTTTTTGTGATCTTCTTTGTGATCTTTGTGTTCTTGGTGGTTCCTTTCTTCCGCCCGACTCAGCGGTCGGCCGGGTTGAAGGCCGGGTGCTTCGCCTCCTCGACCTCATCTTCCAGTTTGCCGGCGGTGTCGCGCCACAGCACGATGAACAGCGCCAGGCAGATGGCGGCGCCGATCGCCGGCACGCGCCAGATGCTCGCCCAGTCCTTCACCCCTTCCACCGTGTAGGCGTCGACCACCCGGCCGGAAATCTCGTTGCCGATCCACATACCCACGCCATAGGTGAGGAAGCTGAACAGCGCCTGCGCCGAGCCGCGGATCGACGCCGGCGCCTTGTTGTCGGTGTGGATGAAGCCGGCGGCCAGGAAGAAGTCGAAGCAGACGCCGTGCAGGATCACGCCGATCAGGATCAGTACGTAGGGCTGGCCGCTGGCCGCGACCGAGAAGAAGGCGTACCGCGCCGCCCACGCCGCCATGCCGATCGCCAGCACCCACTTCATGCCGAAGAACTTCAGGGCGAACGGCAGCAGCAGCATGAAGCCGATCTCGGACATCTGCCCGAAGCTCATGGTGGTGGCGATGTTCTTCACGTTCACATCGCCCAGGAACACGTTGGTGAAGCCGTAGTAGAACGCCAGCGCGATGGTGATCGCGAAGCTCAGACCAAAGAAGATCGCAAAACTCGGGTCTTTCAGCAGCCCGAACGCCTTGAGGAACGGCAGCGCGTCGCCCTTCTTGCCCGAGGGCGGGGTGTGTGGCAGGGCCAGGCTGAACACCCCCAGCGCCGCCGACAGTCCAGCGGCCAGCAGCAGCGGCTGGTTGGTCTGGGCTGCCCCGGCCGGCAGCACGAAGTCGACCGCCAGCCCGGCGGCGATCCAGCCGATCGTGCCGAGCACCCGCAGGGTGGGGAAGTCGCGCGTGGAGTCGGGGATGTTGGCGAAGGCCAGCGAGTTGGAAATCGCCAGCGTCGGGTTGTACACCAGGGCGTACACGAACGCCGCCAGCCAGAACTGCTCGTAGGTGGTCGCCTGCGCCATCCAGTACAGCAGGCCAGCGCCGGCCAGGTGGAAGATCGCCATCAGGTATTCGCTGGCCAGCACCCGGTCGGCCAGCTGCCCGGCCACCATCATCGAGATGATGGCGCCCAGCGCCATCGTGCCATACACGCTGCCGATCTGCGTGCCGTTGAACTTGAGACCTTTTTCGAGGTACTGGCCGAGCACGACGAACCAGGCGCCCCAGACGGCGAACTGCAGCAACATCATGATCGACAGGCGGATGCGGATGCCGGGGTCGAGCGGCGGAGCGGTGGAGAGGCCGGGTGCGGTACTGGCGTGTGCCATGAGTGAACTCCGGGTGTGGCTCAACAGGTGGGCCGAGTAACAGGTTTCTGAGGGAGATATGTACGACCGGAAGCGGTCGGCAGCAACGGGGGAGGGGTGCGGTTGGCGCGCGGAGTCGGGTCAATCCGCGCGGGCGGCGATTTGGATCGGCAGCAGCCGCGGTCGCGGCACCACGACGCCAACCACTCGTTGATGCCGGTGGTGCAGCTGGGCGAAGGTGAGCCGCAGGAAGGCGTGCAACCGCGGGTCGGCGCCGCTCGCCAGGTACTCGCGGGCCATCGCCCCCATCTGGGCATCGTATGCGCGCTTGCTATGCGTATGCAGCGCGCAGCGGCCGGGGTGCCGCCGCAGGTCGCCCTCGAACGCCGGGCTGATGTGGTACAGCTCGTGGAACAGTGTGATGAACTTGTCGTCGAAGCTCTGGTCGAGGAAGCGCGGCAGGCAAAAGGTGACCAGGTACAGCATCTCGCGGCCGTTGACGAAATAACGCTGCACCTGATACGTCGTACCGCCGCAGCGACGGACCAGCCGGCCGTCGCGGAACCGCAACGGAGTCACCCGCGCCTGCAGACCGTGGGCGAAGCCGTTGCGCGCCTGGGTGAAGCCGATCAGCAGCCGCGACACGTCCAGGTGAGCGAAGTCGGGACAGCGGGCGGCGATGTCGGCGCACAGGCCATGCAGCCGAGCGGTGAAGTCGAACGGCTGGTCCGGGTCGCCGGTGTCCAGCCACGGCGGCGCCTCCAGCCCGACCGGCCGTGCGCCGGTCGGCGGGCGGACGGTTCGTACCGGCACCGGCCGCAGGGCGTCCGACCAGCGGAGGGTGAGGGGAAGCGAGCGAGGTGCCTTCGGGGCTGTGGTTCGAGACACGCGAGTGATCTCCCAGATCCGTGCGATACCGCGGCTGCCATGCCGCGGTCCGGACGACCACGGGGAACCCCGCCGCCATCCGGCATCTTTATCCTGTACGATTCGCCCGGCAAATCCAGTAAATTTTGCCGCGCCGGAGGTCGATGCTACTTCTACCCCAAGCCATGCGGCGGCGGATGTCAAGGCCGGTCTGCGGCGGCGCGGGGTTCGCCCGGGGGGGGCGATCGGCGTCTTCGATCAAACCGGCAGTTCCGGATCGGAGACAGGGGTGAAACACGCGCACACACGGAGGGTCGGTCCGGCGGAGCGTCCGGCTCCGCGGGCGACAACCACCATGAAGAGCCGACGATGGGCGAACCGGCTGCTGGCCGGGCTGGGGCTGAGTCTGGTTGCCCTGACCGGCTGCCAGACGTGGGTGCCGGCGACCGGGCAGACGCTGCCGTCGCCCCGCTACCTGCAGCACCCGCCGCAGTACTTCCCGCCGTCGCCGCCGTTCCCGCTGTCGCGGGAGCTGGCCGCGCAGGAGCGGGCCGCAGCGGCGGCTGCGGCGAACGCCACGGTGCCGCTGGAGGCGATGCCGCCGCGCGTGCCGGCCGGCCCGGCAGGGGGAGCGACCCCGCCGCCGGCGCCGCTGCCGCCGCCGGCGCCGTGACCGTCCGGCCGCGAGCTGCTCTTGACCGAGCCGCTGCCCGAGCGTATAGCCCGCGTCTCTCCGGTCGAGTAAAGGGGACCGCCGGAGGTCTGGGTTCTTTACCCATCCGCACGCGGGCGCAGGGGAGTGAGCGCGGCGTGCCGTTCACACACGGGGAAAGGGAAGTCGCATGGGCAAGAAGCCCGTCCTTGGGATGATCGGCCTGATCTGGGCAGGGATCGCCCTCACCGGCTGTGGCGAGTGCTGCCGCAATAACTGCCGCAACAAGTTCAGCCCGACGCCGACCTACTCGTCCGCCGGCGGCGCACCGGCCGCTGCGCCGGCCACCCCGCCCATGATCGGCGACGCCCGCCCGGCCAAGGGCGGGTTGCCGGCCGCCGAGACGCCCGCCACCGCCGGCTTCGCCACCGCCCCGCAACCGTCCGGCGCTTCGGTGGGTGGCTCGCCTGCCGCCGCGCTGCCGGTCAGCAGCCCGGCGACCCAGAGCAGCCTGCGGCCGAGCGACGACCGGCCGACCACCATGTCGAAGCTGCCGGAGTCGGTCGAGGCCACGCGCATGCCATCGCTGCCGGGCGAGACGCCGGCCGTCGGCGCCGAGGGCAAGGGCTTCAGCATGCCGCCGCGGCCGGTCGTCGGCTCCTCGTCGACCAGCAACAGCGTGCCGATCAGCGCCCCAGTGCCGCCGGGGAGTCTGCCGGACGCCGCTCCGGGTGCCGGTCAGCCACTGCCGGCGATCGGCGCGGGCGCGTCCATGCCGCCGCCCCCGCCGCTGCCCGGCGGCGAGCCGTCGCCCCCGCCCGGGCTGTCGGCGCCGTCGTACCTCAAGTGAGGCGCGGTTGACGCAAAACAACCCGGCCCGGATCGCCGTCGTGCGATCCGGGCCGTAATGCGTTACTCGATCCGGTCTCAGTGGGGCGCCCACGCCAGCCCGCGGATCTCGCCGAACTCGCGCGGCAGTTTGCGCCACGTATCGCCGGCGTTGAACGAGCGATACACCTCGCCGCTGACACTGGCCGCGTACACCAGGTCCGGTTCGGCCGGGTGGACGGCGAAGCACCACACGGTGCTGTTGGTGCGCGCGTGCAGGCACGCCTCGCCCCACGTCCGTCCGCCGTCGTAGGACCGGCAGATGGTGCCCTCCCAGCCGGGCGGACCCTCGCCGGCGCCCATCAGCACGTTGGCCGGCGTGCCGCACAACTGCGCCAGACCGCGCGTGTAGATCCACGGCAGCTGTCGCGCCAGTCCGAACGGCCGCCACGTCTGTCCGCCGTCTTCGCTGCTGTTCAGATCGCGGTTGGTGGTGGCCAGCAGCCGCTTCGGCCCGCCCGCCGCCGGCACCACCGCCAGGGCGTGAATGTCCGGCGAGCTGAGGCCGGTGCCGATTCGCGCCCACGTCCGCCCGCCGTCGCTGCTGTGATGCACCCCGTCGATCTCCACCCCGGCCCACAGCCGGTCCGGGTCGTCCGGGTCGGCGGCGAAGCAGGTGACGCGGGTGTGGCGAATCCGCGGACAGTCGGCCGTCATGTCGGCCGTCGCCTGCTGCCACGACGCGCCGCCGTCGTCGGAGCGGAACACCGCTGCCGGGCAGGTGCCGACCAGCAACCGCCCCGGCCGCGTGGCGGACAGGTGAATCGTCCAGATCTGGCGGCCATCGAGCGGACCGGGCACGCGCTCCCAGGTGTCGGCCCCGTCGCGGGTGACGAACAGCCCTTCCTCGTTCCCGGCGTACAGCACCTCCGGCCGATGCGGGTCGACGACCAGGGCGCGGACGTCGCACTCGACGAACGGCATGCCGTCGACCGCCCGGCGAAAGGTGTCGCCGTGGTCGAGGCTGCGGAAAATCCCCTGACCGACGGCGGCCACGTACAGCCGGTGCGGGATCATGGGTGGTCCCCGCGGGCGGCCTTGCGGCAGGGCAGGTCGTCGAGGCTCTGGCAGCCGGGCGGCAGCGTCGCCTCTTCCGGCAGCATGCACGGGATGCCCTCGCGGACCGGGTACACCAGCCGGCACCGCTGGCACACCAGCCCGTCCGCCGTCTCTTCCAGCCGGGTGTTCGACGGGTCGAGCGGGCAGCGGAGCAAGGCAAGCAGCTCAGGATTGATCATCGGGCCTCTCACTACGGAGTCTGGCGAGGCGAATACCCGGTCATTGTATGGCCGGGTTCGCCGTCGCCAGCGCCGCCGTCATCGCCCGGGCCGGCGAGGCGGTCCGCCGTCGGCTTTCGGCCGGCCAGCGAACACGTTCTCCCGCTCCAGCGGCAGCTGGAAGCCGTCGGCCACCCGCGTCATGTAGTGGCAGCGGCAGGTCCACCAGATCACGTCGAGCGCCCGCCGGGGGCCGAATTGCCCCGCCAGTCCCGCCACGTCGTCGGCGGTGATCGACCACGGCGCCCGCGCCTGCTTGCGGGCGAAGTGAAAGGCGGCACGATCCGCCGGAGAAAAAGCCGACCAGTCGCCGGAGGCGAGCAGGCGGGTACGATCGGCAACGTCGGCGTTCGTCAGGCCCGCGACCGCGAGCAGCATTTCGCAGTGGCCCATTCAGTAGAAGCAGCGGAGGCTTCGCGTCACCACCCAGAACTGCAGCTCCTCGAACGCCCGATCCTGGGTCGCCTCGGCGCGGAATGCGGCGGTGCAGTTGCCCCATCCCTGCGCCAGCCGCGGCTGGTAGCCGGCGCACACCAGGCTCCACTGTACGCGCCCGGCCCGCGGCCGATCGGGGTTGCGCCGGGCCACCTCGTCTGCCGACGGCACGCGGATGCGCGGCCGGCGAGCACGCTGGTCGGCCAGGCGAAGCTGCAGCGCGTCGTAGTCCAGCGCCCGCCATTCCGGATCGGTGATCGTCGCCGACGGCTCGGGGCCGGGCGGCGGCTTCACCGCGGTCCGCGGCGGCGCCGTCGGCGCGGCGCCCGCCACCCGCTTCGGGAACGTCACCGCCAGCGGCGGGCGCGGGGCATGCCCACCGAGGCCGAGGGACAGAATCAGTCGGTCCTGAAAGTTGGCAAACGCCAGCATCTGCACCATCGCCACGACGGTCGCCTCGCCGTGCGCCTTGATCAGCGCCGCCACCTCGTCGTCGGTGACCGTATAGGCCGCCGAGGTCAGCTTGCCGGCGAAGCGGACGGCGTCCCGCTCGGCGGGCGGCAGGGCGTGCGGCGCCCGGGCAAGCGTGTCCAGGTCGGCCTCGGGGACACCGGCGCGGCGGAGATCGGCCAGCGCCTGCGTGCGGGTGTACGGGCAGCGGTTGGCGGACGCGGCGGCCCACCGCATCATTCCGCGCAGCCGGGCCGGCAGCGGGCTGTCGACCCGGTGCAGGTGATCCAGCTCCAGCATCGCCGCCGTCGTCCACGGCAGGGCGTCGGCTGTCGCCCGCGCCCACGGCGGCAACGGCTGGCCGCCACCCTTCACCGGGCGCGGCAGCCGGGTCCAGGCGTCGGCGTCGCTCAGCAGCGGCACGAACGCCGCTGGCTCCGCGCCGGACACCGCTCCGGTCAGGGTGAGACACAGCAACACGGGGGTGATCAGCGATCGGATCATGCTCAAATGGCTCATATTGTCAGTATTCTATTACTCGTAGTGACGTGGCATTCACCCTACTTCTGTTTGCCTGTCCGGGCGTGCTCCAGCAGCGCCATGTGCAGCGCCTGCTCCATCTCGCCGACCTTGAACCCGAACGGTCCGCGGCCGCTCTTGTACGCCACCTTGCCCTGGCCGTCGATCACGTACAATCGGGCGGGCATTCCGCTGTAGGCGTTGCCGACCGGGTCGGTGAGGGTGTCGACCACCACCGGCAGCGACGGCTTGAGCTTCTGGCAGAACCGGCCGGCTGCCTCGCATCGCTCCGCCAGCGTGGTCGGCTGCTTGACCGCCACGCCAACGCGAGCGTTCGACTCCATCTTCCAGCCGTCGGTCGGGTGCGCCTCGCGAACATACACCATCAGGAAGTCGGCGTCCTTGCGGTGCCGCTGGTAAACCGCCTCCACCTCGGGGTAGAACGAGCGGAACGGGCCGCAACTGACGTTGCCGAACACCAGCACCAGTGGGCGGGCGCCGATCAGCCGATCGAGACGCACCGTCTCCTTGCCGTCGACCGTCTGCAAGGTGAACCGCGGCGCCTGCTGGTCGACCGCCGGCCCCTCGTTGAGCGAGCCGATCTCACCGGCGAACAGCCCGCGGATCAGCGTGTCGCGGGTCGGCGCGTCGCCGGGGGTGAAACCGCCGCCACCAGCCAGCAGGGCGTCGCGGAGAGCGTCGGCGGTCAGATGCTCCTTGCCGCCGGCCGCCCGGTCGAAGAACTTGAGCAGTTCGTCGCGGCTCACCCGGCCATCGCCGTCGGGGTCCATCTGGCGGAACAATCGGGACACCAGGTACGCCTGCTGCACCCACGGGTTGCGGTCGGACCAGTCGAGGTCGGCGGCGGTGATGCGGCCGTCGCGGTTGCGGTCGAGCGCGGCGAACGCGGCCGGCGGGCCGCGGAACTGCTCGCGGCTGATGGCGTCCACCTTGCCGGCGCCGCAGTGGGCGGCCAGCCAGGCGAAGGTGTAGCGGGTCTGCGCCGGCCCGAACCAGCCGTCGCCCGGCGCCATCCGGCTGCCGCGGAGGATGGCGACGAGCATCTTCACCGCCTCGGGCATCGGCTCGCCGGCGAACGCCTTCTCCAGCCAGTCGGCGGCCTGGGCCGCGTCCCGGTCGGTGGTCGGCGGTTTGAATTGTTGGAGGATCTCTTTTGTCGGCGGACCCTTCTTCTGCGGTGCCGACGTGGTGTCAGCGACGGCCACCGTGACGGTGACCAGTAGGAGGACGGACAACGGATACGCTTGCATGGCGGACTCGTGGAGTGAAGAGGGGCACGGGGCGACAACCGCGGGCGGCTGTTGGCGAGCGGGGTCCCGTCAGGGCCCCGAGGGCGTCGCCTGGAGCGCGACGTCGCGGGTAGTGGAATACTCGGGGCACTAACGTGCTCCCGCTCGCCTCGCAAGAGCGATCGGCTGTTGTGGCAAGGTCTCCTGACCTTGCCACTCTGCCGACCGCAGGTCTCCTCCGGCGCGTGCGGGAGACCTTCGGTCCGCCGGAGTGGCCCGGTCGGGAGACCGGGACACAACGTGCGGCGGTTATTAGCGGGGCCGGGGGCTGGTCGTCGCGGTGGGGCTGGCCAGGTGCTGCTCCAGCAGCGCCAGCACCAGGGCCTGTTCCATCTCGGCCGGCTTGAACCCGAACGGCCCGCGGCCGCTCCGGTACGCCACCTTGCCGTGCCGGTCGATCACATACAGCCGGTCGGGCATTCCGCTGTAGGCGCTGCCGGCCGGGTCGTTGATCTCGTCGACCAGCAGCGGCATCGAGTACGTCATCGCCTTGAAACAGCGGTCGGCCACGGCGGCTCGGTCCGACAAGGTGTGCGGCTGAAGCACGTCCAGGAGGGCCGACCAGCCGTCGTCCGGATGCGCCTCGCGGACGTAGACGGCGCGGAACGCGGCATGGTCGCGATAGCGGCGGCAGATCCCGTCGACCGACGGGTAGCTCGCCCGGTACGGCCCTCAGGTGAAGCTGCCGAAGACCAGCACCGTTGGTCGGCCGGCCTCCGGGTCGATCAGGTGCAGACGCTCCTTGCCGTCGTGCGTTTGCAGCACGAAGTCGGGAGCCGCCGCATCCACCGCCGGCCCCTCCTGCATCGCGCCGACCTCGTTGCGGAACAGTCCGCGCCCAGCAGCTCGGCCGACGGTCCGCCGCGCCCGCCGCGCTTGCCGCCGCCACCGGGAGCGGCCAGCAGCAGGTCGCGAAGCTCGTCAGCGGTCAGACCGTCCTTTCCCTTGCTCGCGGCGCGGAAGAAGGCGACCCACTCGGCCTCGGTCAACTTGCCGTCGCCGGCGGCGTTCATGCGGCGGAAGAGCCGGGTGACGAGAGCGGTTTGTACCTGGTACGGGCTTTGTTCGGACCAGTCGAGATCGGCGGTGGTGAGGCGGCCGTCGCGGTCGCGGTCGAGGCGGGCGAACCACTCCGGCCGGCCGCGGAACTGCTCGCGGGTGATGCCGTCGGCGCCGTCCAGACCGTGCGCCCGCGCCAGCCAGGCGAACGTGTAGCGGGTCTGGGCCGGGCCAAACCAGCCGCTGGCGGCGGACATGCGGCCGCCGCCGGCAATCGTCGTCAGCATACGGACCGCCTCGGGCGGCTGGCGGCCCGCGTAGGCCCGCTCCAGAACCGCCCGCAGCGCCGCCGGCCCCGCCCCGCTGTCGGACGGGGCGGCCACCGGATCGGCGTGCAGGATCAGCCCGCTCACAATGAGTATTATCTTACTGGAGACAAACATGGTGCGGCTCCGGGGGCGGTCACATCATCTCGGGTCGGACAACGATGGTCGGGCCGGCGTCGACGGTGTAGACGACGACGCGCGGCCGGCTCTTGCCCGCCCGATCGGTGAGGAACAGCTTGACGGTGATTTGCGCGGAGAACCCGGACGGCTGCGCCGCCTCCACCTCGTAGCGTTCCAGGCGGGCGCCGCGGTCCCAGTGCAGGTCGCGGAAATCGACCGCCGGGGTGCGCTGCCGCAGTTGCTCGGCCGGTTCGCCGGCCTTCCAGGCGTCCAGCGCCGCCGCCACCGCCGCCCGCGCCGCGGTCACATCCATCGTCGGCGGTCCGCTCCGGCCGCACCCGGCGACCAGCAGCACACCGGCAGCAAAGACGATAAGCCGATTGCGTAAATCGTTCATTGGGTGTGCCCCCCCTTAGTTGTCGCTGAAGAACGTCTCGCCGCCCTTGCGCGTCGCCAGCGACCGCCAGGTGCCGACGGCGATGGCGTTGCTGACGAACCGGGCCGATCCGTCGCACAGCAGCAGGTTGACGCCGTTGGTGTGGCCGCTGCTGGCGGGCATGTTCTGGGTCATGTTCTGCGGGTAGGCACAGGCCGGGTCGTTGGGCGGGGCGGGGGACGAGTACATCACGTCCTGCTGTCCCTGAATCCAGTTGGAGCCGAAGTTCGAGTACCACTGCGGCGCACCCGAGAAGCCGGCGCGGCACAGGTTCATGGCATCGTCCGGGGTGGCGGGATTGCCGGGCGGGTTGACCAGGTCGGTGCTCGTGTCGACCGTGGCGTTGCTCCAGTCGCCCTTGCGCCGTTCGCAGAAGGCGGCGGTGTTGCTGGTGCCGTCGACGATCTCGGTGAGCCGGCAGCCCAGCCCGGAGCTGTTGGTCTCGTGCCAGAACACGCCCTCGGCGACCGCTCCGTCGCCGCCCCACTTGATG
Organism: Gemmataceae bacterium; assembly: GCA_046350215.1. GTDB lineage: Bacteria > Planctomycetota > Planctomycetia > Gemmatales > Gemmataceae > JAXMAU01. The sequence goes on along the minus strand of JAXMAU010000046.1, from coordinate 36,157 downwards.
GTCGGGCCGTAGTTGGCGACGTAGTTGTTGCCGCCCGAGCCAGGCGGCGGGGTGCCCTGCGGGTCAGCCGGGCACAGGAACGTGGACACCGCCACCGCCTTCGGGCCAGCGTTCGCCGCATTGGTGGCCGCCAGGGCGAAGTTGATCTGCGCGTACAGGTTGTTCTGTTCAATGTACGGCAGCAACTGGGCATGGACGGAGAAGGCGTTCGGCTTCCAGTTGCCCAGCGGGAAGGCGCCGGTGGTGCCGTGGAAGTTGTGCAGGGCGAGGCCGATCTGCTTGAGGTTGTTCTGGCACTTCATGCGGGCGGCGGCGGCGCGGACCTTCTGGACGGCGGGCAGCAACAGGCCGATCAAAATGGCGATGACCGCGATCACCACCAGCAGCTCGATCAGCGTGAAAGCATTGCGACGAGCATTCATGACGATTCCTCGAACGGCGGATGAGAAAATAAAGGACATTTAGGACAGAAATAATATTGTATAGGCCGGGCGCAAGACTCTTAGCCCCCCGTGAATACACGGGGGGCGGATGCGTGTCGTGAATGCACACGGGTGGGGGCGCTCACCCACCGCGCCCGGTGTCATCACCGGGGGCTAATGGGGCCACTAATGCACTTGGAGCGGTTGCGCGTCGTGAATACCCGCGCAGGGCGCTCGCCCACCGCCCCCGGTGTCATCACCGGGGGCTAAAGCGTATGCGGCCCTGATGGGGAATGGATTAGACGGAGCGGGGAGGACGGAAGGTGTCGGTCGGCCGGTGGATGCGGCGGGCGGCGGAATCGAGCCAGGCGGTGCGACGCGAGGCGGCGGCGTGGTCGTCGACCTCGCCGTGCATCCCGGCCGCCGTGTCCTTGCCGACCGGCGGCACCGGGACGGGCATGTCCGGCGCCGACGGCGCTGACGAACAGTTCGGCCCGCGGCATGGCCTGTCGGAGCGGCCCGGTTCGGGCGGCAGGTGGCCGCTATTCATCAACCGGGCGGCGAGCTGAGAGTCGTGGGTGCCAGGCTCACCGAGCAGTTTCAGGTAGTCCCCGCACCCGGCCTCGGCCCGACCGGCCGACAGGCACATCCCCACCGCCAGCAGCACGGCTGCGACGGTTCCGCGGAGGACGGTGCTGGGGGACAGGTGACGCATGGAAGACCATACACACAGGAACTGCAATGGTAGTGGAAAGTAAATCCTGTGATTCACCCCGTCAAGCAAATCTTCGCAAAAAACTCCCTTCCATATATCAGATATCTTGAGCCACAAGTCGAAACATGCGGCGACCTTCCGGCCGCCGCGTGTCGATCCGCCCGATCCTGCCGGTTATGGCTTCAGCACCACCTTGATGCACCCGTCTTCCTTGTCGCGGAACGTTTTGTACATCGCTGGCCCGTCGCTCAGCGGCCGGCGGTGGGTGATGACGAACGACGGGTCGATCGCGCCGTCCTCGATCTTCTTCAGCAGCTTGTGGTGGTACTTCGGCACATGCGTCTGGCCGGTCTTCACCGTCAGACCCTTGTTCATCAGCGCGCCGAACGGCACCTTGTCCGGGAAACCGATGTACACGCCGGGAATGGAGAGCGTGCCGCCCTTGCGGCAGCACAGGATCGCCTCGCGAAGCACATGCGCTCGATCGGTGGTGAGCATTACCGCCGCCTTCACCTTGTCGAGAATGGCGCCGGGGCTGCCGGCGGCGTGCGCCTCCGCGCCGACGGCGTCGATGCACCGATCCGGCCCGCGCCCCCTGGTCATCTCCATTAGCGTCTCGTAGACGTTCTTGTCCATGAAGTCGATCGTCTCAGCCTTGCCGTGCGTGCGGGCCATCTGCAGCCGCTCCGGCACCCGGTCGATGGCGATCACCCGGCCGGCGCCGAGCATCCAGGCGCTCTGGATGGTGAACTGGCCGACCGGCCCGCACCCCCACACCGCCACCGTGTCGCCCGGCTCGATGCCCGCCTGTTCGGCGGCCATGTACCCGGTCGGGAAGATGTCGGACAAGAACAGCACCTTCTCGTCGGGGATGCCGTCGGGGATCTTGATCGGGCCGACATCGGCGAACGGCACGCGCAGGTACTCGGCCTGCCCGCCGGGGAATCCGCCGAGCATGTGTGAGTAACCGAGCAGGCCAGCCGGCGACTGACCCATCGCCTTGCGGGCGATCTCGGCGTTCGGGTTGGTCGTGTCGCACAGCGAAAACAGCTGCCGCTGGCAAAACCAGCAACTGCCGCATGAGATGGTGAACGGCACCACCACCCGGTCGCCCTTCTTCAGATTGCGGACCGCCGCGCCGACCTCCACCACCTCGCCCATCGGTTCGTGGCCGATCACGTCGCCAGCCTGCATGGTCGGCATGAAGCCGTCGTACAGGTGCAGGTCGGACCCGCAGATGGCGGTGGACGTCACCTTGATGACGACATCGGTCGGGTCGACGATCTGCGGGTCGGGGACGGTGTCCACGCGCATATCGCCGGTGCCGTGCCAGCAGATAGCCTTCATGCCGTCGTCTCCAGGCAGGGAGCCGCCGCGGCGGCTCGCGTTTGGGGGTGTTGGGAAGCCGTCATCCGTCGCCTCAGCGGCGCCGAAGGGCAAGGCAGAGCAACCCGAATGCCGCCGCCGGTGACAACGGCAAACCCGGCTCGTTGGGCTACTGCCGCCGTGGAGGATCGGATAACGCGAAATCAGACTGCCCGGCAGGCGGGCAGCCGGGTGCCCACCGTTGTCACCGGGCCTGCTCCGCCGGCCGTCCGTCGGGCGGTGCACCCTTGCTCGCCCCCCGCCGGCCAGCTATCGTCAAAGGCAGTCGATGATCTCGTCACCTGGAGAATGCACGATGCGCTGGCTCGGTCTACTCCTCCCTCTGCTGCTGCTGTCCACCTTGCTGGCGGCCCAGCCGGCCCTCACCTTCCCGCCGCCGAAGGTGAACCCGCCCGACAAGGAGACGCGCGAGACGATCGACGAACGGACCAAACAACTGGCCGCCCGGATCGCCCGGCTGCGCCAGCTGGGCGCCCGCGACCCGGCGCTGGCCGATATCGAGATCTACCTCAAGGCCGCCCAGTCGATCGTGCGCAACAACGAGTTCTTCCACGATTCGGCGAAGGGGACGCTGGCGGTGCTCGACGACGGCTTGCTCCGCGCCAGCCAGCAGAGCCGCGGCGATTCGCCGTGGTACGCCATCAACGGCCAGACGGTCGCCCGCGCCTATCGGTCGCGCATTGACGGGTCGTTGCAGCCCTATGCCGTCACTTACCCGCACGACTACGGCCAGACCCGGCGCCGCTACCGGCTCGACGTGGTGCTGCACGGCCGCGACAGCGGGCTGACCGAGGTCAGCTTCCTGCACCGCCATCGCCCCGGCACGCCGGCCCCGAAGGAACAGTCCTACGTCCGGCTCGACCTGTTCGGCCGCGGCAACAACGGCTATCGGTGGGCCGGCGAGATGGATGTGTGGGAGGCGATCGAGAACTTCCTGGCGGTGGAAACCGGGCTGGGCCGCGGCGCGCTGATCGACCCGGCCCGCGTGGTTCTGCGCGGCTTCTCGATGGGCGGCGCCGGCACCTGGCACCTGGGGCTGCACCGGCCCGACCAGTTCACCGTCCTCGGCCCCGGCGCCGGCTTCACCTCCACCCGCGGCTACGCCAAACTGCCCGACCCGCTGCCGTCGTATCTCGACGCCGGCCTGCACATCTACGACGCCGCCGACTACGCCGAGAACGTCTTCAACGTGCCAGTAGTCGCTTACTCGGGCGAGGATGACCCGCAGATCGCCGCCGCCCGCACCGTCGAGGCGCGGCTCAAACCGCTCGGCCTGTCGATCACTCACCTGGTCGCCCCCAAGCTCGGCCATCAGTTCCCCGCCGAGTGGCAGAAGAAGGCCGAGGACGAGTTCGGCAAGTCCATCGACCGCGGCCGGCCGGAGTACCCGCACAAGGTGCGCTTCGTCACCTACACCCTCCGCTACCCGAGCTGCTACTGGGTCGACCTGCTCGGGCTGGAGCAGCATTACCAGCAGGCGCGCGTCGAGGCCGAGCGGCAGGAGGACGGCTTCACCGTGAAGACCGCCAACGTCCGCGCCCTGCGACTGGCGCTGTGGCCGGGCGCCACCCGCGAGACGGTGCGCGTCACCATCGACGGGCAGAAGCTGGACGAGATCCCCCCGTACATGGCCCGCACCGGCGAGCTGGCCGTCTACCTGGAGAAGCGCGACGGCGCTTGGGCGGTGCCGCTGCCGGAACGACTGCTGGTCGACCGTCTGCGCCGGCCGCAGAAGGTGAACGGGCTGCAGGGGCCGATCGACGACGCCTTCATGGCTCCGTTCCTGTGCGTCCGCGGCACCGGCAAGCCGTGGCACGCCGGCACCGAGGCGTATGCCCGCGCCAACCTGGAGCGGTTCCAGGCCGACTGGGCGAAGTTCTTCCGCGGCGAGCTGCCGATCAAGGACGACACCGAGCTGACCGCCGCCGACCTGGCGACCCGCCACCTGATCCTGTTCGGCGACCCGTCGTCGAACAGCCTGATCGCCGAGGTGCTGCCGCGGCTGCCGCTGGAGTGGACGGCGAAAACCATCCGCTTCGCCGGCCAGGAGTATGCCGCCGCCAGCCATCTGCCGGTGATGGTGTTCCCCAGCCCGCTGGCCACCGATAAGTATGTGGTGCTCAACAGCGGCCACACGTTCAGCACCGCCGATTTCGAGGGCAGCAACGCCTTGCTCTACCCGCGGCTGGGCGATTATGCCATCCTGAAGCTCGCCGGCGACGCGAAGACGCCGCTGGCCCACGAGGTGGCGACGGCCGGCCTGTTCGACGACTACTGGCGGTTGCCGGCCCGGCGGTGACCGTGGCGGCGAATGCGAGGAGACGCCCATGCAATGCCCGACGTGCAAGCAGGTGCTCGGCGACGGCGTCCGGTTCTGCCCGCACGACGGCACTCCGCTGACCGACACCGGCGCCACCGCCGCCACGCGCACCGCCGCCACCGCCCCGGCGGCGGAGGGCGGGCGGCCGGTGGCTCCGCCGCTGCCGCTGCCGACCACCGTCGGCGGCCGCTACCGGCTGGAGGAGCTGCGTGGCGGCGGCGGCATGGCCCGCGTCTACCGCGCCACCGACACCCACCTGCACCGGCCGGTGGCGGTCAAGCTGATCACCCCGGAGCTGCGTGCCGAGCCGGAGTTCGACGCCCGCTTCGAGCGCGAGGCGCGGATCGCCAGCGGGCTGGCCGATCCGCACATCGTCGTCGTCCACGATTTTGGCCTCGACCCGGCGCAGGGACCGTATCTGGTAATGGAATACTTGAATGGTCAGTCGCTGCGTGAGCGGCTGGCCACCGGCGGCCCGTTGCCGCTCAAGGCGGCGGTGCAGCTGGCCGGGCAGGTGCTGCTGGCGCTCATCCACGCCCACGGCAAGGGGGTGGTTCACCGCGACATCAAGCCGGACAACATCTTCCTGCTCAACCAGAGCGGGGTGCGGCTGCATGTGCGTATGCTCGACTTCGGCATCGCCCGCATCTACCGCAGCGACGACGGGCAGGCCGACACCATCACCCACGCCGGAGCGGTGCTCGGCACGCCGCGCTACATGTCGCCGGAGCAGCTGGCCGGCAAGCCGGTGGACGCCCGCTCTGACCTGTTCAGCTTCGCCCTGGTGGTGTTCGAGGCGCTCACCGGGCAGCTGCCCTATGCCCAGGGAAAACGGCTGGGCGAGCTGTGCCGGGACGCCTCGCCGGCGTTGCAGGAACTGCTGGAGGCGTGTCTTCGTCCCGACCCGGCCGACCGCCCGCCGTCGGCCGTCGAGGTGTACCTGCGCATGCAGGAGCTGGGCAAGGCGAGCGGCATCCTGCTGTTGCCGCCCGGCGCGATGGACCGGCTGATCGCCGCCCGCGCCGCGGCCGCGCCGACTGTCACCTATACGGCCGCCGACGGCCCCGCCCGGACGCGGACCCGCCGGCGGCTCCTGATCGGGTCAGTTGCCGGGCTGGCCGTACTCGCCGGGGCGGTATGGCTGTGGTGGCAGTTCTTCACCGACCCGACGTTCCCGCCCGGCCCGGAGACGCTGCTGGGGGTTCAGGTGGGCGATGCGCTCGACGAGGTGGAGCGGCGGCTGCCGAACCTGACGCGGGTGGACCGCGGCAACCCGTGGCAGCTGGAGCGGACCCGGCATCTGCTCGGCCCGGTGCTGCGGCCGGAGGATCTGGGGCTGACCGACGCCGAGCTGCGCGACGTCACCGTCCGCCGCAGCGGCGACGGGACGGTGTGCGTGCTGCTGAGCGGCGACCGGGTGGTGGCGGTGGTGGCCACGCATGCCGGGGCGCGGACGCGCCGGGACGTCGGCGTCGGCAGCGACCTCGGCCGGCTGTACCGCCGCTACGATACCAGCGACGACCTGCGCCCGCAGGTGGAGACGACCGACCGCGCCGGCGGCGGACACGTCGAAGTAAGGCGTTACTCGACACTGGGGGTGTCGTTCGAGGTGGCGGCCGGCCGGGTGGCGGCGGTCGCCCTGTACCCGCCCCGGCCCTGAACGGGCCGCGACCGGAAGGGAGTTCGATGGCGGCCTGTCGTTCGGTATCCGTCCACCTGGCGCCGCTGCTGGTAGCGCCGGACCGGCTGGCTGGCGGGGTGGCGGTGGTGATCGACGTGCTTCGCGCCACCACGACGATGGTGTACGCGCTGGCCGCCGGCTGCCCGACCATCCTGCCGTGCGGCACCATCGACGAGGCACGGGCGGCCGCCGACGTGCTCCCTGCCGGTAAAGCATTACTGGCTGGAGAGCGCGACGGGGTGCCGCTCGACGGCTTCGACCTGGGCAACTCGCCGCGCGAGTTCACGCCGGCGCGGTGCAAGGGGCAAACGCTGGTCCTGACCACCAGCAACGGCACCCGCGCCCTACTGCACGCGGCGCCGGCCGAGCGGGTGCTGGTGGCGGCGTTCGCCAACTTCAGCGCCGTGTGCGAACAACTCAAGGGCGAGCGGCGTCCGATGCATATCATCTGCGCCGGCGACCGCGGCGGAGTGGCGCTGGAGGACGTGCTGCTGGCCGGCGCCCTGGTCGACTACCTGGCCGGCTGCGTGGACGTCGAGCTGGACGACGGGGCACGGCTGGCGTGGGACGGCTTCGAGCACCACGGCCGGCACCTGGGCGAAGTGCTGGCGCTGACCACGGGGGGCGTCCGTCTGCGCTCGCTCGGATATGATGAGGACATTCGCACGGCGGCCCGCATCGACGTGTACCACCTGGTGCCCGAGCTGCGCCGGGACCCACACCGGGTCGAGATCGCCGCGGTCGGCATCACCGGCCCGCGCTGGCGAATGGGGTAATCGGATATTCGTTCAACCTGTGAGGGATGGGATAGAGCATGGACATGGACAAGCTGGTGTCGCTGTGCAAGCGGCGCGGATACCTGTTCCAGTCGAGTGAGATCTACGGCGGGTTGAACGGCTTCTGGGACTACGGTCCGCTCGGCGTCGAGCTGAAGCGCAACGTCAAGGAAGCGTGGTGGCGCGACATGGTGACGGCGCACGACGACCTGCACCCGCTCGCCGGCGCCCCCCAGGCGTACCAGATGGTCGGGCTGGACTGCTCGATCATCATGCACCCGCAGGTTTGGAAGTGCTCCGGCCACTACGACCTGTTCCACGACTTCATGGTCGACTGCCGCGAGTCGAAGAAGCGCTATCGCAATGACCAGGTAGTCGGCCGGTGGGTCGAGGCGAAGGGGCAGACGGTGTTCGTCACCGTGCTGCCGGAGACCGACCACCCCGACCACGAGATCGAGCCGCGGGCACTCAAGTACTTCGGCCTGCGCGCCAAGCAGGTCGACCAGCTGGTGTATCACAGCGGGGTGCAATCGCTGACGACGGTGAAGGACAACGCTCGCGTGCTGGCGCCGGACGCCAAGGAACTCGGCACGCTGACCGACCCGCGCGAATTCAACCTGATGTTCAAGACGATCGTCGGCGCGCTGGGCAGCGAGGACGATGCCGCCTTCCTCCGCCCGGAGACGGCCCAGGGCATCTTCGTCAACTTCAAGAACGTTGTCGACTCCAGCCGGGTGAAGGTGCCCTTTGGCATCGGGCAAGTGGGCAAGAGTTTCCGCAACGAGATCACTCCGCGCAACTTCACCTTCCGCTCGCGTGAGTTCGAGCAGATGGAGATCGAGTTCTTCTGCCACCCGAACGAGTCGCCGGCGTGGTATCAGTTCTGGCGCGACCGGCGCTATGCGTGGTATCTGAACCTCGGGCTGGCGCGGGAGCGGTTGCGGCTGCGCGAGCACACCGCCGACGAGCTTTCGCATTACTCGTGCGGCACGGCCGACATCGAGTACGCCTTCCCGTTCCTGCCGGCGGGCGAGTTTGGCGAGCTGGAGGGCATCGCCCACCGGGCCGACTTCGACCTGCGCAGCCACAGCGAGGGCAAGCTGGTCAAGCGCGGCACCGACCTGGTGGTGGAGGCCGGCCCCGACGGCAAGCCGAAGCACCGTGGCAGCGGCAAGGACCTGCGCTACTTCGACGATGTGAGTAAGGAAAAATACTTCCCGCATGTGATCGAGCCGTCGGCCGGCGCCGACCGGGCGACGCTGGCATTCCTGTGTGAGGCGTATCGCACCGATTCCGCGCCGGACGATCAGGGCAAGCCGCAGGAGCGAGTCTACCTGGCGCTGCACCCCCGGCTGGCGCCGGTGAAGGCGGCGGTGTTCCCGCTGGTCAACAAGGACGGTATGCCGGAGATTGCAGAAAAGTTCTATTTGCGATTGAAGAAGGAGTTCAACGTCTTCTACGACGACTCCGGCGCCGTCGGCCGCCGCTACCGCCGGCAGGACGAGGCAGGCACGCCGTACTGTTTCACCGTCGACGGCCAGACCTTGCAGGACCAGACGGTGACGCTGCGCGACCGCGACTCGCTGAAGCAGACACGCATCCACCTCGACGCCGCCGCCGACGAACTGCGGCGGCTGGTACGGGGGGAATGAGCGGCGCGTCACCGATGCCGTCGCGCTTGGGGCGAACCCTCGACCTGAAGGGTTAGCCCCCCGTGAACACACGGGGGGGCGCGTGCGAGGCGAGCGGGAGCACGTCAGTGCCCCGAGGCAGCGCGTGAAGCGCAGCGTCGCGCCCAGGCGACGATTCTGGGTGGCATGGCCACGCTTCGTGGCCATGTGATGCGGCGACACGTCCCGCGAAGGGGCCAGTCGGAGGAACGCCACATGCCCACGCAAGCGTGGGCATGGCACCAGGCGTGCTTCGTGACGTCGCCGACTCAGGCGACGCACTCGGGGCCTTTCTTCCACGCCTCCGACCTCCCCTTGCCCCGTGCATTACTTTCCTGACACGCGATAAATCGCTGCGGCGCAGCGATTTACTCGTCCTCGCGCGGCGCGCTGATGCCCAGCGCCATCGCCAGGATGGCGACCAGGATGTGCTTGGCGATCGCCAGGCTGATGATCGCTGGGATGGCGCCGAAGGTGCAGACCCACGCGGTCGTCAGTACGGTGACCAGCGACGCGACCACGCACGTCGTCCGGCGGCGGAAGTTCCGCGCCCGGTCGTCGTCGTCCAGGGAGACGAACGGCGGCAGCGGCGGACCGGACGAGGCCATGCGCTTACCCCTCGGGATGGCGTCCCCCTGGACATGTCGCGGGGCGGAGGACGCCTCCTTCCTTGATAACCGCTCGCGCACCCGGCGGGCAAGCGGCAGCGGCTTATTTTGCCGGCTCGCTGGCCGGGATCGTCTCCACCAGATCCTGTTTGCCGCCCCGGTCGCGGAGCAAATAGAGCGTCCGCTGCGGCCGCCCGTCTGTCCACACCACCCGCCCGGTCAGACTGTCGAACGTCGTCCGGTCGCCCAGCGTCCGCACCAGGTCGGCCCGGTCCCGACTCGGCGCGTCGGTGCAGGTCGCCAGCAGCAGCGTCAGCGCGTCGTGGGCCAGCAGCGCCGCGCGGCCGGGCGTCGCGCCGTATCGCTGCTCATACCGCGTTTGCCATGCCTTCATGGCAGGGGACGGCGGTGCCTGCGGGGCGAAGAGACTGGCGTGGTAGACCGCCTGCTTCACGCTGGCCGGTGGAGTAAACGTCCCGTCGTCGGCCCCGGCGTAGAGGAACGCCGCGTCGGCCGGCGCCTTCGGCGCCAGCGCGGCGAAGGCCTCGTTCGCGGTCTTGCTGGGGACGGCGACGACCAGCAGGTCGGCGTTCGCCGGCCCCGGCTGCGCTGCCTCCCGCTCCTCGATCGCACCTCCCAGCGTTCGCCACTCGGCGGCGAACGCATCCGCGGCGGTCGCGGCGATCCGATCGGATCGATCGACAAACAGGATCGCTTTCGTTCGCTTCAGTCGACCGTGGGCCGCGCGAGCCAGCGTTCGGCCGCGCTGCACCGGGTCGGGGCCGAGCAGCACATCGCCGGGACTGGCGGCGGCGAAGGGCACCTCGTCGGTCAGCACCACCGCGGCGCCGTGGGCGCGGCCGGCCAGCAGCACGGCCTCGGGGTTTGCCATACCGGGAAACGCTGCGTGCGGGTTCGCCAGGCCGGGGCCGGCGATCAGTGCCGCCACCCGATTGACCGCCAGTAGCCGCACTGTCTCCGCCTGGCCGCGGGTCGGGTCGGCGACATCGACGTGCCGCACGCCGGCGATCGGCAGTTCGCCGTCGCCGCGGGCTTCTTCCAGCACCAGCTGCATTGCCCGCACCGCCTCCTCGGACCGCCCCGCGCTGTCGCCGGAAAGCGGGGCGATGTGGCCGAGCCACACCGGCGGCGGCGCGGTCGTCGTGCAGCCGGCGGCCAGGGTCAACAGTAGCAGCGGGCGGACGACGGACGACCGGATCGGACCCGTCATGGCGGCGGACCTCCACGGGGCAGTTCGGCGGCGAGGAACCGCTCGATCACCTGCCACGCCTGCTCGACCGTCGCCGGGTCGGGGGCGGGCGTCTCCGTGTGAGGAGGCGGATTGAGAAAGCCGTGCTCCGCCGTGTCGAAGACGTGCGGCCCGACCAGCCGCTTGCTGGCGGCGCGCATCGCCTTGCGAAACGCTTCCCGCGTCTCGGACGGGTTCCCCTCGTCCTTGCCGGCCGACACCACCAGAACCGCCGCCCGCAGCGGGCGCAGCAGGTTGGCGTCGGTGGTCAGCCGGCCGTAGCAGTTGACGGCGGCCCGAAGCCGCGCGTCGCGGACGGCGGCGTCGAGGGCATAGCCGCCTCCCATGTCCCAGCCGATCACCCCAATCGCATCCGGGTCGACGTCGGTCTGGCGGGCGAGGAAGTCGACGGCAGCGAGCAGATCGGCCCGCGTCCGCTCCTCGGGCAGCCCGCGGTCGAGGATGTGGGCGTCGAGCAGCGAGTCGACCTTCTCGCCGCGATACAGGTCGACGGTCAGGACGACGTACCCCAGCCGGGCCAGCCGACGGGCGTTGGCGTCAATGGCGTCGGTCAGCCCGAAATCGCCGTGGACCGCTACCACCGCTGGATGACGACCCGTTCCGCCGACAGCCGGGTAGAGCCGCGCCACGCCCTCACCCTGGCCGGCGGTCGGCAGCGCCACCGTCCGCCACGCCGGCGCCTCCGGCGACTCGACCGGAACAGTACGCCCGCCGCAGCCCGTGAGAACGAGGAGCAGTGACGCGACCATCACAGCACCGCACATTGATGAGGGCCGGTCAGGAGTCGTTCGCATGCCCACGCGAGCGTGGGCATGGCACCCAGCGGCCGGCCGATCGGTGCCCTGGGGTGCCATGCCCACGGCTTTGCGTGGGCCTGCGATGCGAGTTCGCAAACTCCACGAGGGCCATGTCGAAAGGCGTAGGCACGCCCCCACAAGCGTGGGCATGGCACCCCGCACGAGCAGCAGGGCGGACGACATATTCGACCGCACCATCACTTGCCCTTCAGCGTCGAGGCGAAGAACTTGTCGATCGCCGCCCACGCCGCCTTCGCCTCGGAGGCGCGGTATTCCGGGTTCTCCCGCGGGCCGTTTTTCTCGCGCATGAAGCCGTGGCCGGCCTCGTACTCGTTGATCGCCTCGACCTGCTTGCCGGCCGTCTTCAGCGCCTCGCCGAACTTCCGCACCTCGGTGATCGGGATGCCCTTGTCCTCCTTGCCGAACACCCCCAGCACCTTGGCGTTCAGCGGCGCCAGCTTCGCCGGGTCGGTGACCACGCGGCCGTAGCACATGGTGCAGGCGACCACCCGCTTGTCGGCCAGCGCCAGCTGCAGCGAGTACGCGCCGCCCATGCACCAGCCGATCGAGCCGATGCGGTCCTTGCGCACCTTGTCGTGCTTGGCCAGCACGTCGACCGCCGCCTTCAGATCGCGCATCGCCCGGTCCGCCGGCAGCCCCATCATCAGCTTGCGGGCCGCCGTCATCTCCGTCGCCACCTTGCCGCGGTACAGGTCGACGGCCAGGCAGACGTACCCCTGCGCCGCCAGCCGGCGCGCGTTCTCTTTGATCCAGTCGTTGAGGCCCCACCACTCCTGAATCACCACGATCGCCGGGAACGGGCCTTCGCCTTCGGGCACCGCCAGGTAGCCCTGAATGGTGTCGTCGCCCGACGGGTACTTGATCGTCTCGGTCTTCACGTCGGCGGCGGCGAGCGAGGCGGTGAGGGTCAGCGCGAACAAGGCGGAGAGGGGTCGCATGGGGGTCACTCCTCGAAGTGAGAAAAATCCGGCCCAGGTGCAGATGTACCACGGCCGGCGCGATCCGTCCAGGGCCGCAGTGGGCGGTCTTGACGCGCGCGGTGTGCGGAAATGGACCACTGCCGCCGTGCGGCCGACCCCGACTGTCCGGCTTTCTCCGCCATTGTCAGTTCAGGCATGATCGTTGCACGACGATCGGGCATGGTGTTCCGGGTACGGTGCGTCCAGGTGCGAGGGGGACGTCCTCTCGCGGCCCCTCCCGACGTGGGGAGGAGGCGTGTTCCCGTCCCGGCCGGGAGGAGGTTCGCTCATGTGGCATCCGCCGAAACGCACGCTCGACCTGTCCGCCCACGACCTGATGATTCGTGACGTTGTCACTCTGCCCACCGAACTATCCCTGCGGGCCGCCGCCCATCAACTGGTCCAGGCCGACGTCTCGGGCGCGCCAGTGGTCGATGCCACGGGTCGATGCGTCGGCGTGCTGACCAATCGGGACATCGTTCACGCCCTCGAAATGCAACCGGCCACGGCTGAACCGCAAGCGGCCGACGTGGTGGCCGAGTGGCAGGTGTTCGATCGGGCCGACCTACCCGTCGATGAGGTCGCCCGGTATATGAGCACTGACGTGATCGCCGCCGTTCCCGACACGCCGGTCCTCGAACTGGCCCGGCTGATGGCTGAGTCGCACGTTCACCGGGTCGTCATCCTCGACGACGCCGGCGGCGTGGTCGGGCTGGTGTCTGCCACCGACATCCTGGCCGCCCTGGCGCACGAGGCGGCCGTCCCCGAGTGGGACTGACCTTCCCGGAGGGCTTGACCGTGTACCGCTCGATCCTGGTTCCGCTCGACGGCACTCACTTCGCCGAGCACGCCCTCCCGATGGCGATCACCCTCGCCCGGCAGTCCGCCGCCCGGCTGCTGCTCACCGTCGTTTCCACTCCGCTCGCCGAGGCTTACGTCGAGGGGCTGTACTTCAGCACCCTCGAAATGGAACAGGAGATGACTGGCCGGCACCAGAGCTACCTCGACGGGCTGGTGGCGCGGGTGCGGCAGGCGGCCGATGTGAAGGTGGAGGCGATCGTCAAACATGGCGAGGTGGCGGCTACGCTGTGCGACCTGGTGGCGCACGGCGAGGCCGATCTGGTGGTGATGGCGACGCACGGCCGCTCTGCCCTGGGGCGGTTCTGGCTCGGCAGCGTCACCGACGAGATGATTCGCCACGCCGCCTGCCCGCTGCTGCTGGTCCGCCCGGAGGACGAGAAGGTCGACCTGGCCGAGCAGCCGGCGCTGTCGCCGATCTTGCTGCCGCTCGACGGCACCGAGCTGGCCGAACAGATCCTGCCCTATGCGATCGCCCTGGCCGAGTCGGTGCCCGACGCCCAGATCACCCTGATGCGCGGCATCGGCGCCGTCATCCCGGTGACCACGGCTCCCGACGTGCCCGAGGCCGAGCGCGAGGCGCGGACGCTGCTGCTGCAAGTGCAGGCGATGCAGGAGCGGTCGCGGCAGGACGCCGAGCGCTACCTGGAGCGGGTGGCCGACCGGCTGCGGGCCAAGGGGCTGCAAGTGCGGACGCAGGTGGTGGTGGAGGACCAGCCGGCGCTGGCCATCCTGCGGGAAGCCGAGCAGGAGCGGGCGGCGGTGATCGCGCTGGAGACGCACGGGCGGCGGGGGTTGTCGCGGCTGATCGTCGGCAGTGTGGCCGACAAGGTGGTCCGCGGTGCTCACGTCCCGGTGCTGGTGCATCGTCCGACCAAAGCGTGACCTTGACCCGAGTTGCGCCCGCCGCCCCGGTGGTAAAGTGGGAAGCCGGCTGCCGCATGCGCGAACAGGTGTTCCAAACGCCTGCGGCGAATCCGCACACCGGGGCCACGCCACCGGCGGCGGTTTGTCCCCCTTCGCGCCGGCTGCCGGCAAACTCGTTATTCTCCGCTGTCACTGTTTCTCCTTGTGGAGTAATAGGTTAGGGAGGGGGCGATTGCTCACGTCGGTCGCCGGGATCGAGAAGCGGAGTGAGCAAAGGAAATCCGCCGCCGATTTGTCCTCGTTGGCGCGGCCGTTGCGATAGAGTTGCTGACGAAAGGGACGGGTCGTCTGGCAGCGGGGTTCACTGAGCGGAGAAAGGTCATGGCCACCATGCTGGTGTTGCGAGCGCTGACGGGGGAGATGCGGGGGTTGGAGTTCGCCTTCGCCGCCCCCGCGACGGTGATCCTCGGCCGCTCGCGGAGCTGTGCCCTTCGCCTGCCCGGCGACGGCACGGTGTCCCGCCAGCACTGCATGGTGGAGGTCGACGACTATGGCGTGTGGGTGCAGGACCTGGGTAGCCTGAACGGCACCTTCGTCAACGGCGAGAAGGTCGGCCAGCGCATCCCCACCCAGGGCGACGACGAGACGATGGTGCAGCCGCCGCGGCACGCCCTGGTCGACGGCGACGAGCTGCGGGTGTGCAACAACCTGTTCGCGGTGCGGCTGACCGACGTCACCCCGCTGCCGCAGAAGCGGGGGCTGACGTCGCTCTCGTCGGGCGAGTATCACATTGCCGTGTGCATCTGACCAGGCCCATACCCACACCCCCGCGGTCGACCGTCCGGTCCCCGCGGGGGTGCCTGTTTGTTGAGCACCGGCGTCAGCGGGCGGGGCGCGTTTCGCTCACGGTCGGGACGATCCCGTCGCCGTCCTTGCGGCCGGCCTGCCACTGCTCGAAGCGGCGGACTGCTTGCGTGATTACTGGCCCTAACTCGGCCTGGCGGATCGGCTTGGCGAGATAGGTGACGGTCGGCTCGGCGGTGGCGCGACCGATCGTCTCGGGGTCGTGCAGGGCGGAGACGACGATCACCGGCGTCGGCTGGTCGCGGGTGAGCCGAATGGCCGCCTCGATGCCGTCCATGTCGGGCATCTTCACGTCGGTGATGACCAGGTCGGGACGACACTCGCGGCACTGGTCGAGCAGTTCGGCCCCGGTGGCGCTGACCCCGACCACCCGGTGACCCAGGCGGGGCAAAATGCGGCGGTAGTAGTCGCGCATGTCTGGCTCATCATCGGCGACGGCAATTCGCAGGCACTGGCTCATGAGCTGTCCCGTGGCAGCAGTAGGTGAATCGAGGCGCCGGCAAACCGCCTGGCGCCGGGGGACGACGCCCCCGGCGTGGTGTCGGCGTCGATCTGTCCGCCGTGCGCCTCGACGATCCTGCGAGCAATTGCCATGCCAAGGCCAGTGCCCTTGGTCTTGGTGGTGAAGAACGGCTCGAAGATGCGCCGTCGTACCTCCGGGGTCAGACCGGGGCCGTTGTCCTGAATCGTCACCCGGATGGCGGGGATGGCGTCGATCCGCGCCTCGGTGCAGGTGACGGCGATACTGACCGGGTCGGCGCAGGCAGCCAGCGCGTTCTCGAAGATGTTGCGGAACACCTGCTCCATGCGGAACGGGTCGATCAGGGTGTGCAGGTTGACGTTGGCGGTTTCCTCGTGGAGAAGCACGTCGCGACCCTGCCGGCGGACCGCCAGGTTGCTCCACGCCTGCCGCCACACGGCGTCGAGCGGCCACGGCTCACGCTCCAGCTTGAGCGGCGCGGCGTAGTTGCGCACCTCGTCGTAGAGTTGCTGCAAGTGGTTCTGTGCCTTCTGGATGCGGCCGACCAGCTCCAGCGCCTCGGGCTGTTCCTGCAGCTCCATCGCCAGCATTTCCAGACACGCCTGGCTGCGCGCCAGGGCGTTGCCGCTCTCGTGCGCCAGGCCGGTCATCATCTGGCCGATGGCGGCCAGGCGCTCGGCCTGAAGCGTCCGCTCCTGCGACAGCTTGAGGGCGGTGATGTCCTGGCCGATCGCCAGCACCGCCGTCCCCTCGAAGCGATACGGCGACGCCGGGTCGGGCGGCGGAGCGGCTCCCGGAATGCCCTCCAGCTCCATCACCGCCTGGCCGTTCCACAGCACCCATCGGCGCGACCCGTCGCGACAAAGCACCGGGGTTTCCACACCGCGGATCAGCTGCCCGGCGAGCACTCGCCGCCAGCTCTCGGCGATCGCCGAGCGGTACTCCGGCGGGATGAACTGCTCCAGCGCGTTGCGGCCGATCACCTCGCCGGCGGCGTGGCCGGTCACCTCCTCGGCGCACGGGTTGAGGTAGAGCAGCGAGAAGTCCGGCCGCACCAGGATGATGAGGCATGGGGCGGCTTCGACCAGGGTGCGGAAGGCGTCCTCGCTGTGCCGCTTGCCGCGCGCCAGCCGGTAGCGGTCGGCGACGCGCATCAGGCTGGCACGGAGCGGCTCCGGGTTGATCGGCTTGAGGATGTAGTCGAACGCCCCCTGGCGCAGCGCCGCGATCGCTCCGTGCAGGTCGGAGTGGCCGGTGACGATCATCACCGCCGCTTCCGGGGCCAGCTGGCGGAGGCGCGGCAGCAGCTCCTCGGCGGTGCCGTCGGGCAGCTGGCGGTCGAGCAGGATGGCGAACACGTCGTCCCAGGCCGGGCGGGCGAGCACTTCGGCGAGCGTGCCGGCGGTCTCGATCTCGTAGCCGTCCAGCTCCAGGATGTCGCACAGGTTGGCGCGGGTGTCCGGGTCGTCGTCGACGATCAGCACGCGGCCGGAGGAGGGGAGAGGAGCGGGCGGCGTGGCCATCGGTCACGGTTCCTGGGGCGAGGGGGCGGGTCGGTCGTCGGTCAGCTGCCGCAGGGTGGCGAGCAGGTGCGGCAGGTCGAACGGCTTGTAGCAGACCGCGTCGGCGCCTTCGGTGAGCGCCTGGCAGACGACCCCGCCCATCTCCTCGCGGTGGCCGGTGACGACCACCGTGCGGGCGTCCGGGACGGCCTGCCGGACCCGCCGCAGGACGGCCGTACCGTCGCCCGACGGCAGCTTCATGTCGATCAGCACGACCCGATAGCGCTGACCCTCCAGCCGGGCGACGGCGTCGCCGACGTCGTGCGCCAGACCGACCCGGTAGTCCTGGTCGCGGAGCAGGTCCCACAGCCCCTGGCACAAATCGGTGTCGTCGTCGATCACCAGCACCAGCGGCTGACCGACGGCGCGCTCGACCAGGCCGAGCAGCAGCGGGAAATCGACCGGCTTGGTCAGCACCTTCCACGCCCCGGCCGCCTGCGCCTGCTCCAGCACCCCGGCGCCGACGTAGGCGGTCACCAGGATGGCCACCGCCGACGCCTGCACCTGGCGGATGGCGCGGTACAGGGTGATGCCATCAGTGTCGGGCATGCGCAGGTCGAGCAGGATGACATCGAACGGCCGCGCGGTCACGCGGGCCATCGCCTGCCGGCCGTCGTGCGCCACCTCCACCTGGTAGCCCAGGTCGCCGAGGATGTCGGACAGGTTCTGGCAGGTATCGGCCTCGTCGTCGACGACCAGGATGCTGGCGGCGTTCATGGTCATGTCAACCTTGCCGGGTGGGGTCGAGGAGCGGCGGCTCCGGTCCGGCCGGGGCGCGGGGCAGGAACACGGTGAAGGTGCTGCCGTCTCCCGGCGTGCTGGCGACGCGCAGCTCCCCCTGGTTCTTTTCCAGAATTGCTCGGGCGATGGCAAGTCCCAACCCCAGCCCGCGCGCCTTGGTCGAGTACAGCGGTTCCAGGATCTGCTTCAGCCGGTCGGCCGGGATGCCCACCCCGGTGTCGGTCACCGCCACCTCCACGCGCTCGCCGTCGACGCATCCGCACACCGTCAGCCGACCGCCGTCGGGCATGGCGTCGCGGGCGTTGCGGATCAGGTTGGCGAACACGATCAGCATCTGATCGGGGTCGGCCAGGACGTCGGGCAGGGCGGGCGGGAATTCGAGCGTCACCGCGATCTGGGCGCCGACCGGGTTGGCGTCGAGCGCCCGCTCGACCAGCCCGCGCGCGGGGACCGCCTGCTGCACCGGCACCGGCAGCCGGGCGAAGTTGGTCAGCGCGGTGATGATGCCGTCCGCCAGGGTGACGTGCCGCTCGATCCGCTGGAGGTGCTCGGCCTGCTTCTCCGGCACCGGATTACGCGCGTTGAGCAGGTAGTAGACCGACGTCTTGACCACGTTGAGCGGGTTGCGCAGCTCGTGCGCCACCCCGCCGGCGACCTGGCCGATGGCGGCCAGGCGTTCGTGCCGCTGCAAGCGGGCGACATTTTCCGTCTGATAGGCGTCCTCGATGATCGCCAGATCGAGGTCGAGCAGCCGGTGCAGCGCGCGCAGGCAGGCGGTCAGCTCGTCGGCGGACCCGGTCCAGCGGGCGTGGCTGGCGCGGACGAGCGAGCCGCGCAGCCGCGACACGGCGACGTTCATGTACACCGGCTCCAGGCCGATCTCGACGTGGCGCATGCCGATGCGGCGGCGGCGGACGACGTAGTCCTGGTCGTACTGGCCGGCGAACAGGTCGGCCAGCCAGGCCCGCAGCGTCACCTTGAGCCGGTCGACGTCTCCGGCGCGGAGCACGCGGCGGGTGCCCTCGTGCCGCTCGATCTCGGCGTAGAAGTCGGCCGTGACGGCGTCGAACGCCGGCTCGAGTACCGCCCGCAGCGCCGCCACCCGGTCCGCGTCGGCGGCCTCCCAGCCGACGTAGGACTGCAACTCCTGATACCGCGCGAACAGCTCCTCGGGACTCATGCCCGCGTCCTCCGCCTACGACCCGACCGCCGCCCGGTACAGGGAGACGAACAGGTCTTTCAGCAGGATGACCGCCATCAGCACCGCGCCGCCCGCCCAGACGAGCAGGGCGATCCGGTCGGACGGGACCGCGTCGTCGGTGTCCGGGGTCTCCAGCGGTGCGTCATATTCCGCCATCTGCCACCTCCGGGAAAAGGTTTGCCTCCACCCGTTGTAGCAGATCCGGGCGGCGCGGTCACGGGGGTAGCGGACGCGCCGGTCCGATGTGCCGCTCGCCCGGCCGCGCTGTCACGGCCGGACCGGCGGGATACAATCAGTGGCATCGCCGCCGCGGGGGCGGGGCGACGCACACGGAGCAAGCGCATCATGGCCGACCGTTCCCCGGCGTCCGCGTGGATCGCCGATCGCATGGCGTCGATCGAGGCGTCCGGCATCCGCAAGATCTTCGAGCTGGCGCGGACCGTCAAGGACCCGGTCAACCTGAGTATCGGCCAGCCCGACTTCGACGTGCCCGAGCCGGTCAAGGCGGCGGCGCACCGGGCGATCGACAGCGGCCAGAACGCCTACACGCTCACCCAGGGCATCCCGGAGCTGCGCGAGCGGCTGCTGGCCGACGTCCGTCGCGACTATCCGACGCACCCCGACCGCGCGCTGTTCGTCACCTCCGGCACCAGCGGCGGGCTGCTGCTGGCGTTGTGCTGCACCGTCAACCCCGGCGACGAGGTGATCGTCTTCGACCCGTACTTCGTCATGTACCCGCACCTGGTCACCCTCGCAGGCGGGACGACGGTGTTCGTCGACACCTATCCCGACTTCGCGCTCGACGTCGACCGCGTCCGCCGGGCGATCACACCGCGGACCAAGGCGATCCTGCTGAACAGCCCGGCCAACCCGACCGGCCGGGTCGCCACCGAGGCGGAGGTGCGCGGTCTGGCGGCGCTGGCGAAAGAGAGTAATATCTTACTCATCAGTGACGAGATCTATCGTCTCTTCTGTTTCGACGCCCCGTTCGTCAGTCCGGCGGCGTACAACGAGGACGTGCTGGTGATCGACGGGTTCTCGAAGTCACACGGGATGACCGGCTGGCGGCTCGGCTTCGCCCACGGTCCGCGGCCGCTGATCGAGGAGATGATCAAGCTGCAGCAGTTCAGCTTCGTGTGCGCCCCGTCGATCGTGCAGCACGCCGGGCTGGCCGCCTGGCCGCTCGACATGAGCGGCTATGTCGCCGCCTATCGCCACAAACGCGATCTGCTGTATCAGGGGCTGAAGGACCGCTACGAGCTGCCGTATCCCGGCGGCGCGTTCTACGCCTTCCCGAAGGCGCCGGGCGGCAGCGGCAAGGCGTTCGTGGAGGAGGCGATTCGCCGCGGCCTGCTGATCATCCCCGGCGGGGTGTTCAGCAAGCGCGACTCACACTTCCGCCTCAGCTACGCCGCCGACGACCGGGTGATCGAGCGCGGCGTGGAGATCCTGCGGCAGATGGCGTGAGTAACGGCGAATCCGGGCCGGAGGACGACGATGAGCGCCGACAGTCCGTCCCCCGAGCGGCCGCCCGCGGACGATCGCGCCATGCGCTACGCCTACGTGATCGGCGGCGGAATCCTGTGCGGGCTGGCGGGGTTCGTACTCCCCATCAAGGTGCTGTTTATGTCGGGCGGCGGGCCTTCTCCTGGCGACGGGATGGACGGCATGGCTGAAGGTGCCCTTTGCTGCGGGTCGTTCACCGGGGTGATCGCCACCTTCCTCGGCGGGTGGGCGATCTGGCGGTTCACGGCCGACCGGACCGACCCGCCGCGCTGACGGCGGCGGGCGATTTACGCTGTCGCGGTCGGCCCAGGTGTCCCGTCGCGGCGAACGGGGTGGATGGGGCCGGTTGTGCCGGTTCTGCG
Source organism: Gemmataceae bacterium (assembly GCA_046350215.1). Lineage (GTDB taxonomy): Bacteria > Planctomycetota > Planctomycetia > Gemmatales > Gemmataceae > JAXMAU01. The sequence goes on along the minus strand of JAXMAU010000046.1, from coordinate 15,090 downwards.
GGTCGTGCCGGTGAACCGGCTTGACGAGAATCCCGGTCGAGGGCCACAATAGGTCGATGCAACGACTGCGCGCCTGCTGGATGCCGGGGCGGTCTTCTTCCGCCTTTTTCCTGTCGGCATGCCCCGCGATCGGGCGGGCGGCGAACCGAACCGGGTACGAGGACCGGACCGGCGTGTTCCTCTCGAAAGGACTGATCTCCATGACCAAGGCGTTGTTACGCTGCTTGCTGGGCGGCCTGGTGGCCGCTCTGGCGTTTAGCTCGACCGTGCGAGCCGAGGGTGCCAAACCCACGGGCGGGAAGTCGAACACCTATGTGGTGCTGGTCGGCATCAGCGACTACGCCGACAAGCAGATCAAGCCGCGTCCGCACGCCGAGGCCGATGTTCAGGCGCTCTACGACCTGTTCACCGACAAGGACTACCTCGGCGCCGACCCGAAGAACGTGCGCCTGCTGCTCGGCAAGCCCGGCAACAAGGGCGAGAAGGCCACCCGCGCCAACTTCCTCAAGGCGCTGCGCTGGGTGAGCGACGAGGCCGGCCCGGACGATCGGGTGCTGTTCGCCTTCGTCGGCCAGGGCGGACCGCTCGGCGAGTCGGGCGACCGCCGCTGCTACTTCCTCGCCGATTCCACCTTCGCCGGCCGCGACAAGGACGGCGTCGCCACCGAGGAGATCGAGGAGGCGCTCAAGAAGTTCAAGAGCAAGCGCTTCGGCGTGTTCCTCGACGTCGACTTCAAGGGGTTCGAGGATAACTCCGGCAAGGCGATCGCCGAGCCGAACCTGGGCAAAACGCCCTACCGCGAGTTCCTCGGCGACGACAACACCGAGGACCACCTGGCGCTGCCCGGCCGCGTCGCCTTCCTCGCCACCAACGGCCTGACCACCTCGCTCGACCTGAAGGACCACGGCGTTTTCACCACCGTGCTGCTCGAAGGGCTGAAAGGCAAGGCCGACAGCGAGGGGTACGAGGCCGATGGCGTCGTCACCGTCGACGAACTGGCCAAGTACATCAACAAGCGGCTGCCGGAGTTGTGCCGCGAACACGGCAAGACGCAGAAGCAGAAGGAACAGGACCACTTCATCATCGCCGGACCGTCCGCCCACTTCGACCTGACCACCAACCCGGCCGCGGTGAAGGCCGCTGCCAAGCCGCCTCGCCAAGTTCGAGCAGATGGTCAAGGACGGCGGCGTCAAGGACGCCACGCTGGCCGAGGAAGGCCGCACCCTGCTGCAGCACATGCCGCGGCTGAAGAAGCGGCAGGAGCTGCGCAAGGCGTATCAGGAGCTGGTCGACGGCAAGGTCGACCTCGCCAAGTTCCAGGCCGAGCGCGAACGCATCCTCGGCGAGATGAAGCTGAAGCAGACCGAGGCCAACCTGTTCGCGCTGAAGGTGCTGGAGGCGACCGAGCTGATCAAGGAAGACTACGTCCGCGACGTCAACCAGGGGCAGATGGTCGAGTGGGCCATCCGCGAACTGTACAGCACCATCGAGGAGAAGCTGCCGGCCAAGATCGAGGAGGCGCTGAAGACCGTCCGCGCCCTGCGGCTGACCGGCCTGCGCGACCTGCTGGTCGAGGCGCGCATGCACCTCGGCAAGCGCGAGGATCTCGACACTCAGAAAGACCTGAACATCACCCTGCAGCGGATGCTGCACAAGCTCGACCCGCACACCACCTACATCGATCCGGAGACGAAGAAGAAGTTCGACGACGAGATCGCCGGCAACTTCACCGGCATCGGCATCCAGATCCGCAAGGACGCCGCCACCGATGAGCTGCTGGTGGTCACGCCGATCAAGGGCAGCCCGGCCTACAAGAAGGGGCTGCAGGCCGGCGATCGCGTCTCCAAGATCATCCGCGAGGTGGACAGCGACGGCAATCCGCTCAACCCGACCGAGGTGATCGACACCAAGGGGCTGGCGCTGAACAAGGCGGTCAAGCTGATCCTCGGCCAGCCGGACACCAAGGTCAAGCTGCTCATCAAGCGGGAAGGGGTGGAGAAGCCGTTCGAGGTGGAGATCACCCGCGGCCGGGTGGAGATCGAGTCGGTCCTCGGCGCCGCGCGCAAGAGCGACGACGGCTGGGACTACGTGATCGACCACAAGCACCAGATCGGCTATATCCGGCTGTCCAGCTTCGCACGCAACAGCTTCCGCGACATGGAAGCGGTGATGAAGGAGCTGCGGGCGCAGGGGGTCAAGGGGATGATCCTCGACCTGCGCTTCAATCCGGGCGGGCTGCTCGACATCGCCATCAAGATCTCCGACCTGTTCATCGACGACGGGCTGATCGTCAGCGTGCGGCCGCGCGGCGGGGCCACCCGCGAGACGCGGTTCAACGGCCGGCACAACGGTAGCCTGCTCGACTTTCCGATGGTCTGCCTGGTCAACGGCTACAGCGCCTCGGGCAGCGAGATCGTGTCCGCCGCCCTGCAGGACCACAACCGCGCCGTCATCATCGGCGAGCGGAGCTATGGCAAGGGCAGTGTGCAGAACATCAAGGACTTCGAGGTGGTCGACGCCAAGACCGGCGAAACCAAGAAGGCCGAGATCAAGCTGACCACCGCCTCGTTCTGGCGGCCCAACGGCAAGAACCTGGAACAGGCGAGCACCGGCGGCAAGGACGAGGGAAGAGTGGGGCGTCCTCCCCGACAAGGTGATCAAGCTCTCGGCCAAGAACGCCGCGAGCTGGCCGAGCACCGCCGCAACCTCGAGACGATCGAGCCGGCGGCTCGCCGCGACAAGCCGAAGGAGTTCAAGGACCGGCAGCTCGACGCCGCCCTCGAATACTCCCGCGGCCAGATCAAGACCGCCAGCCGCGCCTGCTGGGCGCGCCCAAGGTCGACTGAGCGGGCCGCCGACCGGTCACCCTGCCGGCGAGAGCGGTGATGGGCCGCTCGCCGGTTTTGCGCGCGGAGGAGGAAGAAGAAGAGGGGAACCACAAAGGACACGAAGAACACAAATAAAGATAACAAAGAGAGAAATAGTAGACAGATGGAATATTGCGTCGTTGGCCGATGGGGCTTGGGAGCGCGCCGAAGGTCTGAGCCCCGTAGGGGTGGTAGTGTCAATAACCCAGGGTGTCAACCCCGGGAGGAGCTGAACGTATATCAAGAGAGGGGGGCCGAGTGGGGGCGGGCGAGAGAGGGGGCGATGAGGACACACACGCTGGTTCAGCCGCTGCTCGACGGGCCGATCGACGTCGTCGGCGACGTTCACGGCGAAATCGACGGGCTGCGCGGAACGGCCCGCCGGCTCGGCTACGACGCCCGCGGTCGCCACCCGCACGACCGGCGGCTGGTGTTCGTCGGCGACCTGGGCGACCGCGGCCCCGACAGTCCGGCCGTGGTCGAGTGGGTCCGCGATCTCGTCGACGCCGGCCGCGGCCAGTGCGTGCTCGGTAATCACGACTTCAACGCTCTCTACGCCGCCGCCGGCGGAGAGATGAAGCCCGAGCTGTCGTGGCTGTTCGCCGAGGCCGCCGTTCGCCCACCGCGGCACCCCGGGCCGCAGGCGCTGGTCCGCGGCACCCGCCGCGACGACATCCTCGGCGTTCTTCGCCCGCCTGCCGGTCGCCCTGGAGCCGCGGCGGAGACCTGCCGGTCCGCGTCGTCCACGCTTGCTGGGACGCCGCCCTGGTCGACCGGCTGCGCCACCGCACCGACGTGGTGACGGTGTACCAGCAGGAAAAACAGGTGATCCACACCGCGCTGAAGGCCGCCGACGAAACCGACCACGTCCAGCAGAAGCTGATGTACCAGAACCTGAACGCAGTCAAGCGGCTGACGTCCGGCCTGGAGGGCCGATCGGCCAAGGCGATCGTTATCAACGACCGGCCGCGCTGGGAGCTGCGGCTGCCGTGGTGGAAGGAGTACACCGACGACGTGATGTGTGTGATCGGCCACTACTGGCGGATCAGTCTGCACGGCGAGGTGAAGTTCGAGAACCTGTTCACCGGCCTGCCGCTCAACGTCACCCACGGCAGCGGCCCGGTGATGTGCGTCGACTGCTCGGCCGGCAAGCGCTTCCGCGAGCGGCTGCACGGCGCCCACGGCCGGTACGAGACGCGCCTGGCGGCCCTGCGGCTGCCGGAGCGGGCAGCTGTTCTTCGACAACGCCGAGTTGCAGACACCGCTCGCCCCTGGTCGCAGTAGGCAGCAGTCCGCAGGAATACGGAGCCAGCCGCAAGTGGACGCCCATTTCGCTGACAGGGCGAGCGGGAGCACGTCAGTGCCCCGAGCCGCCGAAATCGAGACGTGACGCTCCAGGGCGCCGCCGCACGTTGTGGCCCGGGTCTCCTGACCGCCACTCCGGCGGACCGAAGGTCTCCCCCATTCCCCCGGAGGAGACCTGCGTCCCGGCCGTGGCAAGGTCGGGAGACCTTGCCACAACGCTGCCAGTCGCAGTGGACGCCCATTTCGCTGGACAGGGCAAGCGGAGCACGTCAGTGCCCCGAGTCAGCGCACACGGCGACGTCGCGTCCAACACGAAGCACTCGGGCCCTCACGGGACCCCGCTCGCCAAGCGCGCGACTGCTGGAGTCGCACTTGCTGAAGGGCGTCACCCTTGACATCCGCCGCGAATCGGATAGAGTGATCCTGAGACACAATCTCAACAAGCCCGCCTTCCTCCTCCCCGGAGACGATTCGTGAGCACCGACCTGATGCTCCCCCTGGAATGCCTGCGACCTGGTGAGTGGGCGGAGGTGTGCGACGTGGCCGGCGAACCCGACTGGGTGTGCCGCCTGGGCGAACTGGGCGTGCGGGTCGGCTGCCGGGTGCAGATGCTCCGCGGCGGTTCGCCGTGCATGATTGCCGTCGGCGGATCGCGCCTGTCGCTCCGCGGCGACCACGCCATGCAGGTGTTCGTCCGGCCGGTGGCGCACGCCGGCTGACCGTCGGTCCCCACCGTTTGGGAGACTCGCCATGTTCACCCTCGACCGCCTTCCGCCCGGCCAGCGCGGCCGGATTCTGTCGCTGACCGGCGATGCCGTGCTGGTCCAGCGGTTGATGGAGATGGGCATGCTGGAGGGCGACGAGGTCGAGATGATCGGCGCCGCCCCGCTCGGCGACCCGCTGGAGGTTCGCCTCGGCGACAGCCGCCTGAGCCTCCGCCGCAGCGAGGCCGCCCGCGTCGAGGTGCAGCCGTTGTCATGACCAGTCCCTCTCCCGCCGCCGTCCCCCCGTCCGCCGCGTCGCCTGCCCGCCGCCCCGTCGTCGCCCTGCTCGGCAATCCCAACACCGGCAAGACCACCCTGTTCAACGCCCTGTCCGGCCTCAACCACCGGGTCGGCAACTACCCCGGCGTGACCGTCGAGTCGAAGAAGGGGCACATGGTCTGCGCCGGCAGACACTTCGAGCTGATCGACCTGCCCGGCACCTACAGCCTGGCACCGCGCAGCCCCGACGAAATGGTGACGGTGAACATCATCCTCGGCCACCAGGAGGGCGAGACGCGGCCGGACGTCGTCGTCTGCATCGTCGATGCGTCGAACCTCGAACGCAACCTGTACCTGACTACCCAGGCGCTGGAGCTGGGCGTCCCTGTCATCATCGCCCTGAACATGATCGACGTGCCCACGCCCAGGGCATCGAGATCGACGTACCGACGCTGGCCGAACGGCTGGTGTGCCGGTGGTGTCGATCCAGGCGAACGCCGCCGCGGGCTGGACGAACTGGGCAAGGCGGTCGCCCAAGCGGTCGGCGGCGCCCGCCGCGGCACCCAGCGTTTCTCCGCCGTTCGAGCGCGAGACCGCCGAGCTGGCCGCCGCTCTCGGTGACGGCATACCGCCCTACCTGGTGCGGCGACTGCTGCTCGACGTCGGCGGATGGACCGAGACGCGGTTGGTGGCTCGCCTCGGCGACACGCTACAGGGACGGGCGGCGACGCCCGGAAGCGGCTGGCCGAGGCCGGCTGTCGGGTGCCGGCGGTCGAGGCGGAGCCGCTACGGCTGGATTCGCGAGGGCGGCCGGCTGCGTTCACCGACCCGCCGTGCGGCTGGTGACGTACGGACCGGCTCAACGCTGGCTGACGCACCGGCTGGCCGGCACGCTGGTGTTCCTGGCGGTCATGTTCCTGCTGTTCCAGTCGATCTTCACGGCGGCCCGGCCGTTCATGCGCTGGATCGACGCGCGCGGGGCTATCTGGCCGACCTGATCGGACAAAGCCTGCCGGCGGGGCCGTTCACCAGCCTGCTCGTCGAAGGGGTACTCGGCGGGGTCGGCGCGTGGTGATCTTCTTGCCGCAGATCCTGATCCTGTTCGGGTTCATCGCCATTCTGGAAGATTGCGGCTACATGGCGCGGCGGCGTTCCTGATGGACCGGCTGATGGGCGCGCTGTGGACTGTCGGGCAAGTCGTTCATTCCGCTGTCGTCGATGGCGTGTGCGGTGCCGGGAATCCTGGCGACGCGGGTGATCGAGGACCGCCGCGATCGGCTGGCGACCATCGTCGTCGCCGCTGATGAGCTGCTCGGCCCGGCTGCCGGTGTACATCCTGCTGATCGGCGGCGTTTCTGACCGACGGCTACCCATTCTGGCTGGCCGGGCTGACGATGTTCGCCTGCGCTGCTGGGGCTGGTGCTGGCGCCTCTGGTGGCGCTGCTGCTGAAGCGGACGCTGCTGCGCGGCCAGCCGCCGGTGTTCGTGATGGAGATGCCGCCGTACAAGTGGCCGTCGCTCCGCGCCGTGCTGCGGCGGATGTTCGACAGCGGATGGGCGTTCTTGCAGCGTGCCGGCACGGTGATCCTGGCGTCGATGGTGCTGGTGTGGGTGCTGCTCAACTTCCCGGCCGGCGATTATCCGGCGCGGATCGCAGCGCTGAACGCCTCGGTAGCCGAGGAGCGTGAGAAGGCCGACGCGCTGCGCGAGTCGATCGCGCCGCAGGTCCGCGAGGTCCGCCGGCTGGCCCGGCTGGAGCGCAACGCCTCGGCCGAGACGCTCGACACCTACCAGCGACAGCGCGCGGCGGTGAAGGATCAAATGGCGCCGACGCTGGCGGAGCTGGAGCAGCTGGAGCGGCGGCTGGGGCCGGTGGACGAGCAGGTGAACCGGCTCGAGGAGGAGTGGAAGCGGGGTAGCTACCTGGGGCAAATCGGCCGGCTGATCGAGCCGGTGGTACGGCCGCTCGGGTGGGACTGGCGGATCGGCGTGGCGGTGCTGGCCAGCTTCCCGGCCCGCGAGGTGGTGGTGAGCACGCTCGGCATCATCTACCAGCAGGGCAGGGTGGACACCGAGGAGATCCGCGAGGCCGACTACGCCGAGGTAGCCGACACCGGACTCGGCAAGGCGCTGGCCGACGCCCGGTTCGACGACGACCCGGCGCGGCGGGTGTTCACGGTGCCGACGGCGGTGTCGCTGATGGTGTTCTTCGCGCTGTGCTGCCAGTGCGCCTCGACGCTCGCCGTCATCCGCCGCGAGACACGCAGCTGGACGTGGGCGGCATTCACGTTCGTCTACATGACGGCGCTGGCGTACCTGGCGGCGCTACTCGTCTATCAGGTCGGCTCGCTGCTCGGCTGAGAGGCCGGCGGACACGGCATCAGCACGCGGAAGCCGTAGTAGTCCAGGTGATAGTCGATCGGCCGGTTGTAGCGGCAGGCGGCGCGGCTGTCCTCGGCGCCGTAGTACCACGAGCCGCCGCGGACGACGCGGTAAGTGCCACTCAAGGGGCCATGCGGATCGACCTGCGGACGCCGCGTGTAGCGGCGCAGGTCGTCCTGGCACCACTCGCGGACGTTGCCGTGCAGGTCGTACAGCCCGAACGGGTTCGGCAGATACTGGCCAACGGGCCGGGTCCGGCGGGCGCTGCCGGAGCTGCCGCGGTAACTGCACCAGCCGGCCCGCTTCATCGCCGCCAGCCCCTCGCCGGTGTAAAATGACGACGTCGTCCCGCCCCGGCAGGCATATTCCCACTCCGCCTCGTAAGGCAGCCGGCACGTCCGGCCGACCCGCTCGCTCAGCCGCTGGCAGAACTCCTGGCACTCCGGCCACGCCACCGACTCGACCGGCCGCGTCCCCTCGGTGAACGTGCTCGGGTTGCTGTCCATCAGTGCCTCCCACTGCCGCTGAGTGACCGGGAAGACACCCAGGTAGAACGGCTGGCTGATCGTCACCCGGTGCCGCGGGCTTTCGTTCTGGTAGCGATCCTTCTCGTCCTCCGGGCTGCCCATCAGGAAGCTGCCGGCGGGGACGAGCGCGAAGGTCAGCGCCACGTCGTCAGCCAGCTCCACTGTCCACTTGGCCACGACCGGCTCGACGCCGCCGAGAAGCAGCTTCTGCAAGCGATCCTCGCGCTCGGCGCGGCGCTCCACGTCCGGCTGCTCGCGCAGCAGTTCGCGGAGGCGGAGGAACTCGGCGCGCTCCGGCTGGCCGTTCTCCTCCAGCCAGTCGGCCAGGACGAGCCACGTCGTCGCGTCGGCGGGGTCGGCGTGGATCGCTTGCAGCAGGGTCTCTTCCACAGGGGCGTCTCCGGGAGGAGGCCCGACGGCTCGCCGCGTCAGCGTTTCGGCAGCCAGCCGCGCTGGACCAGCACCTCGGCGATCTGCACCGCGTTGGTGGCGGCCCCCTTGCGGAGGTTGTCGGCGACCACCCACAGGTTCAGGCCGTTGGCCACCGTCGGGTCGCGGCGAATGCGGCCTACGAACGTCTCGTCGCGGCCCTCGGCGTGCAGCGGCTGCGGGATCTGACCGGCGGCCAGGTCGTCGAGGACGATGATCCCTGGCGCCTGTCGCAGTGCCTCGCGGGCCGCCTCCGGGGTGATCGGGTTGTGGAACTCGATGTTGACCGCCTCGGAGTGGCCGATCCGGACCGGCACCCGCACCGTCGTTGGCGAGACAGCGATGCTGTCGTCGCCCATGATCTTCTTGGTCTCCAGGACCATCTTCCACTCTTCTTCGGAGTAGCCGTCGGGACCGGCTTTCCAGTCGTGCGCCAGCACGTTGTTCGCCAGCTGGGCGATGTGCGCCTTGACCGCCGGCACCGGCTGGCCGTGGCCGATGGCGTGCAGCTGGGCGTCCAGCTCGTTCAGCCCGGTCGCCCCCTTGCCGGACGACGCCTGGTAGGTGGAGACGATCACGCGCTTGATCTTCGCCAGGTCGTGCAGCGGCTTCAGCGCCACCACCATCTGGATGGTCGAGCAGTTCGGGTTGGCGACGATCCCTTTCGGGATGTTCCGCAGGGCGTCGGGGTTCACCTCGGGGACGACCAGCGGCACGTCCGGGTCCATCCGCCACGCCGAGCTGTTGTCGACGACGATGGCGCCGGCCTTCGCCGCCATCGGCGACGCCTCGCGGCTGACGGAGGCGGGGGTACTGGAGAGGACGATATCGACGTCGGCGAACGCCTCGGGACGAATCGCCTCGACCGTGTAGGATTTGCCCTTGAACGTCAGCGGTTTGCCCACGCTCCGCTCGGAGGCGAGGAACTTGATGGCGCGGAAGGGGAAGGCGTGCTCTTCCAGCACCTGCCGCATGATCTCACCGACCGCGCCGGTGGCGCCAACGACCGCAAGACGGGGCTCCACAGGTCGAACCCTTTCAGTGGAATGGGAAAAATGGACGATCTCTTCATCCCTATCGACTGAACGGACGTTTGACAAGAGCCGTGCGCCCGACGCAGGACCGCTCGCCCCGCTCGCCGCCGGCACCCCTGATACAAGCGGTGTCGCGGCACCCTTCCTCCGCTATTCGAGGTCTTCTGGGTGCCCTCCGCACGACAGGACGCCAGGGCCTGGGCTTCTTGGCGAGCGGGGTCCCGTCAGGGCCCCGAGTCGTCGCCCATAGAGCGACGTCGCGCGTTATGCGCTGATATGCGCTGACTCAGGGCACGGACGGCCGTTGTGGCAAGGTCTCCTGACCTTGCCACTCTGCGGACCGCAGGTCTCCTCCAGCCGCCGGGAGACCTTCGGTCGGCCGGAGTGTCCCGGTCAGGAGACCGGGACACAACGTGGTGCTTCGCCTGGAGAGCGACATTGCGGCATGGCGAACCTCGGGGCACTGACGTGCTCCCGCTCGCCTCGCAAGCCTGACAGGCGGCTCTTCGGCGAGCGCGTACTTCTTGACGAACGCTGCGTCGCCGCGTCTTGCCGCTGGCGTGCGAGGTGCTACGGTAGAGGGGACCGGGTCGGGAACCGTCGGGAGGATGCCGCCGTGAGCGACGTGTCGCCGGGACTGTTACCAGTCTACCTGCTCGGGGCCGTCGAGTTCGACGCCGCCGAACGGCTGCAGCGCGACCTGGCGGCCCGGCTGGCGTACCAGCGGGACGGCGCGCTGGTGCTGTGCGAGCACCCGCCCCTGGTCACCGTCGGCCGGCAAGGGCGGGCCGCTGACCTGCTCGCCGGCCAGGAGGAGCTGGCGGCGCGACGCTGGCCGGTCCGCTGGGTCCATCGCGGCGGCGGGATCATCCTGCACCTGCCCGGTCAGCTGGCCGTCTACCCGGTGCTGCCGCTCGACTTCCTCGGCCTGTCGGTGCGCGCCTACCTGCACACGCTGCGGCAGGTGCTCGTCGCCGTGCTCGACGACTTCAGCGTGACCGCGCGATCGCGCGCCGACGACGCCGACGTGTGGGTCGGCGAACGGCGGATCGCCCGTGTCGGCATCGCGGTGCGCAACGGCATCTCCACGTTCGGCGCCGTGCTCAACGTCGACCCCGACCTGACGGTGACCCGGCAGGTACTGCCGGGTGAGGCGTTCACCGCGCTGGCGGTGGAGCGGCGCGGCGCGCTGCGGCCCAGCCTGGTCCGCCAGCAGCTGGTCGAAACGTTTCGTGACCGACTCGGGTTTGCCGAGGCCGACGTGCTGTTCTACGCGCCGACACAACCCGGCCATCACCGGCTCAGCCCGGCGTGACCGTCATGTACTCTGCGGCACCAGCTTCATCGCGGCGGCGATCTCGCGAAACAGCACCGGGATCTGAAACGGCTTGGTGACATACCCGTCCATGCCGGCGCCGAGGCACTGCTCGCGGTAGCCGGCCAGGGCATTGGCGGTCAGGGCGATGATCGGCAGCCGCCGGTCGGTCGGCCGCTCACGCCGACGAATCGCCTCGGTCGCCTGGAAGCCGTCCATCTCCGGCATCTGCACATCCATCAGAACGACGTCGAACGCCTGGCGGTCGACCTCGGCCACGGCGGCGGCGCCGTTGCCGGCGACGGTGACGCGGTGCCCGGCCTTCTCCAGCAGCCGGGCGGCCACCGTCTGATTGATCAGGTTGTCATCGACGAGCAGGATCTGCAGCGGCGGTAACATGGATGAACTCGAATGCCAGGGGCAACGGGCGAGCAGCGAGCGGCGAGCGCAGGGCGGCGGGTGAGGCGTTCCGGGCCTCGCCCCGGAACCTTGCAACCGCCGTACCGTTTGTACGGTTTGTACCGACATGGCACAGCAACTTGACACATTGTAACAATAATGCGCATTCTCGCAACCGGATGCGCGAGCCGATTCTCATTGACCGGCTGTGTTCGGCCGACCTATAGTGACAGTACCCTCCCCATCGTCTCTCCTCTCGCGGCAGCCGGGGTGACATCGTGAACGACAAGCGCAACGCCCCCAAGGTTCAGGGCATCCTCGGCGTCGGGCTGGACAACCACGACGAGCACCAGCGGGTCACCCGCGCGGACAACTTCGTCCTCGTCGGCGGGTCGGCGGAGACGCACGAACGGATGCAGGACACCGCCATCCGGTTCAACGAGGAGCTGAAGCGGCGCGGCAAAACGCTGCAGGAAACCGAGCCGGCCGAGGCGCTCGACCTGCTCCGCGACGCGATGGACCACTGACCGGCCCGCCGCGCTCCTTCCTATCTATTCGCTCCGGCCGGTGAAACTTTTCCCTGCCGGCCGGGTAGAACCGATGAACGTCGCAGGCGCGAGAATCGGCGAGCCGTGTCCACGGACGATGTCACCCTGGTGCGGTTGTGTCTCGGCGGCGACGGCGAGGCGATTCGTCAACTGGTGGAGCGGTTCCAGGGCGACGTCTACGGTCTGTGCGTTCGTCTGCTGCATCACCGGCAGGACGCCGAGGACGTCACCCAGGAAGTATTCCTGCGCGTCTTCCGCAGCCTCGCCGGGTGGGATCGCGCCCGGCCGCTGCGCCCGTGGGTGATGGGCATCGCGGTCAACCGCTGCCGCACCTGGCTGGCCCAGCGGCGCCGGCGTCCCGAGGCCGTCGACTACTTACAGGACGTGGTCGCCGCCGATCTCGCCGACGACTCCGCCGAGCTGCTCGCCGAGATTCAGGCCGCCCTCGGCACGCTGCGGCTGGACTACCGCACCGTTTTCCTCCTTTTTCACCAGCACGGCCAGCCCTACGAGGAGATCGCGACGGCGCTGGCCCGGCCGGTCGGAACGATCAAGACCTGGCTGCACCGGGCACGCCTGGAGATCCTCGAGCATCTGCGCCGCCGCGGCATGGTCCCGGTGGAGGAACCGTCCGGCGACTCGCACCCCGACCCCGGCGTTTCCCGGAGGCGCCCATCATGACCTGCCGAACCTGCCTCGACCTGCTGCACCGCCATCTCGACGGCGACGTCCCCGCCGGCGTGCTGTTCGACCACCTCGACCGCTGCCCCGCCGCCGCTTCGACCCGCGACGGGATCGACCGGCTGCTCGCCGGCGTGGCCCTGCTGCAACCACCGCCGCCGCCGGCCGGGCTGGCCGACCGGATCACCGCCGACCTGCTCGCCGAGGCGAACCGTCCGGTGCGACTCCGTTTCCCGGCCGCGGCGGCTGAGCGTGGCCGTCCTCGCCGTGGCGGCGTCCCGCTGCTGGCGCTTGGGGCTGCGGCTGGGCTGGCATGGCGATCGGCGGCCGACCGACGCTCTGCTCCGACGGTGGCCGGGAATCGGGCTGCCGACCCACCGCTGCCGCCGCTCCGCGATACCGTGAGCCAGGGCGCGACCGCGGTGGCGGCGCTGACGTCGCGGACGGCCGTCCGCACGGTCGAGGGGACCGCCGCCCTGCTTCCCCCGGTGCCGGACGTGCCGCTCGACCCGCTGCCGATGGCGCCAGCCGACATGGACCCGACGCGCGAGCCGTTGCAGGAGGTCGGCGAGGGGCTGAAGGCCGGCCTCAGCCCGGTGACCGAGTCGGCTCGCCGCGCCGTCACCCTGTTCTTCCGCGAACTGCCGCTAAGCCGGTCACCCGCGGCGAACAAGCCGGGCTGACCGTCGCCCCTCGTCCGCTCTCGTCCGCTTCATGCACCCACGACCGCGCGAGCCGCCCGCACAGGTTGGGATCCCCATGCTGGCCCGTCACCTTGTCCCCGTCGCCCTCGTCGCCCTGGCCGCCGTCCTCGCTCCGGCGCGGGCCGAGACGCCGCGGGACGAGCTGTTGCGCTACCTGCCCGCCGACGTCGGCTTCTGCCTGGTCGTGCAGGATCTGCGCGGCCGGCTGGGCGAGCTGACCGAGTCGCCCTTCGCCGAGCGTTGGCGGCGGTCAGTTTTAGGTAAGGAATTACTCGCGTCGCGTGAATGGAAACAGCTGCGCGACCTGACGGCGGCGCTGGAGAAGCACCTCGGCGTCGGCTGGAAGCAATTCCGCGACGACATCCTGGGCGACGCCGTCGTGCTGGCGTTCCGCCCCGGCCCGCCCGGCAAGCCCGAGGAGGATCAGGAGTTGCTGCTCGTTCGCGCCGGCAACCCGCGGTTGCTCGCCCGTCTGGTGGCGCGGTTGAACGAGGTGCAGCGGGCCAGCGGCGAGCTGACCGAGCTGGAGGAGCGGGAGCACCGCGGGGTCAGTTATGTCCGGCGGGTCGAGAACCGGGCGACCAGTTACTACCTGCTGCGCGGGCCGGTGCTGCTATTCACCAGCAAGGAGCCGCTCCTGCGCTTGGCCATCGACGCCGAGCGCGGCGAGCCGGCCGCCGGCGGGTTTGCCGCCCGGTTCCGCGCGCTGGGGATCGCCCGGGCGCCGGTCGCCCTGCTGGTCAATCCGCGGGCGTTCGACGAGGCGATCGCCGCCCGCGCCGCCGCCGACCCCGGCAGCCGGCCGATCGCGCTGCTGTGGAAGGGGCTGCAGGGGTTCGGGCTGGCGGTCGACACCGACGCCGACCTGCGGCTGACGGCGGCCGTCCGCGTCCGCCTCGCCGACCTGCCGCCGGCCGCTCGCCGCTTCTTCCCGAAGGCGGCCGATGCGTCGGCCCTGTGGGCGACGGTTCCTGCCGATGCGCTGCTGGCGGTCGGCGGGCGGACGTCGCCGGCGGCGTGGTATGAACTAATCGGCGAGCTGCTGTCGCCGGACGGCCGGCGGCGGTTCGAGCGCGAGCTGGCGCGGTCGATCGGGGCGATGCTCGGCCGCGACGTGGTCCGCGACGTGCTGCCGGCGGTCGGCCCGGACTGGATCGCCTACCTGACCGCGCCAACCGAATCCAGTAAGTCCTTACTCCCATCACTGACAGCGGCGATCCGGCTGGCGCGCGGCAGTGAGGACGACCCGCTCGACGCGACGATCGTGCAGGCGATCCATTCGTTCGCCCAGCTGGGGGTACTGGCGCACAACAAGGCGCACCCCGACCGGCCGTTGACGGTGCGGACGACCACCCGCGGCGGGATTCGCATTCGTTCGCTGGTTGGCGCAGAGGTGTTTCCGCCGGGCGTCGAGCCGTCGTTTGCCTTGAAGGGCGGGTTCCTGGTGGTGGGCAGCACACCGGCCGCCGTGGTCGGCCTGCGGGTGCCGACCGAGACGCCGCCGGTCGGAGCCGGTGCGCCGCTGCTGCGGGCGTCGGTGACGGAGCTACGGGCCTATCTGCAGGCGCACCGCGACCGACTGACCGAGGCGATGACGCGGCAGAACCGCCTGACCGCCGAGCAGGCCGGCGCGCGGCTCGCCGCGGTGCTGGCCGGCCTGGAGCTGGTCGATCGACTGGAACTGCGGCAGCACACCGCTGACGGCCTGCTGTCGTTCGTCCTGACCGTGCGCCCGGCAGCGCCGCTGCGCAAGGCGCCGTGAGGTCAACACGGCGGGGGGCGAATGCGGAGCACCTTGCTCGGGTGGACGTCGACACGCACTTGCCCCCGGTGTGTTCACCGGGGGCTATCGCGTGTCAGGAAAGTAATGCACGGGGCAAGGGGAGGTCGGAGGCGTGGAAGAAAGCCCGGAGGCG
>JAXMAU010000045.1:0-56769 GCA_046350215.1 Gemmataceae bacterium | reverse complement strand
ACACCGGCTGACGCTCGCCCGTCGGGAGACACGCACGCATGGCCATCTCGGAGTACGCCCAGTTCTTCCGCGAGTTCCGCCGCGACTTCCACCATACCGGGGCGGTCCTGCCGTCGGGATCGTTCCTGGCGGCGGCGCTGGCGCGGCCGGTGGTGGAGGCGGCCAGCGGCGCGCGGGCGATCCTGGAGGTCGGCCCCGGCACCGGATCGGTGACGCGAGCCATCGCCCGCCGGCTACGGCCGGACGATCGGCTCGACTGTGTCGAGATCAACCCGCAGTTCGCTGCCTCGCTCGAACGGCGGGTGCAGGAGGACGCGCTGTTCGCCCCGCATCGCGACCGCGTGCGCGTGCTCACGGCGGCGATCCAGGAGGTGCCCGGCGAGGCGGTCTATGACGTCATCGTCTGCGGTTTGCCGTTCAATAACTTCACCCGCGACGAGATCACCTCGATCTTCGCGGCGCTGGTCCGCCTGGTCCGTCCTGGCGGAGTGCTCAGCTACTTCGAGTATGCGCTGGTGCGGGCGCTGAAAACGCCGTTCGTCGGCCGGGCCGAGCGGGCGCGGCTGCGGGCGGTCAGCGAGGTGATGGGCGAGCTGATCCGCAAACATCAGGTCGGCCGCACCTTCGTACCGCTGAACGTGCCGCCGGCGATCGTTCGTCGGCTGGCGCTCAAACCGGCCGCTTGCGACGCCAGCGAACTGGGCGTATCCTGAGAGGCGGTCTTCAATCCCCCTCTGGAGACGTTCATGTCATCTCCCAGCTCACGTCCCGGCATCGAGTGGCAGGACATCGGCGGCGTCGCTGTCGTTCACTTCATTACTCCGGTCCTCCGTGACGAGCGGGCCATCCAGGCGGCGTTCGACGCCCTGAACGGGATGATCGAGAGTGGCCGCACCGACGTCGTCATCAACTTTCACGGCCTCAAGGGCATCGCCAGCCTGGCGATCGGCAAGCTGGTCCGCCTCAACGATCGGCTGCAACCGCCCGAGGGCCGGCTGGTGCTGTGCGCGCTGACGCCGATTGTCAACGAGATCATGGACATCATGCAGCTGCGCAAGCGGTTCCAGATCTACCCGACCGAGCAGGCGGCGCTGGAGTCGTTCCTGTAACGCCGGCTGCCCTTGCATCCGGACCGGGGTCCGCTATAGTCCGCCGTTCTCGTGCCGCGTCGGGACGATGCGGCCGGGGCCGGGGCGTCGACGGACGGCCCGGCGCGACGGGACAAGCAGCGGTCCACGGAGGGATGCGGAGATGGCGCAGCGTTCGCGTGTGCTCGGGTTGGCGACCCTCGCCCTCGGTTGCCTGGTCGGCCGCGGCGCCGCCAAACCGCCGGACCTGCCGGCCGACGCGCCGGTCGTCGCCGCGCCGCAGCTTGCTCCGACCGATGGCCCCGTCCCGAATCGCTGGCTCGACCCCGACCCGGTGTTCCGGCCGCAGCCGGTGCCGGCCGCCCCGGCGCAGGCCCGCTTCCTCGGCCCGATCGCCACCGCGTCGCTGCTGCACACCGTTCACCCGTTCCTGGCGCTGCTGCCACGCGAGCGCGCCGCTGCTACACCGCGACCGGAACGGCTGCCGATGCCCTGCGCGGTGCCGGCCGAATGCCCGTATCGCGCCGCCGCGGCGGACCGCCCTGCCCTGACGTCCGACGGCGAGCCGGCCGTTCGCAGTGTGAGCGAGAACCTGGCCGCTCTGCGGCAAGCCGGCGAGGCCCTGCAGCGGGCCGAAGCGCTGGCCCGCGACGGCCGGGTGAGCGACGCGGCTGGAGAGTCTGGAGCAGGCGCGGGGTGTGTCCGGGGTCGAACCTCGACCACCGCGCCGCCGAGCTGATCCGCGACCTGGCCGCGCCGCCAGGAGGCCGGTGCCGAGGAGCAGGAAGCGACGCCGCCCACCGACGGCCTCGGCTGGCTGCACGGCGTAAAACAGTTTGGCCTGTGCTGGGCGCAGCAGGCGACCGAGACGGTACGCCGCATCGCCGCGGTGGAACACCCGGTTGCGGCGACCGACGGGTCGCGCGTTGACCGCCTGATGCGTGCCTGCTACCGGGCGGTCGACGCGGGCCATCACACCCGCGCCGCGGCGCTGGCCCGCCGCGCGCACCGTCTCGACCCGGTCCGCGTCGAGGGCGACCCGCTCGTCTACAAACTGGATCTGCTGGGTAGCCGCTGACCCCGGCGGGTCAGTGGGTCGGGAAATGGTTGCCCATCTCCTCCAGCTTGTCGACCGCCGACTTCAGCGCCTGCTGGGCCGCGCGCAGGCGGGTGAGCGCCCCCTCGAACCGGGTCAGGCAGGCGTCGAGCTGGCCGCGCGACCCCTGGCTGTGCAGCAGCTCGGCCGACAGTTCCTTGATGGCCGGCTCGACCTCGTCGCCGGAGATCTTCTGCAGCACCCGCGTGGTTTCCTCGGTGACGATGCTCGCCTGGTGCAGATTGGACAGGAACACGCCGTGGAAGACCGGATCGACGTTGCGGTCCATGTCGCTGCCGGGCGGCGGGGCGGCGCGGACCGGGGAGGCTGCTGAGGCGGCGGCCCCGGTCGCCTGGAGCGGCAGCGGTTCGCCGGCCGCCGCCAGGCGGGCATGCTCCGCTCCTTCGATCGCCTTTTGCCAGCCGGGCCGCAGCTCGGCCGCCTGCTGATAATGGATCAGCGCGTGCCGCGGGTCGTCGCGCTCCAGGTACAGGTTCGCCAGGTTCAGGTGGGCGTCAGGCATCCGCGGATTGAGCCGCAGCGCCTCCTTGTACGCCTGGATAGCCAGGTCCTGCTGCCCCTTGTGTTTGTACACCAGCCCGAGATTGTAGTACCCCTCGGTGCGGTTGCTGTCGAGCTGAATACCGCGGCGGAGGGCGGCGATCGCGTCGTCGTACTGGTGCAGCAGGTTGAGCACCGCGCCCAGGTTGATGAACGCGCCGGCGCGGAGCGGGTCGAGCCGGCTGACCTCGCGGAAATGGTGCGCCGCGCTGGTCAGCTCGTGCAGCTGGAAGTAGACCGTGGCCAGCCCATAGTGGACGTCGGGCATATCGCTCCGCAGCCCGAGCGCCATCAGATAGACCTTCTTGGCCGTCTCCCAGTCGCGCTCGGCGATCGCCTGGCGGGCACGATGCAGTAATCGATCGACCTTATCCGGCATCATGGCTTGGCTCCCGGCGGGGCACTCGGACGCTGCGGTGGGGCCTGCTTGCCCGGCGCGTCGGCGGGGGTGCCGGGGCGAGTGGCCCGGCACCGGGAGCGCCATCATCGCTCCCCGATGCTCATTTTATGAGATATTTCGGACTGAACAAACGGTATCGCGCCGCCGGCCGGCCGGTCAAGGGCAGCGGGCTAAACCGTGGGCAGCTCGAACCCCTTGCGGTAGGTCCGGCCGAGCAGCCGCGTCGCCTCGGCGTCGCCGACGATCGTTTCGGATTCGCCGTCGAACCGCAGCGTTCGGCCAGTCCGGTAGGCGAGGTTACCCAGGTGGCACAGTCGGGTGCTCCGGTGCCCCTCCTCGATGTCGGCGTTGGGCCGCTTGCCGCTGGCGATGCAGTCGAGGAAGTTACGCAGGTGGGTACGGTCGCCGCCGCTGGGCTTCGCTGACAGGTCAGGACCGTTCTCGACATGCCAGCCGGCGTCGTCGACCACCAGCGTGCCCTTCTCGCCGACCAGCTCGACCCCGAACGCCTTGTTTCGCACCCCGGTCTTCGCCCAGATGCGGTGCTCCCACACCACCGTGGTGCCGGGGAAGTCGAACGTGGCGATGTGCGTGTCGGGCGTCTCCCGGTCGTCGTCGTAGAACAGCTTGCCGCCGCCGGCGCTGACCCGGTGCGGAGCGTCCAGCCCGGTGAGCAGACGGACCACGTCGAGGCCGTGGATGCCGTTGTTGCCGATCTCGCCGGTGCCGTAGTCCCACCACCAGTGCCACTCGTAGTGGAAGCGGTTGGGGTTGAATGCGCGGAGCGGAGCCGGGCCGAGCCAGCGGTCGTAGTCCACCCCGGCCGGCGGCTTACCGTCGGGCTTGTGGCCGATCGACGCGCGGCTGCCGGCGATCCAGGCGCGGGCGAACGGCACCTTGCCGAGCTTGCCGGAGCGGACCAGCTCGGCCGCCTGATGCAGATGGTCGGCCGACCGGCGCTGCGTGCCGACCTGCACCACCCGGTTGTGCTTGCGGGCCGCCTCGACCATCCGCCGCCCCTCGACGACGTTGTGCGACACCGGCTTCTCGACGTAGACGTGCTTGCCCGCCTGGCACGCCCACACGGTCGCCAGCGCGTGCCAGTGATCCGGCGTCGCGACGACGACGGCATCGACGCTCTTATCGTCGAAGATGCGCCGCATGTCTGCCACCGTCTGCGGCACCCGCTTGTGCCGCGCCGGCAGCGCCTTGAGCGCCGCGGGCAGGACGTTACTGTCCACGTCACAGACGTAGGCGACCTCCACGTCATCGAGGGCGGTGAAGCCGCGGAGCAGGTCCTTGCCGCGGCCACGGACGCCGATGAAGCCGAGGACGACCTTGCCGTTGGGCCGGCGGGCGGCGCCATCGGCGCGGAGGGCGGGGGCAGAGACGAGGGCGGACGCAGACGCAGCCAGGAAGGCGCGACGATCGACAGGCATGGGGGGCAAGCTCCGGAAGGCGGGTCGAGGCGAGTCTGGGAGCGAGTCTACCCCGGTCGACGGCGGTGTCAAGCGGCTGTCGGACGGGAGCCTATCGGGTGGCACGCTCGGAGCGCAGCGACGGGCGTGGTAGCGCTTCACGCTCACCCCCGCACTCACGCCCTTCGCCGGGTGCCATGGCCACGCTTCGTGGCCATGTGGTGCGAGGACTCTTCCTCGAACGGGGCCGGTCGGTGGGACGCCGCATGCCCACGCGAGCGTGGGCATGGCACCCAGAAAGCCACAACGGGGGCTGGTGGGTGGCACGCTCGGAGCGCAGCGACGGGCGTGGATGCGCGTCACGCTCACGCCCGTCGCAGAGCCTCAGGGCGTGCCACAGCAAAGCGCCCGGACGCTGGTTCTGGGTGGCACGCTCGGGCGCGACGGGCGTGGAAAGCCGTCACGGTCACCCCACGCTCACGCCCTTCGCAGAGTCGTCGGTGCTGGTGGCCGATCTTTTGGGAAGACTTTTCAGATCGCCTTCGTCGGTGACGCACCAGCGCAGCGTGTTGCCGTCCACCGCATACAGGCCGTAGAGCGGTCGACCGGTTCTCCCGGTATCGGATCAAGATCTTGGGGCCGCGACCGGTGAGTTCGTATCGGCCCCATCTCCAGTTCCCACCCTGGGGTGTCCACCGCCTTCCGAACCTCCAGAGAAGGTGCCGCGAAAGGACGGTTGTCGGGAATGCTCCACCGGCGGCCCATTCTCTGGCCGGCACAAGGAGCGGATACTCTCCTCCACGCTCGTCTCCCCCATGTACTCGTTTTTCAGCACCCACGTCCCCTGCAGAGCGACATGGTCTGGAGAAAGCGGCAACGGAGGAGCCGCGCTCACGTGAGAACCGCGAGAACAACGAGACCTATCCGCGTCGTCATGGCGATGCCTCCCTCGATAATCGAGTCTGGTTGCGAGTCTACCGCTGCCAGTTGGGGTGTCAAGCAACCGGCGGGGCGATTGCGATTGACTTGGACGGGGCGATCGAGTAATTCTATGACTGTCCAGTCAGTCACTCGAATTCATCCCGGTTCCCGGAGGGGGCGATGAGACCCGCCGAGCGGAAGCGCGGGCGGCCGTGCGACGAGGAGTCGCGCGCCCGCAAGCGCGTCGACCTGTTGACCTCCGCCGCCCAGCAGTTCGCCCGCCGCGGCTACCCCGGCACCGACATGCAGGCCATCGCCGATGCCGCCGGCGTCGCCAAGGGCACGCTCTACCTGTACTTCACGTCGAAAGAAGAGCTGTTCCTCGCCGCCGTCGACCAGGGCCTCCGCGACCTGCAAGCCTACATCGACGCCGCCATCGAGCCGATCGCCGACCCGCTCGACCGCATCGCCGAGGCGGTTCGCGCCTACCTGCGGTTCTTCAAGGATCGGCCCGAGCAGGTCGAACTGCTCATTCAGGAGCGCGCCGAGTTCCGCGACCGCAAGCGGCCCACCTACTTCGAGCACCGCGACCGGCGGCGCGGCTGTGGCACGCGCTGCTCACCGACCTCGTCGACCGCGGCCGATTCCGCACCATCCCCGTCTCGCGGATCGATGACGTGCTCAGCGACCTGCTCTACGGCACCATGTTCACCAACCACTTCGCCGGCCGGCACAAACCGCTGCAGGAGCAGGTGGACGACATCATCGACGTGGCCTTTCACGGGCTGCTGACCGAGGCCGAGAAGCGCCACCGGCGGCCCGCCCCGACGGACAAAGAGGGTCCGGTATGACTGCAAGCATTCCTCGCCCCGCCTGGCTGCTGCTGCTGGCCGCCGGACTGGTCGCGCTGGCCGGCTGCGGCCACCGCACGCATGACGACGTCCCGGCCGCCGGCCGCGCCGCCGCCGCCCCGCCGGTGCCGGTCACCGTCGCCCCGGTCTCCACCCGCCGCGTCGAGCGGACGGTCGAGGTGGTCGGCACCCTCGAGGGCTACGAGGAGGTCAACGTCGCCGCCAAGGTCGACGGCCGGGTGCTGCGTATCTACCACGACATCGGCGACGAGGTCGCCCCCGGCGAACCGCTCGCCGACCTGGAAGACGTCGACTGGCAGCTGGCCGTCGCCGAGGCCCGCGCGGCGTCGAGCTGGAGCTGGCCCGGCTCGGCCTCACCGTGATTCCGAGTAATGGAAAATTCGATGTCAGCAAGGTGCCGTCGGTGGCGCGGGCGGTCAACGTCGAGGAGAACGCCCGGCTGGTCCTCGATCGCCCGCCGGCTGGGCGTCGGTCGGGTGATCGCCACCGAGGAGCTGGAGCGAGCGCAGACCGAGGCCGCGTGGCGTTCGCCAACCGCCAGCAGGCGGAGATGGAGGCGCACACGTACCTGGCGTCGGCCCGACTCAAGCAGGCAGCTGGAGACGGCCCGGCAGAAGCAGGCGGACGCGCGCGTCGTCGTCCCGTCGCCGTCGCCCGACCGGCTGCCGCCCGGCATCCGCGACCCGCGCACCGTCCGTTACGTGGTCGCCGCCCGCAAGGTGTCCGAGGGCGAGATGGTGCGGGCCATGCAGTCGCCGACGCTGGTCCGGCTGGTGATCGCCCAGCCGCTCAAGCTGGTGGTGACGGTGCCCGAGGCGTTCATCGGCGAGATCAAGCAGGGGCAGCCGGTGACGCTGCGCGTGGAGGCGTACCCTGGCGTTACCTTCCCCGGCACGGTCGCGCATCAATCCGACCGTCGACCGGGCCAACCGCACGTTCACCCTGGAAGTGGCGGTGGCCAACGCCGACCGCCGGCTGCGGCCGGGCAGCTTCGTCAAGGCGAGCGTCCGCACTCGTGAGGCCGACCGCGCTCGCACCGTGCCGGAAGAGGCGGTGGTACGGTTCGCCGGAGTGGTCAAGGTGTTCGTGGTCGACAAGGACCGCGCCCGCGCCGTCGAGGTTCGCACCGGCGAGCCGATCGAGGTGAGCGGCGGCGGCCGAATGCAGCGGTGGGTGGAGGTGGACGGCCCGCTGGCCGACGGCGCCCTCGTCGTCACCAGCGGCCAGACGCAGTTGGCCAACGACACCGCGGTGCGCATCCGCACCCCCGGTCAGGACCCGTAAGGGAGAAGAACGCCAATGGCCATCTGGGACCTGTGCATCCGCCGTCCGGTGTTCACCGTGATGCTGGTGTCGGCGCCGGTCATCCTCGGGCTGGTCGCCTACCTGCGGCTGGGCGTCGACCTGTTCCCCAACGTCGACGTGCCGGTCGTCACCGTCACCACCACCCTCCGCGGCGCCAGCGTCGAGGAGATGGAGACGAGCATCACCAAGCCGATCGAGGAAATCGTCAACACCATCTCCGGCATCGACGAGCTGCGCAGCACCACCAAGGAAGGCATCGCGCAGGTGGTGATCCAGTTTGTGCTGGAGAAGAATGGCGGAGTGGCGGCGCAGGAGGTGGACGCCAAGGTGCGGAGCATCCTCAGCCAGCTGCCCGCCGGCACCGATCCGCCGATCATCGATCGCTTCGACATCGACGCGGCGCCGGTGATGACGCTGGCGATCTCCGGCCGGCGCGACCCGCGCGAGGTCACGGAGATTGCTCGTAAACAGATCAAGGAAGATCTCGAAACGCTGTCGGGCGTCGGCGCCGTCATCCTGGTCGGCGGGCGGACGCGAGCGATCAACGTGTACGTCGATCCCGACCGGCTGCTCAAGTACGACGGGCTGTCGATCGAGGACGTCCGCACCGCCCTGTCGCGCGAGAACCAGGAGTTGCCTGGCGGGCGAGTCGACCAGGGCAAGGGCGAGATGGTGCTGCGGACGATGGGCCGGGTGCTGCGGCCGGGCGACTTCGAGGGGCTGATCGTCGGCAACCGCGCCGGCCAGCCGGTCCGCCTGCGCGACATCGGCCGCGTCACCGACGAGTTCGAGGAGCCGCGCGGGCTGAGCCGGCTGTGGTCGAAGGCGGCGGCCGAGGCGGCGAGCGAAAACTACATCGGCGACGCGGCCGTCAGCCTGATCGTCCAGAAGCAGTCGGGCACCAACACCGTGCAGGTGGTCGATCGGGTGAAGCGGCGGCTGGGCGAGCTGCTGCCGCTCTTGCCGGCGGACATCGAGGCGGAGGTGATCCGCGACCAGTCGCGCTTCATCCGCAACTCGATCGAGGAGGTGCAAACGCACCTGCTGCTGGCGGCGGTGCTGGTCAGCCTGACCATCCTGCTGTTCATCCGCGACTGGCGGACGACGGTGATCGCCACGCTGGCGATCCCGACGTCGATGATCGGCACGTTCTACTTCATGAGCTGGATGGGCTACACGCTCAACAACATCACCATGCTCGGGCTGATCCTGGCGGTCGGCATCGTCGTCGACGATGCGGTGGTGGTGCATGAGAACATTTTCCGCCACATGGAGGAATACGGGCGACCGGCGCGGGAGGCGGCGGCGTCGGCGACGCGCGAGATCGCCCTGGCGGTGGTGGCGACCACGCTGTCGCTGCTGGTCATCTTCATCCCGATCGCCTTCATGGAGGGGCGCGTCGGCCGGTTCTTCAACAGCTTCGGCATGGTGGTCGGGTTCTCGGTGCTGATGAGCCTGTTCATCTCGTTCACGATGACGCCGATGCTGTGCTCGCGCTTCCTGAAGGCCGAGGAGGGGCACGCGGTCAGCAAGGAGGGGTTCGTCTGGCGGCTGGTCGAGGGCGCCTACATGGGCATCCTCCGCTGGTCGGTGCGGCATCGGTGGGTGATCGTGTTGACGAGCGTGCTGGTGCTGTTCTCCACGCCGGTGCTGATGGCGATGATCGGCAAGGACTTCGTGCCGCGCGACGATCAGAGCGAGCTGGAAGTGGCGATGCGGCTGCCGGAGGGCTACACGCTGGAGCGGGCGAACGACACCTGCCAGGAGATCGAGCGGCGGCTGCAGCGGCTTCGCGGCGTGACGCACACGTTCACGGTGATCGGCGACACCACCGGCCGTGTCGCCCGCGGCCAGGGCGACGTGACCACGGCGACGATCTACGTCCGGCTGATCGACCTGAAGGAGCGGCCCTACACGCAGTTCGACGTGCAAAACGACGCCCGCGCGATCATCGCTGACTACCCCGACATCCGCGCCGCGGTGCAGGACGTGGCGGCGTTCCAGGCGTCGGGCTTCCGGCAGGTGGAGATCGACCTGAACCTGCGCGGCCCGGACATGGAACAGCTGCAGAAGTATTCCGAGGAGATCGCCGCCTGGATGCGCGAGCAGGGGCGGCACGTCGACGTCGATACGAGCCTGTCGCTGCGCAAGCCGGAGCTGCGTATCCGCCCCGATCGTGAGCGGGCGAGCGAGCTGGGGGTGTCGATCCAGACGCTGGCCGGCACGGTGAACGTGCTGGTCGGCGGCGAGCCGATCAGCAAGTACAAGGAGTTCGACGAGCAGTACGACGTCTGGCTGCGCGCCGACCGGACAGCGCGGACCGACGCCGAGACGATCGCCCGGCTGGCGGTGCCGTCGACCCGTCCCGGCGTGGGCGTGGTGCGGCTGGCGAACGTGGCCCGGTTCGAGACGGCGCAGGGGCCGAACACGATTGATCGCTTCAGCCGCCAGCGGCAGGTGGTGATCTCATCGAACCTGGAGGGGATCTCGACCGGCGAGGCGGTGCAGCAACTGACCGATCATGTGCGGTCGATGCAGCTACCGGCGGACTATCGCTGGGAGTTCATCGGCCGGGCGAAGATGCTGTCGGAGACGAACAACAACTTCCTGGTGGCGTTCGGGCTGAGCTTCCTGTTCATGTACATGATCCTGGCGGCACAGTTCGAGAGTTTTGTGCATCCGATCACGATCCTGATCTCGCTGCCGCTGACGATCCCGTTCGCACTCCTGTCGCTGATGCTCTTGCGGTCGAACCTGGAGATCTACGGCATGTTCGGGGTGTTCATGCTGTTCGGCATCGTCAAGAAGAACGGCATCTTGCAGGTGGACTACACGAACGTGCTGCGCGGGCAGGGGATGGAGCGCGACGCGGCGGTGCTGGAGGCGAATCGAACGCGGCTGCGGCCGATCCTGATGACGACGGTGATGCTGGTGGCGGCGATGGTGCCGATGGCGATGGGCACCGGACCAGGCGGCGGCGGCGCGAGCGGGGATGGCGAAGGTGATCCTCGGCGGGCAAACGCTGTCGCTCTTGCTGACGCTGCTGCTGACGCCGGTGTGTTACACGTTGTGGGACGACCTGGGCCGGCTGTGGGCGCGACTCCGCCGCCGTCAACGCCGCCGCCGGCGGAGCCGCGGAGCCGGAGCCGGCCGTCGCCGAGACGGTGGCGGTGTGAGGCCGGTCGGGCTTGCGAGGCGAGCGGGAGCGGGTGGGGGGTGGGAGGGGATTCCCTCCCCACAGGCCCTCCCCAGTGCCCCGAGTTCTTCGCCTGGAGCGAGACGTCGCGGGTAGCGGAATACTCGGGCAGTCACACCATCATGATCCGGCTGGCGGTCCGGCACCACTTCCCCCCGCTGTCCTTCGACAGGCTCCTCCCCGAGGCCTAATACTTGCACATCGGGTTGACTACTGCATTGCGTGCCGCAGGTCGTCTTCGAGGTCTTCGACCTCCTCGATGCCGACGCTCAGGCGGATCAGGCCGTCGTCGATGCCACGGGCGGTGCGCAGCGCGGCGGGGATGCTGGCGTGGGTCATCGTCGCCGGATGACAGACCAGCGACTCGACGCCGCCCAGGCTCTCCGCCAGGCTGAACAGCCGCGTTCGCGTCAGGAATCGCCGTGCTGCCTCGGCGCCGCCGCGCAGCCGCAGGCTGACCATGCCGCCAAAGTCGCGCATCTGCGCACACGCCAGGTCGTGCCCCGGATGTGCCGGCAGACCCGGGTAGTACACCCGCTCCACCGCCGGCTGTTCGACCAGCCAGGCGGCCAGCCGGCGAGCGTTGGCGCTGTGCTTCTGCATTCGCAATTCCAGCGTCTTCAGACCGCGCAGCGTCAGGTAGGCGTCGAACGGCCCCGGCACGGCGCCAGCGGCGTTCTGGTAGAAGGCGATTGGCTCCAGCAGTTCGGCGCGCCCGACCACCGCCCCACCAACCACGTCGCTGTGCCCGCCCAGGTACTTGGTCGTGCTGTGAACCACCAGATCGGCGCCGAGTCGAATCGGCTGCTGCAGGTAAGGTGAGGCGAACGTGTTGTCGACCGCCAGCACCGCGCCGTGGCGATGCGCCACTTCGGCCACGCCGGCGATGTCGACGATCTGCAAGAGCGGATTGGTCGGCGTCTCGATCCACACCAGCCGCGTCCGTGAGGTCAGCAACCGGGCGAACCCCGCCGGTGACGCATCGTCGGAGTAATGGGTTACCAGTCCCCACGGCTTGAACACCCGCTCCAGCAGCCGGTACGTTCCGCCGTACAGGTCCGACGCCGCCACCACCTCGTCGCCCGGCCGCAGCACCGACAGCACCGCCGTCGTCGCCGCCAGGCCGGACGCGAACGCCAGCCCACGCTCGCCGCCCTCCAGCGCTGCCAGGCACGTCTCCAGCGCTGCCCGCGTCGGATTGCCGCTCCGCGAATACTCGTACCCCTTGTGCTTGCCCGGCGCCTCCTGGGTGTAGGTGCTGGTGGCGTAGATCGGCACCACCGTGGCGCCGGTGGCCGGGTCGGCGTCCTGGCCGGCGTGGATGGCGCGGGTGGCGAAGCCCAGCCGGGTGATGTCGCGGGTCATGGTCGCTCCAGGTCGAGACGGGTCAGGACGGCTTGCGCAGGCCGCGGTAATAATGCACCAGGTCGATCCGCGTGACGATGTCGATCACCCGCCCGTCGGCCACCACCAGCACCCCGGTGTTGCCCGACAGCAGCAGCCGATACGCCTCGTCGAGGTGAACGCTCACGTCGAGCGTCGGCAGCGGACGCGCCATCACCTCGCCGACGGTCACGCGGGCCGGGTCGGCGTTGTCGTGCAGCACGCGGGCGAGCGTCACCTCCTGAATGGTGCCGACGGAAGTGCCATCCTGCACCACCGGCAGCTGCGAGATGCCGGTCGATTCGAGCAGGTCGATGGCGGCGGCGACGGTGGCGGCGGCGGCGACGGTGACGAGCGGGCGCGGGCCGCGCGCCTGCAGCAGTTCGCCGAGCGAGTGCGGCGGCTGGTCCTGCGGTAGCAGGTCATTGGCGGCCAGCCAGGCGTCGTCGTAGAACTTGCTCAGGTAATTGCGGCCGGTGTCGCACACCAGGGTGACGATCAGGTCGTCCTTGGTGCCGCGGCGGGCGTAGCGGAGAGCCGCGGCGAGGTTGGTGCCGCTAGAGCCGCCGGCCAGGAT
This sequence comes from Gemmataceae bacterium, assembly GCA_046350215.1. Taxonomy (GTDB): domain Bacteria; phylum Planctomycetota; class Planctomycetia; order Gemmatales; family Gemmataceae; genus JAXMAU01. The sequence continues at coordinate 43,952 of JAXMAU010000045.1, read as the reverse complement.
GCCCTCGCGACGAGCCAGCTGGCGGGCCACATGGAACGCCTCGGCATCGCCGACGCGAATCCACTCGTCGACGAACTGGCTGTCGAAGGTGCGCGGCACGAAGTCCTCGCCGATCCCCTCGACCTTCCACGGCCGCGGCGACCCGCCCGACAGCACGCTCCCTTCCGGGTCAGCGCCGATGATGCGGATGTCGGGCCGCCGCTCCTTCAGGTAACGAGCGACGCCCGACAGCGTGCCGCCGGTGCCGACGCCGGCGACGAACGCGGTGACGCGACCGTCGGTCTGTTCCCAGATCTCCGGCCCGGTGGTGTGGTAGTGGATGTCCGGGTTGGCCCGGTTGGCGAACTGGTTGGGCCGCCAGGCGCCGGGGATCTCGCGACTGAGTCGTTCGGCAACGCCGTTGTAGCTCTCCGGCGAGTCGGGCGGGACGGCGGTCGGCGTAATCACGACCTCGGCGCCGTATGCCTTCAAAAGAGCGACCTTCTCGGTCGACATCTTGTCCGGCAGGACGAAGATGCAGCGGTAACCCTTGACGGCGGCGGCCATCGCCAGGGCGACGCCAGTGTTGCCGGCGGTGGCCTCGATGATGGTGCCGCCCGGCCGCAGCGCGCCGGTTCGCTCGGCGTCGGCGATCATCGCCTGGCCGACCCGGTCCTTGACGCTGCCGCCGGGGTTTTGCGCCTCGACCTTGACCGCCACCGTCGGCGGCACGTCGGCGGCCAACCGGCGGAGGCGGACGAGTGGCGTCTTGCCAATCGCCTGCAGGATGCTGTCGTGCATGGTCGCCTCCTTCGCCCCGGCACCGATCTCCCAGCCGCATTGTGACGCATGCCCCGTCACCGCACAACCCCCGCGTACCGCCTGTGGCAGCCGGGTGGCACGCTCGGAGCGCAGCGACGGGCGTGGTATCCCGTCAAGCGTCCTCCCACGCTCACGCCCTTCGCCAAGCCTCAGGGCGTGCCACCCAGAAAGGCGTCCTCGGCTGCTGTTGCCGGGTGGCACGCTCGGAGCGCAGCGACGGGCGTGGCTGCGCTGGGTGCCATGGCCACGCTTCGTGGCCATGTGATGCGGAGGGCATTTCGCCTCACAGGGCCGGTCGGCGAAACGCCGCATGCCCACGCAAGCGTGGGCATGGCACCAAAAGCGTCCTCCAACGCTCACGCCCTTCGCCAAGCCTCAGGGCGTGCCACCTCAGCCGTACCGCCTGCGGAACTGGTTGTCGGTGCGAGTAACGACCGCTACGATGTAACCATCGTCGCCAGGACGCGCGATCCCGTCACCCCGTCAGAGATGTCCTCGCATGGCCCTTGCCCGGCAAACGCTGGCGCTGCTGCACGCCGCCCGGCAGCTGACCGAGTCGCTGCCGGCTGACGCTGTGCTGCTGCTCACCGAGACCGACCTGGACTGGGCCGACGTCCGCGAGCACCTGGGCGCGTGCCGGCTGCTGGTCGCCGCCGAGGACCGCGAGCTGACGCATCGCTTCAAGAAGGTGGGCGGGCTGACCGTGCTCGACATCGACCCCGGCAAGTCGTCCACCCAGGAGCGGATGAGCATGGCGCTGCTCGAGGCGGTCCGCCGCGAGCATTTGCGCCACGGCGCCGACGTGGTGGTGCTGTACAACGGTATCGAGGCGTCCGGCGACGTGCCCGAGCCGGTCGACAGCCTGAGCGTCATCCACCTGGGCGAACACCTCGAGCGGCTCGACGCCCGCGACCTGCGCCGGCTGGAGACGCATGTGCCGCTGGAGACGCTGCGCACGGTGGTCAACCTGGCGCTGGCGATCGGCCGCGAGGGCCGCGAGGGGCACCCGGTCGGCACCATGTTCGTCGTCGGCGACACCCGCAAGGTGCTGCGGCTGTGCCGGCCGATGAACTTCAACCCGTTCCGCGGCTACGGCCTGGCCGAGCGCAACATCCGCCACCGCGTGGTTCGCGAGCAGATCAAGGACATCGCCCAGCTGGAAGGTGCCATCATCATCCGTCGCGACGGCGTGGCGGTGGCCGCCTGCATGCGGATCGAGGCGCCGACGTCCGCCATTGGCGTGAGCATGGGGCTGGGCACGCGCCACGCCGCTGCCGCCGCCATCAGCGCCTGCACCAAGTCGATCGCCGTCTGCGTCAGCCAGTCGTCCGGCAGCGTTCGCCTGTACCAGAACGGCGACATGGTGCTGCACATCGAACCGTTCGACCGCCCGCTGATCTTCGGCCCGGTCCAGCTCGACGCCGAAACGCTGCGCGTCGCCGGATCGGCCCTGGCCTCCCCCCGTGTCGCCGACTGACCCAACCCGCCGCGAGGACCTTCCCATGCCCACCCGTTTGCTCGCTCTCCTGTTGTTTGCCACGCTCGCGCTGACCGCCGGCTGCCAGCGGCTGAACTACAAGAGCAGTCCCAAGCTGGACCCGTTGACCGTCCACGCCATCGACTTCACCGCGCCGGCGTATGAGCAGCGGCTGACGGTGAGCGTCGCGCCGGTGAACGCCGGGGTGAGCGCCTACCTGATCAAGTCGGCGGACAAGGAGGCGGTGTCGCAGGCGCTCGACGCCGAAAAGGAGCCGGCGGCGTCGCTGCTGCTGGGCAGCCGGGTGAGCAAGGGGGCGGCCGAGACGTACACGTTCGACGCCACCGTGCCGGCCAAAACGCCCTACTCGCTGCTGCTCAAGGGCGGCAAGAAGTCGACCGAGGTGAAAGTAAGCGTCGTCGGCCGCTGACGTCGCGTCCGAGGACGAGTGAACACGTCGTCGACACGAAAAAGTCCGGAAGCGGGCATGTCCCAGGGGGGCTCGGGACGGCTGCACCACTTCCGGACGATCGGTCGCCGTCTCCCCCGCGCCACGACGACACGGCGGACGGCTGGTTCAGAACGCCCTGCGCCCTCTCTGCCCACGGCATGGCGTGGCGGAGGCGTTACGGACGAGTCGAAATACGGGGATTGCCTTCGGACGACGGGTCCGACATCTTCATCGATCGGCCGCGTGTCCGAGGGACCGATCTCGGGCGGCCCGGACGGCCGCCGCATGCGAACAAAAGACAGGCTATCGGGTCGGGGACACAACCGACCCCCGGCATGATACGGAGCGTCAAAAGGAGGTGTCAAGCAGGTTTGTCCGCTTTCATCCGCCCTTCAGGCGCCGCGCCGGCCGGTAGCAGGCGCAGCAGCTGTCGGTCTCCCACAGCGTCACCTCCACCACCGGAAACCCCTGTGCCGCCGTGTAGTCGAAGATCAGCCGGGCGATATTCTCCGCCGTCGGGTTGACGTCCATCACATACACCGGCTCGCCGCGCTCGCGGAGGTAGCCGAGGACCGGGTCGTCGCGGTGCAGCAGCATGCGGTGGTCGAGCGTCTCGTCGATCCACGCGCCGACCCGTCGCTTCAGCACGCTGAAGTCGAGCACCATCCCGAGCGGGTCGAGCTGCTCGCTCTCCAGCGTGATCACCGCTCGCCCGTTGTGCCCGTGCAGGTGCCGGCACTTGCCGTCGTAGTTCAGCAGGCGGTGGCCGTAGCAGAAGGTAATCTCGCGCGTCACGCTGAACATTTACAGCCTCCGCTGGTGGTAGACGGTCGGATCGGCCATCCCGGCGGCGCGGAACCCGGCCTGCCGCTCGCCGCACTTGTTACACGCCCCGCAGTGCAGCCCGTCCACCGGCCGGATGCACGAGAACGTCCACCCGAGCGGCAGGCCGGCGCCGCGCCGCAGCACATCCAGCTTGTGCAGCGCCGCATACGGCCGCACCACCCGCACCGCCCCGCCGACCGCCCGGTTGACCACGTCCTGATACGCCCGGAAGAACTCCGGCGTGGCGTCGGGGAACGGGTTGCTGCCCAGCGGCGCCAGCGCCACCGCCGGCACGCCGTTGAGGTGACACCACAGCAGCCCCTTGGCCAGGAGCAGCACGTTGCGGCCGGGCAGGAACACCGCCTCGTCCGGCGTGTCGGCGGCGGGCACGTCGCGGCCGGTCAGGCTCCAGTGCTCGCCGTACAGGTCGCGCACCGGCAGGCTTAACACCGTCAGGGCACGCAACCGCGGTCCGGCGACGGCGTCGAGGAACCGGCGCAGGTGCGCCAGTTCGACCTCCTCCCACACCAGCCCGAAGCGCACGTAAAGCGGGAACACCGCCGGGTGCTCGCGGCACGCCTCGGCGAGCAGGATGGCGCTGTCCAGCCCGCCGGACGCCAGTACCGCCAGGGGCTGTGATCGATCGGGGAGTTCAGATGCGTCGGTCATCCGTTCAGTTATAGTCTGCCCCCGCGTGGTTGCCAGTCGATTCGCCCGTTGACCGGCCGGCACGCCCCCCCCTATGATAGCCCCGTTACCGTCTCGCTGGGGAGGTCGTCATGGCTCGTCTCGAGGAGTTCACCGAGATCATCCGGCGCGACGAGCCGCTGGCGCCGTACACCCACCTGAAACTGGGCGGGCCGGCCGAGATGCTCGCCCAGCCGCGCTCGCTCGACGAGCTGTCGCGGCTGGTCCGCCGCTGCTTCGAGGAGGGCATCCCGCTGCGCGTCCTCGGCTGCGGCTGCAACCTGCTGGTCCGCGACGAGGGCGTGCGCGGCGTGGTGCTACGGCTCAGCCAGCCGGAGTTCACCGCCATCACCGTCGACGGCGTGCGCGTCCGTGCCGGCACCGGCGCGTCGGTCGCCGCCCTCATCTCCGCCGCCGCTCGTCACGGCCTGGCCGGCGTCGAGACGCTGGTCGGTATCGCCGGCACCGTCGGCGGGGCGCTGCGGACCAACGCCGGCGATCGGTCCGGCGACATCGGCCAGTATGTCCGGCAAGTGGAGGTGCTCGACAGCGAGGGTCGCGTGCAGGTCCGCGACCGCGACGAGCTGCGCTTCGCCGACCACGACACCAACCTCGATGACCCGGTGCTGCTGACCGTCGAATTTTCCCTCGACCGCGACGCCGCCGACGCCATCGTCAAGCGGATGCGCAAGGCGTGGATCATGCGCAAGGCGATGCAGCCGGCCGTCTACCAGGCCGCCGGCCACCTGTTCAAGAATCCGCGCGGGCTGAGCGCCGCGGCGCTGATCGAGCAGGCCGGGCTGGTCCGCACGCGCGTCGGCGGCGCCGAGGTCAGCGACCGCGACGCCAACGCCATCGTGCTGCACGAGGGGGCTACCAGCCGCGACGTGCTGCGGCTGATCGACCTGATGCGGGCGCGGGTGAAGGAGCGTTTCAACCTGCCGCTGGAGCAGGAAATCGTCATCTGGTGACATGGCCGCCGAAGGGAAGGAAGCCGCCGACCCGCCCGTGCCGCCGCCGCTGCCCCCGCCGGCCGCCGCTGCCCCGTCGCCACCGCCGGGCCGGCTCGCCGTCGTCCGCGCCTGGCTGTTCCAGCTGGTCCTGCCCGTCGCCGGTGGGGTCGGGCTGATCCTCGGCCTGACCGCGCTGGGCGGACATCTGCGGCAGCGGCTGAACCAGTCCGGCGGCCAGCAGCTCACCTTCACCGCCATCGACGTCGACCCGCCGCCGGGGATGGAGCGGGCAGCGTTCCTCGAAGAAGTGCAGTACCTGGCCAACCTGCCCGACCGGCTCAATCCGCTCGACCCGGCGACGATCCCGCACATCCGCGCCGCGGTGGCGGCGCACCCGTGGGTGAGCGGCGTGCGCCGCGTCCAGCTGCTGCCGGCCGGCCGGGTGCAGGTGGAGGCCGACTACCGCACGCCGGTGCTGGCGGTGGCCCGCCCGCCGCGCGTGGTCGACGGCGACGGCATCTTGCTGCCCGCGTCCGCACCGCGCCAGGGGCTGCCGGTGCTGGCCGGCGCCGTCGCCCCGCCCGCCGGCAAGCCGGGCGAGCCGTGGGGCGACGCTGCCGTCCGCGATGCCGCCGCCATCGTCACGCTGCTGCGTCCTCATCTGAGTAACCTCAAACTGGAAGCGTGTACGATCGACTACGCCTCCGGCGAGGTGACGCTGCGGACGCCGCGAGTGCGGCTGCTGTGGGGCCGTGCCCCGGGCAAGGAGCTGGCCGACGAGGCGGCCGCCGAGGTCAAGCGCAAGCGGCTGCTGGAGGCGCCGCCGCGCGACGGCGAGGTCTGCGACGTGCGCCCGGCGAAGGAGGTCCGCCGCCGGCCGCTGGCGCCGACAAAGGCCGCCCCGTCACGCTGATTCCAGCCACGGCGCGTCGAGCAGGAACTGCGACCACGTCTCGAAGGCGTCGCGGTCGCGGCGCAGCTCGGCCAGCGTCGCGAACCCGGTGTCGACCAGCCCGGCCTCCAGCGGCCGAACGTCCGGCGCCGGCAGGTCGATCAGGTGGACGACGCCCAGGTGGACCTGGCCGACCGGCGTGGTGTCGTCGTTGATCAGGCCGACGCACCGCTCGGTGGTGCCGGCGGGCAGCGCCACCTCTTCGCGCAACTCGCGGAGCATTCCGGTGCGATAGGCGTCGCCACCGTCCGCCGCGTCCTCGGCGCAGATGTGCCCGCCGATGCCGATCGACCGCTTGGCCCTCAGCCGGCGTTCGCCGCCGGCAGCCCGCCGGTAGTGGAACACCCGCCCGCCATGGCGCAGCACGACGTAGGGGATCAGCTGCTTGAGCGACGGATCGGTCTCCGCCGCGTCGCGCGGGTGGTAGTGCAGGTGCCGCGCGTCAAGCAGCCTGGGCAAGTAATCGGCTACTCGATCGGTGAAGCCGTGGAACACGCCGACCTCGTGCAGCAGCGCCGTCGGCACCACCAGGACCCGTTCAGTCACCGCGTTTCTCCGGCAGGGCGCCTTCCGCTGTCAACCGCGCCTCCAGGTGTTCGACCAGCTCGACCGGGTTGAGCGCCGGGTCGGCGTAGGCCGGGTCGCCGTGTTTCCACACCAGCGCCCGCAGCCGCCGCTTCGCCGGACCATACTCGGCCACCGCCGCGATCCGCCGCGGCGGCTTCTTCGCCGCCAGCCGCTCGTCGATCCGCCGGTCGAGCGCCGCCACCGCCGCCGCCAGGCCAGCCTCGTCGTCGCCGGCGGGCGGCACCGCGCCGAGCCGGCCGGCCAGCTCGCGCAGCCGCGCCGCCAGCCGCTCGCGCTCGCCGCGGTCGAGCGGCGCGAACTCACTCGCCGGCGGCAGGTTCGGCGCCGCCTCGTCCCCCTTCGGCGCCGCCGGCGGCGGCACCGGGGCGGGCGGGGCGCCGGTGAACAACGGTGAGCGGAGCAGGAAGGCGATCACCACGAAGCCGACCAGCAGGGCGGCCGCCAGCCGGATCGTCTGCCGCCGACTGCGGCGGGCAAACAGCCCGTCAATCTCCGCCTGGTCGTTCTGCTCGGCGGCCTCCTGCAAGGCGTACTCGTAGCGCCCGGCCGGGTAGTCGCCGGCCGCCTCCTCGGTGACGTAGCCGGGGTAGTCGTCGCCGGTCGCCGCCGGCACGGCCAGCAGGTGAAAGCGGAGCTTGTTGCCGAAGGCGAACGTCGCCGGCCACACCTCCAGCCGCGTGCTGCTCGGCAGCAGCGTCCACAGGTGGCGGATCAGCTCCGGCGCGGGCGCGGCACGCACCAGCACGAGTCGTCCGCCATCGACGAGCAATTGCACCCCGCCGAGCAGCAGCGCCGTCCGCTCGTGCTCCACGTCCAGCACCGCCCGTACCTCAGTCACCGTGCGGCGAGGCGGTGGGCCGGCGTCCCACGTCAGCGTCGGCAGCACCCCCCGGGCCGACCAGTCGGGCGGGAATGCATCGCTGACGCGGAACGGGTCGGCGTCCAGTGCGGCATAGAGCGCATACGGCAGGACGAGCAGCCGAAACGCCAGCGCGCCGGGCCGGCCGAGGTCGTCGCGCCCCTGGTCGGCCACCTGGACGACGGCGACATGGCGCGGCCCGAGCGGCTGCGCGAACTCCGCCACCGGACAGGCGACCCCCGCTGGCCGTTCGCCGAACGCCGCGCAGATCCGCCGTGCCTCGTCGTTCAGCCCGCTATCGGCGAACCCGGGCGACTCGCCGACGAACCGATACCCGCCGTCCTGGCAGCCGTAGATCGCCTGTTCGATGTGCATGCGACTCCTTCCGGGGGCGTGGGCCGTCTCCTGGCGATGTATGGCCGGCGGAGTGATTCGTACAGGGGCCGGGGTTTCGTCCACAGCCCACGCCCTTCGCAGAGCCTCAGGGCGTGCCACCCAGCAGAGCACCCCAATGCGTCGTGGTTTGGGTGGCACGCTCGGAGCGCAGCGACGGGCGTGGTAGCGCGTCACGGCCATCCCCACGCTCACGCCCTTCGCAGAGCCTCAGGGCGTGCCACCCAGACGCATGCCCACGCCAGCGTGGGCATGGCACCAGAAGGGACGTCCGGCCGCGCCGTGGATTCGTTTGCGAGACCAGCCGAGCGCAAGTAGAATGATAAACAGTGGCGGATGGATGCATCGGTCGGAGGCCGAGACGGGGTGAGTGATTCGCTCGAAACAGTCCTGATGCACCAGTATGTGCAGCGCTGGCAACAGGGCGACAGGCTGGCCGCCGACCAGTTGTTGCGGTCGGTCGGCGAACGGCTCGAACAGCTGGCCCGGCGCATGCTCCGCAGCTATCCCAACGTCCGCGCCTGGGCCGACACCGCCGACGTCCACCAGGGCGCGGTGATCCGGCTGCTGCTCACCCTCAGGCAGCTGCAGCCGGAGAGCACCCGCTCGTTCTTCAACCTGGCCGCCGTCCACATCCGCCGCGAGCTGCTCGACCTGGCGCGCCGGTTCAAGAACCTCAGCCGCGCCGTCCACCCGCTCCCCGAGGGGCCGCAGAGCGGGGATCTGCTGGCGCAGACCGACTCCGCCGCGGCCGATGAGCTGGAAGTGTGGACTCGCTTCCACCTGGCCGTCGAGAACCTGCCGACCGAGCAGCGCGAGGTGTTCAGCCTGGTGTTCTACCACGGCTGGACCCAGGATCAGATCGCCGCCCTGTTCGGCGTCCACGTCCGCACCGTCCGCCGCCGCTGGCAGCATGCGTGCATCGAGCTGAATCGTCAGCTCGGCGGCCACCTGCCGGCCCTTTGAACGGCCCTTACCCGACCATCTGCATCAGCAGGTCGATCTCCTCGGCGCCGCCGACCAGCAGCGGTGTTCGCTGGTGCAGGCTGCTCGGCTGAATGTCGAGGATGTCGCCCTTGCCGTCGGTCGCCCGCCCGCCCGCCTGCTGCGCCAGGAAGGCGATCGGGTTCGCCTCGTACATCAGCCGCAGCTTGCCCGTCGGATACGGTTTCGTCGGCGGATACAGGAACACCCCGCCCTTGAGCAGCGTGCGGTGGAAGTCGGCCACCAGCGTGCCGGCGTAGCGCGACGAATAGGTACGGCCGGTCTTGCCCGACCGCAAGTACGACAGATAGCGCCGGTAGCCTTCAGGAAAGCTGTCGGCATTCGCCTCGTTCACCGAGTAAATGGTGCCGTGCTCGGGCAGGTGAATGTTTTCGTGGCTGAGGATGTACGCGCCGATCGACGGGTCGAGGGTGAACCCGTGAACGCCGTGGCCGGTGCTGTACACCAGCACGGTGGACGACCCGTACACCACGTACCCGGCTGCCACCTGCCGGTGCCCCGGCTGGAGCACGTCCTTGAGCGGATCGCGGTTGCCGGACGGGTCGGCCTCGCGCCGCAGGATCGAGAAGATGGTGCCGACCGGCACGTTCACGTCGATGTTGCTCGAGCCGTCCAGCGGATCGAACACCACCACGTACTGGCCGTGCCGCCGGTCGCGTTCGACCACCACCGGCTCGTCGTCCTCCTCCGACGCCATGACCGCCACCGACCCGCGCTTGCCCAGGCAGTCGAGCAGCGCCTCGTTGGCGGCCACGTCCAGCTTCTGCACCACCTCTCCCTGGATGTTACTGCGGCCAGCCACTCCAAGCACGCCGTTCAGGCCGGCGCGGCGGATCTGGTCGGCGATGATCTTGCTCGCCAGCGTGATGCCGGACAGCAGCCAGGAGAACTCCCCGGTCGCCGCCGGATGGTGGCGCCGCTGCGCCTCCAGGATGTGTTGCTGGACCGTGAGCCGGGTACACGTCGCGATCATGGTCTCCCTCCGTTACGGATGGCAATAGCCGGGCGCCCGCTCGGCCGGCGAGCGCCCGCGGTGCCTCCTCAGGACCCGGTTCCGGTTGCCGTCTGCGGGTTACTTGAGCATTTCGGGGTGGTACTTGAACGATACCTTCACCCGCGCCCGGTAGCCGATGATCTTGCCGTCGGCGATCTGCATGTCGAGCTGGCTCACCTCGGCAATGCGGAGGTCCTGCAAGTGTTTGCCGGCCTCCAACACCACCGTTGCCGCCGCCTTCTCCCACGATTCCGGACTGGTTCCGACCAGTTCGACGACCTTGTACATGTGCTCGGCCATCGCCAACCTCCTCGCCCGCTGGGGCGCTCGGAGCAAACCCTTCCCCCCGCCTGACCCACTCGCTGATTCGGTCGGTGTGCAGAAATCGGCGGCAACATGCATGCCAAAAGCGGACGATTCAGCCCTGAATCATCCCTGGAATCCCCAACCCTCGACGGCGCAGCACCCTGGCGCCGATGGCGACCGCCGCCGCGGCCAGCCGGGTCGGCGCCGCGGCGTGTGCAAGTGTGTCCGTTCCGCACACCGGACCGAGCGGTTCGGGACCAGCGGCACGGTCAGTGGGGCAGGTCCATCTCCACCTTGACCACGTCGTTGGAGACGTCGATCGGCAGATCGAAGCCCAGGCTGGCGGTCAGCGCCAGCATCGGCGCGTTCTCGCGCAGCACCTGGCCGACCAGCTTCCGCACCCCGCGCTCGCGGGCGATCTCGATGAGGCGAGTAAGCAGATACCGACCCAGCCCCTTGCGCTGGTGGGCGTCCTCGACGATCAGGGCATACTCCGCCACTCCGGTGGCCGGGTTCAGGTAGTAGCGCGACACGCCGAGCACCTGGGTGCGGCCGACGCCCTGTAGCTCGGCCACCAGCGCCATCTCGCGGTCGTAGTCGAGGTGGCACAGGCGGATCAGGCTGTCGCGCGACAGCGTCTTGACCAGGCTGAAGAAGCGCATGCGAATCGACCGCTCGGAGTGCCGGCCATGCAGGTCGATGATGAGCGGCTCGTCCTCGGGGCGGATCGGCCGGACGGTGACGCGGCTGCCGTCGCGCAGCGTGAACGAGGTGATGTACTGGTTCGGGTACGGATGAATGGCCAGCTGCGGCCGGCGGTCGAGCGGCAGGTCGGCCGGCACCAGCACCACCCGGGCGTCGAGCGCCAGCACCCGCTGGGGCGTCGCCAGCACCGGGTTCAGGTCGACCTCGCTGATCTCGTTGAAGTCGCACAGCAGCTGGCTGAACCGCACCAGCAGCGTTTCGAGGGCGCCGATGTCCACGCCCGCCTGGCCGCGCACCCCCTGCAGCGCCTTGAAGATCTGCGTCCGGTCCATCAGCCGCCGCGCCAGCGTGCGGTTCAGCGGCGGCAGCGCCAGCGCCCGGTCCTTGATCACCTCGACCAGAATGCCGCCGGCGCCGAACAGCATCACCGGGCCAAACTGCCGGTCGACCGTGCTGCCAACGATCAGCTCGATGCCCTTTTCCTTGATCATCGTCTGAACGGTGACCCCGTCGAACGCCTCCGCCCCGACTCGCTTGGTGACATTGGCGCGGATGGCGTCGTAGGCGGCGCAAACGCCGGCCTCGTCGGCGACGTTCAGCACCACGCCGCCCACGTCGCTCTTATGGGTGACTGTGGTCGACAGCAGCTTGACGACCACCGGGAAGCCGAGCTGCGACGCCGCCTGCACTGCCTGTTCCATCGTCCGGCACGGGACGCTCGGCACCACCGGCAACCCGTAGGAGGCGAGCAGCTCCTTCGCCTCCGCCTCGTTCAGCAGCGTTCGCCGCTCGGCGCGGGCCTGGGCGATCACCCGGCGAACCCGCTCCAGGTTCGGGTGCCAGTTCTCCGGCATCGCCTGCGGTCGCTCGTACAGCAGCTCCTGGTTGCGGCGATACTGCACCATGTGCAGGAAGGCGTGAATGGCCGCCTCGGGAGAGGCGAAGGTGGAGATGCCGCCCTGGCTGAGCAGCTCGCGGCCGCTCTGGACCCCGGAGCCGCCCAGCCAGCAGGCGAGCAGCGGCTTGTTCGCCGTTTTGGCGAACGGCACCAGCTGGCGGGCAACCTCCTCCGGGTCGGTCATCGCCTGCGGGGTGAGCACCACCAGCAGCGCGTGAACCGCCGGGTCCTTCAGACACGCCTCCACCGCCAGCCGATAACGCTCCGGGGTGGCGTCGCCGAGGATGTCGACCGGGTTGCCGCGGCTCCAGTGCGGCGGCAGCGCCCGGTCGAGGGCCTCCATCGTGCGCGTCGCCAGGGCGGCCAGCTGCCCGCCGGCCAGCATCAGCTCGTCGGTCGCCATCACGCCCGGCCCGCCGGCGTTGGTGATGATCGCCAGCGCCGGTCCCTGCGGCCGCGGCTGGGTGGCGAGGATCTCCGACATGTTGAACAGGTCGGCGATGGTGGTCACCCGCAGCACGCCGGCGCGGCGAAAGGCGGCGTCGAAGACGGCGTCGGAGCCGGCCATGGCGCCGGTGTGCGACGACGCCGCGCGAGCGCCGGCCTCGTGGCGGCCAGCTTTCACCACGATCATCTGCTTGGTGCGGCTGGCGCTGCGAGCGGCGGACAGAAACTTGCGCACGTCGCCGATCGACTCCATGTACATGATGATGCTGCGCGTGGCCGGATCGTCGGCGAAGTAGTCGATCAGGTCAGCGAAGTCGACGTCGAGCATCGCCCCGACGCTGACGAAGGTGCTGAAGCCGACGCGCGACACCCGCGCCCAGTCGAGCACCGAGGTGCAGATGGCGCCGGACTGGCTGAACAGGGCCAGGTTGCCGGGCCGCGCCATGTGCGCCGAGAAGCTGGCGTTGAGGTTGGTCGGCGGATGGATCACCCCCAGACAGTTGGGGCCGACCAGGCGCATCCGGTTGAACGCGATGTCGCGGATCTGCCGCTCGACCTTGCGGCCCTCCTCACCCAGCTCGGAGAAGCCGGCGGAGATGATGATGCCGGCCGGCACTCCTCGCTCGACGCAGGCGCGGACGACCGCCGGGACGGTCGGCGCCGGGGTGGCGATCACCGCCAGGTCGACCGTGCCGGGGATGCTGGCCAGATCGGGGTAGCAGAAGATACCCTGCACCGCTTGGCGGTTCGGGTTGATCGGGAACACCACCCCGCCGAACGGGTTGGCCAGCAGGTTGTGCATGACGACACTGCCGACGCTGCCGGGCGTCCCGCTGGCGCCGAAGACGGCGACCGAGCGGGGGCGGAAGAGCGGTTCGAGCGAATGCGAGAAGCCGGCCATGCGCGGGGTTCCGTCTACCGGCGGCGGGCGGCGGGTCAGCTGCGGACGAGCACCTGATACCGTTCGCGAAGCTGGCGGGTGATCGGGCCGGGCTTGCCGGGACCGATGACGCGGCCGTCGACCTTGGTGACCGGGATGATCTCCGCCCCGGTGCCGGTCAGGAACAGCTCGTCGGCGGCGTACACGTCATGTCGCGTCAGGGCCACTTCCTGCACGACGATGCCGGCCGCCTGAGCCAGCTCGATGACGGTGTCGCGAGTCACGCCTTCGAGGATGCCGGCGCTGATCGGCGGGGTCCGCACCACCCCATGCTTGACGACGAAGAGGTTGTCGGCGGTACACTCGGCCACTTCGCCGAGGTGGTTGAGCATGATCGCTTCCAGGCAGCCGGCGCGGGCGGCCTCCACCTTGGCGAGAATGTTGTTCAGGTAGTTGAGCGACTTCACCCGCGGGCTGAGGGCGTTGGGGTGGTTGCGGATGAACGAGGAGGTGACGATTTCCAGCCCCTCCTCGTAATACTTGGCCGGATAGACGGCGATGTCGTCGACGATGATGATGATCTGCGGGTCGGAGCACTTGTTCGGGTCGAGGCCGAGGGTACCGGCGCCGCGAGTGACGACCAGGCGGATGTAGCCGTCCTGCTTGTGGTTGGCCTCGACGGTGCGAACGACCTCCTGCATCATCCGGTCCTGCGACCAGGCGATCTCCAGGTAGATGTGCTTGGCGCTTTCGTAGAGCCGCTCGATGTGCTCGTGCAGCCGGAACACCTTGCCGGCGTAGACGCGGATGCCCTCGAACACGCCATCGCCGTAGAGCAATCCGTGGTCGTACACCGACACGGTGGCCTGGGCCTTGTCGATCAGCTTGCCGTTGATGTTGACCTGGGTCATCCCCCAAGCCCCTTTCCAAATCCACACAGGCCAGGCGACCGGCCCCGCAGTCGACGACACGACCGCCGGCGGGCTGGACCGCCAGTCAGAGCGCCTTCCGCCAGGCGGTTTCGAGGCGCGGTTCGATGGACGGATGGTGCCGATCGGCAGCGGCCGGCTGCAGCGGCAGGACCACGCCGGGCTGTTCCGCCCCCTCGACGCGCCCCTTGACCAACCGGACCACCCGGTCACTCGGCGCGACGAGGTCCATGTTATGGGTGACCATGACGATCGTCAGCCCCTTGTGCTGGTTCAGCTCACGGAGCAGGTCGATGATTTCGCGGCCCTTCTCCTCGTCGAGGTTGCCGGTCGGCTCGTCGGCCAGCAGCACCCGCGGGTTACTCATGAGTGCGCGGGCGATGGCGCAGCGCTGCATCTCGCCGCCGGACAGCTCGCGCGGGCGGTGGTGCAGCCGGTGATCGAGGCCGACCAGGGCGAGCAGCTCGCGCGCCCGCTCGCGGAGCGCGCGGCGGCGGGTCAGGTAGCCGAGCACCGAGCACTTGATCAGCTCGGGCATCAGCACGTTTTCCAGCGCCGTCAGCTCGGGCAGCAGGTGGTAGAACTGGAAGATGAAGCCGAAGGTGCCGTTGCGCAGCTGATCGCGGCGCCGGGCCGGCACGCTGTCGATCCGCTCGCCGTCGAGAACGATGGTGCCCATGTCGGGTGTGTCGAGGGTGCCGAGCAGGTGCAGCAGCGTGCTCTTGCCCGACCCGGACGCGCCGACCACGCACAGGAACTCGCCGGGCCACACCACCAGGTCCAGCCCGGTCAGCACCGGCACCTCGATCTTGTGGCGGCGATACGCCTTGTGCAAATTCATCGCCGTCAGCATCGGGAACGCAGGGGTCATGACTCACTCCCAGCCCGACGCGTGAGCGAGGGCGTTCAGTTCAGAAATCCCTCGCTTACGCTTCGGGTTGCCTACGCTTCGGGCTTCGTTATTCGTACCGCAACGCCCGTACCGGGTGCAGCAGGGCGGCGCGCAGCGCCGGCAGCACGCTGAACAGCACCGCGATGGTGATCGCCCCGGCGTTGATCAGGGCGACGTGGACGGTGCGGATATCGGTCGGGATGCGGTCGAAGTAGTACACGCTGCGCGGAAAGATCTCCTGCCCGGTGACGGTCGCCAGGAAGTGCTCGATCTCGTTGATGTAGGTGGTGATCGCCACCCCCATCCCGGTTCCCAGCACCGCGCCGACCAGGCCGAGCAGCAACCCGTAGCCGAGGAAGATCTTCATCACCCCGCTGTTGGACGCCCCCAGCGCCTTCATCACGCCGATGTCCTTCGTCTTCTCCACCACGATCATCGAGAAGATCGCCAGGATGCCGAACCCGGCCACGGCGATGATCAGGAACAGCAGGATATTCAAAATTCCCTTCTCGATGCTGATGGCGGCCAGCAGCGGACCCTGTTTGTCCTCCCAGGTCTGCACCTGGAGCGACCCGCCGAACAGGTCGCGGAGCCGCTTCACCACCAGCGCCTTGTCGGTGTCGTCCTTCAGGCGAATCTGAATGCTGGTGACGCGGTCGTCCATGGTGCGCAGCTTCTGCAGGTACTTGAGCGGGACGAACACGTAGTTCGAGTCGTACTCGCTCATCTCCGACTTGAAGTAGTCGGTGACGACGAAGCGCGAGTAGACCGGCTGCAGCTTCTGGCCGGAGATGGTGGTGACGACGGCGTCCTCGCCCGGCGGCAGGATGCACACATCCTCGCCATTGTCGGGGGCACCCTGGACCGTCCGGCGGAAGTGGGCGATGGCGTAGCCGACGATCGCTCCTTCGGGGACGAACTCCTTGCTCGGCGGATCGTCCGGCGGCGGCTTGTCGCCGGGGCCAGGCGGCGGCTGGGCCGGATCGTTCAGGAACAGCCCGGCGGTGCGCTGCCTGTGCAGCGCCGTGTTCCGCGCCCGCAGTTCCGGCGTCGGCTGGAACGTCGCCCGGTTGCGGTTGACGGTCAGGAACTCGGCGAACCCGCCCACCTGCGACCGGCTGTCGGTCTCGACGCCAATCAGCCGGATCGGCCGGGCGATCGGGTTGTCGCGGTAGCTGAACTGGAGCATGGCAAAGATTTCGAGCGTCGGCGCCATCGCCACGATCCGGCTTTCCAGAAACGGATCGGACCGGATCAGTTCCATCTTGCGGTCGGCATTGGCGAAGCCGTTGTAGTCCCACGCCTCCAGAACGACGTCGGATAACAGGCCGTGCAGCCGATCGCGGAGCTTGGTGCTGAACCCGCCCATCACGCTGTTGACGACGATGAGCGTGGCGACGCCGAGCATGACGCTGATGATGCACACCAGCGCCAGGTAGCGGGTCCGCAGGTATCGCCAGCAGAGGAGCAACTTGTACACGACGAACCTCGTCCTTGAGGGATCCGCAGACAGCCATCCCCCCCTAATAGACCGCAGATGCGTTTTCCTGTCGAGGGCACCTTTTTCGCGACCAGCGCGGCGAAGGCACGACTGGCCTAGCGGCTGACCGGGCGGTAGACCCAGATCGTCGTTCCCTCCTGCAAGTCGCGGAGCTTCAGCTGCGTCCCTTCCTGCACCCACCGTTCGAGCTTGCCGCTGGGGCCGTGCAGGTTCTGGTCGTAGGTCATCAGCCACCATGACTCGTCGGTCTTGCCGACTGCCTGCACCACCGCCGAGTGCTGCGTGTACCCACCGTGGTAAACCCCGCCGTTGGACGCGGGACCACGGAACGACAACCCCGAGCGCGGGCCGCGGATCTGCAGCAGGTCGCCCGGCTGTACGACGGAGGCGTCGACCTTGCCGGCGGTCAGGGTGGCGATCAGCTTGCCCCACACGTAGTCGTGCCGGCTGCCGGTGTCGGTCCGCGCGGCGAACCGCGCCCGCGCACCGGCGGACAGCAGCGCGTGGCCGTTCAACTCGGCGCACTCGCCCCGCGTCGGCCCGGTGCCGACCGTCTTGCCGAGGTTCTTGCGGCAGTATTCCAGCACCCGCGTGTTGAGCGGCAGCGTCGTCGTCCGTGTCCACTCCGCCGGCGGGTTGGCCGGGACGTACACCGGCTTGTCGTCGCCCTTTGGCGCGACGACGACGGACAGGACGGCCAACCACACGGCGAACGACGACAGGCTCATGATGGGTTTCTCCGCAAGATAGGGTGTCTCCATTGTAGCAGGGCCGGGGCGCGAATCCGCTTGCCCGCGGGCGCGGCGGGGCCGACAATGCCTTCAGATGACGTGCCTGTCCCCCGGGCGGACGGAATCGATACATGGCCAGCTGGCCGGGGCCGGCGGACCTGGCCGAAGCCCCGCATCCGCGCTCCGAGAGTGTGTGGCGATCGCCGCTGGTGTCCGTGGCGGCGGCGTTCACCGTGGGGCTTGTCGTCGATCGCGTGAGCGGCGTCGACTTCCGGTTCGCCCTGCTGGTGGCGGCCTGCGGACTGCTCGGGTTCGTCGTCGCCCACGGCAAGCCGCCGCTGGCCCTGCTCTACCTCGCCGGCGCGATCGCCGCCCTCGGCGCCGCTCTCCATCACTATCACCGTGATCTCTGCGACCCAAGCGACGTCGGCCTGCTCGCCGATGATCGGCCGCGGCCGGTGCGACTGCGCGGCGTGTTGCTCGAAGAGCCGCGCCGCCTGCCGTCCCCACCGTCGTCGCCCTTACGGTCGATACCGGCCGACCGCTCCGCCGCGGTGATCGTGCAGGCGACCGGGTTGGGCGACGGCGCCGGCTCCCGGCCGATCGGCGGGCGAGTGCGCGTGCTGGTGTCGGGTCCGCCGCAGCTCGGCCAGGCCGACCTGCTCACCGAACTGCACGCCGGCGATCGGGTCGAGGTGTGCGGCCGGCTGGTCGCCGTACCCGTTCCGGCCAATCCGGGCGAATTCGACGCCTCCGCCTACTGGCGCGACCGGGGCGTGCGCGCGCTGCTGCAGGTGCGGCACGGCGACGACGCGGTGGTGCGGCTGGAACGCGGCTGGGCGTGGTCGCCGGCCGGCTGGCTGGGGGTGGCGCGCACACGGGCGCATCGGCTGCTCGATGCATGCCTGGCGGGGACCGGCGAACGCACCACGGCCCTGGCTCGTGCGCTGCTGCTCGGCGAAGGCGCGCCGATGACCAACGACGATTGGGCCAAGTATGTGCGTACAGGCGTTGTTCACGTCCTCGCCATCTCCGGGCAACACCTCGTTGTGGTGGCGTTCTTCCTGTGGACGGCGCTGCGGGCGGTCGGGGTGCGGCAGCGGCGGGCGGCGGTGATCGTGGCGGCGGTGCTGGCCGGCTACGCGCTGCTGACCGGCGGCCGGCCGCCGGCGTTGCGGTCCGCCGTCGGCTCGTGCGCCGTCTGCGCCGGGCTGATCCTGCGCCGGCCGGTGCTGCCGGGCAACACGCTGGCGCTGGGATGGCTGACGGTTGGACTGCTGCAGCCGGGCGACCTGTTCGACACCGGCTGCCAGCTGTCGTTTCTGTCGGTGGCGGTGCTGTGCTGGGGCACCGACTGGCTCACGCGCCGTGAGACGGACCCGCTCGACCGGATGGTGCAGGGGGCGCGACCGCTGTGGCTGCGGATCGTTCACGGCGGGTTCCGCGGCGTGTACGAGATGTACGCGATCTCGTTTGTCATCTGGATTGCGATCCTGCCGCTGGTGGTGTACCACACCGGCATGCTGCCGACGGCGGTGCTGCTGCTCGGCCCACCGCTGACGGTGCTGACCTCGATCGCCCTGTTTCTCGGCTTCGTGGTGCTGGCGCTGGGCGGCTGGGCGGGTCCGCTGGCGGTGGTGCCGGCGTGGCTGCTGGCCGGGTGCATGGCGGGGTGCGAATGGCTGGTCGACCGGGCGGACGCCTGGCCGACGCACGTTCACGTCGGCGGGCTGGGCGTCGGCTGGGTGGTGGCGTTCTACCTGGTGCTGCTGGCAGTGCTGACCGAGCCGGCCCTGCGGCGGCGGTGGCGGTGGTTCGCTCCGCTGGCGCCGGTGTGGCTGTGCCTGGTGCTGGTGCCGGGGCCGGCGCGGCAGCCGGCGGGCGAGCTTCGCTGCACCTTCCTGGCGGTGGGGCATGGCGGGTGCGTGGTGCTGGAGCTGCCCGACGGGCGAACGCTGCTGTACGACGCCGGCAGCCTGCGCGGGCCGGACGTGGCGACGCGGACGGTCGCGCCGTTCCTGTGGGCGCGGGGTATCCGGCGGGTCGACGAGGTGGTGCTGTCGCACGCCGACCTGGATCACTTCAACGCGCTGGCGTGGCTGGCCGAGCGGTGTGCGATCGGCCGGGTGCTGTGCTCCGAGACGTTCGCGGCACGGGCGAATGCGGCGACGGCACACACCCTGCGTGAACTGGACCGCCGGGGCGTGCGCCTGGAAACCGTCCGCGCCGGCGACCGGCTGACGGCGGGCGCCGCCACACTCGACGTATTGCACCCACCCGCCGGCTTCTACCACGGCACCGAGAACGCTCGCAGCGTCGTATTACGAGTATCACACTACTCAAGTGTGCTGCTATTGACCGGCGACCTGGAAGGCGACGGGCTGGCGAGTCTGCTGCGGCGGGTGGCCCAGCGGGCGGACGTCTTGCAGGTGCCGCACCACGGCAGCGCCGCCGTGGACCACGCCGCGCTGGCCGCCTGGTGCCGCCCGCGACTGGTGGTGTCGTGCCAGGGTCCGCCGCGCGGCCTGTCGCCAACGCCGCAGGTGTACACGTCCGGATGGGGGCGACGTTCTGGAGCACCCACGACCACGGCGCCGTCACCGTGCAGCACCGCCGGCGGGCTGACGGTGGAGGGCTATCACCGCGAAGTGCGGCTGCGGGAGTGAGGATGAATCACGGGGGAGGCGGCATGTTCAAGTGGGTGTGCCTGGGCGTGGCGGCGGGGTTCCTGGCCGTGTTCTTGTGGATGGTGAACGACCTGCGGTTGCAGGTGCGGGCGACGGCGGAGCGGGTTCGCACCGTCAGCGACCGGGTGACGGAAGACCTGCCGCCGCTGGTCGAGCGGACGCGCGAGACGACCGGCGTACTCTCGGCGAGTCTGCCGAAGGTGGTGGAGCGGGTGAACCGCTCAACCGAGGTGGTCGCCGCCAACCTGCCGAAGACGATCGAGCAGGTGAGCCGGACGACCGAGGTGGTTGCCGAACTGGCCGAGGACATCCGCCAGCTGAAGGAGCTGCTCGGCGTGCAGGCGACGGTGCGCGACAAGTCGCTCGTCGCCTACGCCAACAACGCCTTGACGCTGGTGGAGCAAGTCCGGCGGGACGATCGGCACGAAAAAGGTGGTGGGCAAGGGGCTGAAGGGCACGCGGCCCGCCGCCGAGTGGGCGGCGTCGGCACGGAAGGAGGCGTTCTTCCTGGCGCTACTCGGCCGGTCGCGCAAGGAGCTGCTGCACAGCCTGACACGGACAAAGCTCGGCACCGCGTGGATGATCGAGCTACCGGGCAAGGAGCCGCTGCCGCTGCTCGACTGGCTCAAGGCGAACGACCCGGAGACGCGGAAGATCGAGTAGGCCGCCCGCCGGTAGCGGCCTTCGACGACGACGATGATGGCGGGTCCAGAGAACGCCAGTCGCCGGGTTCAAGCCACGCGGGAGAACGTCCATGAAGCGCCGCCGCCGTCGCGAAAGTGATTCTGCTCGCCGAGGCGATTCACGCTTACTGAGGCGGAGCTGCCGAAGCGTCATCCGCTGATTCCCCCTTGTCGAGCCAGGGCCGACGACTTGGCCCGCCTCCGCCGCAGGAAAAGCGCCCGCCGGCTGCTGTCCCGACTTTCCGAGGACACGCTGTACAGGCTGCCGCTTGTCATGCGGATCGGCCGGAGCGGTGAACCGGCGGACGTGCCGGCGGAGTACCGCTCGTTGCGAGAGGACTTTCCTGCGCGACGGAGGTAGTCGCGCAGCGATGGGCCGCGCTCTGGCCGACTACTTGCCGAGGATGGCGGTCCTGAAGGCAGAAGGGATCGACCTGACCGACCGAGGTCACGCACGCTGCGAGCGGTCCGGTAGTTCGGCCCCGGGAGCGAGCCAAACGGTGTCCTCAACGCCTTCACTGTTCACCTGGAACAACTTCGAAGGACGCCGACGAGCTGGACGTATCCACGCGCAACCGCACGCAGTCGGGGCCGGCGTATGGACTGGCGTCGCGAACCGTGCCGCGGTGGTGATGAGCGTCTCGGCGTGGGAGTCGTATGTCGGGGAGCTGATGCGCGAGGGCGCAGCACTTCACCCCGCGCCGCCCGCTCAGCGCATGGCCCGCGCTCAGCACCCACATCACCGGCTGGTGGCCGGTTCCCACCCAACGCCGCGAACGTGGCGCTGCTCAACGGGTGCATCGGCCACCGAACGCGGACAGTGTGACTGGCAGAACCGGGTGCGGCATGAACAGCGGTTGACCAGGCGTTGACGTTTCGCCACCAGATCGCCCACGGGGTCCCCCGCCAGTCATCCACAACTACTCCAACCAGCTACCATGGTTTTCGCCGGCTGGCCCTCTGCACCGACCGGGCGTTCGCCACTGATCGGCCCATCGTCGCCGCCCCGTGGCCGCCGTAGATCATCGAACCGCATCCGTGGTTTCCGTTCTTCGTTGGCTCATGGTGAACGAGGCGGATACGCGGGATCGAGAAGATCGGACAGATCAGGACGATTCCGATGGAGGAGCGAGCCGCCCAGCCATGACAACACCACCGACGTTGTCCGTCCTGTTCATCATCGCTGCCCGTTTCTATCACGGTACAGATTCCGCCAGTGCCCGGGAACTCGCTACCAACGGCCGATGCCTCCCGCCGCGGCGTACAATGGAACAGGCGAGTTCTGGCCTGTACGGTGCGGGCAGAGCGATGCCCAGGTGAATCCAGCCGGTGGCCCGCCCGTCGCGGTTCGAGCGATCTGCCCGAACCCGTGTTGGCGATTCTGGCCGAATACCCCACGATGGTGTATCAGCACGGGCCACGGTCTACGAATTCTTACCATCTAGTTTTGCGGTCCTGAATCTCCACATGACGAACCGTCAGGTTCACCCGTTCCGACGGAGGCACGCATGCGAAACGACCCGGTTTACAACCCTGCGGATCGAGTTTGCATCCGAGGACGCCTTGAATGCGAGCGAAGACGGTTTGCGTGCCGCTACCGACCGAACGGCGGAATGGTCGCACACGGTCACCAGCTTCCGTTCGCGGCATCACCACGAGACGAGCCGGCATCGGTACTTTGACTATTCGTCCGCCTCGACCGACACCCTCCCGCCTCCTCCATTTCCGCCGTCGCGCCGACGCCCCGCGCGAATGGAAGGACGTCAGGAAACTGGTTCGTGACATTCAGGACCAGGCGGGGGCACGTCAGGTTGGTACCGGGGAAACGGGAACCTGCGTGGCCAGCAGGGCGGGTGAGCCGTCGCCGCCTCTCCGTGGACGGTGACTGTCATGGTGGCCGGCGAAACGGCCGAAGTCCGCACGGCCAGCGATAGGGATGCATCCGAAACCACCCCGCAACTTGGTGCCGATCCTGATCACCGTGGCCTGGCGGTGTGCATGTGTTCTTCGTATGGCCGTTCACCGACATTTTGTTTCGGCTGTACCGCAACGGCAAGGTGGCTGATGCCCTCTCGCGTCGCTGACTGCACGGTTTCCGAGTCTCGTTCCGCGGAGGCGCGATCTACGGGACGAGATGGTGTTCATCTCGATCACGCGCCGTCGCGTGGACCAACGGCGGGAATGGAGCGGTGGTTGCGCGAAAAAGCCGACCGGAAGATCCGTCCGGCCATCCTGGTTCTGTATCCCGACGATGCTGCACGCCGACCGAACACCACCTCATCGAATGAACCGTAGCCGCCGGTAGCGCGGTCGCCAGCGGCGGGCGTCGAGGGTTTTCGGCCACTCGTCGGCGGCCAGCGCGCCGCGCCACGCCCCGGCGCATCGCCTCGGTGCCGACGGCAAGGGCGATCTGTCGCGACACGTCCTGTATCGTCGGCACCGGCGGTAGTAGCGGCGTTGGGCCGTCTCCCGCCGGCGGGGCGATCGCGCTCAGCACACGCGCCGCCGTGAGGAACAACTCGTCGGTCACTCGCGTCGCGCCGGCGGCGATCAGGCCCAGCCCCAGGCCAGGGAAGATGTAGGCGTTGTTGCACTGGCTGATTGGGTACGTTCGCTCCAAAAAGTCCACCGGCGCGAACGGGCTGCCGGTCGCCACCAGGGCGCGGCCGTCGGTCCAGCGCAGCAAGTCGGCCGGCACCGCCTCGCTCTTCGACGTCGGGTTCGACAGCGGGAACACGATCGGCCGCGCGACGTGCCGTGCCATCGCGCGCACCGCCGCCTCGGTGAACGCTCCCGGCTGGCCGCACACGCCGATCAGCGCTGTCGGCTGGACGCGCTCAATCACTTCGAGCAGCGGAATGCGCCCCGCCTCGTCGCGCCGCCAGCCGGCCACGCGCGCCTCGGGCTGGCAGTACGCCTCCTGGCCCGTCGGCAGGTCGCGGATACCCGTGTGCAGCAGACCGCGACTGCCCAGCAGCCACAGCCGGCCGCGCGCGTCGGCGTCCGTCAGTCCCTCTTGCCGCATCGCCATGAGCAGCAGGTCGGCGATCCCCGTCGCCGCCGAGCCGGCGCCGAGGAGCACGAACCGGCCCTCGCTCACCCGGCTGCCCGTCGCCCGCGCCCCCGCCAGCAGCGCCGCCAGCGTCACCGCCGCCGTCCCCTGGATGTCGTCGTTGAACGTACACAGCTGGTCGCGATAGCGCAACAGCAGCCGGCGGGCGTTCGCCTGGGCGAAGTCCTCCCACTGCAGCAGCACCCCCGGCATCTGCCGCTTCACCGCCTCTACAAAGGCGTCGATGAACCCGTCGTACTCGGCGCCGCGCACCCGTTCGTGCCGCCAGCCCAGATAGTCCGGGTCGGCCAGCCGCTCCGGGTTGTTGGTGCCCACGTCCAGCACGATCGGCAGCGTTCGCGCCGGGTCGACCCCGCCGCAGGCGGTGTACAGTGCCAGCTTGCCGATCGGGATGCCGATGCCGCCAATTCCCTGGTCACCCAACCCCAGGATGCGTTCGCCGTCGGTCACGACGATCACGTCGACGTCCTTGTACGGCCGGTTCGCGAGAATGGCGTCGATGTCCTGCCGGTCGGGGTAGGCGATGCACAGCCCGCGAGCGCGGTGGTAGATGTGGCTGTAGCGCTGGCACACCTCGCCGACCTCCGGCGTGTAGATCACCGGCAGCATCTCCGCCAGGTGGTCGTCTACCAGCCGGTAGAACAGCGTCTCGTTGCGGTCCTGCAGCGCGCTGAGGAACCGGAACCGCTCCAGGGGAGTTTGAATAACGCGATACTCGTCGTAGCGGCGCGCCGCCTGCTCGTCGATCGTGCTGACGTGCGGCGGCAGCAGACCGAGCAGCCCCAGCGCCCGCCGCTCGTCGTCGGGAAACGCGCTGCCCTTGTTCAGCACCGGGCAGTCGAGCAGCAGCCGGCCGCGCAGCGGCACCTCCACCGCGACCGTGCCGGTCGGCCCGTCGGGAACCTGCCTGATGTCGATCATGGGCCGACGCCTCCTCCGAGGTTCGGGCGATGTCCGTTCCGCCTGCGCCGTGAGGGAGACGCCGGTCAGTCGTTCAGGGTGACGCGGGCATCGCGGACCAGCACCCGCGCCGGCGCCACCAGCACCGCGTCGACCGCCACGGCGCGAACCCGCCGCTGCTCGGTGATCAGCCGGCTCAGCCGCAGCAGCACCCGCTCCAGCCCGTCGTACTCGACCGACCGCCCGGCCCGCGCCGCCGCCAGCAACGGGCAGTGCTCGATCATCTCGCGAGCGGTGAGTGGAGTGAGCGGGGCCAGGGCGCTGGTGGCGTGCCACGGCGCGTCCGCCACCGGCGACGGCTCACCCAGCCGGATCACCGGCCCCATGTCGCCGACCACGGCGGTCACCGCCACCTCGCCCGGCGCGGACGGAACGACCGGCTCGACGCGCACCTGCACCGGGCCGCCCCGGCCGAACCGCTCGTGGGCCACCAGCTCCAGCGTACCGACGGCGCGACGGACGCCGGCCGCATCGTCCGCTTTCAGGCGGACCAGTTCGCCCTCGTCCGCCACCAGCTCCAGCGTCACCGGGTAGCCGACTGCCTCGGCGGCGTGGACCGCCTCGCCGGCGTCGCCCGCGCTGTGGTGCGGCAACACCGGCAACCCGTAGGCGGAAAGCAGCTCGCTCGCCTCGGCCGCCGCCAGGGTGGCGTCCCCCGCCGGCCGGTCGGCGGCGAGCACTCGCCCGGCCCGCTCGGCGTCGATCGCCTCCTCCTCGGCGTCGTCGATCGCCTGGCGGATCTCGGCCAGAAAGCGCAGGTTCTCGGCGTGCTGGCACAGGTAATTGAACGAGCGAATCGCCGCCTCCGGCACGCTGAACGACGGAATACCGCCGTCGCGCAACACGCGGTCGCACTCGGCGCTCTCGGCACCCCACATCCAGCACGCCAGCACCGGCTTGCCGCCCGCCCGCGCCAGCGTCCGCAGCCCCTCGGCCACGCGCACCGGGTCGATCGGTGCCTGCGGGGTGAGCAGCACCAGCAGGGCATCGGTATTCGGGTCGCGCAGGGCCAGCTCTGCGGCGCGAAGGAAGCGGGCGGCGTCGGCGTCCTCGCCGGCGTCGATCGGGTTCTTACGGTTCCATCGGGCGGTCGCCACCTCGCCCAGCGCCGCCACCGTCTCCGGGGCGAGCGGGGCCAGTCGGCCGCCCTCGGCGCGGAGGGCGTCGGCCGCCAGCACTTCCGGTCCCTGCGTGTTGGTCAGGATCGTCAGCCGCCGGCCGCGCGGTCGGCGCTGGGTGGTCAAATGGGCGGCCATGCGGAACAGGTCAGGCAACCGCTGGACCCGCAGCACGCCGTTACAGCGGCATGCCTCGTCGAACACCTCCGCCCGCAGCGGATCGTCGCCGTCGCCACCGCCCTTGACCAGGATGATCGGCTTGGCGGCGGCCACCTCGCGGGCGGCGGCGAAGAACGCCCGCGGGTCGTCCAGCCGCTCCATGTAGATGCCGATGCAGTCGGTGTTCGGCTCCTCGGCCAGATACTTCAGCCACTCGGTCCAGCTGATGTCGAGCAGCGAGCCGACCGAGATGGCGGCGGTGCAGCCGACGCGGTCGGTCTGATGCGGGTCGAGGACGGCGGTGATCAGCGCGCTGCCCTGGCTGAGCAGGCCGACGTTGCCCGGCGGCACCATCACCGGGGCGCAGGTGGCGTTGAAGCCGGACCGCGGACAGGCGACGCCGAACGAGCTGACGCCGAGCACACGCATCGCCCCACCGCGGAGGCGGTCGCGAATGCGGCCCTCCAGCTCGCCGGCCACCGGGCCGCACTCGCCAAACCCCGGCGACAGCACGATGGCCGCCTTGACCCCGGCCTCGCCGCACTCGGCCAGCACGTCCGGCACCGCCGCCGCCGGACTGGCGACGATCGCCAGCTCCACCGGCCCCGGCACTTCCGTCAGCCGCGGATAAGCCCTTACTCCAAGCAAGCTGGACTGCTGCGGACAGACGGGAAACAGCACCCCGCCGAAGGGGTTACGGACGAGGTTATACATCAGCGCCCGGCCGAGGCTGCCGGGCGTTTCGCACGCGCCGAACACGGCGACCGAGCGCGGCGCCAGCAGCACGTCCAGCGGATGAGAAACGGGCCGGACGCGGGACGCCGGAACGCTGGAGAGGACCGTTGCAGACATGACACGTTCCTAATCTGCCGGATGGGCAGTGGAGACGAACCCGTCAGACCATGCGCCCGCGGCGAACGCCGGGGACGCCACCACGCGGAGCCGAACGGACGGCAGCCGTACCTCGAAATTGCAATCGCCACTGGTACAATGTCCATTGTCCGAAATCACTCGGGTAAAGGGAAGTGAATAGTTTGCCGTTCGGAGCCTCGGGGCGGGTCGCCCCCTCACTTTTCCGCAACGGCCGGCCGGGCGCGGCGAGGAGCCGACCATGATTCTGCCGGAAGAGATCGACCGCATCCCATTCCTGCGCAACCTGAGCGAGCCGCACGCCATCAGCCTGGCCCGGCTGGCGAGGCTGAAGGAGTTCCCCGAGGGGACGGTGCTGTTCACCGAGGGGCAGGACTCGCCGCTGGTGTACTTCGTGCTCCAGGGGACGGTGGCACTGGAGGCGCAGGCGGGCGATCACGGTTCGGTCGAGGTGTACTCGGCGGGCACCGGCGACCTGGTCGGCTGGTCGCCCGTGCTCGGCCGGTACAAGATGACCGCCACCGCCCGCGCCGTCACTCACTGTCGGGCGGCCGTCCTCGACGCCGGGCAAATCCGCGCCCTGTGGGAGAAGGACCCGCGCTTCGAGGCGGCGTTTCTGCGCGAGATCGCCCTCGTTCTGTCCGACCGGCTGAGCAGCTCGCGGCACTACCTGGCCTACGTCCCGACCCTCGGCGCTCCGCCGCCGCCGCCCGTCGGCCGCGACGGCTGATCGCCCACTGTCCCTGTTGCAGCGACAGCATTTTGCCGCTTTCGTAATCGATCACTCGTCGCAAAGCTATATACGCCAACCGTCTACACTTTTGCTGCAAATGCAGCATTTTGCGCTTGACTTCGCCGCCGATGGGTCGGACAATAACGGACAGGAAGCAGGCACCTTGCCGCGCCGGCGGTGGAACGGGAGCGTTGCCCTCCCGCCGGCTAAGTCCGAGAATCTCGATCCGCATTCGCCCTGGAGGAAGTTGGCCATGTTCGAGCAAGCCGCCGACAGTCTGAAGAAGGTGACGGAACAGACGGTGGAGATGCAGCAGGAGATGTTCAAGAAGTGGCTGTCGCTGTGGCAGGGGTTCCCCGCCGCGCCGACCGGGCCGTGGATGGACCACATGAAGAAGTTCCAGCAGCGGTGGTCGGAGACGGTCACCGACCTGGTCCGCCGCCAGCGCGAGGCCCTCGACACGCAGTACAAGAGCGGCATGCAGAATATCGAGAAGGCGTTCCAGCTGACCCAGGCGAAAAGCCCCGAGGAGCTGCGGGCGCAGACGATGGAGCTGTGGCAGAAGTGCTTCGACGGGATGCGGCAGACCTACGAGGCGCAGGTGAAGGAGTTCCAGACGGCGATGCAGAAGTGGATGGAGCTGCTGACCAAGCCGTCGGCGTGACCACCGTTCGAGGCGACCAATGACCGAGGCCTTTCTGCTGTCGGCCGTGCGCACGCCGATCGGGGCGTTGAACGGGACGCTCGCCGAGGTGGCGGCGCCCGCGCTGGGGGCGGTGTGCATTCGCACCGCCGTCCGCCGCGCTGGCGTGTCGGCGGCCGACGTGTCCGAGGTCGTGATGGGCAACGTGGTCGGCGCCGGCGTCGGCCAGAACCCGGCCCGCCCGGCGGGGCTGGGGGCCGGGCTACCGCCGGCGGCCGGCGCCACCACGGTGAACAAGGTGTGCGGCTCCGGGTTGAAGGCCGTCATGCTCGCCGCCGGGGCGATCCGCCTCGGCGAGGCCGCCGTGGTCGTCGCCGGCGGAATGGAGAGCATGAGCCGCGCTCCGTACCTGCTGCCCCGTGCCCGCCAGGGCTACCGGATGGGCAACGGCGAGCTGATCGACGCCGTGTTCCGCGACGGGCTGACCGACGCCTACAGCCACGAGCCGATGGGCGTCTACGCCGACCGCTGCGCCGAGGCCTGCGGGCTGACGCGGCAGGAGCAGGACGATTACGCCGTTCGCAGCTTCACCCGTGCCCGCCAGGCCAGCGCCGCCGGCGCGTTCGCCGACGAGATCGTGCCGGTGGAGGTGGCCCACGGCAAGCACACCGCGCAGGTGATCGAGGACGAGCGGCCCGGCCAGTTCGACGAGGCCCGGCTGCGCGCGCTGCGGCCGGTGTTCGGCCCGACCGGCACAGTGACGGCGGGCAACGCTTCGAGCCTGAACGACGGCGCCGCCGCCTTGGTGGTGGCGTCCGCCGCGGCCTGCGACCGGCTGGGGGTGGCGCCGCTGGCGCGGATCGTCGGCCACGCCACGTTCAGCCGCGAGCCGGAGTGGTTCGGCCTGGCGCCGGTCGGCGCCGTCCTCGCCCTGCTGGAGCGGGTCGGCTGGCCGCTGGCGACGGTCGACCTGTTCGAGATCAACGAGGCGTTCGCCGTCGTCGCCTATGCGGCGGAACGGGAGCTGAAGATTCCGCCGGAGCGGCTCAACATTCACGGCGGGGCGGTGGCGCTGGGGCATCCGATCGGCTGCAGCGGGGCGCGCATCCTCGTCACGCTGCTACACGCGCTGCGGCGGACCGGCGGCAAGCGAGGCGTGGCCGCCGCGTGCCTCGGCGGCGGCGAGGCGGTCGCGCTGGCCGTCGAGATGGTGTGACCTCCTCGGGCGAGACACGACATGACCTGTCCAGACCGGCCGTCGATCCCTGGCTGGAATCCGCTGCTGACCCCGCTGGTGTGGGGGTATGAGGAGGCGGTCCGCGGCGCCACCGAGCTGTACCCGAAGTGGTTAGCGGCGATGGCGCAAGTGTGCGAGCCGGAGCAGAAGTGCCGCCAGTGGGTGGAGCTGCTGAGCGAGTCGCGCGACGTGGTGCTGCGCGTGCCGCTGCTGCTGGAGACGATGCGCCGCGACTTCGCGTTCCTGGTCGACCAGGTGTTCGCCGGCCCGCGCCGCTAACGCCCACATCGGTTCTATTAGCCCCCGGTGATTACACCGGGGGCTAATGCGGTTCGCCCTGAAAGGGTGGTCGTCGACACGCACTTGCCCCCGGTGTGTTCACCGGGGGCTAAAAGAACGCGCGGCTAGCTCTTCCGTCGCGCCACCAGCACACGCGGGTGCTCGGCCAGGTCGTGGACCGTGCGCGGCGACTCGTAGCCGCCGTGCCGCTCCAGCCGCGTTCGGGCGTCCGCTTCCTGGTCGAAACCGATCTCGAAGAGCAGGTGTCCGCCGTCGGCCAGCCGGTCGGTGGCGCCGGCGATCAGCCGGTCGATCACCGCGAAGCCGTCTGGCCCGCCGTCCAGCGCCAGCCGCGGGTCGTGGTCGCGCACCTCCGCCGCCAGCTCGCCGATCACCGCCGTGCGGATGTAGGGCGGATTGCTGACGATGAAGTCGAACGTCTCCCCCGGCGGCACCGGGACGAACAGGTCGCCCTCCAGAAACTGGATACGGTCGGCGACACGGTGCTTCTCGGCGTTGCGGCGAGCGACGGCCAGCGCGGCGGGCGACAGGTCGACGGCGGTGACGGCCGCGTCCTTCTGCCGGTGGGCGAGGGCGATGGCGATGCAGCCGCTGCCGGTCCCCAGGTCGAGCACGCACCCCGGCCCGCCCCTTCGCCAGCGTCAGCGTCTCCGTCACCAGCCATTCGGTGTCCGGCCGCGGCACCAGGACGTCGGGAGTAATGTCGAATTCGAGCGAGAAGAACTCCTTGCGGCCGAGCAGGTGCGCCACCGGCGTGCCGGCGGCGCGCTTCTGCACC
Source organism: Gemmataceae bacterium (assembly GCA_046350215.1). Taxonomy (GTDB): domain Bacteria; phylum Planctomycetota; class Planctomycetia; order Gemmatales; family Gemmataceae; genus JAXMAU01. The sequence goes on along the minus strand of JAXMAU010000045.1, from coordinate 13,437 downwards.
AGCTCGCGGAATCGGCCGCGGTCGGCCTCGGCTGGCTCCTCGTCGTGGCGCATGTACAGGGCGGTGCGCGAGCAGCCCAGGGCGTGCGCCAGCAGCAGCTGCGCCTCCAGCCGCGCCGCCGACCCGGCGCCCTTGCCGGCCAGGAACTGCGTCGTCCAGTCGAGCAGGCGGCCAATCGTCCAGGGCTGGTCCGTGCTCACGCCGGTGATCCTCCCGTTTCGCTCACGGCCCGACCGGCCTGGCGCCGGCCTGTTCCAGCCGCTGCTTGCGGTCGTGGTCGCGCAGCGCCCGGACCAGATCGGCCATCGCGCCGGCGATGATGGCGTCCAGCTTGTACAGTGTCAGGTTGATGCGGTGGTCGGTCAGCCGGTTCTGCGGGAAGTTGTAGGTGCGGATGCGGTCGCTGCGATCGCCCGAGCCGATCAGCGTTCGCCGCTGCTCGGCCGCACGGCGTGCAGTTTCTGCTGCTGCCGCTCGAACAGCCGGCTGCGGAGGATGCGCATGGCGCGGTCAAAGTTCTTGTGCTGGCTCCGCTCGTCCTGGCACTTCACCTCCAGCTCGTCGGGGGTACCCTTCCTGTACCACAGGCGGACGTGCGTTCTCGGTCTTGTTGACGTGCTGCCCGCCGGCGCCGCCGGCGCGCATCCGCTCCCACTCGATGTCCTGGTCACGGACCTCGATCTGCGTCTCGTCCGGCTCGGGCAGGACGGCGACGGTGGCGGCGGAGGTGTGGATACGGCCCTGCGCCTCGGTCGCCGGCACCCGCTGCACCCGGTGTCCGCCGCTCTCGTGCCGCAGGTGCTGAAACACGCCGTCGCCGCTCACGCCGAAGACGATTTCCTTGAAGCCGCCGGCCTCGCCGGGGCTGAAGGCGATCGTCTCCACCCGCCAGCCCAGGTCGCGGGCGTAGTGGTCGTACATGTCGAAGAGGTTGCCGGCGAATGCGCCGCCTCGTCGCCGCCGGTACCGGCACGAATTTCCATGATGATGCTGTCATAGTCCTCGTCGCCGGCGAGCAGGAACTCCTCCAGCCGGGCGACGAGGGCTTCGCGCCGCGCGTGCATGTCGCGCAGCTCCTCCTCGGCGACCGCCCGCATCTCCGGGTCGGTTTCGGCGGCGAGCAGCGCCTCGGTGGCGGCCAGGTCGGCGAGCAGCTTCTGGTAGTCCTGGTACGGACGGACCTTGCGCGCCAGCGCGCCGTGCTCGCGGGCGACGCGGGAGTAGCGGACGCGGTCGCCGACCACGGCGGGGTCGGCGAGCTGCGCCTCGAGTTCGTGGTAGCGGGTCAGCGCCTGCTCGAAGAACGGCCACATGCCGGGCGGTCCTGCCGGATCGCGGCGGAAGGCGGGGGTCAAACCGATCCGGGGATCGACCGCCCGACGCCGCGGGACGGCCCACGGCGCAGCCAGGTAGACAGCAACGCCCCCGAACGCGCCAGCCGGCGCGGTCGGGGGCGACGGGCTACTTGGCGGCTTCCGCCTCGCCGGCCTTCTTGCGCTTGTCCCAGTTGTACTTCTTCTGGAACCGCTCCATCCGCCCGGTGGTGTCGATGAACTTCATCTTGCCGGTGAAGAACGGGTGGCAGGCGGAGCAGATTTCGACGGAGATCGCCTTGCGGGTGCTGCGGTGGTGAACTTGTTCCCGCAGCCGCAGGTGACGGTCGCCTCTTCGTACTTCGGGTGAATGCCTTCCTTCATCGATCCTCTCCGCGAACAGACCCATTCGGCATAGACTTCTGGAATACTGCATTCTAGAGGCATCCCGCGGCGAGCGGCAAGGGCAGAATGCACGGGCGCCGGCGAGACGCGACCGATGGACGCGCTGCAGGGGTACGACCTGGGGATGCTGGAGTTCTTCGGGTCGCTGCACCGACCGTGGCTTGACGTCCTGGTCATGACCTGGACGCACCTGGGCGACTTTGTCTTCCTGGCGCCGTTGACGCTGCTGATGGTGCTGGCGTTCGCCGCGGCGGACGGCGACGGGCGGCGCTGACGCTGGCGGCGGTCGCGGTGGCGTCGTTCGTGGTCCAGTACGGGGTGAAAGGGCTGGTCGACCGCCCACGGCCGGCGGTGGCATGGCGGCTGATCGCGCTGCCGAACGAGCCGAGCTTCCCGAGCGGCCACGCCCTGTCGCCGACGGCGATCTATCTCACCGCCGCGCTGCTGCTGGCGCGCGAACTGCGGCGCCGGTGGATGCGCGTGGCGGTGGTGGCGGCAGGGACTATTCCTCGGGCTGACGATCGGCCTGACGCGGCCGTACCTGGGCGTTCACTACCCGCTCGACATGCTCGCCGGCTGGACCGCCGGGCTGGGCCTGGCGTTCGCCGGCGTGTGGCTGGCGGAACGCGACCAGCGGCGTACCGACGCCGATCCGCCGACCGGCTCGATGACCGGCGCGTGAGCGATCGGGTAGACGACAATTACCCTTTCGTCCGCAAGCGCACGCCTCGATCATCGCGCGGCGGGAACGAACTTGCGCTCCGGGCCGCGTGACGGTCGCCGCCGCCACCGCACAGGCGCGGCGGGCGGCGTCCTTCAGACCGCCGCCGTCGGCCAGGTACACCGCCAGCCGCACCGATGAACGCATCGCCGGCCGCCGTCGGGTCGATCGCCTTCACCGCCGGGCGCCGAAACGTGTTCCGCCCGCTCGCCCTCGACCAGCAGCGCGCCCTGAGCACCCAGCGTCACCAGCACCCCCTTCGGCCCGCGGCGGCACAGCGACCGGGCGGCCTGCTTCACTTCCGGGAGCGTCCCGGTGACGGCGCCGGTGAGCGTCTGCAGTTCCGTCTCGTTGGGGACGAGCAGATCGGTCAGCGGCAGCAGGTCGTCGATCGGCAGCGCCGGCGCCGGGTTGAGGATCGTCCTCACCCCGGCGGCGCGGGCCAGCTCGAAGGCGGCGCGGGTGGCGGCCGGCGGCGTCTCCAGCTGGGCGACCACCGCATCAGCGGCGCGGATCGCGGCGGCGGCGGCGCGGACGTCGGCCGCCGACACCGTGGCGTTGGCACCGGGCACCACCACGATGCAGTTGTTGGCCGCCTCATCCAGCAGGATACAAGCCGTCCCGGTCGGCCCGTCACGAGTAAGGACATACTCGGTCGAAACGCCGTGACCGCGGTAGTTGTCGACCGCCTGGGCGGCGAAGGCGTCGGTGCCGACGGCGGACACCATCGTCACCCGCGCGCCGAGGCGGGCAGCCATCACCGCCTGGTTCGCCCCCTTGCCGCCGAAGCCGCTGAAGCAGTCGGTGCCCGGCAGCGTCTCGCCGGTCCGTGGCAGGCGGGCGACGCGGAACGTCAGGTCGATGTTGGTCGAGCCGACGACGACGACGTGCGACATGGGCACCCTTTCTCGTCACTTGAGCAGCAACAGCAGCATCACCGTCGGCGTCCGCGCCTTGATCGCGTGCCGCAGGTTCGGCGCCATGTGGACCCAGGTGTTCGGGCCGGCGTCGACCGTGTCGTCGCCGAGCGTCACCGCCGCCTCGCCGCGGACGAAGTGCATGACCGCCGGCTTGGCCGCGGTGTGCTCGGACAGTTCCTGGCCGGCGGCGAACCCGAACAGCACCACCTTCAAGCGGTCATCGGTGTACAGGGTGCGGCTGAGGATGCCGTCGGCCGGCGCTTCGGCCTCGCGGGCGAGGTCGGCGAACAGGGTGTAGGCGGGAGTGGTCATGGCGCAGGCTCCGGGGGTGAGCGGGCATCGTCCAGCGTAGCAAAAACCGGCGCCGTCGTCCCTTCTGGGTGCCATGGCCACGCTTCGTGGCCATGTGGAGCGAGCACCCTTCCCCGAACGGGGCTGGTTGGTGTCACGCCGCATGCCCACGCGAGCGTGGGCATGGCACCAAGCAGCCCAGTCGGTTACCGCACCTGGCACATCGAACCTGGCAGCGCGCCGTCGTCCCGAATCGCCGCACCGCGGTTCAAGCCGCCGCCGCCGGCCGCCGATATCTAGGGTGTCAACGCCACACCCCCAGATTTCCCCCCCGGGCCGCCAGGAACTCGGTCTCGCCGGCGATGGATCGCCACGCGATACCTTCCCCCCACCGGACCTCCTTCCCCCACCCTGTTCTTGCCACGGGGGGACGTTCCGGCGGCCGCCATCATCGCCCGCACCGCCCTGGCAAGGAGTTGCCATCCCCGGCGGTGCGACGCGACCCGCCCCGCCCGACCGGCCCGCTGGTCGGGCGTCCGCCTGCGAGGGAGTCCCGGCGAGCTACCCCGTTACCGTCTCCATCGGTTCCTGCACCCTGCCATCCTCACCCCGGGACGGTCCTTCCCTGCTCGACCCCCGTGCCGGGCTCCCTCCTTTTCTTTCTCCCCCCGCCGGCTGGCTTCGGGTCCCCTGTTCGCCTAGAACATCCGGGTGTTTCTCGGATCAGTGACCCGAATGGATCGACCATGACCAGCATTGACAGCATTCAGGCGCGGGAAGTTCTGGATAGCCGTGGCAACCCGACTGTCGAGGTCGAGGTGCTGCTCGAAAACGGTGTCGTCGCCTCCGCCATCGTCCCGTCCGGCGCCAGCACCGGCGCCTACGAGGCGCTCGAACTGCGCGACAAGGACAAGGGCCGCTACAAGGGCAAGGGCGTTTTGCAGGCGGTCCGCAACGTCAACGAGATCATCGCTGGTGAGCTGATCGGCATGGACGCCACCGAGCAGGTGCTGATCGACCAGACGCTGCTGGAACTGGACGGCACCCCGAACAAGGCGAAGCTGGGCGCCAACGCCACCCTCGGCGTGTCGCTCGCCGTCGCCCGCGCTGCCGCCGATGCCGTCGGCCTGCCGCTGTACCGCTACCTGGGCGGGGCCAACGCCCGCGTCCTGCCGGTGCCGATGATGAACGTCATCAATGGCGGCAAGCACGCCGACAACACCATCGACTTCCAGGAATTCATGATCATGCCGATTGGCGCCCCGTCGTTCCGCGAGGCGCTGCGGATGGGGGCCGAGATCTTCCACAGCCTGAAGGACGTGCTGCACGACCGGCACCTCAGCACCACCGTCGGCGACGAGGGCGGCTTCGCCCCCAACCTGAAGTCGGCCGACGAGGCGCTGGAAGTGCTGGCGTCGGCGGTCAAGGCGGCCGGCTACAAGCTGGGCGAACAGATCGTCTTCGCCCTCGACCCGGCCACCACCGAGCTGTTCGAGGAGGCCAAGCACCGCGGCAAGAACGGCTACTGCTTCTTCAAGAGCAACCCCGACAAGGTCGCCACCTCCGACGAGATGATCGACCTGTGGAAAGGGCTGTGCGCCAAGTGGCCGATCTGGTCGATCGAGGACGGGCTGGCCGAGGACGACTGGGACGGCTGGAAGAAGCTGACGCAGGCACTGGGCAGCAAGGTGCAGCTGGTCGGCGACGACCTGTTCGTCACCAACACCAAGCGGCTGGCCCAGGGAATCGAGCGCGGCTGCGGTAACAGCATCCTGGTGAAGGTGAACCAGATCGGCACCCTGACCGAGACGCTGGAGTCGATCGAACAGGCCCGCCGCAACCAGTTCACCACCATCATCAGCCATCGGTCCGGCGAGAGCGAGGACACCACCATCGCCGACAACGCGGTGGCGGTCAACGCCGGGCAGATCAAGACCGGCTCGGCCTGCCGCACCGATCGCATCGCCAAGTACAACCAGCTGTTGCGGATCGAGGATAACCTGGAGAAAGCGGGCCAGTACGGCAGCGTCGTCTGGCCGGCCAGTCGCAACGGCTTCTGGAAGGGTTGACCCACCCGGTTCGAGGGCGAGGGACCACGGCATGTCCGGCAGGCGGCAACCCGCCCTCGAACGGTTCCTGTTCTGGCTCGGCATCGCCCTGGCCGCCACGCTGCTGGCCGGGGTGATCGCCGCTCCGCTGGTCGACACCGGGGCGCCGGCGGCGGCCGGCTGGCGGCGGGTGGTGGCCCTGTTCGCTCGTGACGCCACGCTGCGGCGGACCTGCTTCGCCAGCGCCGCCGGACTGGCGGTGTCGGCGTGCGTGTTCTTTCAGCCGTCCCGCCGTCCCACCGCTGCCGCGCCGCCCGACCGCCGTCCCCGCTGGCCGGGCGTCGCCGGCGCGTGAGGAATCCGCAGGCGCCTCCAACCGGGAGGACGGGCCGTGTTCGACTGGCTGTTCGAGGGGCGGCTGACGGTCTACCTCGCCCTGGCGGTGGCGGGGCTGATCCTGCTCGGCCTGTGGGTCCGCGACCGGCGGCGCGGCTGGCTGATCGCCGCCGGCGTTGTCGCCGCGGCGATGGGGCTGTATGCGCTGCTTGGCTACCTGGTGGAGACGCGCCGCGAACAGATCGAGCGGAAGCTGACGGTCATGGCAGCCGCTGTCAAGAAAAAGGACGTCGAGACCATCGTCGCGCACCTGGCGGCGGGGTTCACCTACGCCGGCATGGACCGGACGGCGTTTCGCGGCTACGTCGAGCAGGCGGTGCGGAGTGGGGCGGTCACCGACCTGAAGGTGTGGGGGTTCGACTTCCCGGACCAGACCGGCGACGTGACCTTCTTCGCCAAGCCGGAGAGCACCCGCTACCTGGCCGGCGGAGAGTTTTTCCTCGTCCGCGGCCGGTTCCAGCAGGAGGCCGGCGGGCAGTGGCGGCTGGCGGGGTTCGACGTGTACAACCCCTATGCCGACTCGAAAACGCCGCTCATCGTGCCGCAGCTGCGCTGACGGCGGGCGAGCTGCCCCCTGGTGTGCTAACCGCGTCCGGGGGCAGTTCGCCCTCCGCTTGGCGCGAGAAACCCCGGCTCAGTGTCCGGGGGCCAGCAGCGGCTCGGCGAGCGTCGGGTGGCCGCCCGTGGTGCCGGGGTGGCAGCAGGTCGATTCACAGCAGGACGGCGCGCAGCAATCCGACCAGCAATGGCGGCGGGAGTGACATTTCCGGTGGCAGCAGCCGGACGTCAGCACCACGCCAAGCAGGGCGACCAGCACGAATACCTGACGCAAGCGCATGAGAAACCCCTCTGTTCCGGTTGGGCACGCCGTGGGCGCGCCACACGTCCCTGCGGTGGAAGGCGATCGGGCGATGGCTCGCCCAGCCGACTCCGCTTCCGAACCAGAGCGGGCGACCCCGGCAACGATACCCGGGCCGGACCTGCTCCAGCATCACTAACCGGAACTATGCGCTGCAACGACGAACAGGCAACCGCTCGCCGGCCGATCGACCGCCGGACCGAAGCGATTGCTGCGAATCTCTAGCGACGGGACCGACGGCGGCGACCGTGCCGCTTCTCCGGGTGTCACGCATCAGGCGGCCGGGGCAGGACGATGCGCCGGCCGCACCGGGCCACGAGCCGGCCCGGCGTCAGCGGACGTAGGCGGCCGGCAACCCGGTGGCCGGGGGGAACCCGGCGGTCGACGGCGGCGGCGGTGGCGGGGCGACCACGGCTGGCCCCGGTGGGCAACACGGTGGCGAGGCCGGCCGCTTGTGGTGACAGCAGCTGCTGCAGCCGGCGTTCCACACGGCCAGGGCCAGCACCAGGCCGGTGGCCAGGGTGCGCAAGGACATAGTATCTCTCCCAGGTTCCGGACGACCCCGGCTCCCGCGCCGGGACACTTTCATAGTGGGTCGGCGGCGGGCGAGGTTCAATGATTTTCCCCACCGCAGGTGCGTTTCTCGCGCCGCCGACGACACCCTGTGCCGGGTGGGCAAGGAATGCGGATTGCGCCGGCGAGGACGACGTTCGTCGCTTCCTGTTCCCGAATTGGACAACCGGCCCGCAGCGAACTACCTTTGAGTGTCCCCGGGTCTCTCGGTCGGAGGCCGTCGTGCCAAGGCAGCGTTCTCCCCTGGTCGCCGCAGCGCGTCGTCCCTCACTGGATCGGGTCGCCTCCGCCCCCCTGGACCGCTATTCCCCTCACAGGACAGGACTGGACCGGACATGAGTTTCGTGCGGGAGGCAAACGCGGAGCCGATCCCCGGCTACCGCCTGATTGAGCCCCTCGGCAGCGGCGGGTTCGGCGAGGCCTGGAAGTGCGAGGCCCCCGGCGGCATTTTGAAGGCCATCAAGTTCGTCTTCGGCAACCTGAACTCCCTCGACATCGACGGCGCTCGCGCCGAGCAGGAACTGAAGGCGCTCAACCGCGTCAAGGAGATCCGCCACCCGTTCGTGCTGCAGATGGACCGCATCGAAGTGGTCAACGGCCAGCTGGTGATCGTCATGGAGCTGGCCGACAGCAGCCTGCACGACGCCTACGAGGAGTGCAAGCAGTCCGGCCTGGTCGGCATCCCGCGCGACACGCTGCTGCGCTACATCCGCGATGCCGCGGAAGCGCTCGACCACATGAATGAGAAGTACGGGCTGCAGCACCTCGACATCAAGCCGCGCAACCTGTTCCTGGTGAGCGACCGCGTCAAGGTGGCCGATTTCGGGCTGGTCAAGCACCTGGAACGCTCCGGCGCGTCCGGGGTGCTCAGCACCGTCACTCCGCTGTACGCTCCGCCGGAGACGTTCACCAACGCCATCAGCGATCGCAGCGACCAGTACAGCCTGGCGATCGTCTACCAGGAGCTGCTCACCGGCCGCCGGCCGTTCAACGGCAAGAGCGCCCGCCAGCTGGCCCAGCAGCACCTGAACGAGCCGCCTGACCTGCGGGCGCTGCCGGAGGCGGAGCGGCCGGTGGTCGGCCGGGCGCTGGAGAAGGACCCGGCCAAACGGTTCCCCAGCTGCCTGGCGTTCCTCCGCGCGCTCTATGCCGCCCGACTGCCGTCGGTCGCCGGTATCCTGATCGAGGGCGACCACCCCGGCCGGCCAAAGTCGCTGCACGATACGCTGGAGAGCTTTCAGCTGGAGGAGCTGTCGCCGGCCGACCTGCCGGCGGCGGCGATCGCCGGCGGGCCGCTCAACGAGGCGAACGAGGTCGTCTCCAACCTGGGCGTAACCGTCGCTCAGCCGGCCACCGGGGCGCTGCGGCCGACGCTGGTGATCGGCGTCGGCGGATTCGGCCGCCGCGCCCTGCTGGAGATCCGCGGCCGGTTTCTCGACAAGTTCGGCGACCTCGACCGGGTGCCGATGATCCGCTTCCTCTACCTGGACACCGACCTGGAAGCGATCAAGGCGGCGCAGCGGGGCGCGTCCGAGCTGGCGCTGCACAGCCACGAGGTGTTTCACCTGCCGCTGCAGCAGAACACCCAGTACCAGCATCGCCGCCGGCAGATGGAGCAGCTGGACGAGTGGCTGCCGCGCGAGAAGCTGTACACCATTCCCAAGAGCCTGAAGACCGAGAAGAGCCGGGCGCTGGGGCGGCTGGCGTTCACCGACCACTACCAGCGGCTGAACGCCCGGCTGAAGCGGGAGCTGGCCAGCGCCTGCGAGGACGACAAGATCTTCCAGACGGTGGAGCACACCGGCCTGGCGCTGCGCGACAAGACGCCGCGGGTCTACGTGCTCTCCGCCGCTACCGGCGGTGGGTCCGGCTTCCTTCCCGATCTCGGCTTCGCCGTGCGCCGGCTGCTCAAGGCGAGCGAACTGGACGTCGCCCCGGTGCTCGGGCTGCTGTTCTGCGGCGCGCCGGACGACCCGGCCACCCCGCCGGCCGAGCAGGCCAACCTGTACGCCACCCTGACCGAGCTGTACCACTTCACCGATCCGACGGTGGCGTTCGCCGCCCAGTACGGGGTGGACGGGACACGCATGGTCGAGCATGGGCAGCCTTTTGACCAGCTGTACCTGCTGCCGCAGCCGCACCGTTCGCCGGAGGCACGGCAGGATGTGCTGTCGCAGGTGGGCACCTACCTGTTCCACGAGCTGACCACCCCGCTCGGTCTGCGGCTCGATCAGACGCGGATGCGCCGCGATCTGACCGCTCCGTTCCGCAGCCTGGGCACCTACGGGGTGTGGTTCCCGCGCGGCTTGCTGCTGCGCGTGGCGGCGCGCGACGTGTGCCGCCGGCTGCTCGACGAGTGGCAGGCCGGCGCCGGCGCTCCTCTGGCCCCGGCCGAGCAGGCGCTACTCGACGCCGCTCTCGCTCGCGTGCTGGCCGACCCGGAGCTGCGTCCCGACGCCATCGCCGGCCGGTTGAGCGAGCTGGCCGCGCCGCATACCGACGGGCCGCCCCGCGACGCACTCGCCCGCCTGCTGAGCGGGATCGACGAGCAGAGCGTTCAGGGCCATGTGTACGACGATCCCGGCGCCTGGGCGCGGCAGGTGCTGGCGCGGGTCCGCGACTGGCTCGGCGGCGGGGTGCCGCTGCCGGGAGTGAGCATCGTGCAGCAGCGGCGCAGCCCGCTCACCCGCGGGCTGGAGGCTGCCGCTGCGCAGCTGGCCGAGGAGTGGGCCGAGAAGCTGGCGGCGGTGGTCGGCGACCTGACCGGCCACGCCGGCCGGCGCGTGACGGTGGGCGAGGCGGCGGTCACCCGGCTGATGCGCTTCTGCGAGGAGGCCGCCCAGGCGCACCAGGCGCGGCTGCAACAGCAGTCGGCCCGCTCCGCTCAGGGTCAGCAGCAGCTGGACGAGGCGCTGCAGAACTGCATGATGGGCGCCGGCGCGTGGAGCTTCTTCGGCGGCCGCACCCGGCGGCTGCTGCGGATCTTCCTCGACCACCTGGCGGCGTTCGCCCGCCAGTGTCTGGCCGAGGACACCGCCGCCGCGGTGCTGCAGTTCTTCGCCGCCCTGCGCGGCCGGCTGAACGACGTGCTCCGCGACCTGGGGTTCTGCCGCCAGCAGCTGCGCGCGGTGCAGGGCTATCTGACGCCGGAGACGGTGGCGCCGACGGCCGACACCGAGTTGCTGACCGACACCATGACGTTCACCCGCGAGGTGACGGCGAGCGGGCTGTCGCCGCAGGGCACCTGGGCGGCTCCGGCGGTGTCGCCACTGCTGTCCACCGCCGATTACTGGGAGGCGATCTCGCAGGCGTCGAACAACCGGGTGATCCTGCCGGACGGAGAGACCGATCTGGAGAAGGCGGCGCGGCGGTTCCTGGGCACGCTGACCGCCGACCACTGGGCGCAGCTCGACCACCTGATCGGCGAGGAGATCCTCGCTCCGTCCGGTGGACTGCTCAAGCTGTGTCTGAAGAACATCGACCTGGTGCGGCACTTCACCCTGCCGCTGCTGCGGCGGACGAAGAACCGGCTGAGCGACATCCTGCCGATCACCGACGTCGCCCAGGTGGAGTATTCGTCCGACCAGGGGCTGCCGGCGCGGATCAGCCAGTATCACGACCTGGCGGCGCCGCCGCTGGAGCAGGTGGTGCGGCCAGCCGCGGTGTCGCCGTCGCACTTGCGGGCGGCGCAGGGGTCCGGGGTGCGCCGGCCGGTGCTGGTCGGCTCCGGCGTCGGTCCGACCGACGTCACTCCCGGTCCGGAGGCCGCTCCGGCGGGTCCACCGGCGGACCAGGTGAGTTATCTGCTGATCCCAGCGAGCGCCGCCGGCAAGGCGTTCGGCGAGGAGGCCATCCAGCTGATCGGCCACGTCCAGCTGGTGACGGTGCCGGGGCAAGCCGACCTGATGTTCTGCCGCGAGCAGACCGGGCTGCGCGTGGAGGACCTCGACCGCCTGCTGCGGCACCCGCGGACGGCGTATCACCAGTTAGCGGTTACTCGCAAGACCTCGCCGCACGCTCGCTTCGACATCACCGACTGGATGTCGCTCGACCCGTGAGCGCAGAGTCCGGACGATGGCGGACTATTTCAGCTGCTGCAGCCGTTTGCGTGCCTCGTCGTGGCCCTGGTCGGCGGCCTTGCGATACCAGCGCTTAGCCTCCTCAAGATCCTTCCCCACCTCGATCCCCTGTTCGTAGCACCAGCCCAGGCTGAACTGGGGCGGAGCGTGCCCCTGGGCAGCCGCCTTGCGGAGCCAGCCAACTGCCTGCGCCAGATCCTTCCCAACCCCGCGACCACTGGAGTACAGAACGCCGAGTTGATACTGCGCCAGGGCGTATTGCTGGGCGGCGGACTTGTGATACCAGGCGGCCGCTTCTTTCTCGTCTTTGCTCACCCAGAGCCCCCCTTCGTAGCACCGCCCAAGGTAGAACTGGCCCAGGGCGGTGTCCGCCTCTGCGGCCTTGCGATACCAGCGGAAGGCCGCAGAGGGGTTCTTGTTGACACCGACCCCCCATTCGTAGCACCAGCCGAGGTTCAGTTGACTGGGCGCGTGTCCCTGGTCCGCAGCCTGCTGATACCAACGGACCGCCTCGCGCTCGTTCTTCTCTGTCCCCATCCCCAGGCGATAGGCGTCTCCCAGCAAGCGCTGGGCATCGGGGTCGCCTGCCGCGGCGAGCTGCCGCGTCCGCGACAACCCTTTGGCACACCAGCGCGGCGCCTCCTCATCGGTCCGGTTCAGCCGAGCGGCACCGTCCGTTTGCCAGACCCCCAGCGCCATCTGCGCGCCTTCATGCCCCTGCTCGGCCGCTAGCCGGAACAGTCGGGCGGCCTCCTCCCGGTCGATCTTGCCGCGCGTGCCGTCGTACAGTTCCAGCCCCTGCCGGTACAGCCGCTCGGCCTCGCTGCCGGGGCCAGCCAGCACCGGCGAGCGCCCGGCCAGGTTGGCGATCAGGTGCGGCGTCTGTGCCACCTTCTCCCCCAGCAGCGTCGCGGCGTCCTCGGTCACCTTTTCGGTGACGTATTCCGCCAACCGCGCCCACGTCACCTCGCCGCGACGGTTCTTCGCCTTGCCACGCAGCCCCTCCAGCAGAAAGTGGAAGAACACGCCATGCCGCAGCTTCTCCGCCTCATACGACACTTCCCCGTTGCGGCAGCTGAACAGCGCCGCCACGCCCTCGGGCACCATGTCGCGGCGGATGGTCAGCGATCGCTGCTTCAGCCGCAACTGATTGCGGCAGGCGTCCATCAGCAGCAACTTGCTGCCCGCTCCGCAGTCGCCCAGCTGCTGCAACAGCTCCGGCAGCAACACCAGCCGCGCCGACCGCCCGGTGCGATAGTCCACCCCGCTCAGCTGGGCATCCGCCGGACAGAAGTACCCGTAACTGCGTTCTTCCCCCTTGCCGTCGGGGTCGGGGACGAGCAGCTGCACGCCATGCCCGGCCAGCGCCACCAGCACCGTCTCCTGCCGCGTCCGCTCCGCCAGCGCCCTGTCCACCGCCGCCTTGACGTTGGCCGCCGTCGGCCGGTCGGCGGCGTTCTTCTGGCCGCGGCCGGTGGTGAGCACACGCACGCGCTTGTGAAACGGCGAGCCGGGCCGGTCCAGCTCGCGGGCCAGCGCCTCCACGTCGTTCTCGGCGTAGCTCAGCGGCGGCAATCCGGCGTGTTCATACGCACACACCCCGACCAGCACCGCATACCCCGCCCCCGCCGACGCCGGCTGCTCGGCCGCCAACGGGGCGGTCGTCGCCAGCAGCAACCCACCGAGGTAGAACATGGCGGCCCGCATCGCTCTGGCCCTCAATCAGATCGCGTTACTCGCTTTGCCGCCGTTCACCCATCGCTCGCACGCCGTCCACGCGGCGGCCTACGGTAGCGCCGTCAGTCGCTTCTGCGCCTCTGTGTGCCCCTGGT